>NZ_BAAGUJ010000008.1:280038-426217 GCF_054781455.1 Amycolatopsis stemonae | reverse complement strand
CGTGGGTCACGAGGGCCTCCGTTGATCGGTGTAGACGTCGCAATCCACACCGAACCCGGAGGCCCTCCCTTATGCCAAGATCATCCGGTCACGTGTCGCCACGATCGCAACCTCCCCGGACAGAACACCTAGAACACCACCCGCGCCGCACGCAGGGCGTCCACCACGGCGGGGTCGCCGTCGACGTCGAATTCCGGGTCGCCCGGCCGGCCCGAGAGGTGCCAGAGGTAGTCGAGCGGATCGGCGCGCACCCACGCGACCGGCTCGCCCTCGCCGAGCCGCCACGCGCCGCCCAGCTCCAGCACCAGCGGCGGCCCGGTCCACTCCTCGGCGAGGTCACGGGCCACCTGCATGACCACGACGTCGTCGTTCACCGCGAACGGACGGCCGGTCGCGCGGGCGATCTCCAGCCGGTGCAGCCAGGTGTCCCGGTTGGACAGGACGTCGAGCACGTAGGCCATGGCCGGGTCGACCAGCGGTTCGCCGGGGAAGTACCGCTCGGTGCGCTGCCGCCGGACGAACGCCGGGGTGCGCCGCCGCCTGCGGACCGCCCGCGGCCCGACCCGCGCGAGCAGCGCGCGAAGCGCCTCGTCGGACAGCGGCGAGAAGGTCGCCACCTGCAACGCGTTGTGCGCGTCCAATGCGGACAGTTCCGGGAACCGCTTGCGGGCGGCCCGGATCCGGCCGGGGATCGTCCACGGTCGCGCCGTCTCCGCGTGCTGGCCGACCAGGTGGGCGACCACCTCGCGCACGGTCCACCCGCTCGCCGTGGGCCGCCGGCCGTCGTCCGGGCCGAGCGAACCGAGCAGGACGTCCAACGCGGCCAGCTCGGCGAGGCCGACGCGGGCGACCTCCTCGCGGTCCGGGCGTGCGATCGTCAGGGCGTGGCTGGTCCGGGTCTGTCGCATGGCTGCCCTCCCGGGGCGAAGTGCCGGACGAACATGGTGAAAACCTCGGGCAGCAGCGACGTGAACCGCCCGGCTTCGTACCCCGCACCGGGCTCGTTCGCGAGCTGCTGCGACAGCGTCCCGGTGACGACGATCGACAACAGGGCGAGGCCGGCCTCGGAGTCGGCGCCGGGATCGAGCTCCCCCGCGGCCACGGCGTCGCGCACCGCCCCGCGCAGCAGCTCGACCAGCTCGACACTCGGCTGGAACGCTTCGGCGGACGGCTCGAACTCCGGCACCGGCCGCCACGCGACGAGCTGGGCGTGCACCGGGTGCGCCATGGCGACCCGGCCGAGCGCCTCGACCGCCGCGGCCAGGGCAGGCAGCCCGGGCACCCTCCCCTTCAGCGCCCGGGCCACCGCCTCTCGCTGCTGCTCCGCCCCCTCCCGGAACAGCACGTCGTAGACGGCGTGCAACGAAACGAAGTGCTTGTACAGCGACGGTTGCCGGATGCCGACCCGCCGCGCGACCTCGGACAGGCTGAGGCCGGCCACCCCGCGTTCGGCCATGACCTCGACGGCGGTGTCCAGGATCTCCCGCCGGGTGTCCGCCCGCCGGCGTCGTTGCGGTCCGCGCGTCTCGTCCACCAGTCCCGCCCTCGGCTATGACCTCTAGCTTGGGCTATAGGTTATCCCCTTCGCCACGGACACCGCAAGGGGCCGTTCAGGCGTCCACGGCCAGCCGGTAGCCGCGCTTCACCACGGTCTGGACCACCCGGCCGCCGCCGAGAGACGTGCGCAGGCGGCCGATCGCCGTCTCCACCGCGTGTTCCTCGCCGCCGCCCGGCAACGCCGAGATCAGCTCGCGACGGGACACCACCCGGCCCGGTGACGCCGCCAGCGCCCGCAGCAACGCCATCGGTGCCGGGGCCACTTCGTGCCACTCGCCGTCCACCACCGCCGCCTGGCCGCGGAGTTCGATCGCGCGGCCGCCCGCCGAAAACCGGGGTGAGCGGGTCAGCAGCGTCTCCGACACCGTGCGGGCCAGCGCCCCGATCCGCGCCCGGTGCGGCTGGACCGTCGGAATCCCCAAGGCCGCCAGGGGGCCCGCCGTGATCGGGCCGACGCACGCCGCCACCACCGGGCCCGACAACGCCGTGACCAGGCCCGGGAGCCGGCCGGTGCGGCGGGCCAGGGCGATCAGCGAGGCCACCGCCGGCGCGCTCGTGAACGGCAGCGCGTGGATCGAGCCCTCCAGGACCCCGTCCAGCAGGCGGTCGACCGGCGCCGGGTCCACCGGCCCGACCCAGCGGTACACCGAGATTTCGATGACCTCCGCGCCCGCCGCCCGCAGCGCGTCCACGAAGTACGGCAACGGTTCGCCGTGCAGCTGCACCGCGATCCGCTTCCCCGAAACCCCCGAAGAAAGCAAGTGCTGCAACAACTCCGCGTTGCTTTCCGACGCCGGCGAGTAGGCCTCCGAAAGCCCGGCCGCGCGGATCGCGCCGGTCACCTTCGGCCCGCGCGCCAGCAACGCGCACTCGGAAAAGCGCGAGATCAGGGAGTCGCCCAGGCCCCAGCCCTCCGCCGCCTCGAGCCAGCCGCGGAAGCCGATGCCCGTCGTCGCCACCACCGTGTCGACCGGGGTCTCCAGCAACGCCGTCGTCGCCTGGTGCAGCTCCGTGTCGTCGGTCAGCGGGACGATCCGGATCGCCGGGCCGTAGCGGACGCTCGCCCCCTTGCGCACGAGCAGCGCGCCGAGCTCGTCCGCCCGGCGCGCCGCGGTGATGCCGACCACGAAACCGCTCAGCGGCAACATCACGGGCTCTCCACTTCGACCACGCCCTCCCGCACGCGCACGTCGTACACCGGCACCGACACGCCCTCGGCGTCCAGGCACTGTCCACTGTCGAGCGCGAACCGCTCCTTGTAGACCGGCGAGGCGACCACCGGGACACCACCCGCGTCACCGACGATGCCGCGGGAAAGCACGGCCGCGCCGCTGCACGGGTCCCAGTTGGACAGTGCGTACAGCCGCTCGCCCGGCAGCCGGAAGACGGCCACCTGGACGCCGCCGTCGAGCAGCGCGGCGACTCCGGCGTTCTCGGGGACGTCGGTCGCGGCGCACACCGCCGTCCAGGTTCGTTCGATCGACGTGGTCATCGGCGCACCTCCGGTACTCCCAGCATCACGGGCACCTTCTGCTCCCGCTCCGAGCGGAAGGAGATCGCGGGGTCGGGCGTGCCCGGCGCGTTGACGAACGACGTGAACCGCGCCAGCTTTTCTGGGTCCTCCAGCACGCCCTTCCACTCGTCGGCGTAGTTGTCGACGTGCTTGGCCATCGCCGCGTCGAGGTCTTCGCAGATGCCGAGCGAGTCGTCGACGATCACCGCGCGCAGGTGGTCGAGCCCGCCCTCCAGCTCCTCGATCCACGGCGCGGTCCGCTGCAGCCGGTCGGCCGTGCGGACGTAGAACATGAGGAACCGGTCGATCGTGCGGATCAGCGTCTCGGTGTCCACATCGGACACCAGCAGCTCGGCGTGCCGCGGGGTGGTGCCGCCGTTGCCCCCGACGTAGAGGTTCCAGCCGTTCTCCGTGGCGATGATCCCGAAGTCCTTGCTCCTCGCCTCGGCGCACTCCCGCGCGCAGCCGGAGACGGCCGACTTCAGCTTGTGCGGCGACCGCAGCCCGCGGTAGCGCAGCTCCAGCTCGATCGCCAGTCCGACGCTGTCCTGCACGCCGTAGCGGCACCACGTCGACCCGACGCACGACTTGACCGTGCGCAACGCCTTGCCGTACGCGTGCCCGGACTCGAAGCCCGCGTCGACCAGCCGGCGCCAGATCAGCGGCAGCTGGTCCACGGTGGCGCCGAACAGGTCGATCCGCTGCCCGCCGGTGATCTTCGTGTACAGCCCGAAGTCCTTCGCGACCTCGCCGATCACGATCAGCTTGTCCGGGGTGATCTCGCCGCCGGGGATGCGCGGGACGACCGAGTACGTGCCGTTGCGCTGCAGGTTCGCCAGGTACCGGTCGTTGGTGTCCTGCAACGTCATCTGCTCGCCGCCGAGGACGTGCCCGTTGCCGAGGGTGGCCAGGATGGACGCCACCGCGGGCTTGCAGACCGCGCAGCCGCTGCCCGTGCCGTAGCGGCCGATCAGCTCGCTGAACGTCGTGATCCGGGTGGCCTGGACGATCTCGAACAGCTCCGCGCGCGACTGCGGGAAGTGCTCGCAGACGGCCTTCGACTGCTCGACCCCGCACGCCGTCAGCAGCTTGCCGAGCAGCGGGACGCACGAGCCGCACGCGGTGCCGGCGCGGGTGCACGCCTTGACCTTCGGCACCGAGTCGCAGCCGTCTTCGTGGATCGCCCGGGTGATCGTGCCCTTGGAAACCGCGTTGCACGAACAGATCTGGGCCGCGTCCGGCAGCGCGTCGACGCCGACCGCCGCGCCCCCGCCCGCCGGGGCGAGGATCGCGCCCGGCTCGGCCGGCAGCGGCCGCCCGACCAGCGCGCGCAGCGTGTTGTACTCGGTCGCGTCGCCGACGAGCACACCGCCGAGCAGTGTCTTGCCGTCGTCGGTGACCACGAGCTTCTTGTACGTCCCGGCGACCGCGTCGTTGACCGCGACTTCCAGCGCGCCTTCGGCCTGGGCGTGCGCGTCGCCGAACGACGCGACGTCGACACCCATCAGCTTCAGCTTGGTGGACGTGTCCGGCTCCGGGAACGTCCCCGAACCCCCGGTGAGCTGCGCGGCGACGATCTCCGCCATCGCGTACCCGGGTGCCACGATGCCGTAGACGCGCCCGTCGACCGCGGCGCATTCGCCGATCGCGTAGACCGCCGGGTCGCTCGTGCGGCAGGACGCGTCGGTCAGCACACCGCCCCGCGGGCCGACTTCGAGGCCGGACTGCCGCGCGAGGTCGTCGCGCGGCCGGACGCCCGCCGAGAACACGACGAGGTCGACGTCCAGCTCGGTGCCGTTGCCGAGCTTGGCCAGCAGCCGCGAGCCGTCGGCTTCGATGGCGTCGGTCGACGTTCCCGTGTGGACGGTCACGTCGAGGTTCGTGATGAGCCGCCGCAGCAGCGAGCCGCCGCCTTCGTCGACCTGCAGCGGCATCAGCCGCGGCGCCATCTCGACGACGTGCGGGGAGAGTCCCATGTCCCGCAACGCCTTCGCGGCTTCCAGGCCGAGCAGGCCACCGCCGATGACGACGGCCGAGCGCCGCCCGCGGCCGGGCTTTCCGACGGCCGCCGCGCGGATCGCGTCGAGGTCTTCGATGGTCCGGTAGACGAAGCAGCCGGGCAGGTCGTGCCCGGGGACCGGCGGCACGAACGGCCGCGAGCCGGTGGCCAGGACCAGCGCGTCGTAGGAGAGGACAGCACCGGAGGCCGTGGTGACCGTCCGGGCGGTCCGGTCCAGCGAGGTGACCAGCTCGCCGAGCCGCAGGTCGACGTGCGGGTCGTCCGCGTAGTCCGAGCCGGGCAGGGCGAGGGCCGCCGGGTCCCAGGTGTCCACATAGGACGTGAGCGCCACCCGGTCGTACGCCGGGCGCGGCTCCTCCGACAGGACGACCACGTGCCAGTTCCCCGAAGGGTCTTCCGCACGCACCGCCTCCACGAGCCGGTGGGCGACCATGCCGTGTCCGGCGACGACCAGGGTGGGCATCTCAGACCTCCGCTCCCGCGAGCGCCAGACCGCGCTCACTCGTGGGCTGTTCGGCGGGCTTGCGCAGGTAGACCGCCCAGGTGACGGCGAAGCACAGCCCGTAGAAGACGAGGAACCCGACGAAGGCGGGCACACCGCTCTTCGTGTCGGCGAACGACTGGCGGAACGCGAGGTTGATGAACAGGCCGCCTTCGGCGCCGATCGCTCCCGCCAGGCCGATCAGCGCACCCGACAGGCGACGGGCCTTGAGCAGCTCGGCCGCCTCCTCGGCGCCGTTGGCGATCGCCACCTTCGCCTTCGCGCGGAAGATCGCCGGGATCATCTTGTACGTCGAACCGTTGCCGACGCCGGTGAGCACGAACAGCACGATGAACGCGACCGTGAACAACGCGAGGGACTTCGACGTCGAGGCCAGGATGAGCACGACCGTCGCCAGCGCCATGCCGATGAAGGTGTAGAAGGTGATCTTGCCGCCGCCGATCCGGTCGGCGAGCCAGCCGCCCGCCGGCCGCGAAAGCGAGCCGAGCAGCGGGCCGAGGAACGTCACCGCGGCCGCCTGCAGGGGGCTGCGGCCGAACTGGTTCTGCAGCACCAGGCCGAACGCGAAGCTGTAGCCGATGAACGAGCCGAACGTGCCGACGTAGAGGAACGACATCACCCAGGTGTGCGGGTCCTTGACAACCTCGCGCATCGCCTTGGTGTCGCCCTTCACCGTGGCCAGGTTGTCCATGTAGAAGTACGCGCACAGCGCGGCGACGACGATCAGCGGGACGTAGACGTAGAGCACGATCCGCGGCGCGGTCGCGCCCGCCGTGCCGATCACCAGGAGCCCGACGAGCTGGATCGCCGCGACGCCGAGGTTGCCGCCGCCGGCGTTGAGGCCGAGCGCCCAGCCCTTGTGCTTCTCCGGGTAGAACGTGTTGATGTTCGTCATGGACGACGCGAAGTTGCCACCGCCGACACCGCCGAGCGCCGCCACCAGCAGGAACGTGCCGAGCGACGTGCCGGGGTGCAGCACGACCGCGGCCAGGATCGTCGGGATGAGCAGCAGGGCCGCGCTGACGACCGTCCAGTTGCGACCGCCGAACTTCGCCACGGCGAAGGTGTAGGGCAGCCGCATCACGCCGCCGACCAGCGTCGGCGTCGAGACGAGCAGGAACTTGTCGGCGGCGTCGAAGCCGTAGTCCTTGCCCATGAACAGGACGATGACCGACCACAGTGTCCAGATCGAGAAGCCGATGTGCTCGGCGAACACGGAGAACCAGAGGTTGCGGCGGGCGATCTTCTTGCCGGTGGACGCCCAGAACTCCTCGTTCTCGGGCTCCCAGTGCTCGATCCAGTGCTTGCCTCGGTGGGCCATCGCGGTCTCCTTGTCGTACGGGTTCATTGCGCCGCGAGCCAGTTCGCGATGCCGCCGACGGTGTCCGTGCAGCCGCCGCAGCCCGTGGTGGCCCGCGTGGCCCGCGCCAGTGCGGGAGTGTCGGTGGCCCCGGCCTTCCAGGCCTCGACCAGGCGGCTCTTGGTGACGTTGGTGCAGCGGCAGATCACCGTCGCGGCGGGCAGGTCGGCCGGGCCGGCCGCCTGGGCGCTGCCGTGGGGCAGCGCGCGGCCGAGCAGCACCGCGAGCCGGTCTTCCGGCAGCGGCGTGCCGCGGTCGTGGAACTGGGTGATCGAGGCGGCCGCGTCGGGCAGGCCGAGCAGGATCGCCCCGGTGACGCGGTTTTCGCGGACGACGAGCTTGCCGTAGCGCCCGCCGGTGGGGTCGTTGAAGGTCAGCACCTCGGCGTCCGGGGTATCGGCGTCGAGCTGCGTTTCGCCCAGGGCCGCGAGGTCGATCCCGCGGGCCTTGAGCCGGGTGACGGCCGTGGTGCCGCGGTAGCGGGCGGCCGCGTTCGTGCCGGTCAGGACGTCGGCGAGCACCTCGGCCTGCTCCCACGCCGGCTGGATCAGCCCGGCGGGCGCGCCGGGGTGCCGGGCGCAGTCGCCGAGCGCGTGGATCCGGCCGTCGCTGCTGCGCAGGACGTCGTCGACGAGAATGCCCCGGTCGACGTCGAGGCCGGCGTCCTCGGCCAGGCTCGTCTCGGCGCGGACTCCGGCGGCCACGACGACCAGGTCGGCCGGGACGAGCGTGCCGTCGTCGAGCTTGAGCCCGTCGCCGGGCAGGTAACGGGCGGCGGTGGCGCCGAACTTGAAGGTGACGCCCATGCCGGTGAGCTGCCGGGCCAGCACGTGCCCGGCGGCCGGGTCGAGCTGGCGTTCCATGACGTGCCCCAGCGGGTGCACGACGGTCACCTGGTTCCCGCGCCCGGCCAGACCGCGGGCGGCTTCGAGGCCGAGCAGGCCGCCACCGAGGACGGCGACCGGCGCGCCGTGGCGGGCGGCGTCGAGGATCTTGGCGCAGTCGTCGAGACTCCGGAACGCGACCACGCCCGGCCCGGCTTCGAGGCCTTCGACGGGCGGGATCCACGGGTTGGCCCCCGTGGCCAGCACGAGCGCGTCGTAGTCCACAGTGGACCCGTCGGTCAGTTCCACGCAGCGCTTCTCGCGGTCGATCCGGGTGACGTCGACGCCGAGCCGGAGGTCGATGTCGTGCCGGGTGGCCCACTCGTCGTCGTGCAGCCGGACGCTCTCGGCACTCATCCCCCCGGCGACGACGGCCGACAGCAGAATGCGGTTGTAGGCGGCGTGCTTCTCCGAGCCGAGCACGGTCAGCCGGACGCGTTCGGCGACCGGATCACGGCGCCGGATGTCGTCGGCCAGCCGGGCACCGGCCATGCCGTACCCGACGATGACGACGTCACGGGGACTCATGCGGCACCATCCACGGTAGACAGGGACACGGCACACACCTTGAACTCCGGCATCCGGCTGACCGGGTCGAGCGCCGGGTTGGTGACCAGGTTCGCGCGCTGCTCACCGGGGAAGTGGAACGGCAGGAAGACGAGGTCCGGCTTGAGACTCGGGACGAACCGGACGCGCGCGAACGTCTCGCCGCGACGGGACCGGATCCGCGCCCGGTCGCCTTCCTCGAGCCCGGCACGCTTGGCGGTGTCCGGGTGCACCTCGACGTACACGTCCGGGACGACGTCGTTCAGCTCCTGGATCAGCCGGGTCTGCGCGCCCGACTGGTAGTGCTGCAGGACTCGCCCGGTGGTGGCCTGCAGCGGGAACTCGTCGTCGGGCAGTTCGGCGGGGCCGGTGTGCTCGACCGGGGTGAACCGGGCGCGGCCGTCCGGATGCGCGAAGGCGTCGAGGAACATCCGGGGCGTGCC
Source organism: Amycolatopsis stemonae (assembly GCF_054781455.1). Classification (NCBI taxonomy): domain Bacteria; kingdom Bacillati; phylum Actinomycetota; class Actinomycetes; order Pseudonocardiales; family Pseudonocardiaceae; genus Amycolatopsis; species Amycolatopsis stemonae. The sequence goes on along the minus strand of NZ_BAAGUJ010000008.1, from coordinate 417,392 downwards.
AGGGTGTTCCGGCGACGGAACCGGCCAGTGGAGGGCCTCGCCGTCGCGCAGCCGGTCGTAGGTGACGCCGGAGTAGTCGGCGACACCGCCCTTGGACGCGATCCGCAGCTCCTCGAACACCGCCTCGGGGTCGGCCGGGAAGCCTGACCGCCCCAGCCGCGCCGCGAGTCCGTTGAGGACGTCCAGATCGGACCGGACGCCGGGAGGCGGGTCCAGCGCCTTGCGGCGCAGGAGAACCCGGCCTTCGAGGTTGGTCAGCGTGCCGCTCTCCTCGGCCCACTGCGTCACCGGGAAGACGACGTCGGCCATGGCCGCGGTCTCCGAGAGGACGAAGTCCGCGACAACCAGGAAGTCCAGAGCGGACAGTCGATTTTGGACGCGCTGGGCACGCGGAGCCGAGACGACCACGTTGCTGCCGAACACCATCAGCGCCCTCGGGCCGTCCTCGGTGCCGAGCGCTTCGAGGAGTTCGGTGGCCGAGCGGCCGGGCCAGGGCAGGCTGTCCGGGTCGACGCCCCAGACGCCGGCGACGTACTCGCGCGCGGCCGGGTCGTCGAGCTTGCGGTAGCCGGGCAGCTGGTCGGCTTTCTGGCCGTGCTCGCGGCCGCCCTGGCCGTTGCCCTGGCCGGTGAGGCAGCCGTAACCGGAGCCCTCCCGGCCCGGCAGGCCGAGTGAGAGCGCGAGGTTGATCCAGCCGCCGACGTTCGCGGTGCCGGTGGCGTGCTGCTCGGTGCCGCGGGCGGTGAGGACGTAGGCGTTGCGCGCGCCGGCGAGCTTGGCGGCGGCGAGGCGCATGTCGGCGGCCGGGACGCCGGTGACGCGTTCGGCGCGTTCCGGCCACCAGCTCGCGGCGATCCGCCACACCGCGTCGAAGCCGCACGTCCGATCATCCACATAGGACTGGTTGAGGTGGCCGCCTTCGACGACCGCGTGCAGGATCCCCAGCGCCAGTGCGAGATCGGTGCCGGGCGCGGGCGCGAGGTGCAGGGTCGCCAGCTCGGCCGTCGGCGTGCGCCGCGGGTCGACGACGATCAGATCGGCGCCCCGCAGGTGCCGGGTGAACGGCGGCATCGTCTCGGCCGGGTTCGCCCCGGCGAGCAGCACGACGTCGGCGCCCTTGAGATCGGTGACGGGGAACGGCATCCCGCGGTCCGCCCCGAAGGCCTTGATCCCGGCCGCGGCGGCCGACGACATGCAGAACCGGCCGTTGTAGTCGATCTGCGACGTCCCGAGCGCGACCCGGGCGAACTTGCCGAGCAGGTAGGCCTTCTCGTTGGTCAGCCCGCCGCCACCGAAGACCGCGACGGCGTCCGGGCCGTTTTCCCGCTGGATCTCCTGCAGCTTGCGCGCGACGAAGTCGAGGGCGAAGTCCCAGCTGACGGGTTCGAGCGCGCCGTCGACGCGGATCATCGGGGTGGTCAGCCGCCGCGGCGACGTGAGGAGGCTGCCCGAAGTCCAGCCCTTCTGGCACAGGCCGCCGGCGTTCACCGGGAAGTCCCGCTGCGTCACGCGGACGCCGTCGAGGCGCATGCCGCACTGCAACGCGCAGTACGGGCAATGGGTGTCGACCTGCGGCACGGGCACCTCCTCGGTCAGCGGGAACGCCCTGACGCTAAGGAGGCCGTGTTACTCGGAATCGACCGAATGTTTCAGGCAGTTGACATTGCGGCGGGACTCACGGGCCCCCGGCGGTGAGGTGCGTGGCCCCCGTCACAGGACGCCGCTCACCTCACGGGCCGCCATCCGCAAGCCGTCCAACGAGGCCTGCGTCGACCGCGGGTTCAGCGCATTGGCCGCCAACCGGAACAACACCGCGCGCAGCAGCAGTTGCGGCCACTCCGGCAGGTGCGCCCACCGCTCCAGCAGCTCCCGGGTCGCGCCGCCCCAGGCCAGGGCGTCCACCGCGACGATGGCCGCGCCGTACTCGCCCGGGCGGTAGTACGGGACGAAGTCCACCACGCCCGGGGCCGCGTCGCCGTCGAACAGCAGGCCGGCCAGCAGCTCGCCGTGCGCCACCTGCGACGGCAGGCGGATCGGGCGGCGGGCACCCGCGAGGACCTCGAACCAGCGGCCGCCCTTCGTCTCCTCGAGCGGGACCTCGAGCTCTTCCCACGCCACGCGGTCCGCGATCGCGTCGACGTCGCGACGGCCGGAGATGAAGTCCGGCCGGGGCAGGCCGATGGTCGCGCGGTGCAGCTTCACCGCCGCGAGCACCGACGCGTCGCCGCGGTGTTCCGGCGTGCCGGCGACGAACCGCGACGCCGTCCAGCCGCCGACGATCCAGCGGCCGTCGCTGGAGCGGACCGGCTTCGCGACCCGCAGGCCCGGCTCGTCGGCGTAGTCGAGCGCGCGGGCCGTCCACAGGGTCTTGGCCTTGTCGGTGACCGGCTTGAACACGAGGTCTCCGCAGCGCCACGCCGTCGAGCCCGGCATCGGCTCGCTGCCGTCGTCAACGCCGCCGAAGGCCGCGCAGACGTGCGCCGGAGGACGTTCGAGGGTTGTCCGCACAACGGGTCACGGTACCCGGCCGGGTGGTCCACGAACGAGAAGACGCGCTGGTCACGCAGTGTTTTAGGACTCGGACGAAACGCCACGAGGGGCACCCCTTCGGCCTTGGGAGCCGGCGGGGTGCCCCTCGGGGAAGAGCGACTGTCAGTAGGTCGGCAGGCTCGGGTCGATCTGCTTGGCCCAGGCGAGGACGCCGCCACCGAGGTGCGTCGCGTCCTTGAACCCGGCCGCGTGCAGCGCGGCGAGGGCCTCGGCGGACCGGGCACCGGACTTGCAGTGCAGGACGATCGGCTTGTCCTGCGGCAGCTCCGCCAGCGCCTCGCCCGAGAGGATCCGGTCCTTCGGGATCAGCGTCGCGCCCTTGATGTTGACGATCTCGTATTCGTGCGGCTCGCGGACGTCGATCAGCGCGAAGTTCTCGCCGCTGTCGAACTTGGCCTTGAGCTCGGCCGGGGTGATCGTGCTGCCCGACGCCGCCGAAGCGGCTTCGTCCGACACGACACCGCAGAACGCCTCGTAGTCGATCAGCTCGGTGATCTTCGGGGTGTCCGGGTCCTTGCGGATCTTGACCTCGCGGTACTTCATCTCCAGCGCGTCGTAGCTGATGAGCCGCCCGAGCAGCGGCTCGCCGATGCCGGTGATGAGCTTGATCGCCTCGGTCACCATGATCGAGCCGATGGACGCGCACAGCACACCCAGCACGCCACCCTCGGCGCAGGAGGGCACCATGCCCGGGGGCGGCGGCTCCGGGTAGAGGTCGCGGTAGTTGAGGCCCTTGCCGTTCGGCGCGTCCTCCCAGAACACGCTGACCTGGCCCTCGAACCGGAAGATCGAGCCCCAGACGTACGGCTTGCCGAGGATCACGGCGGCGTCGTTGACCAGGTAGCGCGTCGCGAAGTTGTCGGTGCCGTCGACGATCAGGTCGTACTGCTCGAAGATCTCGAGCGCGTTCGACGAGTCCAGCCGGTCGGTGTGCAGGTGCACCTTGACCAGCGGGTTGATCTCCGCGATCGACTCCTGCGCGGACGCGGCCTTGAGCTTGCCGACGTCGGACTGGCCGTGGATGACCTGGCGCTGCAGGTTCGACTCGTCCACGACGTCGAAGTCGACGATGCCGAGCGTGCCGACCCCGGCCGCGGCCAGGTACAGCAGCGCGGGGCTGCCGAGGCCGCCGGCCCCGATCACCAGGACCTTCGCGTTCTTCAGCCGCTTCTGCCCGCTCACCCCGACGTCCGGGATGATCAGGTGACGGCTGTACCGGGCCACCTCTTCCTTGGTGAGCTCGGCAGCCGGCTCGACGAGCGGCGGCAGTGCTGACATTGGTCCTCCATCTCGCGCGCGGATCGCGTCCATCCCACTATGCACAACGCGCGCAGGCAAATAGACCTTCCCGCGTCCGGATGGTGGGACGCGCTACTGCTGGGTCTTCGCCGACGGGTTCGGCCAGGCGTTGGGCTTGCAGACGCGGCCGTCCTTGGCCACCTTGCCCTTGTCGCCGCCGGGGATGTCGTTGAGCATCGAGACGTAGTCGTCGGCGACGCCGAACGACTGCTGCATCATCACCGGCGCGGGCTGGTCGTTGCCGCCGCACCCGACGTGCTGGTTGCCCAGGGCGTGCCCGACCTCGTGGTTGATGGCGTACTGCCGGTACCCGGTCATGTCGGCGCCGAACGCCTTGGCGCCGCGCACCCAGCGGGACAGGTTGATCAGCACGCGGCCGAGGCTCTTGCGGTAGCAGGACGCCTCGAAGGTGATCTGGAACCCGCAGGCGTCGGCCCGGTGCGTGGTCTCGGGCGTGGTGAGGCTCACCCTGAAGGACGGGTTGGGGAAGTTGGCGTCGACGCGCTGCAGCGCGATCTTGCCGTCCCACGTCCAGCTCTTGGGATCGGACAGAGTGCCCTGGACGGCGGTCGCGAAGGCGTCGTCACCCGCGTAGCTCGCCGGGTCGATCCCGTCCTCCACCTCGACGGTGTAGGTGTACAGCTTCCCGGTGCCGACCTTCGGGCCGCTGCCGGCCACGACGTGCCACTTGCCGGCGCCGGCCTGCGTGAACGGGCCGCCGTCGGGCAGGTCGGCGGTCGGCACCTTGAGGTCGACCGGGGTGGCCGGGTTCTCCGGGATGGTCTGCTCGCCGTTGCCGTCGATGGCGCCGCCCGCCGCGTCGCCGCCCGCGGACTCGATGCCGTTGGCGGCGCCCTGCTCGGCGATCGGCTCGGCCGGGCTGTTGGCCGTGTTGACCACGACGAGCACGGTCAGCACGACGAGGATCGGCAGGGCGTAGACGCGCCAGCCGTAGGTCTTGGTGAGCTTCGCGATGCCGGACTTCGCCGGCGGCTCCTTCTTCGGCTCCCGGCTTTCCGGGTCGTGCGGCTTCCAGGAGGCGCTCAGCGGCTCGGCGGCGGTCCGCCGGCCACCCGGGCGGTAGCGGTCTTCGCCGATGCGCTGGGCCTGCGGCTTGGCCGGGCGGTACTGCCCGGTCCGCGGCGGGTCCTCGGGCTCCGCGGAGCTGTGGGTCGAGCGGCGGGCCGACGCGCGGTGAGGTGACCGCCGATCTTCGCCTCGCGCGTCCTGCTTCACCCGATCCACCGCACCAGGGTGCCACAGCGCCACCGAACCGTTATCGGCGACTGGCGGATGACCCGGCGATCAGTTGTCACCCTTTCGGGTTACCAGGTCCCGGCTTCCACGTGCTCCCACATGCCCAGGACCGCCTTCGCGACGACGATCGGCCGTTCCATCTGCGCCACGTGCCCGGTCCTCGGGAGCACCAGCAACCGCGCGGCCGGGATCACCTTCGCCGTCCGCATCGCGCGCCGCACGGAGATGACCCGGTCGTCCCGGCCCCACACCACCAGCGTCGGCGCCCGGACGCGCGGCGCGGCCGACCACAGCGACGCCTTCCCGAGCGTCGACCAAGCCCGGAAGATCGCGAACGTGCTGCGCGCCATCGCCGGCGCGGCCCAGGCGAACCCCGCCCGGGCACCGTGCTCCTGCTCCAGCTCGTCGAGCCGCTGCTCCGGGAACCGCGACGGGTCGGCGAAGCACAGCTTGATCACCTGCGCGGCGCGTTCCCGCGGACCGAGCGCGGCCAGCTGCGCCCGCACGCGGGCGCCGACCAGCGGCAGGTAGGCGAGCGCCATCCGCGGGTCCGACAGCCGCCGCGGGTCGAGGCGGCGGTCCGGCATCGCGGGCGAGATGAGCGTCAGGGTCTTGACCAGCTCCGGGCGCCGTTCGGCGATGAGCAGCGCGATCGCCCCGCCCATCGAGTTGCCGAGCAGGTGCACCGGCGCGCCGACGTCCTCGATGTGCCGCGCGACGACGTCCGCGTGCGCTTGGAGGCTGAAGTCGAACCCCGCCTCGGGCTCGGAGTAGCCGAAGCCGGGCAGGTCGGGCGCGGTGCCGCCGGCGACCGGCGCGAGCAGCGCGGCCAGGTCGGTCCAGTTCGTCGACGAGCCGCCGAGGCCGTGCACGTACACGGCCGGGACGCCGTCCGGGCCCGGCGTGCGGCGGACGTGCAGCCGGGCCGTGCCGACCTCTTCGAACGTCGCCGGCCACGGCGGCAGGATCGGGTCGAGGGACGGCAGTTCCCTGGTCGAAAGGGGCACGTGGGTCAGCGGCGCCCGCGCCTTCACGGGGGTGTTCACGGATCCAGAATGCCCGACCCTTGGCACGGCACACGTACCGGCGAGTAATCTTCAGGGCGACTTCACGCGGTGGCGACCCCGCCCGTCGAAGGTGTGATGACGGGAGGAAGAGCATGACGGAGATGACGCGGCTGCAGCAACGTGGGGTGCGCCTGCCCCGGACGGAACGGCGGGCCCAGCTCCTCGCCGCGGCGCAGCGGGTCTTCGCCGAGAACGGCTACCACGCCGCCGCCATGGACGAGATCGCCGAGGTCGCGGGCGTCAGCAAGCCGGTGCTCTACCAGCACTTCCCCGGCAAGCTCGACCTGTACATCGCGCTGCTCGAGAGCCACGTCGACGAGCTGGTGAAGCGCGTGCAGAACGCGCTGGACTCGACGACGGAGAACAAGCAGCGCGTCCCGGCCACGGTCGGCGCGTTCTTCGACTTCGTCAGCGAGGACGCGGGCGCGTTCCGGATGGTGTTCGAGTCCGACCTGCGCGGCGAGCCGGCGGTCCAGGAAGCGGTCGACCGCGCGACGTCGGCGAGCGTGGACGCGATCACCGAGACGATCACGGCGGACGCGGGCCTCGACGAGGACAAGGCGCGGCTGCTGGCCGTCGGGCTGGTCGGGATGAGCCAGGTCAGCGCCCGGTTCTGGCTGCAGCACCACCAGTCGATGAGCCGCGAGGAAGCGGTGGCGCTGACGGCCAACCTGGCCTGGCGCGGCATCGGCGGCGGCTTCCCGCTCAAGGACTCCTGACCCGCTGACCCCGGCACTTTCCCGGGAAAGTGCCGGGGCCGGTCAGCGGGCGGCGGCGCGGACCAGGGCGGAGATGCGGCGCGCCACTTCGTAGGGGCGTTCCTGCGGCAGCATGTGGCCCGCGCCGGGGTAGCGGACGAACTCGGCGTGCGGCAGCTCTTCGGCGATCACCTTGGCGTGCGCCAGCGGGCAGAGCCGGTCCTTCTCCCCCGCCAGCACCACCGACGGCACGTCGCACAGGGCGCCCAGCCCGCCGACGCCGCGGTGGGCCGCGATCGCGTCCAGGAACAGGCCCGCGCTCGCCGGGTGCGCGCACAGCAGCTGGTCGACGACGCTGTCCACCTCGGCCCGGCCGGGCCGGTCGCCGAACACGAGCTTGCGGGCGCCCGAGCGGACCATGCCCGGCCGCATCCGCAGCGTCTCGCTCCGGAGCCCCGCCAGCAGGCGGGCCAGCCGCGGTTCGAAGCGCGTGACGCTGCGCCCGGCCAGGCCCGGGAAGCCGAGCGTCAGCTGGTCCATGTCCCCCGACGACGTCGCGACGAACGCCGCCCCGGCCAGCCGCTCCCGGACGAGCGCCGGGTGCCGTTCGGCCAGCACCATGAGCGTCATGCCGCCCATCGAGTGCCCGGCCAGGACCAGGGGTCCGGCCGGGACGCGGTCGGCGACCAGCTCGGCGAGGTCGTCCGCGAGCCGCGCGATCGTCGCCGAGCCCCGCCGGGCGTGTGCCGAACCGCCGTGGCCGCGCAGGTCGTAGCGCAGCACGCGCACGCCGGGGTCGAGGTGCGGCAGCACGAAGTCCCAGGTCCGGTGGTCCTGCGTCCAGCCGTGCACCAGCACCAAGGTGACCGCGGAGTCCGCCGGCCCGGTCTGCGAGACGTGCAGCGCGGCGCCGTCGCTCGCGACGAACCGGTGCTCGATCGACGGGTCCCGGAGCCGCGACGCGGTCGTCATCGGCCCGCCGGGAGCAGGAACGACTTGCGCCAGAAGTACTTCCCGGGCAGCCCGACCAGGCCGGACTCCTCCAGGAACGGCATGATCTTCTCCCCGGCCCACGCGATCGTCCCCTGCCAGTGCGGGTTGTTCAGGGCCGCTTCGACACCGTCACGCGGCCGGATGCCGACCGCCTTGTAGACGTTCGGGTTGATGAACGCCCGCGTCACGAAGTACGAGATCAGCGCGATGATGAACTGCTGGTAGGCGATCTCGGCCTTCGACAGCTTCGCCATCCCGCGCGTGACCTCTTCGCGGGCGAAGGTGACGTGGCGGGCCTCTTCGAGCACGTGGATCCGGTTGACCATGCGGACCAGCGGCTGGACGCCCTCGTCGTTCATCTGCTCGCGCTGCAGCCGGTCCAGGACCTCCTCGGCGACCAGGATCGCGCCGTAGCGCGCCGGGCCGTAGGAGATCGACGGCATCAGCTTCGCCAGCTTCCGCAGCCACGGCACCGGGCCGTAGGCGGGGCAGCCGATCCGCGACGCCATCCGCGCGAACATCGTCGAGTGCCGGCACTCGTCGGCGATCTCGGTGAGCGCGAACTGGGCGTGCGCGGACGTCGGGTCCTCTTCGTAGACCTCCTTGAGCAGCATCTGCATCAGGAGGATCTCGAACCAGAGCCCGGTCGTCGCGACGCTCGCGACCTCGTGCTTGCCCAGCTCGATGCGCTGCTCGGAGGTCAGCTTGTCCCAGAGTTCGGTGCCGTACAGCGAGGAGCGCTCATCGAGGATGAAGCGCTTGCCCTCGACCAGCGGCGCCGTCCAGTCGATGTCGACGTCGGGGTCGTAGAACTTGTTCGCCGAGGACTTCAGCAGGCGGTCCGCGGTCTTCTCGCGATCCGGTTCCTTCAGCGTCCGCGTCATCGCCGACACCCCTTCCGCAACATGTAACTTGAGGTAACAGTTACCTCTGGTAGCATGACCCGGGTGATCGAACGTGTCAAGCGCTCCGGCAAGCAGTCCAGGTCGTCTTCCCGCGACGAGGAGGCGACCGGCGACGCCCGGCGCGACCGCTGGCGCAAGCACCGGATCGCGCGGCGCAAGGAGTTCGTCGAAGCCGCGCTGCGGGCGCTCGACACGCACGGCCCGGACCTCGGCATGGAGGACGTCGCCGCGGAGGCGGGCGTCACGAAACCCGTGCTGTACCGGCACTTCGACGACAAGGCCGATCTGTACGTCGCCCTCGGCCAGCGCGGCACGGAGATCCTCTTCGAGCGGCTGATCCCCGCGATCAACGCCGAACTCGCGCCGGTGCCGCGGATCCGGATGGCGCTCGACGCGTTCTTCACGGTCATCGAGGAACACCCGAACCTGTACCGGCTGCTCGCGCACGGCCGTCCGGAGAAGCCGGCCGGCTCGGACGTCGTGGCCGAGGACAAGGAACTGATCGCGACGGCGCTCACCGCGCTGCTCGGCGACTACATGCGGATGTTCAACATGGACTCCGGCGCGGCCGAGCCGTGGGCGCACGGCATCGTCGGCATGGTCCAGAACACCGGCGAGTGGTGGCTGGACCGCCGCTCGATGGGCCGCGACGCGGTCGTGGAGTACCTGACGCAGATCATCTGGGCGGCCATCGACGGGCTGACCCGCCAGAACGGCGTGGTCATCGACCCGAACCAGCCCCTGGAAGCCAACAAGGTGGTCCAGCTGGGCCGCGCTTCGGAGTCGCTGGAGGAAACGTCATGAGTGAGCACGACGAAGACGGCTACAGCGGCGAAGCGACGCTGGTGGTCGACGGCGTTTCGCTGACGGCGACGGTCGAGCTGCGCGGCTACTTCCAGCCGATCGACGGCTACTACCGCTGGTACGGCCGGGTGGCGGTCAACGACGAGCTGACGAAGCTGGCGGGCGGCAAGAAGAAGCCGGTCACCATCCAGGCCGGCACCCACTCGGCGACGGGTGAGCTCTCCGACCCGGACCCGTGGGGCCGCTACCGGATCATGGGCACGAGCACTCCGCCGTTCCCCGTGCCGACGACCCTGGAAGAACTCAACGCCTGAGAAACGCCGTGAATGGCACATCGAGGGACTTGAAGTCCCTCGATGTGCCATTCACGGACTTCGGAGCCGGGGCGGCCACCCCGCGCGGCGGCCGCACCGGCCGGCTCAGGAGGTGCGCGGCCCGGGCAGCTCGCGGCCCGGCAGCCAGCCGTTCGGGATGTCCGTCGCGCGCCACTTCCGCACGCTCAGCCGGATCGCCGTGACCGGGGCGCCGAGGAACGGCTCCGCCTCCGGCACCTTCGCGACGAGCAGCTCGCGCACCAGCGGGTCGTCTTCGGCCGGGACGACCTCCGCGAGCGCCTGGGCCTGCAGGAACGGCTGCATCGGCGAGCCCGTCGAGACCACCACCGACACGACCGGGTTCTCCCGGACGGCGGCCAGCGTGCGGCCGCGGTCCTCGAGCACCAGGTTCAGCGTGAACGGCCCGCTCTCGGCGAAGTACACGCCGCCGACCCAGGGGCCGTCGCTGCCCGAAGTGGCGAGGAACAGCGCTTTGTGCGCGGAAAGGGTGGTCCGCACGAGGTCCGCCACATCGCCGGCCAACGGCTCGACAGTGGTCATGCTGGTAGCTCCCGGGGGTGTCCCGTCCGGGTCCTGTGACACCGGATCGGATGCCGAAGCTAAGGGCCGGAATCGCGACACACCAAGGAGAACCGACCGATCCGGTGAACCCCGGACGCACGAAGGCCACCCCGGGGACGTCCCGGGGTGGCCTCCGAACGGGCTACGAGTCAGTCGCCGACGCCGAAGCCGACCTTGCGGACGTCGGACGGGGCGATCTCGACGTACGCGATGCGGTCGGACGGGACGATGTACTTGCGTCCCTTCTCGTCGTTGATGCGGAAGAGCCCGTCACCGGCCGTCAGGGCCTCGGCGACCAGCTTCTCCACCTCTTCGGGAGACTGGCCACTGGACACCACCAGCTCGCGCGGCGTGTCCTTGATGCCGATCTTGACCTCCACGTGGGACCTCCGCTGGAAATTCGAAAGGGATGTGCCGGCCAAGGCTAACCGAACCGGCTCGTTCCGGTGGCGCATGACCGCGCCGGACCGCGTCGTCACGTCGTCGTACTCCATCGGGGTCAGCCCAGGCCGAGCGCCTGCATGCGCTTGGTGTGCCCCTGTTGCAACCTCCGGAACAGCGCCGCAATTCCGGAGAGGTCGCCCGAACCGCCGATGATGAGCTCGGCCAAGCCGTCGCGCTCGGCGACGACGTACTGGGCCTGGGTGAGCGCCTCGCCGAGCAGGCGGCGCCCCCACAGCGCGAGCTTGTCGCGGGTCTTCGGGTCGGCCTCGATGCCGGCCGCGACCTCGCGTTCGGCGAAGGCGGAGTGGCCGGTGTCGGCGAGCACGGTGAGCACGAGGTCCTTGGTCTCCGGGTCGAGCCAGCTGGCGATCTCCCGGTAGAGGTCGGCGGCCAGCCCGTCGCCGACGTAGGCCTTGACCAGCGACTCCAGCCACGACTTCGGCGGCGTCGAGGCGTGCCAGGCGTCGACCTGGGCCACGAACGGCGTCATCGCGTCTTCGATCTTCACGTCGTGGCCGGCCAGGTGCTGGGCGAGCAGGCCGTAGTGACCGATCTCCGCGGCCGCCATCTGCGCCAGCGCGGCCCGCCCGGCGAGGGTCGGGGCGCTCCGCGCGTCTTCGGCCATTCGGTCGAACGCGGAAAGTTCGAGGTAGGCGATCACACCCAGAAGGTCTACGACGCCCTCTGAGATCTCTTTCGGCTCGGTCACGGGGGCAGGGTATCGCCGAAGCACCCGGGCGTGTCGGGACGAGACCGATCCCACTGGTTCCGGCGTGCCGGGTACTGTCGAAAAACTGCTGACCAGGTACACTGCGATTGACATCAAGCTTCCGTACGCCATACCGGCGTCGGGAAACAGGCAGGTCACGTGGCTTGCCGACGTACTGCAATGTGCGTGCACGCCTCTTCCGGCATTCCCGGGACGGAACGGTTCCGCGCTCCAGATCAGCGCCAGGGACCAGGGTTTACTCCCGGTCGAGTGTCGAGCGGACCAACGGCGGTGCGCGCTGGTCACGAGAGAGGCGATCACCCTGACCGCAGAAATTCCCACAACCGAACAGACCCCCGCCGTCGCGCTGGAACACAGCGAGACCGGCCCGGCCGCGCTCGACACGTCGCACCCGCTTCAGGCGGGCGTCGACGTCGAGCCCGAGGCCCCGACCTTCGCGTCCTTCGGCGTCAAGCCGGAGATCGTCAAGGCCCTGGGCGAGGCCGGCATCGAGCGGACCTTCGCGATCCAGGCGCTCACGCTGCCGCTCGCGATGGCCGGCGACGACCTCATCGGCCAGGCCCGCACCGGCATGGGCAAGACCCTCGGCTTCGGTGTCCCGCTGCTGCACCGCGTGCAGGTCCCCGGCGACGGCACCCCGCAGGTGCTGGTCGTGGTCCCGACCCGCGAGCTGTGCATCCAGGTCGCCAACGACCTCAAGGGCGCCGGCAAGCACCTCGGCATCCGCACGCTGGCCATCTACGGCGGCCGCCCCTACGAGCCGCAGATCGAAGCGCTGCGCAAGGGCGTCGACGTCGTGATCGGCACCCCCGGCCGGCTCCTGGACCTGGCCGAGCAGCAGCACCTGGTGCTGGGCAAGGTCCGCGGGCTCGTGCTGGACGAGGCCGACGAGATGCTCGACCTGGGCTTCCTGCCCGACATCGAGCGCATCCTGCGGATGGTCCCCGACGAGCGCCAGACGATGCTGTTCTCGGCCACCATGCCCGGCCCGATCATCACCCTGGCCCGCACCTTCCTGCGCCAGCCGACCCACATCCGCGCCGAGGAGAACGACGCCGGCGCGGTCCACGAGCGCACCACCCAGTTCGTCTACCGCGCGCACTCGATGGACAAGCCCGAGGTCATCGCCCGGATCCTGCAGGCGGCCGACCGCGGTCTCACCATGATCTTCAGCCGCACCAAGCGCACCGCGCAGAAGGTGGCCGACGACCTGGTCGAGCGCGGTTTCGCGGCCGCCGCCGTACACGGCGACCTCGGCCAGGGCGCCCGCGAGCAGGCCCTGCGCGCGTTCCGCTCCGGCAAGGTCGACGTGCTGGTCGCGACCGACGTCGCCGCCCGCGGCATCGACATCGACGACGTCACGCACGTCATCAACTACCAGTGCCCGGACGACGAGAAGACCTACGTCCACCGGATCGGCCGCACCGGCCGCGCCGGGCGCACCGGCGTCGCGGTCACCCTCGTCGACTGGGACGAAGAGCCGCGCTGGAAGCTGATCTCGGACACCCTGGGCCTCGACAAGCCGGAGCCGGTCGAGACCTACTCGTCGTCGAAGCACCTGTACGAGGACCTGGGCATCCCGGAGGGCACCACCGGGCGGCTGCCGCTGGCCAAGCGCACCCGCGCGGGCCTGGGCGCCGAAGTGGAAGAGGACCTGGGCGGCAAGAAGCGCGGCCGCGGCCGGGGCAAGCCCGGCGAGGAGGCTTCGGAAGACGCGCCGCGCAAGCGCACCCGGGCCCCGCGCAAGCGCACCCGCGGTGGTTCGCGGGCGGCCGAAGCCGTCGAGGCGGCGGACAAGGCCGCGGCTTCGACGTCGGAAGAGGCTTCGGAAGGCCGCACCCGGACGCGTCGCCGCACCCGCGGCACCGCCCCGGAGACGACCGGCCCGGCCACCGAGAAGGAAGCCGGCGAGAACGCCGAGCGGCCGGCTCGGCGGCGCCGCCGTCGCCGCCCCGCGGCGACTTCTGATACACCTGCGTCGGCAGACTGAGGCCTACGCAGCGGGGGTCGGGTAAGTGAGCGACGTCGAAAAGGCGCCCGAAGAGGCCCCTGACTACGGCTCCGAAGACGTCCTCGAGGACGTCGAGTCCACTCCGCCCGCCCCGCGGGTCAAGGCGCGTCGCTCGCCTTGGAACCGCGGGCGGGACCGGGTGATCGCGGCTTTGATCGCGGTGGTCGTGGTCGCGGTCGCGCTGGTCGTCGGCATGACGAGCGACAGCGCGGCCACCGACCGGACCGAGGCGGCGCCGCCCCCGCCGCTGCCCGCGGCGCCGGACAAGGTGCCGGGGTCGCTGGCCGAAATCTGGAGCGCGCGCAGCGGCGCGACGCCGGTCCCGGTCGTGGCGGGCGACGCGGTGGCGACGGCGGACGGCGGTGAGGTCGCGGCCCGCGACCCGCTGACCGGCCAGATCCGCTGGCACTACACGCGTGACCTGCCGTTGTGCACGATGAACGAGACGTGGGGGCGGCTGAACGCCGTCTTCTCGAAGTCTTCGGGCTGCAGCGAAGTCACGCAGCTGGACCCGGGCACCGGCCGGATCACCGCGCAGCGCAACGGCAACGCGGAGCTGGGCACGCGCCTGGTCGGCGACGGCTCGCACGTGACGGCGACGGGCAAGAAGCTCCTCACCACGTGGCGCGACGACCTGGTGCAGAGCGCCGAGTACGGCCAGGTCCCGGCGCTGGTCAACGCGGGCAAGCAGCCCCGCACCGGCTGCACCTACGGCACGGTCGCGGCGGCGTCGGGCAAGGTCGGCGTGATCGAGCGCTGCCCCGGCGACCCGGCCGACCGCCTGACGGTCTACAAGGCGGCGCCGGACAAGGACGACGAGCCGTCGGTGTCGTTCAGCAGCGTGCTGGCGGGCAAGCGGGCACACGTGATCGCGATGTCCGGCGAGCTGACGGCGGTGGTCCTGCCGGACCAGAAGCTGCTGGTGATCTACAACGGCGACGGCTCCCAGCGCGCGGCGTACCCGCTCGACGTGCCCCCGGCCGACCTGGCCGCCGACCCCGCGGGCGGCGTCGAGGCGACGACCCAGACGACGCAGAACGTCTACTGGTTCAGCGGCTCGAAGGTGGTGGCGCTGTCCCGTGACGACCTTTCGCCGCGCTGGACGTTGAGCAGCGCGTCCGGGCCGGGAATCCTGTTCGCGCAGCAGCTGGTGGTCCCGATCAAGGGCGGCCTGGCGGTGCTGAACGAGAACGACGGCTCGACGATCCGCACGGTGGGCGTGGACCGCCGCGGCTACCCGGGCGTGGTCCGCCTGGCCGCGGCCGGCCCGGTCCTGCTGGAGCAACGCGGCGACACCCTGACCGCCCTGAAGTGATGCCCGGCCCCATCACGCGTGGTTGGGGTCAGGTCAGCCAGAAGAGGGTCAGTGCCGAGACCGTGAACAGGACTACGGCCAGGCCTGCGCCGCCGGCCGGGAGGCCGTTGCGGCGGTCCGCCACGCGCTGGGCCAGCAAGGCCAGCACCGCCGCCACCGGGTGGCCGATCAGCATTACCGCCCCCGGGCCCGGGACACCCTGGTAGAAGTCGATTCCGGCCACCAGCAGCACCCCGAGGGCCAGGACCGTGAGACCGGCCGCCAGTGAGCCCGTGAACCCCCGCCACCAGCGGCCGCGCTCTTTCGCCGGCTCGGTGGCAGGCTCTTCGGGGTCGCCTTCGATGCGCTGCGGGGTGACTCGTTCCTGCGGGACGGTCTGCGCTTCGTCCACGGGGAACGGCTGTGTCGACAGTTCGCCGGTGTCCGGTGAAGCCACTTTCCCTCCCTCTCAGGGCGCGAGCAGGTCCCACGGCTGCGCCGCCGGGGCCGCTTCCTGTCCCGCCGCGCAGCTCGGCCTGAAGTCGCACCAGGCGCAACGACGATCCGGGCGGGGCGGGAACAGCACGTCCCCGTCGCCGCCCGCGTCCAGGGTATCCGTGGCGAGCCGGAGGTCCCCGGCGGTCTCTTCGGCGCGTTGCAGGTGCCGGCGCAGGCTGTCCGTCGTGTGCTCGGCCGCCGCGATGGTGCCCGTCGGGAGGTGGTGCAGTTCGACCGTCGTGCACGGCATCCGCAGCGTCCGCGCCGCCGCTACCGCGTACAGCGCGAGGGCTTGCGACGCCCGGGCCTCGTACTCGTCCGGCGGACGGCGCCCCGTCTTGTAGTCGACGATCACCAGCTCCCCCGCACGCGCGTCGATCCGGTCCGCGCGGCCCTCGATGATCATCGACGGCCGCTCCCCCGGCGTCGCCGTGACCGGCGCCGACACCCACCGCTCGAGCCCGACCGGGTCGTGGCTGACGTCGTTGTCCTCGACGTACTCCGCCACCCACCCCTTGGCCCGCGCCCGGTACCGCGCGGCCTGCTCGTCGCTCTCGAAGCCGGCGTCCTTCCAGAACTCCGCCACCAGCGCCACCGCCCGCTGCGGCACGCGCTTGAGCACCGGCAGGTCGAACAACGCCCGCAGCGCGTTGTGCACCACCGCGCCCAGGGTGCTGTGCGCCCACGGCCCGGTGCGCTGCGGGGTCGGCCGTTCGAGGTACGCGAGCCGGTACCGGCGCGGGCAGTCGTCGAAGGTCGCCAGCCGCGCCGGCGAGACCTTCGTGAGCCGCACCGGTTGCGCGACGCCGAAATCGAAGCCCATTTGCTCCTTCACCCGGCCCACGCTACGCACCACCACCGACAGTTTTTTCGGGGGTTCGGGTGGCGGAGCCCCCGACACTTTCCGCGCTACCGCACCACCAGCACCGTGTGCGTGCCGCCCGAGACGGTGAGGGGGCCCGCTGCGCGCAGCGGACGGCCGTCCAGCAGCACCAAGCGGCCGGACGGGACCACCAGCGAACCGGACGTCCCCTGCGGAGCCGTGACCGTCAGCGAAAACACCGAGCCCTTCTGAGACCACGAAGCCGACAACGCGCCCTTCGGCGTCGGAACCGCTCCGCGCGCCCAGGAGACTCCGCCTGGGTGCGGCGAAACCGTCCACGTCGCGAAGCCCGGCGAAGTCGGTGAGACGCCCAGAAGCTCGTTCGTCAGCGCCGGGACGACGCCGGTCGACCAGCCGTGCGCGGCCGACGTGTAGCCCTGCTCGTAGTGCGAACCGCCGTCGCCGATGCCTTCCCACGCCGTGATGCCCGGGTCGTGCGAGGTCATCCAGCCGTACATCCGCTTGATCTGGTCGATCGCCGAGTCCGCCTGCCCGGTCCGGAACCGTGCCTGCAGCTCCGGGAACGACGTGAACGCGTACACGCGCTTCGTGCCGTCGGAGACGAGAGTGTCGTTGTCCATGAACGGGTTCCCGTAGGGCAACGCGCCCGCCGCGAGCCGGGCCAGCGCGGAGGTGGCCTGCGCGGGCGACGCGATCCCGGCGACGATCGCCTGGCTGTTGCCGTCCTGGCCGTGGCGCACCGCGCCCGTCCCCGAGTCGAGGTACGCCCCGGCTGCCGGATCCCACAAATAGGCGTTCACGGCCGCCGCGACGCCGGAAGCCCGCGCGAGCCACCGATCCGCGTCCGCCAGGTGGCCCGTCGCGCGCGCCAGGCCCGCCGCACCCTGCAGCGCCCGGACGTACAACGCGTTGTAGTACGTCACTTCGCCCGTACGCGGCAGGAACGCGTAGTCGCCGTAGCCGCTGGTGCCGTTAAGGCCCTTCGCGAGCAACCCGCGCGAATCGGTGACCGACGGGTACCACGTGTCGAGCGTCTTCACGAGGTTTGAGTAGTACGAAGCCGCGTACGCGTTGTCGCCGGTGTAGAGCACGTAGTCCCAGCTGGCAGTCACCCACCAGAGCGGATAGTCGAACAGCGGCAGCGTGTAGTTGTTGATCGACGCGGGCGGGATCCAGCCGTCCGCGCGCTGGTGGTCGGCCAAGTCGGCCAGGACGTTCTTCGCCGCCGTGCCGTCCTGGTGCGTCAGGTACTCGGTGAGCCCGGACACCGCGACGTCGCCGACGTACGGGTCACGGTCGCGCTTCGCGCCGTCGTGCAGCACCAGTTTCCCGTCCAGCGAAGGCGAAAACGCGCCGCGCGGGTCCACATCGGACGCGCGGAAGGTGTCCATGCCCAGTTCGTTGGTGTAGGACGCGGCGTACCAGTACTTGTCGAGGTCCTCGTCCGACGACTCGAACCAGCCGCGGTAGCTGTCCGGTGTGCCGAGGTAGGGCGTGAAGTCGAGCGAGACGCCGTTGATCCGCACCTCGCCGGACGGTTGCGCGGCCGGCGCGTCCGAGGCCAGCGCGTCGAGGCTGATCCGCAGGTAGCGGAAGCCGTGCAGGCCGTCCGCGCACACCTGGGTGCCGACCTGGCAGCCCTTCGTGTCCCGCCAGACGGCCGGCGTCGCCGGCACGGCGTACTGGTCGCTGCCCGGTCCGCCGGAGAAGTCCGACCGCGTGAAGTCGGAGCGTTCGCCGAGGTACTGCTGGGTTTCCGAGAACGACAGCCGGACGCCGGGCCGGTTCGCCGACGCGCCCGCGAACGAGATCTTCGGGTAGCCCGCGACGACCTTGCCGAAGTCCACCACCGCCACCGGCACCGGCTGGTCGGCGACCAGGCCCGGCCAGACCTCGGTGACCCGGCTGAACTCGCCCGACGGCGTGTTCTGGTCCTTCGTCGCGGTGATCCGGACCTGGTCGGTCGTGACCGGCCGGTCGAACGGGATCGCGCGCTGCACGGCGGTGTTGCCGGTCACGGAAGCCGCGACCCGCCACGCGCCCGCGTCCAGCACCTCCACCGTGAAGTCCTGCGGCACGCCGTCCACGCTGGACAGCAGGGTGACGCCCGGGAGCGCGACCGGCGCGGCCGAGGTGATGGTCAGGACGTCGGGGTAGGCGCCGATCGTGTCGTCGTTCCAGAAGGTGTCGGTGTTGCCGTCGATCGCGTTGCCCGGCGCGTATGTGCGCGGCTGGCCGTTGCCGCCGTTGTTCGGCGCGTGGAACGACGACGCGGCGGCCGTGCTCCCGGCGGGCCACGCCGGCTTCGGCGGCGGCGCCTGCCGCTTCAATGTCGTGACGCCCCGGCCGAGCAGGCCGTCCGGGTTCGTGACGTCGCCGCTGGTCGACAGCACCTTCACCGGCCGCACGTCCCGGCTCGAGGGTGCGACGACGTACTTCTGCCAGCCCGGCGCGGCCACGGCGGCCGTGACGGGCGCGGCGACCACGCCGCTCGCCACCAGGACCGTGACCGGCAGGACTGCTCTGAGCCACTTCATCGAGGCCTCCGCACGCGAATTGAATCGTTTCAAGCGCTGAGCTGAGGTCAAGGCTGCGCGAAGCGTGCCAACGATGTCAACGAACCCGCCGGTTCCTGTCCGGCAGGACAACCCGAAAGGCGGGGTCAGTTGCCGCCGGCGATGAACCCGCGCACGGAGTTCGCGACGAGCTCCACGGCGATGGCCGCGAGCAGCAGGCCGGCCACCTTGGCCAGCAGCGTGATGCCGCTTTCCTTGATCAGCCGGATGACCACGCCGGAGTAGCGCATGCAGACGTAGATGACGAAGTGCGTCATCACGATCGCCAGCGCCAGCGCGATGTACGCGCCGATGTGCCCGTCGGCCTGCCGGACGAACACGATGGTCGCGGCGATCGCGCCGGGCCCGGCCAGCAGCGGCGTGCCGAGCGGGACGAGCGCGATGTTGACGTCCTCCGCCGCGGCCTCCGGCTCGTGGCCGTTGCCGGTGAGCAGCTGCAGCGAGATGAGCAGGAGCAGCAGGCCGCCGGCGCCCTGCAGCGCGGGGATGCCGATGCCGAGGTAGGCCAGGATCGCCTGACCCGCGACCGCGAACAGGCTGATGACCAGCAGCGACACCAGGACGGCCTGGCGCGCGGCCCGGGCGCGGACCGCCATCGGCTTGCGGCCGACCAGGCTGAGGAACACCGGCACGGTGCCCGGCGGGTCCATGATGACGACCAGGGTGATCGTCGCGCTCATGAAGAGCTTCGCGTCGAAGAAGTCGGCGATCGCCATCTCAGCCCTTCACGACCTGGAAGCCGGTCGCGCGCGAAACGAGTTCCTCGAGCTGCCCGGGGTCGGTGGTGCACTCGCCGAGCGCGATCGTCTTGTTCGTGCCGTGGTAGTCACTGGACCCGGTGACGAGCAGGCCGAGCTCGCCGGCCAGCTCGCGGGTGCGGGCCCGCGTCGGCGCGTCGTGGTTCGGGTGGTCGGCCTCGACGCCGGTGAGCCCGCGCTCGGCCAGGCCGGCCAGGGTGTCTTCGCTGATCGTGGCACCGCGGCTGAAGGCGAAGGGGTGCGCGATGACCGTGACGCCGCCGGCCGCGGCGATCATGTCGATGGCCTCCTCGACCGGCGTGTCGCGGCGGGCGACGTAGTAGCCGCGCCGGGGGCTCAGGTAGTCGGCGAAGGCCTCGTCGACGGTCTTGACCAGGCCGGCCCGGACCAGCGCCTGCGCCAGGTGCGGCCGCCCCGGCGGGGAGTCCTCGGGGAGCAGGCCGAAGATCTCGTCGGCGTCGATCGGGAGTCCGTCGGCGGCCATCCGCTCGGCCATCCGGCGCAGCCGCGTGCGGCGCTCGACCCGCAGCCGGGTCTGCTCGGTGACCACGGCCTCGGCCGTCGGGTCGAAGAGGTAGGCCAGCAGGTGGACGCTGATCTGGCGGCCCGTCTCGGGGTCGGTCGACACCGTCGACAGCTCGGCGCCGGGGACCAGGGTCAGGCCCGGCGGGATGGCCGCGGAGGCGGGGGCCCAGCCCGCGGTGGTGTCGTGGTCCGTGATCGCGACGACGTCGAGCCCGGCTTCACCGGCCGCGGCGACGAGCCCGGCCGGCGAGTCGGTGCCGTCGGAAGCGGTGGAGTGGGCGTGCAGGTCGATGCGCATCGGGTCCATTGTCGACGATGCGCTGCGTCACAGGCGCGGCGGGACGGCTCAGCCGACCGGCTTCTTGCCGCGCGCGGCGCGCTGGGCCTTGATCATCGAGAAGCGCTCGGCCTGCTTTTGCTTGTCACCGAAGACGAGCTCGGAGATCGTGTCGTAGAACTCTTCGGGCCGCGGCAGGTAGTCGATGCGGTTGAGGGCCTGGATCTGACCGGCCGACTCGACCACCATCGTGCCGTACCCCATCATGCGGCCGGTGGCGGTGCGCACGTAGCTGAGGTCGGTGACCTTGCTGATGGGCATCATCAGCACCTTGGTGGTGAACACCCCGGTGGTCATCACGAACCGCTTGTCGGTGACCACCAGGCGCTCGACCCACCACTCCATCACCACGTAGGCGAACCGGAGGACGACGAGCAGCGCCACGTACCAGAGGACGTTCTGGCCGATGTACAGCGCCGGTGGCAGCAGGTAGGACACCAGGACGCAGACGGCCAGCAGCGCGGCCGCTTCGAAGGTGTCCCACAGCAGCACCGCCCAGTGGCGGCGGATCCGGATGACCCGCCGCTCGGTGTCGAGGAGGTACTCGTCGGGATCGCGAGGCGCGAACATAGGTCGAGGGTAGCCCCGCTGTCAGCCCTTGAACACGTTGCTGACGAAGGTGATCACCGATTCGGCCGAGCTGCGCAGGAAGTCGACGATGTTGCCGACGAGGCCCGCAGCCTGCCCCGGCTGCGCAATGACGAAGAACAGCACCAACGCGATACCGGCGAGGCCCGCAATCTTCTTCACGTTCACCGCGATCAAATCCCGTCTCTTACGGTGACACCGGACAACAACCAAAACCTGACTTTTTACGTTGTACCGCACTGAACAGGCACAGGGGAGGTAAGTCCCGCGCTTGGGTCAGCACGCGGTCCGAAGTGTACCGTACGGCTACTCTCCGTGTACAGGACATCCGTTTTCAAGTCGGTCACGTCTACCCTTCGGGACATGGACGGTCCCCTCGGCACCACGATCCGCTGCGTCGGCGGCATCACCTTCGACCGACGTGGCCGGTTGCTGCTCATCCGGCGCGCGAACGACCCCGGTTCGGGGCAATGGTCGCTGCCGGGTGGCCGAGTCGAACCGGGCGAATCGGACGAACAGGCCGTAATCCGCGAGCTTCGGGAGGAGACCGGGCTCGACGTGATTCCCGGCACAGTGATCGGGACCGTGACGCGCGGGCCGTACGAAATCCACGACTACGCCTGCTCGGTGACGGGCGGCGTGCTCACCGCGGGTGACGACGCCACGGACACCCGTTGGTCCGATGCGGCAGACCTGTCGGCCCTGGAGACGGCCGGGCAGCTGGTGGATCTCCTGTACGTGACCCTGCGTGAGTGGAAGGCGCTTCCGCGGGCCTGAAAAGCCGCGAAGGCCCCCTTTCCGGCCACTAAAGCCGGCGAGGAGGCCTTCACGGGACTGGGCTACAGCGGCAGCCAGGTCATCCGCTGCCCGTGCGGAGCGGTCCGGGCCAGGGCGTGGGCCTCCGCCTTGCCGTCCTCCCACCGGACGACGCCCAGCGTCGCGAGGCCGTCGGACCCGGCGAGGTCCGACCGCCCCGGCAGCACCGTCTCGAGCCCGGCGCCGTAGAACTCCTCCGAAACCCACCACAACGGCCGCGACTCCGCGAGCGAAGCCAGCTTCGAGACGAACTCCGCGCGCCGGGGCGCCGGGAAGTACGCGAGCGCGTGGCTCGTCACCACCACCAGCGGCCCGTCCAGCGTGGCCGCGGCCGCCTCCAGGTCGTCGACCCCGTCGCCCGCGATCAGCGCCGGGCGGTGCTTCGCCTGCTCGGCCGCCGCCGTGCGCAGCAGCCGGATGCGGTCCGGCTGGTCGGCCCAGACGCACGCCTCCAGCCACGCCAGCTCGTCCTCGTCCGCCAGGTCGACGGGGGCCCGGTCGAGCCCCGCCCGCGCCGTCACCGCGAGCTTCTTCGGCAGCTTCGGCGCCACCGCGCCCGGTGCCAGGTCCAGCGCGCAGTGCAGCCCGACCGCGGCCTTCGCCGGGCCCGCCGTCAGCTGCTCGCCGCCGTCGCACTGGTAGCGGTAACCGAAGCGGTCGAGCCCGAGCAGGAGACCCGCGCTGCAGCCGACCTCCAGCAGGGCGACCTTCCCGCCGGCCTCCTTCGCCGCCCGGGTGACGCCCGGGTACAGCAGCGCCGCCCGGCGGACCTCGTTCGTCTGGGTGTAGCGCGCGGCGATGAGGGCGCGCGCCTTGTCGGCCCGCTCCAGCAGGAACGACCGGAACAGCGGCCAGGTCTCGGAGTCGACGCCGTCGAAGCCGCCCAGGGACGGGTAGTACCGCGAGAGCGGGTGGATCGGGTCGGCCTGCACGAGCCGGTGCGCGGTCGCCATCAGCAGCGTCGCCCGCACCTCGCCGTCGCGCGCCGAAGCGAGCAGGCCCGCGACGTCGTCGTCCGCGGCCGCCTGCAACGCCAGGTGCTCGTACAGCGGGGAGACCCCGCGGGCCTCGACTTCCGCGAAAGTGCGGAGTACTTCCTTGATCCGGTCCAGGTCCATCAGAGCCTCACTCGTGCGGCACCGGCCGGCCCGGCTGCTCCCCGCCCCGAGTCTCCCCGTAGGAGCGCTTGGGCACCATCACCTTTCGCCGGAAGGTGCACACGATCAGGCCGTCCTGCTTGTAGCCGCGCGTCTCGACGTACACGACGCCGCGGTCGTCCTTGGACTTCGACGGCGTCTTGTCCAGCACCTCGGTCTCGCCGTAGATGGTGTCGCCGTGGAACGTCGGCTTGACGTGCTTGAGGGACTCGACCTCGAGGTTCGCGATGGCCTTGCCGGAGACGTCGGGCACGGACATGCCCAGCAGCAGCGAATAGACGTAGTTGCCGACCACGACGTTCTTGCCGAAGTCGGTGGTCTCCTCCGCGTAGTGCGCGTCCAGGTGCAGCGGGTGGTGGTTCATGGTGATCAGGCAGAACAGGTGGTCGTCGTATTCGGTGACCGTTTTGCCCGGCCAGTGCTTGTAGACCGCACCGACCTCGAACTCCTCGTAGTACCGACCGAACTGCACTCGTCATTCTCCCGTCGCGTAACACCGCGTGAGGCTGGTACGACACGCATCCGTAGTGAGGAGTACCCTCAACCATTGGTTCTCGCGCGTCAACGCGAGCCCCACCACTCTCCACCCGGCCCGAAGGAGGTGAGGAACCCCGATGAGTAGTGGCGATAGTCCGCTCCCTAGTAGTCCCAGCGTTCCCACCTCACGGGTCGTCTCCAGGTAGGCCTTTTCTCTCCCCGGGAACGCTGGTGCCTCGCCGGGCGGACGCGGTCCGCCCCTGGTCAGTCGTCTCGCACGACGTCGCACGACGCCCAGGAGAACCCATGCCTGCCATTCCTTCGCTCGGCGGCCTGCGCGGCCGCGGCAACAAGGGCGCCGTTCCCGTGCGCCCGGTCCCGGTGCCGCTGTCCGCGTACGTCGTCGACTGCGCGGTGTACGTCGCCGGGGAGCGCCTGCCCGGCCGCTGGACGCACGTCGAAGCGATCAAAGAGGTCCGCAAGCGGCACGAGGGGTTCGTCTGGATCGGGTTGCACGAGCCGGACTCGCAGCAGATCCAGGGCATCGCGGAGACCTTCGGCCTGCACGAGCTGGCGGTCGAGGACGCGCTCGAAGCGCACCAGCGCCCGAAGCTGGAGCGGTACGACGACACGCTGTTCCTGGTGGTCAAGACCGTCCGGTACGTCGAACACGAGTCCCCCACCACGGCGAACGAGATCGTCGAAACCGGCGAGCTCATGGTGTTCCTCGGCCGGGACTTCGTGATCACCGTCCGCCACGGGAACCACTCCGGCCTGGCGCGGCTGCGCCGTGAGCTCGACGACGACCCCGAGCGGCTCAAGCTGGGGCCGTCCGCGGTCGTGCACGCGATCGCCGACCACGTCGTCGACCACTACCTCGACGTCACGGGCCGGATCGAGAACGACATCGACGTCATGGAGGCGCAGGTCTTCGCGCCCCGGTCGCTGGTCAGCGCCGAGCAGATCTACCTGATGAAGCGGGAAGTCCTCGAACTGCGCCGCGCGGTGATGCCGCTCGCCACGCCGGTCCAGCGGCTGGCCGAGGGCTACACGCGGCTGGTGCCGGACGAGGTCCGCTCGTACTTCCGCGACGTCGCCGACCACCTCACGACGGTGTCCGAGCGGGTGGCGGCGTTCGACGAGCTGCTGTCCACCCTGGTCGACGCGACCGTCGCGAAGATCTCCCTGCAGCAGAACACCGACATGCGCAAGATCACGTCGTGGGCGGCGATCATCACCATCCCGACGATGATCGCGGGCATCTACGGGATGAACTTCGACTACATGCCCGAGCTGCACTGGAAGTTCGGGTACCCGCTGGTGATCACGGTGATCCTCGCGATCTGCCTGCTGCTGTACCGAATATTCCGGAAGAACGGCTGGCTCTAGTCCCTCCTCTTCCCCCTCGGAGTGTTCGTCATGTCCCGGATGCTGTCCAACCTCAAGTTCTGGGCGCTCGCGCTCAGCGTGCTCTGGATCGTCGTCATCACTTCCGTCATCGTCGCCGACCCCGGGTTCGCGCACGGCATGAAGTAGTGCCGCGGCGTCGTACCCTGGGTGGGTGCCGAAAGCGCTGGTCGTCTCCGACGAGGTCGACGAGCGGCTGTGGACCAGCGCGGTCCGCGCCTGCTCGGTCGACCTCGTCATCGGCGCGGGCGACCTCCCCTACGACTACCTCGCGTTCCTGGCCGGCGCGCTCGACGTGCCGTGCGTGTTCGTGCCCGGCAACCACGACCCGGACCTGAGCGGCTACACGCGCTACGGCGGGCTGTCCATGAAGGACGGTTTCCCGACGGCGTGGCCGGGCCCGGCGGGCGGCATCAACGCCGACGGCCGGGTCGTCGACGTCGCCGGGATCCGGTTCGCCGGGCTCGGCGGCTCGATCCGCTACAACGACGGGCCGAACCAGTGGACGCAGCGCCAGCAGGCCCGCCGCGCCCGCGGTCTGGTGCGGCGCGCCCGGTGGCGCCGGCGTCGCGACGGCCGGGACGTCGACGTCCTGCTGACGCACTCGCCGCCGCTGGACCTGGGCGACCGGGCGGACCCGCCGCACCGCGGGTTCGCGTGCCTGCACCGCACGATCGACGTGCTGCGGCCGAAGTGGCTGCTGCACGGGCACATCCACCCCCACGGCGAGCCGGTCCCGGACCGGGTCGTCGGCGAAACCCGGATCCGCAACGTGGTGGGCCACCGGATCATGGAGTTCTCATGAAAGAGACGGGGTTCCCCCGCGCCGACGCGGAGAACGACTTCCTCCGCGCGCGCCGGGGCCAGGTGCTCTCGCGGCTTTCAACGTGGCTGCGGCGCGAGCCCGACGACGTCAACATCATGCTGCCGTTCCACGAGGTGGTGGAGGCGCTCGGCTACGCCGGCGAGACCCGGATCGGGCTGCGGGTGATCAAGCTGGACTCGATCGTCGGCACGGTCGACCGCAGCCGCGACTTCGACCGCCGCTTCCGCCCGACGTCCGGCCGCGTCCGCGAACGCTGGGAGCGCCTGGCCCTGGCGGCCCGCCGGGGCGAGGAGATCCCGCCGATCGAGGTGTACCGGGTGGGCGAGCTGCACTTCATCATCGACGGCCACCACCGGGTTTCGGTGGCGATCGCGCAGGGACTGTCCACAATAGAGGCGTACGTGACGGTCGTCCGGACCAAACTGGACCCGAGCGGCATCCGCCACCGCGGCGACCTGATCGTCAAGGACTACCGCCGCCTGTTCCTGGAGCGCGTGCCGCTGACGGGCCACGCCCGGGCGTCGGTGATCGTGTCGGACCCGTGGGACTACGCGAAGCTGGGCGAGCACGTGGAGGCGTGGGGCTTCCGCCTGATGCAGGACGAAGGCAAGTTCTGCGACCGGGTGAGCGTGGCCCAGCGGTGGTTCGACGAGGAGTTCGTCCCGGTGGTGGGCATGCTGCGGCAGGCGGACCTGATCGGCGACCGCACGGACGCGGAGGCGTACATGTGGGTGGCGGCGGAACGGTACCGCCTGATCCGGACCCACCGCTGGGACGACGAGGTCATCGAGACCCTGCGCTCCCGCCGGTCGTGAGGTGTTCAGGGCGGTTGGAACCGCCCTGAACACCTCACGACGAGCTGCGGCAGACCGCTCACATGTGGACGGCGCCGGGTGCGGCTTCGCCCTTCGGGACGCCCGGGCGCAGCAGCAGGCCGCTGATCAGCGCGCCGGCCGCGAAGATCACCGCGGCCCACGTGAACGCCGTGGTGTAGCTCTCGATCGCCGCCTCGGCCGCCAGTTGCGGGGTCGGGACCTTGCCCGCGAGGTACGACGTGGCCGCGTTGCCCGCCAGGGTCGACAGCAGCGCCGTGCCGATCGAGCCGCCCACCTGCTGCATCGTGTTGACCGCCGCCGACGCGACGCCCGCGTCGTGCGCCTCGACGCCGAACGTCGCGACGCTCATCGCCGGCGCCATCGCCAGGCCGATGCCGAAGCCCATCACCAGCAGCGGGCCGAGCACGCCCGACGCGTACGTGCTGTCGAGGCCGATGCCGCTCAGCCAGAACAGGCCGGCCGCCGCGATCGCCATGCCCGTCGGGACCAGCGGGCGCGGGCCGAAACGCGGCAGCAGCACGGCCGTCGCCGTCGTCGCCGCCAGCATCAGCGTCGCCACCATCGGCAGGAAGCCGACGCCGCTCTGGATCGGCGTGAACTTCAGGTTCTGCTGCACGTAGAACGTCAGGAACAGGAAGATCGCGAACATCCCGATCGCCAGCAGGAACATCGCCAGGTACGAGCCGCCGCGGTTGCGGTCGAGCAGCACGCGCAGCGGGAGCAGCGGGTGCGAGACGCGCTGCTGCAGCCACGCGAACACGCCCAGCAGCACGACGCCCGCCCCGAGGAAGCCCCACACCGAGACCGACGACCACGAGTCCGACTCCGCGTTCGCGAAGCCGTAGACCAGCGCGAACAGACCGGCCGACGCGGTGATCGTGCCCGGCAGGTCGAGCTTCGGGCGCGGCCCGGCGTCGCGCTGGTTGCGCAGCAGGACCGAGCTGCCGGCGAACGCGACGACCGCGAAGATGATGTTCACGAACATGCACCAGCGCCAGTCGAGGTACTCGGTGAGCACGCCGCCGAGCAGCAGCCCGACCGCCGCGCCGCCACCGCCGATGGCGCCGAACACGCCGAACGCGCGGCCGCGTTCCTTCGGGTCGGTGAACGTCGTGGTGAGCAGCGAAAGGGTGGCGGGCGCGAGCAGCGCGCCGAAGACACCCTGCGCCGCGCGGGCGATCAGCAGCATCTCGATGTTGGTCGCGAAGCCGCCGAGGGCGGACACCGCGGCGAAGCCGGCCAGGCCGACGAGCAGCGTGTTCTTGCGCCCGAACAGGTCGGCGAGACGGCCGCCGAGCAGCAACAGGCTGCCGAACGCCAGCGCGTACGCCGTGACGACCCATTGGCGCGCGTCGTTGGAGAAGCCCAGGTCGACCTGCGCGGACGGCAGCGCGATGTTCACGACGGTCGCGTCCAGCACGACCATCAGCTGCGCGATGCCGATCATCACCAGGATCAGCCATCTGCGGCTGTGGTGCGGGTTCTCGGCGGCGCGCACGTCCCCCGGCGGCGCGACCTCGAGGGTGGATTCGGACATGGGTGTCCCCTCACTGGGAGTGATCAAGACAGTATGTGGAGTAGGTATCTCCCCTTACGCGACCCAAGGTACACAAGAACCGGAGAAGGTGCCTCTACTTGACGCGTTAGACTGGACGGCATGGCACGGGACGCTGGTCCCGCCGCACCGGCGCGGCCGCTGCGGCGTGACGCTGAACTCAACCGCCGTCGCATCCTGGCGTCGGCCCGCGAGGTGTTCGGCCAGCGCGGGCTCGAGGCCACGCTGGACGACATCGCGCACCACGCCGGCCTCGGCGTCGGCACGGTCTACCGCCGGTTCCCCAGCAAGGAACACCTGGTCGAGGCCATGTTCGCCGAGCGGATGGAGGAGATCGGCGATCTCGCGTCGGAAGCGTTGAAGGCGGATGACGCGTGGCAGGCGTTCGTCGACTTCACGTGGAAAGCGGCCGAGATGCACTCCGCCGACCGCGGGCTGCGCGAGATCATGCTGTCCAACAAGTTCGGCCACGAGCACGTCGCCGAAGAGAAAGCCCGCATGGTGCCGTTGATCACACAGCTCATCGAGCGGGCGCAGGACGCCGGTGGGCTCCGGGCGGATTTCGCCCCGTCGGACATGGCGCTCGTGCACATGATGGTCGGCTCGGTCGTCGAGTTCACGTGCGCGGTCGACCCGGACCTGTGGCGCCGCAGCCTCGGCATGCTGCTCGACGGGCTCCGCGCCGAGCCCGGCAAGCCCTCGGAGCTGCCCCGCCCGCCGCTCGACGAGCAGGAGATCGACCGCGCGATGTCCTGCTGGCGTCCCTGACGTCAGCCGGCGCAGTTCGCCAGCGCCTGTGCGGCGTCGCGGCGGAACGCCTCGTCGGCGCGGAACAGGGCACACCCGTCCGACGCCGAGAAGCGCTCATCGCGGGCCAGGAGCTCACTCAGCACGGGCGCCACTTGCGCGGGCAACGGCCCCAACGTCGCCAGCGCACGCATCGCACGGGTCACGGGGAAGCCGATCCACTGCGCCTGGACGTCGTCCAGCTTCCGCAGCAGCACCGGCAGCACCTCCTCGACGTCGCCGGTGACCCGGCCCAGTGCGTGGGCCAGCGCCACCTCGACCCATTCCTCGTTCGGCCCGCACCGGCGCAGCGTGCTCTCGAGCGGGGCACCGATCGTTCCCAGTGACGCCGTCCAGCCGAGCGCCGAGGCCTCGCCGGCCTTGATGCCCTCCTCCAGCAGGTTCAGCGCCGCGGCCGGGTCGCCGCCGAGGCGCCCGACCGCCGTCGCCGCGGCGGCACGGACCTTCCACGGCCGCCGCCGGCCCTTCACCACTTTCCGGAGGGCCGGCAGTGCCGAGTCGCCGCCGATTTCGGCGAGCGTGTCGGCGCACCACCCGACCGTCAGCGGGTCGTCGGCGCCGAGCTGCCGCGCCACATGCCCGGTCGCCGGCGCTCCTGCCGGGCCCCAGGCCTGCAGGAGCCGGGTCAACGGCCAGATCGTGAACCGGTTGACGCTGCGGTCGAGCGTCTCGCCGATCCACGGCAGGAACTCGGGCGCGAACTCCGGGGCGTCCATCAGCGTCTCGTGGGCCCCCAGCGCGTCGAACCGGCTCCAGCGGCCCGGCACGCGGGGGATCCCGCCCCGCATGAACACGTCTTTCCGCGAGCCGAACCGGGCGAGCAGCGGCTCGACGCACCGGCGGTCCTTGAGGCGCAGCAACGCCCAGAGCGCGAAGTCACGGACTTCGTCCTGGTGTCCCGCGGCCGTCGTGTCGTCCGCGAGGGCGAAGAGCCGGTCGGCGTACTCAACCGACGCCGGGGCGACGCCGCCGAGCACCGCCGCCGCCGTGGCGCGCTCCGGCGAGTCCAGCATCGCGCCGAAGATCGGCAGCAGGCCCTCGACCGCCGACGGCCGGTCGGCCACCTCGCCCAGCGCGACGTCCACCGCTTGCGAGCGCCGTTCCGGGCGCGAGGACAGGGCGACCAGGAGCGCTTCCCGCGGCTTGGGCGCCAGCTGTCCGGCCGCCCAGTGGACCGGGACCGGCCGCTCGTAGGTGTGCATGCCCGCGAACGCCGTCATGTCCCGGCTCAGCAGATCGGCCAGGCGCGCGATCGGCGCTTCGCCGGTGATGCGGGCCGTCGTCGTGACGGCGACGGCCTGGATCGCGTCGGACTCGTCGCGCTCGGCCAGCCACGGCAGCACGTCCGCACCGCCCAGCTCGCCGATCGCGATCACGTACCCCAGCCGGACCGCCTCGGACTCCTCGCCGGGCCAGCGGTCGAGCAGCGCGCGCAGCACTTCGGGGTCCGGGTGCTCGCCCAGGACCAGCGCGGCGGCCCGCCGCACGTCGCGGACGGGGTCGCCGAGCAGCGCGACCAGCCGCGGCACGGCAGCCGCCCACGCACTCCCCCAGCGTTCGTCCGCCGCATCGCGCGCGCGGCGGGCGAGGTCGTACACGATCTGGAACACGTCGGCGCGGTGCCCGGCGTCCGGATCCTCGACGTAGCCCAGCAACCCGGGCAGTGCGTCGGCCGCGTCGGGGTTCCAGCCCGAGCGTGGCACGAGCGTGTCCGACAGCTGCTCGCAGGCCTCTTCGAACGAATCTCCGGAGAGGTCGCGCAGCATCGTGCTCCAGTGGTCCCCCCATGCCATCGGCGCAGCCTAACGATCTTCCCGTTGCGCGCCAACGGGTTTACTCGGAGGGGATCACCGCCCAGAGGATCAGGTAGGCCACGAACTGCGGGCCGGGGAGCAGGCAGGACAGCACGGCCAGCAGCCGTACGGTGTTCGGCTTCATGCCGAAGCGCCGCGCGAGGCCCGCGCAGACGCCGCCGATCATGCGGCCGTGGCGCGGACGGGACAGCGACCCCCTGG
The DNA here is from genome assembly GCF_054781455.1 of Amycolatopsis stemonae. Taxonomy (NCBI): domain Bacteria; kingdom Bacillati; phylum Actinomycetota; class Actinomycetes; order Pseudonocardiales; family Pseudonocardiaceae; genus Amycolatopsis; species Amycolatopsis stemonae. The sequence goes on along the minus strand of NZ_BAAGUJ010000008.1, from coordinate 386,422 downwards.
TGACCGGTGCGCTCATCGTCTTTTCCTTTCTTCGAAGATCCGATGTCCCCACTTCACCACCCGCGCACCCGCTTCCGCATCGCTCGCGGGAAGGATCGCTCCCTTAGGGGACGATAAAAGCGAATATCATTCAGAAGCTCAGCGGAAACTCAGGAAACCGGGGCGAAATCCGATGACCTGCAGGTCTGGCGGGCGCCCTGCCGAACACAATGAGAGATGTCCCCGTCAGGGCTGGTTTTCGGCCACGGAACGGTGATACTTGCACACCGTGTACCCCCGCCTGAAGTCCTTGGCTGTCGCGATCCTCTGCGCCCTCCTCGCCTCGTGCGCGACGCCCGAGGCCGCGCCCGACCAGACGGCGGCCGGGCCTTCCCCGCTGACCGCGTCCGCCGCCCTGGGGGACTTCGCGACCGTCGACTACTGCAGCCTGCTCGACGTGGCGGCGGTCGCGCCCGGTGCGAAGGCCGCGCCGACGTTCGAAAGCTGCCGCGCGGAGGCCGGCACGCGCACGATCGTGGTGGGGCCGCTGGCCTTCGACTCCGATCCGAACATCAAGCCCTACGCCTACCCCGGGCAGGTGCCGGACGGCGTCGCGATCCAGCAGTCGATGTTCAACGACCGCAGCGCGTGCACCCGGGCGATCACCTTCGCCGACGGCAACCGGCTCGACCTGACGGTCGCCGACGCCGGCAACGACCAGGCGGGCCGGTGCGGCGTCGCGGACGCGGCCGTCGGCTCGGTGCTGGGCGTGATCACCACGGGCAAGGTCGGCAGGCTGACCTTCCCGGAGCGGTCGTGGGGCCGCGTGGCGCCGTGCGCGATGCTGGACGACCACGGCCTCGACGACCCGGCGGGTCCCGGCAGCAAGCCGACGTCGGGGCTGTCCGGCCACAGCTGCATCCGCGGCAAGGTCAGCTTCAAGCTCACGGTGGAAACGACCGAAGGCGCGCAGCCGGCCGACCCGCCCGAGACGATCGGCGGCCGCCAGGCCCGCGTCCGGCTCTCGGGCGCGTTCTGCCTGGTCGACACGACGCAGCCGGCACCGGGCCTGCCGGGCCGCCGCGAACTGGCGGAGATCAGCGTGGTGGAGACGGCGGGAACCGCGGGCGACGCCACGTGCGCCCAGGCCCGCAAGGCCGCGGGCGCGATCCTTCCCCGGCTCCCGAACGCCTGAAAGCCGTGAAGGCCGCCTCGAGCTCGAGGCGGCCTTCACGGACTTGCGGTTCAGTCCTCGTAGGTGAGGTTCTTGCCGTTCGACGGGTCGAACAGCTTGATCTTGTCCGCGTCGTACCAGACCTCGAGGTCCGCGTTCTCCGCCGCCGACGACTCCGCCGACAGTCGGGCCACGATCTGGGACTCCGCGCCCGGGACGTCGGACGAGCCGCTGTCCGCGGCCAGCTCCGCCAGTTCCTCGGACGTCGCCGTTTCGCCCTCCAGCGTGAAGTGGGCGAACTTCTCCGAACCCATCGACTCCAGCACGTCGATGTGCGCGGTGAACGTGGCCCCGCCGGACTTCTGGCTCGCCTCGACGAGCGCCGCGTCCTCGAAGTGCTCCGGCCGGATGCCGACGATCAGCTCACGCGGCGCGTTCGCCTTCTCCACCAGCTGCCGGACGCGGTCCGTCAGCGGCGTCGTGCCCAGCGCGCTGCGCAGCTCGTTGTTCTCCAGCGTCGCCGGGACGAAGTTCATCGACGGCGAGCCGATGAACCCGGCCACGAACAGGTTCGCCGGGTTGTCGTAGAGGAACTGCGGCGAACCGATCTGCTGCACGTACCCGGCCCGCAGCACCACGACGCGGTCGCCCAGCGTCATGGCCTCGGTCTGGTCGTGCGTCACGTACAGCGTCGTGGTGCCGAGCTGCTTCTGGATCTTCGACACCGACGTCCGCATCTGGCCGCGGAGCTTGGCGTCCAGGTTGGACAGTGGTTCGTCCATCAGGAACGCCTTGGGGCTGCGGACGATCGCCCGGCCCATCGCGACGCGCTGGCGCTGACCACCGGAGAGGTTGGCCGGCTTGCGGTCCAGGTGCTGGGTCAGGTCGAGGATCGTCGCCGCCTCCTCCACCTTCGCCCGGACCGTCTTGTCGTCGACCTTCGCCAGCCGCAGCGGGAACGCCATGTTCTCCCGGACGCTCATGTGCGGGTAGAGGGCGTAGGACTGGAACACCATCGCGATGTCGCGGTCCTTCGGGGCCTTCTCGTTGACGCGCTTGCCGTCGATGCGCAGCTCGCCGGAGGAGATGTCCTCCAGGCCCGCCACCATGTTCAGCGTCGTCGACTTCCCGCAGCCGGACGGGCCGACCAGGATGATGAACTCGCCGTCGGCGATGGTGATGTCCACTTCGGACACCGCGAGCGCGCCGTCGGGGTACTTCTTCGACACCTTGTCGAGGACGATTTCAGCCATGACTACCCCTTCACCGCACCGGAGGTCAGCCCCGCCACGATGCGACGCTGGAAGAACAACACGAACACAATGATCGGGATGGTGATCACGACCGCGGCCGCGCTCACCTGCCCGGTCGGGTCCTCGAACTGCGAAGACCCGGTGAAGAACGACAGCGCGGCCGGCACCGTGCGCGACGCCGTGGTCGACGTCAGCGAGATGGCGAACAGGAAGTCGTTCCAGCAGAAGATGAACACCAGGATCGCGGTGGTGAACACGCCCGGCGCGGCCAGCGGCGCGATCACCTTCCGGAACGCCTGGGCCGGCGTCGCGCCGTCCATCTTCGCCGCCTTTTCCAGCTCCCACGGGATTTCCCGGAAGAACGCCGAGAGCGTGTAGATCGACAGCGGCAGGGCGAACGTGATGTAGGGCAGGATCAGGCCCGGCCAGGTGTCGAACAGCGCCAGGTTCCGCTCGATGTTGAACAGCGGGGTCACCAGCGACACCTGCGGGAACATCGCGATCAGCAGCGAGAGCCCGACCAGCAGCTGCTTGCCGGGGAACTCCAGCCGCGCGATCGCGTACGCGGCCATCGTGCCCAGCACCACCGCGATCACCGTCGAGATGATCGCGATGCCGATGGAGTTCACCAGCGCCAGCAGGAACTCCGACGTCTGGAAGATGTCCGCGTAGTTCTGCCAGGTCCACGACTGCGGGATGAAGTACCCGTCGGTCAGCGTGTCCTTGGTCTTGAACGACAGCGAAACGACCCAGAGCACCGGCACCAGCGCGAACACCAGCACGAGGATGTCGACCAGGCCCCACCTGACTTTGCGGCCCGTCGTGACGGTTCCCATCACCATCAGCGCTTACCCCCGTCGTCCGAACCCGGTGCGGCCGTGCCGAACACCTTGATGAAGATGAAGGCGATGATCGCCACCGTGATGAAGATCAGCACCGCCATCGTCGACCCGATCCCGAGGTTGAGCCCCTTGACCAGGTTGTCGTAGGTCTGCATGGACACCGAGCCGGTGTCCTGCGCGCCGCCGGTGAGCACGTAGATGTTGTCGAAGATCCGGAACGCGTCGAGCGTGCGGAACAGCAGTGCCACCAGGATCGCCGGCTTCATCACCGGGAGCATCACCTTCGTGAACCGCTGCCACGCGCTCGCGCCGTCCATCGCCGCCGCCTTGAGCAGGTCGTCCGGCACCAGCGCGAGGCCGGCCATCAGCAGCAGCGCCATGAACGGCGTGGTCTTCCACACCTCGGCGCCGATGATGATGAACATCGACGGCCACTGCTCGGTGAGCGGGGCGCCGTCCGCGGCCAGCCAGTTCGCCAGGTAACCGGTCTTCGGCGTCCACGCGTAGTACCACGAGAACGCCGCGACGACCGTGACGATGCCGTACGGGATCAGCGCGACCGTCCGGACCAGGCCGCGTCCGACGAGCGTCCGGTGCATGATCAGCGCCAGCGCCATGCCGAGCACGAACTCGATCGCCACCGACACGACGGTCAGGAACATGGTCGTGCCGAACGCCGTCCACCAGTACGAATTGGACAGCACGGCCCCGTAGTTGTCGAAGCCGATGAACTCCTTCTGCGCGGGGAACCGCAGGTCGTAACGCTGCAGCGACAGCCAGATCGAGTAGACGATCGGGTAGCCGGTGACCGCGATCATCACGATGAACGCGGGTGCGCACAGCCACAGCCCGAGCTTCCGCTCGGCCTTCTTCCCCTCGGAGAGGGCGGGCTTGCCCTTCTTGTGCGACACGGGTTCCGGTGCCGCGGTGGCGCCCGCCGTGGTCGGGTCCTGGACGGTCACGGGATCACTCCCTTCGACTGGAGCGCGTCGTTCAGCTGCTCGCGCAGCTTGTTCGCGGTGGCCTGCGGGTCGATGTCGGCCGGCGGCGAAAGGACCTTGGACATCACCGTCGACATGTTCTGGTAGGCGGGGGTCAGCGGCCGCACCGCGGAGTCCTTGATGGCGTCGATGATCGCGTCGCGCATCGGGTACTTGAGCGCCATGTTCGGGTTGTCGGCGCTCGCGGGCTTCGACGGGTCGAGCGGCGTGTCGTTGTGGTACACCGATTCGATGGTCGGCGGCACGCCGTCGTTGATCGCCGAGAACTTCTGGTTCTCCGCGTTCCGCAGGCACAGCGCCGCTTCGAACGCCTCGGGCTTGTGCTGCGACAGCGAGCTGACGCCGAGGTCGTAACCGCCGATCGTGGTCTTGGCCGGCGTGCCGGCCTGCGCCTCGGGGTAGACGGCCCACTTGAAGTGCGAGACGTCCTGCGGCTTTTCCTTGGCGTAGGAGGCGTAGACGAACGGCCAGTTGAGCTCGAACGCGGCGTCACCGCGCTGGAACGTCTGGCGGACGTCGTCCTCCTTCGAGTTGGTCAGCGACGGGTCGGTGATGCCCGACGACGCGATCTGCTTCAGCAGGGCGAGAGCCTTCACCGCGCCGTCGTCCAGCACGACGGACTTGCCGTCTTCGGACAGGATGTGCCCGCCCATCGACTGCACCAGCGTGTTGTAGAAGACGACCAGGCCTTCGTACTGCGCGCCCGTGAAGACGATGCTGTAGGGCTTGCCCTGCGCCTTGAGCTCCTTGGACTTGGCGATCATCTCGTCCCACGTCTTCGGCGGCGTGGGCGTGATCCGGTCGTCGTACCAGAGCAGCTGGACGTTGGTGTTCTTCGTGGCCGCGTAGAGCTTCCCGTCGTAGGTCGCCGTTTCCAGCGGCCCCTGCAGGACGCCCTCGGTCGCCGCGGCCTTGTTCTGGTCCTTCCACTCCTCGACCCAGCCGGCCTCGGCGAACTCCGAAACCCAGGTCACGTCGAGGCCCAGGACGTCCATCGCGGTGTCGCCCGCGGCGAGCCGCCTGGCCATCTGCAGGCGCTGGTCGTCCGCCCCGCGCTGCAGCTTGTTGTAGACGATTTCGTACTTCCCGTTCGCCGCCTTGTTGCAGTTGTCGACGACTTTCTGGAAGCTGTCTTCGGGCGCGTAGTAGACGTTGATCTTCAAGCCACCGCCCGAGCCGCAACCGGCGAGCATGCCGGTCACCAGAGCCCCTGCCCCCAGCAGGACCGCGGTGCGGCCGGGCGGGCGCCCCCGTTTGCCCGCGCCGATCCTCTTCCCCATAAGGCCTCCTCACCCGCGTGCACGCCGGATACCGTGGTGCTCGACGAGCACCACGACGCGATGAGGCGAACCGCGCCAGCACCCCGACGTGCTAGTGATCGGGCCGCCGCGCTGGTTGGGCGAGGCCGCCCGACTGGTGTCGGACAACTTATGCCGGGCGATCACACCCCGCAAGCAGTATCGGTAACGATTCAGCCCACTGCAGCTCGAACTGTGATTTTCCCCTGATAATGGTGCCTTTTTTCAGGTTGTGGCCGGCGGTGGTTTGAGAGCGAGCTTGGCGAGCAGCTCACGGGCCTGCTCGGCGGTGCGCGGCTGGCACAGGACGTCGTAGCGGCCGGCCACCAGCTGGCTCGCCGACGAGAAGTCCCGCCGCCCGCGCGACATGCTGTACCCGATGGCGGCGAACATCAGGCCGGACAGCACGCCCAGCACGAGACCGGTCAGCAACTGCAGCGCGAAGCCCTGGTTGACGAACAGCCCGAGCAGCAGCCCGGCGAACAAGCCGAACCAGGCGCCCGAGACGGCGCCGGTGCCGAGCACACGACCCCAGCTGAGCTTCCCGATGACGCGCTCGACCAGCATCAGGTCGACACCGACGATCGTCACGTCGCTGACGGAGAACTCGCTGTCCGCGAGGAAGTCGACGGCCTGCTGCGCCTCGCCGTAGGTCGCGTACGACCCGATCGGCCAGCCGGTCGGCGGGGTCGGCAGCCGCGGCAGGCCTTGGGGCGCCCGGCCGCCGCCGAAAGGACTACTCACCATCATCACCTGCGCACTCGTGGGTCTGGGCGTCCATCTTGTCAAGAACGCCCGGACCGTGCGAGCCGCTTACCCCGAAAGGCCGGGCACTTTTGTCGCCGTGTCGACATTTCCCGGAAATCAGGACCGCGTCTTGTACTCCCGCAGCAGGCCGCGGCTGATGATCGTCTTCTGGATCTCGCTCGTGCCCTCGCCGATCAGCAGGAACGGGGCCTCGCGCATCAGGCGCTCGATCTCGTACTCCTTGGAGTACCCGTAGCCGCCGTGGATGCGGAACGCGTCCTGCGTGACCTCGGCGCAGTACTCGGACGCGATCAGCTTCGCCATCCCGGCTTCGACGTCGTTGCGCTCGCCCGAGTCCTTGAGCCGCGCCGCGTTCACCATCATCAGGTGGGCCGCCTCGACCTTGGTCGCCATCTCGGCCAGCTTGAACGCGACGGCCTGGTGCTCGGCGATCGCCTTGCCGAACGTCTTGCGCTGCTGGGCGTACTCCACGGCCAGCTCGAACGCGCGGATCGCGATGCCGCAGGCCCGCGCCGCGACGTTCACGCGGCCGACCTCGACACCGTCCATCATGTACGCGAAGCCCTTGCCCGGTGCCTCGCCGAGCACCATGTCGGCGCCGATCTTGTAGCCGTCGAAGACCGCTTCGGTCGTGTCGACGCCCTTGTAGCCCATCTTGTCGATCTTGCCGGGGATGGTCAGGCCCGGCGCCACCTCGCCGAAGCCCTCCGGCTTCTCGACGAGGAACGTCGTCAGGTTCTGGTGCGCCTTCTCCGCGCCTTCGTCCGTCTTGACGAGCAGCGCGATCAGGTTCGACGAGCCGCCGTTCGTCAGCCACATCTTCGAGCCGTCGATGACGTAGCCGTCGTCGGTCTTCTTCGCCTTGGTCTTGATCGCGGCGACGTCCGAGCCGAGGTCCGGCTCCGACATCGAGAACGAGCCGCGCACCTCGCCGGTGGCCATCCGCGGCAGGAAGTGCTGCTTCTGCGCCTCGGTGCCGTGGCGGGAAATCATGTGCGCCACGATGAAGTGCGTGTTGATCACGCCGGACACGCTCATCCAGCCGCGCGCGATCTCTTCGACGACCAGCGCGTAGGTCAGCAGCGACTCGCCGAGCCCGCCGTACTCCTCCGGGATGGTGATCCCGAACAGGCCCATCTCCTTCATCCCCTCGACGATGTCCGCCGGGTAGGTGTCGGAGTGCTCGAGCTCCTGCGCGTGCGGGATGACCTCCTTGTCCACGAACGAGCGGACCGTGGACAGGATCTCCTGCTGCACGTCGGTCAGGCCGGCGGTCTGGGCGAGACGGGCCATCACGGCTCCCTTTCCGGTTGCGACGCCGGCTCCCGGCGCTGGGTTACCGGTGAGTATGACCCGAATCCCGAAACCCTGCTATGAGGGCGCTCACCCTCCGCTCCGTAGAGTGCGCCGCGGAGGGGGCGGACCATGGACCACCCGTACGACCCGGATGACCCTTACGGGCGCCCGGAGCCGGCCGCCGAGGTGCCGCGGCCGGGGCCGGGCCTGGCGCTCGGCGGGCTGGTCTGTTCGGTCGTCGGCAGCGTCCTGTGCCTGTTCGTGGTCGTCGCGGGGATCGTCATGGGCCACACCGCGTACGGCAGGGCCAAGCGCGGCGAGGCGACGGGCCGGGGCCTCGCGGTCGCGGCGTTCGTCGTGGGCTACGCCGGGCTCGTGGTGAACGCCGGGCTGGTCGCCCTGATCATCGCGAACGGCTGGGTGCCGACCCGCTAACGTGGGAGCCCTGCACGCACGAGGGGACCCGTCATGACCGACCCGTCCGGGGACAAGGACCGTCCGGCCGAGCCGTACGACCCGCCGCCCACCGCGGAACCGGCGCCGTACTCGCCGGAGAACTACGACCCGCCGGCCGCGGAGCCCGACGCCGCGATCGCCGACCCGCCCGCGCCGCACGCCGACGCGACCGCGCCGCACGCCGAGCAGCCGCCCGCGAGCCAACAGCCCGGCGCCTTCGAAACCCCGGCCGCCGAGCCCGCTGGCCCCGGCGCGTTCGAGACCCCGGCCACCGAACAGCCACCCGCGAGCCAACTGCCGCCCGGCGCGTTCGAGACCCCGGCCGCCCACATCCCCGGCACGCCGTACGTCGCGCCCGGCCAGCCGCAGGCGGCCTACGCCTACCAGCAGCCGTACCCGCCCGCGTATGGGCGGCCGTACGCGCCCCCGGCGCCCTACGGTGTGCCGCCCTACGGCGTGCCGCCGCAAAGGCAGGACAACGCGCTCGCGATCGGGGCGCTGGTCTGCTCGATCCTCGGCTTCTGCTCCGGCGTCACCGCGATCGCCGGGCTGGTCATGGGCCACATCGCGCTGAGCAAGACGAACCGCGGCGAGGCGGGCGGCCGCGGGCTGGCCACGGCCGCCGTGATCGTCGGCTACGTCGTCGTCGCGCTGTGGGCCGGGTTCTTCACCACCCTGATCATCCTGGGCGTCAACGGTCAGCTGAACTAGTCGGCGGGCAACACCGCGTCGCCGGGGCTGCGCGGGGACGGCGCCGCGTGGCCGTTCGCCTCCGGTTTCGCTTCCGGCGCCTCGGGTTCCGGCTCGAGCGTGAGCTCCGGTTCCGGGACGGCGGCCGGCGCCGCGGGCTTCGGCGTCTGCGCGTCGAGGAAGCGCAGCAGCTCCACCGGGAACGGCAGCACCAGCGTCGAGTTCTTCTCCGACGACACCTGCACGACGGTCTCCAGCAACCGCAGCTGCAACGCCGACGGGGTGTCGGCCATCCTCGCCGCGGCCTGCGCGAGCTTGTGCGACGCCTGCAGCTCACCGTCGGCGGAGATGACGCGCGCGCGCCGTTCCCGCTCCGCCTCGGCCTGTCGCGACATCGAGCGCTTCATCGCCTCCGGCAGCGCGACGTCCTTGATCTCGACGCGGTCGATGTGGATGCCCCAGTCCAGCGCCGGGCTGTCGATCATCAGCTCCAGGCCCTCGTTGAGGCGTTCGCGGTTGGAGAGCAGGTCGTCGAGGTCGCTCTTGCCGATGATCGAGCGCAGCGACGTCTGCGCGACCTGGCCGACGGCCGACCGGTAGTCCTGCACGTTGACCGCCGCGACGACCGGGTCGATCACCTTGAAGTAGACGACCGCGTCGACCCGGACGGTGACGTTGTCCCGGGTGATGCCGTCCTGGGCGGGCACCGGCATGGTCACGATCTGCATGTTGACCTTCTGCATCCGGTCCGCGAAGGGCATCAGCAGGATCAAGCCGGGTTCCGCGACCCGCGACCGCACCCGCCCGAAGCGGTACACCAGGCCGCGTTCGTACTGCTTCACCACGCGCACGCTGGCCGCGAGCCAGGCCCCGCCCGCGACGACGACGGCGCTGAGGATTTCCACCACCATGGCTGCTCCCGGGGTTGCGTTTCCCCTGAAATCCCAGCGTACGCCCGCTGGGGACCCGACGAAACGCACTGGACGCGACTGCCAGGCTGGGGTGGTGAACGATCTCCGCGTCCCGCCGCTGTTCGCCGCCCGGGCGCCCCGGGTGCTCGGCCCGGGCGCCGTCCCGTGGCTGGCCGCCCTGCCGGACCTCGCCGCCGGGTACGCGCGGAAGTGGGGCCTGACGTTCGAGGGCGAGGCCATGCACGGTTACGTCGGCGTGGTGCAGCCCGCGCGGCTGCCCGGCGGCACGCCCGTGGTGCTGAAACTGGGCTGGCGAGACGAAGAATCGGCCGACGAGCCGCTCGCACTGTCCACATGGGCCGGCCAGGGTGCGGTGCGGCTGCTGGAGTCCGCGCCGGACGACGGTGTCCTGCTGCTCGAACGGCTCGACGCCGGCCGCACGCTCGACGACCTCCCGCTGCGCTCGGCGATCCCGCTCATCGGCGGCTTGGCGCGGCGCTTGGCCGTTCCCGCTCCGGCGTCGATGCGGCGACGGCTGCGCGCCGAAGCCGCGGAGCTGGCCGAGGACCTCCCCCGCCGCTGGGCCGAGCTCGGCGAGCCGTTCGAAAAGCGGCTGGTCGACGACGCCGTCGCGATCTGCCGCGAGCTGGGGCCGGCGGCGGGCGAACTGCTGGTGAACGAGGACCTGCACTTCCAGAACGTCCTGGCGGGCACGCGCGAGCCGTGGCTGGTCATCGACCCGAAGCCGCTGGCCGGCGACCTCGAGTGGGGCGTGATCCCGTTGTTCTGGAACCGCTTCACCGAGTCCACACTGGACGATCGGTTCGCGATGATCGTCGCTTCGCAGGAGCTGGACGCCGAGCGCGCCCGCGGGTGGACGCTCGTCCGCGCGGTGCAGAACTGGCTGTGGATGATCGAAGAGTGGTCCGAAACGGGCGAAGACAGCGACGACCCGGCCTTCGTCACAGTGGCGGAAATCGCTCCGTGGGCAGCCAGCCGATAGTGTCAGCGGCATGGCCGCGGTCAACAGGGTTTTCGCAGCTCAGCTGTCCGGGTTGCCGGTATTCGGCCCGGACGGCGAATCCATCGGCCGGGTTCGCGACCTCGTCGCCGGGCTCCGGCTCGACGCCCAGCCGCCGCGGATCCTCGGCCTGGTCGTCGAGCTGGCCACGCGGCGGCGCGTCTTCGTGCCGATGCTGCGCGTCACCTCGATCGAGCCCAGCGCGGTGACGCTCGCCACCGGCTCGGTCAACATGCGCCAGTTCAACCAGCGCCCCAACGAGGTCCTGGTGCTCGGCCAGCTCCTCGACGCGCACGCGACGCTGGCCGGATCGGACACGCGGATCACCGTCGTCGACGCCGGGATGGAACCGACCCGCACCCGCGACTGGGTGCTGGCCAAGCTCGCCATCCGCGAGCGGCGGCTCGGGCTGACCCGCCGCCGCGCGACCATGCAGGTGCTGCCCTGGTCGGAGGTGGCCGGGCTCGGCCTCAACGACCTCGGCGCACAGCCCCAGGGCGCCGGGCAGCTGCTCATGCTGTTCGACACCATGCGCCCGGCCGACATCGCCGCGACCGTGCGCGACCTCCCGCTCAAGCGCCGCCACGAGGTCGCCGACGCGATGGACGACGAACGCCTCGCGGACGTCATCGAGGAGCTGCCGGACGACGACCAGAAGGAGCTGCTGGCCTACCTGGCCGAGGAGCGCGCCGCCGACGTCCTCGAGGCGATGAACCCCGACGACGCCGCCGACCTGCTGGCCGAGCTGGCCCCGGCCGAGCAGAACCGGTTGCTGGAGCTGATGGAGCCGGAGGAGTCCGCGCCGGTCAAGCGGCTGCTGGAGTACTCGTCCGACACCGCGGGCGGCCTGATGACGCCGGAGCCGGTGGTGCTGACGCCGGACACGACGATCGCCGAGGCGCTGGCCCACATCCGCAACGCCGAGCTGCCGCCCGCGCTGGCCAGCATGGTGTTCGTCTGCCGCCCGCCGACCGCGACGCCGACCGGGCGCTACGTCGGCGTCGTCCACTTCCAGCGGCTGCTGCGGGAACCCCCCGCCGAGCTCGTGGCCAGCGCGGTGGACACCGGGCTCCCGCCGCTGACGCCGGGCGCGTCGCTCGCCGAGGTCACGCGGTACTTCGCGGCCTACAACCTGACCTGCGGCCCGGTCGTCGACACCGAGGACCACCTGATCGGCGCGGTGACCGTCGACGACGTCCTCGACCACCTGCTGCCGGAGGACTGGCGCGAAACCGGCCTGCACGACACCTTGGAGGAAGACCGTGCCTGAGCTGACCTCGGGACGGCGGCTCGACCAGCCGCGCAGCCAGAACCGGTTCAGGCTGAACATCGATCCGGACTCGTTCGGCCGGTTCACCGAGCGCATCGCGCGGTTCCTCGGCACCGGGAAGTACCTGTTCTGGCAGACGCTGATCGTCATCGTCTGGATCGTGCTGAACCTGGCCGCGGTGTCGCTGCAGTGGGACCCGTACCCGTTCATCCTGCTCAACCTGGCCTTTTCGACGCAGGCGGCGTACGCGGCCCCGCTGATCCTGCTCGCGCAGAACCGGCAGGACGACCGCGACCGCGTCTCGCTGGAGGAGGACCGCACCCGCGCCACCCAGACGAAGGCCGACACGGAGTACCTGGCCCGGGAGCTGGCGGCGCTGCGGCTGGCGATCGGCGAGGTGGCCACCCGGGACTACCTGCGCAGCGAGCTGGACCGGCTCCGGGACGACCTGGACGTCAAGCCCAGGAAGTCCCGCACCCCTACCGGTACGTAACATGGACGGGGTGACCAGTACGCAGCAGCTCCCCAGCGTCGACGACGTCCGCAGCGCGCTGAAGAGCGTGCAAGACCCCGAGATCCGGAAACCCATCACGGACCTGGGGATGGTCAAGGACGTGGCCGTCGGCGAAGACGGCGTCGTCACCGTCGGGATCTACCTCACGGTGGCCGGCTGCCCCCTGAGGGCGACGCTGACCAACGACACCAAGGAAGCCGTCTCGAAGCTCCCCGGCGTGGCCGACGTCAAGGTCGAGCTGGACGTCATGAGTGACGAGCAGCGCACCGAGCTGCGCAAGTCCCTGCGCGGCGACCAGGCGGAGCCGGTGATCCCGTTCGCCCAGCCGGGCTCGATGACGCGGGTGTACTGCGTCGCGTCGGGCAAGGGCGGCGTCGGCAAGTCGTCGGTCACGGTGAACCTGGCCGCGGCGATGGCCCAGCGCGGGCTCTCGGTCGGCGTCGTGGACGCGGACATCTACGGCCACTCGATCCCGCGCATGCTGGGCGCGCGCGAGAAGCCGACCAAGGTCGACACGATGATCATGCCGCCGCAGGCCCACGGCGTGAAGGTGATCTCGATCGGCATGTTCACCCCGGGCAACACCCCGGTGGTCTGGCGCGGCCCGATGCTGCACCGCGCGCTGCAGCAGTTCCTCGCGGACGTCTTCTGGGGCGACCTGGACATCCTGCTGCTGGACCTGCCGCCGGGCACCGGCGACATCGCGATCTCGGTGGCCCAGCTGATCCCGAACGCGGAGATCCTGGTGGTCACGACCCCGCAGCAGGCGGCGGCCGAGGTGGCCGAGCGGGCGGGGGCGATCGCGCTGCAGACGCGTCAGCGCGTGGCGGGCGTCATCGAGAACATGTCGTGGCTGGAGCAGCCGGACGGCACCCGCCTGGAGATCTTCGGCGCGGGCGGCGGCGAGACGGTGGCTTCGTCGCTGTCGAAGTCGATCGGCTCCGAGGTGCCGCTGCTGGGCCAGGTCCCGATGGACCCGCGCGTCGTTTCCCAGGGCGACGCGGGCACCCCGATCGTGCTGTCGGATCCGGAAGCCCCGGCTTCGCAGGTGCTCGCGGAGGCGGCGAAGAAGCTCTCGGTCCGCGCGCGCGGGCTGGCGGGCATGATGCTGAACGTGACCCCCGCGGGCCGCTGACCGCGGTCCGGAACGGCGAAGGCCACCCCGCGGGGTGGCCTTCGGTGTCTCAGGTGGCGTCCGGGTCGATGGGCGGACGCTCGCCCGGCTTGAGGGGCTCCGGGGCCGGCTGCGTCTGGCCGACCGTGTAGCCGTTCGAGCCGTTGGTCCCGTTCGTGCCGGTGCCGCCGTTGAGGTTCGGGCTGCCGTTCGTGATGCCCTTCAGGCCGAGCGGGTCCGCGTCGCCGTCGAACAGGTGCTGCGTCACGACCCGCTTCGGGTCGAAGTTGCGCAGCCCGCGCAGGTCCTCCAGGGGCTTGCGGAGCTGGTCGAACTCCGGGCCCATCTCTTCGCGGAGCTGCTCGCGCGCGCCGTTCGCGAAGTCGCGGACCTTCTTCACGCTCTTCGCCATCCAGGAGGCCGCTTCGGGAAGCCGTTCCGGGCCGAGGATGAAGAGACCGGCGATGATGAGGACGAGGATTTCCCCCCATCCGACACTGTCGAACACCCGTCTACCTCCGCTCGGAACCTGCCCGCCCAGGGTACCCGTCCGCGCCCGCGCTCCGGCAGGCCGAACAGGGAACTCAGTCGGAAGCCAGGGTTACGTCGACGACGAAGCTGGCGCCGTCGCGGACCAGCTGCACCGGGACGACTTCGCCGACGTCGTGGGACCGGACCGCAACCGTCATCTCGGCGGAGTCGCGCACCAGGCGGCCGCCGATCTTCGTGATCACGTCGCCCTCCTTGATGCCCGCGTTCGCGGCCGGCCCGCCCGGCGCCACGTTCTTCACCTGGGCGCCCATGGTGGACGAGCCGGCGACCGTCGACGACGCGTTGATGCCGATGTCGGCGTGCTGGACCTTGCCGTCCTTGATCAGCGCCTTCGCGATCTTCACGGCGTAGTCGCTGGGGATCGCGAAGCCGATGCCGATGCTGCCGCCGTCCGCGCCGGACGAGCGGATCGACGAGTTGATCCCGACCAGCGCGCCGGTCGAGTCGACGAGCGCGCCGCCCGAGTTGCCGTGGTTGATCGCGGCGTCGGTCTGGATGGCCTCGTAGGTGACCGGCGGGGCGCCGTTGTCGCCGCCGGCGGTGATCGGGCGGTTCAGCGCGCTCACGATCCCCGCCGTCACCGAGTTCTGGAGCGCGAGCGGCGAGCCGATCGCCATCACGGTGTCGCCGACCTGCAGGTCCGACGACTTGCCGACCTGCAGCACGGTCGGGTTGGTGACGTTGACCTTCACCACGGCGAGGTCGGTCTTCTGGTCGGCGCCGACGAGCTTGGCCTCGGTGCGGGTGCCGTCGATGAAGATCGCGGTGACCTTGACGCCCGGGTCGGCGCTCGCCGAGGAGATCACGTGCTCGTTGGTGAGGATGTAGCCCTGCGGGTCGATCATCACGCCGGAGCCCTGCTCGCCGGATTCGGCGCCGGGCTTGAAGACTTCGAGCGAGACGACGGCCGGCGCGACGCGCTTGGCGATGTCGGCGACCGAGCCGGCGGGACGCTCCTTCGCCGCCTCGGCTTCGGAGATCGTGGCCGAGCCGGTGAGCTCGCTGCCGGTGTCGGCGACCCACCAGCCGACGAGCCCGCCGGCCGCGCCGATGAGCAGCGCGACGACACCGAGCAGGGCGAGCGCCTTCGGCTTGACGCGCCGCCCGAACAGCACCTCGGGCAGGCTGAGCAGCGCACCGGGGGACCGGGCGGCGGGCTTTTCCTCGTCTTCGGCGGGCACGGCGGGTCCGGCGAGGACCGCGCCGGCGCCGGGATCGCGCCAGGGGTCGGCCGTGCTGTTCCAGAGCGGCGGATCCTGCGGGGCGGACTCCCCCGTGGCCTCGCGGGGGCGTTCGAGCAAGACGTCTTCGGCGCCGGGCGGCCGCCGGAAGGCTTCGGCGAGCGACTCGGGCGCGGGGGGCGCGAGGCTGACGCCGTTGGCCTTCTGCGGGGTGTAGAGCTGGTCGAACGCCCCGTCGACGCCGTGCGGCCGCCCGAAGACGGCGGCCTGGGCCGGATCGACGGCGGGCCGCGCGAGCGGCCGCGGACCCAGCCGGTCGGCGTCACGCGCGCCGGGCTGCTCGGGATTCACGTTCGGCTCGGTCATCATTCCCCGGTGCAGAAGATCAGGTGGCTGGGCGTGACGATACCCAAGCCCAGTGCTTCGAGTCTGCCGGTCCGCCGGTGAAGTGGCTGTTGCGAGGCCGAAGGCCGCCACGGGGAATCCCCCATGACGGCCTTCGCGGGAAAAGACTTCAGCGCATGCCCACCGGTACCGCGGCGGGTGCCGGGCGCACGGTGGTGGTCGACGTCGGGACCGGGGCGGCCTGCTGGGGCACCGCCATCTGGGCCGGCAGCAGGTTCGCCTGCTGCGGTGCGCCGCCGCCCGTCTCCGGCGAGCCGTCACCGCTGTCCGCGGACGTCCCGACCAGGGCCAGGGCGCTCAGCACCAACCCGGAGACCACGACCCCGGCACCTTGGGCGGCACGGCGCTTGAAGCCGCCGCCGAGGACGTTCGGCGACTGGCCCAGCGGGGCCGACGAACCCAACGGCGCCACACCACCCAGGACGCCCGTGTCACGCAGGCCCGCGACCCGGTCGGGGCGCTGGACCGCGACCAGCTGGCCGTCGGCCGTTATGGCCAGGTTGTCCGGCGTGGTCGGCAGCTCCGTGTGCTGCGGAATGGACTGGAGGCTCGCCAGGAACCCCGCCGACATCGACGGCGCGCCCGCCCGGCGGATGGCCTCCACGGTCTGCCGCTGCGCACGCACCTCGGCGGCGCACGCGGCGCAACGCGTGATGTGGGACGCCGCGCGCTCGCGGGCGCCGTGCGTCAGTTCCCCGTCGACGAACGCCACCACGGCGTCCGGCAGCAGGTGCGACTCGGGGAGTGCCCAGCCTCGCGGTGCGGTCATACCGACACCTTCGCAGACTCCGGTGCGTGAGCGCGCCGACGCTCGAGCGAGGCCCGCAGCGCCTGGCGCCCGCGGTGGATGCGGCTGCGGACGGTGCCCAGCTTGACCCCCAGCGTCGCGCCGATCTCCTCGTACGACAGCCCTTCGACGTCGCACAGCACCACGGCCGCGCGGAACTCCGGCGGCAGCTCGTCGAGCGCGGCCTGCAGGTCCGGGTCCAGGTGGGTGTCCGAGTAGACCTGCTCGGGGCTCGGGTCGTCGCCCACGATGCGGTCGGTGTCCTCCGGCAGGCCTTCCATCCGCACGCGCGAGCGGCGGCGGGCCATGTCGAGGAAGAGGTTGGTGGTGATCCGGTGCAGCCAGCCTTCGAACGTGCCCGGCTTGTACGACGCCAGCGAGCGGAAGACCCGGATGAAGGTCTCCTGCGTCAGGTCCTCGGCGTCGTGGGTGTTGCCGGTGAGGCGGTAGGCGAGCCGGTAGACGCGGTCGCCGTGCTCGCGCACGACCTCGTCCCAGGACGGGGGCGTCCAAGCCGCCTCGTCGAGGGACACGGGCTGAGCCGCGACGGCGTCGTCGGCAACGGCGTTCTGCATCGCGGGAGCAGGCACCTCCATCTGTGTTTCTCCTGTCTGCTCCACCCAACGCGGGTCGTCGGCACGGTGTTCCCGTGTTCCCCATGAAGTCTGGCTCGACTCCTTATGGTTCTAGTGAGACTGGACTGAGAGCTGCCTGAGAACTTCTTCCCGGGTGCTTACCAGGGAGCCTGCGCGGATTTATCGACAACCAACGCTAACCTCCGTGCGTGAACACGCCCACCCCTGCGGCCGCGCCGGCCGATTCCGGGTTCGTCGACGGGTACCTGCCCGACGACGAGGTGCTGTCGTCGGCCCGGGCGCGGGCCGAGGACCTGGGCTGCACCTCCCTCAGTGCGGGGGCGGGGGCGACGTTGCGCTTCCTGGCCGCGACGTTGCGCGCGAAGGCCGTGGTCGAGGTGGGCACGGGCGCCGGGGTGAGCGGGCTCAGCCTGCTGCGCGGCATGTCCCCCGACGGCATCCTGACCTCGATCGACGTCGAGCCGGAGTACCAGCGGGCGGCACGGCTGACGTTCCGCGAGGCCGGGTACGCGCCGGGCCGCACGCGCCTGATCGTCGGGCGCGCGCTGGACGTGCTGCAGCGGCTCACGCCGGGTGGCTACGACCTGGTGTTCGTCGACTCGGCGCACATCGAGTACCCGGGGTGCTACGAGCTGGGCGTGTCCCTGCTGCGGCGCGGCGGGATCATCGCGTTCCACAACGTCCTGGCCGGCGGCCGGGTGATCGACCCGGCGCGCCGGGACCCGGAGACGCTGGCGCTGCGCGAGGTGGCCCGGGCGTTCCGCGAGGACGAACGCCTGGTCCCGGCCCTGCTCCCGGTGGGCGGCGGCCTGCTGGTCGCCGCGGCGACCTGAGTCAGCCCGCGTCAACCAGCTCCCGGCGTTCGGCTCGCACCCGCGCTTCAGCCCACGTTGACCAGCGCTCGCCGGGCTTCTCGCGCCGGCGCCGTCCCGACCCCGACCGCGGCCACCGCCAGGAGCAGCCACACCGCCACCACCGCGATCAGCCACGGCCAGCCCGCGTGGCCGTAGACCCACGCGCCCGCCGCGCCGCCGACGCTGCTGCCCAAGTAGTACGTCGCCGTGTACATGCCGCCCACCTGGCCGCGGGCGTTCTCCGGGGCGTCGGCCGCCGCCCAGCCGTTGGCGACCGCGTGCGCGGCGAAGAACGCGCAGGTCAGCACCAGGAAACCCGCGATGACCAGCGGCAGCGAGTCCGGCAGCGTCAAGGCCGCGCCGACCGCGGTCAGGAGCAGCGCCCCGACCAGCGCCCGGCGGCGGCCGACGCGGGCCACCAGGCGGCCGGCCGCGGCCGAGGACACCGAGCCCGTCGCGTACGCCAGGAACACCAGCGACGCGATCGCCGGTGACAGGTCCAGCGGGTGGCCGGTCAGCCGGAAGCCCGCGGCGTTGTAGAGCGCGACGAACGAGCCCATGGCCAGCAGCGCGACCGCGTACTGGGCGAGCAGCACCGGCTTGCCCAACGCCGTGACGAGCCCGCGCGCGACGGCCTTCAGGTCGGCGGCGCCGCGGGGCCGGGTGCCCGGCGGGAGCGTCACGACGGTGATCGCCGAGCAGAGCGCGCCCACGCCCGCGACGACGTAGAGCGCGCCGCGCCAGCCGAGCGGTCCGGCGGTGAACCCGCTGGCCAGCCGGCCGGCCATGCCGCCGATGGTGTTGCCCGCGATCATCGCGCCGATCGCGGCGGCGACGCCCGCGCGGCCGAGCCGTTCGGCCAGGTAGGCGGCCGCGACGCCCGGGAACCCGGCGATCGCGACGCCCTGCAGGGCGCGCAGGACCAGCAGGGCCGGGTACGTCGGCATCAGCGGCAGCAGCAGGCCGAAGACGACCGAGGCGATCACCGACGTCAGGATCACCGGCCGCCGTCCGACCACTTCGGACAGTGCGGCGATCGGCAGGACGGCGACGGCGAGCGCACCGGTCGCGACGCTCACCGCGAGCGCCGCGCCGCCGGGGTCGAGGTGGTACTGCGCGGCGAGCTGCGGCAGCACCGGCTGCGGCGCGTAGAGCAGGGCGAAGGAGGAGATCCCGGCCGCGGCGACGGCGGTCTTGACTCGGCGGGTGGAGGTCACCACCCGAAAGTAAGCAGAGCTAACCAATACGTCCAATGCGTCTCGCTGGCATGATCGATGCGATGACGTATGACTCGCTGTCGGCGCAGGTGGCACCGCACCTGCCCTTGCTCGCCGCCCTGCGGGAGACGAGGAACGTCACACGCACGGCCGAGCTGCTGGGCATCCCGCAGCCGACGGTCAGCCGCCGGCTCGCGGCCCTGGCCGACGCGCTGGGTGCACCCCTGACGGTCCCGCACGGCCGCGGCATCCGCCTCACGCGCGCGGCCGAACTGCTGGCGGAGGCCGCCGAACGCGGCTTGGCGGCGGTCGACTCCGGCGTCCGGCTGGCCCGCGAGGAGGTGGCGCCGGAGTCGGGCCACGTCGTCCTGGGGTTCCTGCACCTGCTCGGGCGGTCGCTAGTGCCTTCGCTGCTGCGCGGGCACCGGGCGCGGTACCCGGGCGTCCGGTTCACGCTGGTCCAGGGCTCGCGGCAGGAGATGGTCGACCGGCTGGTCGACGGCGAGCTGGACCTGGCCCTGCTGGCGCCCCTGCCCCATGCCCCGTCGCTGGCCACGGCCGGCCTGGTCGACGAGGAGATCCTGCTGTCGGTCCCGGCGGGTCACCGCCTCGCGGGCCGGAGCTCGGTGCGGGTGGCGGAACTGGCGGACGAGGAGTTCGTGCTGCTGGAACAGGGCTACGGCGTCCGCACCCTGACCGACGAGCTCTGCGCGGCGGCGGGCTTCACGCCGCGGATCGCGTTCGAGGGCCAGGAGTCGGACACCGTGCGCGGCCTCGTGGCGGCCGGGCTGGGCGTGGCGTTGCTGCCGCGCTTCGGCCCGGGCAGCCCCGCGGGCGTCGCGGAGGTACCGCTGTCGCCCCGCCCGTACCGCACGATCGGCCTGGCCTGGCGCGCCGACGAGCCGACGACCCCGGCGGTCGCCGGCTTCCGCGACCACGTCCTGGCCACCGCACGGCCGAAGCCGTGACGGTCAGGCCAGGGACGCCGTCAGCTCCACCAGGGTCCGGGCCGCGAAGCCGGTCGCGCCCGGGACGACCTCGTCGTAGTTCTTCTCCGACCGCGCCGGGCCCGCGATGTCCAGGTGCGCCCACGGCAGGCCCGAGGTGAACTCGCGCAGGAACAGCGCCGCCGTGATGCCGCCCGGACCCGCGGGGGTCTGCCGGACGTCGCCGAACTCGCCGCGGACGTTCTCCGCGTAGTCCTCCACCAGCGGCATGCGCCACCACGCCTCGCCCACCCGGGCGCCCGCCGAGACGACCGCGGCGGCCAGCGCGGAGTCCGAAGCGAACAGTCCGCCCGTGCGCAGTCCCAGGGAGACCTTCATCGCGCCGGTCAACGTCGCCGCGTCGACGACGTAGTCCGGGCCGAAGCGGCGGATCCCGTACGTCAGCGCGTCGGCGAGGACCATGCGGCCCTCCGCGTCCGTGTTGCCGACCTCGGTCGTCTTGCCGCCGTAGTGCCGGACGATGTCGCCGGGCCGGTACGACGAGCCCGAGACGTGGTTCTCCGCGGCCGGCACCAGCGCCGTCACCCGGACCGGGAGGCCCAGGACGGCGATCGCGCGGATCGCCGCGATGACGGCCGCGCCGCCCGCCATGTCCGTGCGCATCAGGTGCATGCCGTCGGCCGGCTTGATCGACAGGCCGCCGGTGTCGAACGTGATGCCCTTGCCCACCAGCAGCACGTGCTTCGCCGCGCCCGCCGGCTGGTACGTCATCTCGATCAGCCGCGGCGGCCGCGCCGAGCCGCCACCGACGGCCAGTACGCCGCCGAAACCCTGCGCCGCCAGCCACTTCTCGTCCCGCACGGTCACGTCGACGCCCGGGCCGGCGACGCGCGCGGCGGTGTCCGCCAGCCAGGCCGGGGTCTTGACGTTGGACGGCGTGTTCGCGAGGTCGCGCGTCAACGCCGTCGCCGCCGCCAGCGCCGAAGCGCGGGCAACCGGCTCGGCCAGCCCGGTGTTCCCGGTGACCAGCCGGACCGTCCGGACGGTCGGCGAAGGGTCCTCTCCGGACACCTTGAACCGGTAGCCGCCGAGCAGCAGCCCCAGCGCCAGCTCCGTCACGTGCTCGGCGGAAGCCTCCTCGGGCAGCACCAGCTGCACCGCGCGGAACGCGCGACCGCCGGCGCCGACGTCGTCGGCGAGGCCCGCGTTCACCGCGCGGACCAGGGCCGCGCCCGCCTTCCGGTACTGCTTCGGCTCGCCGTCGCCCAGGCCGGCGACCCAGCGGGCCTCGCCGGCGGGGACCGTCTGCACGTCGCCCGCCTTGCCGGTGATCCGGACACCGCCGATCTCCAGCGGCTCGGACTCGACGTCGTCGGCGGGAGCGGTCACCAGCCGGGCCGTCGGGGCGCCGCGGCGGAGGTCGCCCGCCACCTCGATGTCGAGCAGACTGGTCGGAACGGGGGGTAGCGGATTACGCACAGTGAGCAACCTTCGGGCGCAGAGGAACCGCGACCCCGGCCTCCGAAGGAGACCGGGGTGCGACGGAAGGACGGTTCGGGAGGGCTTGCTAGCCGGTGACCTCCGCCAATGCGGCGCCGAGGTCCTTCGCTTCTTCCGCGGAAAGTTCGACGACGAGTCGCCCACCACCCTCGAGCGGTACGCGCATCACGAGGCCCCGCCCCTCCTTAGTCACTTCGAGGGGACCATCTCCGGTCCGGGGCTTCATGGCCGCCATAGCGTGCTCCCTCCGTCTCAACCGGCGCGCCCGGGTCGCGCTCGCGTGAAAGCCAGCCGGGTCTGGTGTCCATTGTCCCTCATCAGCGGCCGGGCGCATCAGCGGACCGATCTTTTGCCGCCGTATCGGTGCTGGTATGCGGCTCGCGCGAGGTGAAAGACTGTCGGACGACCGACGTATCCGCGCAAGGAGAAGACGTGACCACATCCGACGTCCTGCTGGCCGCCGACGCCGACGGGGTGCGCACCCTCACCCTCAACCGGCCGCAGGCGTACAACTCGCTGACCGTCGAGCTGAAGGAAGCACTGCTCGCGGCGCTGCGCGAGGCGGCGGACGACGAGGCCGTCCGCGCCGTCGTGCTGACCGGTTCGGGCAAGGCGTTCTGCGCCGGCCAGGACCTGAAGGAGCACGTGGGGCTGCTCCAGGCAGGTGACCCCGCGCCGCTACACACGGTGAAGGAGCACTACAACCCGATCGTCCAGGCGATCGTGTCCATGGAGAAGCCGGTGATCGCGGCGATCAACGGCACCGCGGCCGGTGCCGGAGCCGCCTTCGCCTACGCGAGCGACCTGCGGATCGCGGCCGAGTCGTCGTCGTTCCTGATGGCCTTCGCCAACGTGGGGCTGGGCCCGGACTCCGGCGCGTCCTGGACGCTGCAGCGGCTGGTCGGCTACGGCCGCGCCGCCGAGCTGATGCTGCTGGCCCGGACCGTGGACTCCGCCGAGGCGCTGCGCCTCGGCCTGGTCGGCGAGGTCGTGCCGGACGAGGAGCTGCCCGCGCGCACCCAGAAGGTCGCCGCGAAGCTGGCCAACGGGCCGACGGTGGCCTACGCGAAGATCAAGAGCGTGCTGAACCTCGCCGCGCAGTCGACGTTCGAGGAGGCCCTCGAAGCCGAGGACGCCGCCCAGACCGCGCTCGGCGCGACCGCGGACCACACCGAGGCCGTCGAAGCCTTCGTCGGCAAGCGCAAGCCGGACTTCCAGGGCAAGTGAGCCGCCGGCTGCTTCCGGGTCAGGCGGCCCGGAAGCAGCCGGAGACGTGGTCGTCGACCATGCCGGTGGCCTGCATCAGCGCGTAGCACGTCGTCGGCCCCAGGAAGACGAAGCCGCGCTTCTTCAGTTCCTTCGCCATCGCCTTGGACTCGTCGGTGATCGCCGGGACGTCCGCCATCGTCGCCGGGCGCCGGTGCGACGCGGGCGCGAACGACCACAAGAGATCGTCCAACGGGGTGTCCAAAGAATCGATCGCCCGCGCGTTCTTGATCGCCGCCAGGATCTTCGCGCGGTTCCGCACGATGGACGCGTCCTGCATCAGCCGCTCGACGTCGGCGTCGCCGAACTTCGCCACCTTCGCCGGCTTGAACCGCTTGAACGCCTTCCGGAAGCCCTCGCGCTTGCGCAGGATCGTGATCCACGAAAGTCCCGACTGGAACGACTCGAGGCACAGCCGCTCGTACAGCTCGTCCTGCCCGTGGAGCGGGACGCCCCACTCCGTGTCGTGGTAGTCCACGTAGTCCGGGGTCGAATTGCCCCAGCTGCACCGCGCGACGCCGTCGGCGCCGACCAGCTCACTCATCCCCACCCACCGAATAGTCCTCCGCGAACCGCGCGAACCGCCGCAGCGACTGGCGCACCCCCAGCGCGAACGCCGGCCGCACCACCGGCCAGCCCAGCCGGCCCAGCGGCCCGAACGGCAGCCGCAGGTGCTCGGCCCAGACGAACGTCGAGCGCGTCGCGCCCTTCGGCACGACCTGGAACACGCCGGTGCCCTGCACGACGCTGCCCAGGTGGCGCACCGCGCACCGCACCGGCGGCTCCCAGCTGGTGATCTCCATGGTGTCGGTGAAGCCGACCCCGGCCAGCCCGGTGAACGCCGCGATCCGCGACCCGACGCTGCGGCCGTTCCCCTCGACGACCTCGACGTCCGTGCCGAGCATCCACTCGCCCTGGCGCGGCCAGTCCGTCAGCGCGAGCCAGGTCGTCCCGGCCGGTGCGCGGACCTCGACGGACAGGATCAGATCCGTCACTGGGCGCCTTCGGGCGAGCTCTCCCGCTCGCGTTCGCGCTGCTCCAGCTCGGCGACCCGGGTGCGCAGCTCGTCGAGCTCGACGCCGAGGCGGCGCATCACCCAGTCCACTTCGGACATCTTGTAGCCGCGCAGCACCAGCTGGAAGCGGACCTCCTGCAGGTCCTCGCCGGTGATGTCCTCGGCGGGCAGCCGCGTCGGCGAACTGCCCGGCGCCAGCGGGGCGAGCTCCTCACCCCGGCCGAACACGACGGCGGCGAGCAGGAACACCACGGCGGCCACCAGCAGCATGACTACGAGGTAGATCAGCGCGGTCGTCACGCGACGATCGTGGCATACCCACCCCAGGATCGTCTCGCGAGCACGACGAGCCGCAGCGAAAGCAGCACCCACGCGACCATCAACAGGACGCACGGGACGCTCAGGAACAGCCTCGACGCGTCGACGAACCCGGTGGCGCCGATCAGCAGCCCGACGGACGCGAGGTTGACGCCGACCGCGAGCGCGATGAGGACCCCGCAGAACCGGGCCAGCCCGGTGCCGTCCAGGCGGCGGCTCAGCCAGCGGATGCCGAGCAGCGCGAGCACGCCGATCACCGGCACGACGAACACGGCGCCGTGGGTGACGTGCGTGACGACCTTGTACCACCCGGGCGTCGGCGTGGAGAGCTTCGTCCACTCGCCGAAGGTGAGGATCCGGGCGTAGTCCCAGGACACCTGCATCAGGGGAACGCCGATGACGAGCTTCCACAGCGTGCGGACGCCGCTGAGCATGCCGAGCTCGGCCTGGTAGTCGCAGGCGACGACGGCCGCCGGGCCGAAGTCGGCGACCGCGCGGCGCTCCGCGTCCTCGTCGGTCCAGCCGCCGGCTCGGTAGGCGTCGGCGGCGTCGTTCAGGCCGTCCCGCGCCTCTTCGAGCAGGTCGGCCTTGAACCGGCCGCAGCCGTGCAGCCTGCGGTCCAGGTCCTGGAGGTATCCGTCGATCATGCTTCCAGCACTCCCCCGATGACCGCCGTGAACTCCCGCCACTCGGCGCGTTCGGCGGCCAAGGCCTGCTGCCCGGAGCGGGTGAGCCGGTAGGTGCGGCGCTTCCGGCCGGACACGACGTCCCATTCGCTGGCCAGCCAGCCGGCCCGCTCGAGCCGGCGCAGCGCCGGGTACACGGTGCCGGTCGGCAGGTCGAGCGCGCCGTCGCTGCGCAGCTGCAGGGCCTCGATGATCGCGTAGCCGTGCAGCTTGCGGCCGTCGAGCACGGCCAGCAGCAACGCGTCGAGGTGCCCGCGCAAGGTGTCCGCCTTCATAGGTACGCAGTCTACGCATGCCCACCCCGGAGACGCTATTGCCGGGACACTCCGTACACACCGGGGTATTTCCCGGAGATGACCCGGATCTCATGGATTTGGTGGCTACATGTAGCCAGT
Organism: Amycolatopsis stemonae; assembly: GCF_054781455.1. Taxonomy (NCBI): domain Bacteria; kingdom Bacillati; phylum Actinomycetota; class Actinomycetes; order Pseudonocardiales; family Pseudonocardiaceae; genus Amycolatopsis; species Amycolatopsis stemonae. Next base: position 361,116 of record NZ_BAAGUJ010000008.1, on the reverse strand, counting down.
CTACGTATATAGTCGCTCGGCATGGACGCACTCCCGGTCGCGAGACTCCAGTTCGCGACGACGACCTCGTTCCACTTCCTGTTCGCGCTGCTCACGCTGGGGCTGGTCACGCTGGTGGCCGTGATGCAGACGCGCTGGACGCTCGGCGGCAAGCCCGAGCTGCTGCGGATGACCCGCTTCTGGGGCCGGTTGTACGTGATCAATTACGCGCTGGGGATCGTCACCGGAATCGTGATGGAATTCCAGTTCGGGCTCACCTGGACCGGGCTTTCCGCATTCGCCGGCGACGTCTTCGGCGCACCGCTGGCCATCGAGACGCTGGTCGCGTTCTTCCTCGAGTCGACGTTCCTCGGCCTGTGGATCTTCGGCTTCGGGCGCATGAACAAGTGGCTGCACCTGGCACTGGTCTGGCTGGTCACGCTGACCGCGTACGCGTCGGCGATGTTCATCATGGTGGCCAACTCGTTCCTGCAGAACCCGGTCGGCAGCCGGCTCGAGGGCGGCACCCTGCGCCTCGACGACTTCGGGGCGCTGTTCTCGAACCCGGCGCTGGTCGCGTCGCTGCCGCACGTGCTCAGCGCGGCGCTGGTGACCGGCGGGTTCTTCGTGGTCGGCGTCAGCGCGTACCACTTCCTCAAGCGGACGACGGAGATCGAGTTCTTCCGCCGGTCGATGCGGATCGGCGTGGTCGCCGCGCTGGTCGGCTCGATCTTCGTGGTCAACCAGGGTTTTGCGCAGTTCCGCGAGCTGAAGATGTACCAACCGGACAAGCTGGGCGAAGCCTCGGTGGGCGCGCCGCTCGGCGCGATGATCACGCTCGGGTTCCTCATGCTGCTCTGCGCGCTGCTGGGCACGCTGCTGCTGGTCCGGAACTGGGTCACGAAGGCCCGGTTCCTGCACTACCTGATGGTCGCGGCGATCCCGCTGCCGTTCGTCGCGGCCATCATGGGCTGGCTGGTGCGCGAGCTCGGCCGCCAGCCGTGGCTGGTCTGGGGGAAGCTGCGCACCGCGGACGCGATCGCGGGCGTCCCCGGCGGCCAGATCCTGTTCTCCTTCATCGCCTTCTCACTGCTGTTCGCCGCGCTCGCGGTCGCCGACTGGGTGCTCATGGCGCGCGTCGCCAAGCGCGGCCCGGAGCCGGTCGACGAGCCCGCCGAGCTGCCCGTCCTGAGCGGAGTCTGACCGATGGTGACCTTCTGGTGGTGCGTGCTCGGCCTGCTGACCTGCGGGTACTTCGCGCTGGCCGGCTACGACTACGGCGTCGGCATGCTCCTGCCCGCGTTCGAAGCCGACGAGCGGAAGCGGCGGCAGACGCTCGGCGCGCTCGGGCCGTTCTTCCTGGCCAACGAGGTCTGGCTGGTCGCGGCCGTCGGCCTGCTCTTCGGCGCGTTCCCGCACCTGGAGGGCAAGGTGTTCGCCGGGGCGTACGTCCTGGTCGTGACGCTGTTGCTCGGCCTCGTGACGTTCACGGCGTCGCTGCAGCTGCGCAGCCGCCGCCCGGACGCCCGCCGCGGCGCCTGGACCGCGGGCATCGTCGGCGGCGCGCTGGTGACGGCGTTGTCGTGGGGCCTGTTCCTCGGCAACCTGGTCCTCGGGCTGCCCCCGGTCGCCGACGTGCTCGCGTTCTTCACCCCCTACGCGGCGCTGTGGGGACTCGGTTTCGTCGCGCTGTTCTGCCTGCAGGGCGCGGCGTTCCTCGCCGTCCGGGCGCCGGCGGAGCTGACCGGCCGCGCGGTGCGGCTGGCCCGCGCGTGCACCGCACCCGTGTGCGCGTTCCTGGTCGTCGCCACGGGCTGGGGGTTCTTCGCGCTGGACGGCGTGACAATCCTCGGCGGCGGTGTCGTCGTCCTGGCGTTCACGGCTTTCGCCGTCTGCTGGCTGGGGTTGCGGACTCGCCGGTACCGGGTGGCGCTCGCCGGGTCGATGGTGCTGTCGGCCTGCCCGGCGCTGCTGGCCGGGACGCTGCGGTTCCCGACGGTGCTGGTGTCCTCGGGCGCCCCGCTGACCGTCGGCGACGCGGCGACGGCGGCCGGGACGTTCGCCGTCCTGGGCTGGTTCGCCGCGCCCGCGCTGGTGGTGCTGCTGGTCGTCCAGTGGCTGACGTGGCGCGCGCACCGGCACCCGCTCGACCAGCGTTCGCTGCTGCACTTCTAGGGGGACACCGTGCCTGCCTTGCCCGGACTCCGGCGTTACCTGGCCGTACTGGCCACGCTCGGGGTGCTCTCCGCCGCAGCCGTCCTGATCCAGGCCGAGGGCCTGGCCACGCTGCTCACCGGCGGCGGGGTTTCGCTCTTCCTGGCCGTGGCGGTCGTCTTCCGGGGCGCGCTCGCCTGGGGCCACGGTGTCCTCAGTGGACGGTTCGCGGCATCGGTGCGCGGCGGCCTGCGACGTCGGCTGCTCGGTTCCGCCTCGGACCGCGCCGGGGTCGTCGCCACGCAGATCACCCGGGGCGTCGACGCGACGGACAGCTACCTGACCGGGTACCTGCCGTCGCTGGTGGTGTCGGTGGTCGTGCCGATCGCGGTCGTCGTGCGGCTGTTCACGACGGACCTGGTGTCGGCACTGGTGGTCACCGCGACCCTGCCGTTGATCCCGGTGTTCGCGATCCTCGTCGGCAAGCACACCGCGGCGCGCACCGCCCGGCAGTGGTCGCTGCTGACCAGGCTGGGCGGGCACTTCCTCGACGTCGTGCGCGGGCTCGGGACGCTGAAGGTGTTCGGGCGGGCTTCGGCGCAGGCGTCGACGGTCCGGGCGATGGCGTCCGCGCACGCCGACGCGACCTTGAAGACGTTGCGGGTCGCCTTCCTGTCCTCCCTGGTGCTGGAGCTGGTCGCGACGTTGTCCGTGGCCCTGGTGGCGGTGCCGATCGGGTTCCGGCTGCTGTCCGGTTCTCTCGACGCGCGGACGGCTCTGCTGGTGTTGGTGCTGGCACCGGAGGCGTACCTGCCGCTGCGCGCGGCGGGCGCGAAGTTCCACGCGGCCGCCGAGGGGTTGACGGCGTTGCGGGAAGCCCTCGCCGCGCCCGTGGTTTCCGTTCGGTCCGGGACGCGGTGCCGTCGCCGGGGCACGCCTTCGCTGGAACTGGAGCGGGTCTCGGTCGTCCACAACGGCGTTCCCGCTCTGTCCGAAGTGGACTTGTGCGTGCCCGCCGGTTCGCGGCTGGCGTTGGTGGGACCGAGCGGGTCCGGGAAGAGCACGCTGCTGTCGGTGGTGCTGGGGTTCGTCCCGCCGACCTCGGGGCGAGTCCTGGTCGACGGCGTGGACCTGCGCACGCTCTCCCTGTCCGACTGGCTGGCCGACGTGGCGTGGGTCCCGCAACGGCCGACGCTGTTCCGCGGTTCGCTGGCTTCCAATATCGCGTTGGGCGGCCCGGCCGACGTTCCCGTGGCGGCCCGGGCGGCGGCCCTCGATTCCGTGGCTTCCGGCTTGCCCGACGGCTTTTCGACCCAGGTGGGCGAACTGGGCGAGGTCCTGTCGGCGGGACAGCGTCAGCGGGTGGGGCTGGCGCGGGCACTGGCCCGGACTTCGGCGGGCTTGGTGCTCCTCGACGAACCGACGGCCCGCCTGGACTCCCGCACGGAGGCGGCGGTCCTGTCGGCGACGCGACGGCTGCTCCCCGGCCGTACTTCCCTGCTGGTCGCCCACCGACCGGCGATGATCGCCCTGGCCGACCGGGTGGTCGAGCTGCGCGACGGCCGGGTGTGCGCGGAGGTGGCGGCGTGAGCCGGCGGCGACATGAGCCGGACGCGCCCACGGCCCCCAGACGCCGTGGCGGCGTGAGCATCTGGGCCGTCTCCGCGCGGGACGTTCGGCGGCTCCTGCGTGCCGCGCTCCTGGGCGCCGGGGCCGAACTCGCCGCCCTCGCGCTCATGGCCACCGCCGCCTGGCTGCTGCTGCGGGCCGCCGAGCAACCTCCGCTCGGGGCACTGACCGTGGCCATCGTCGCCGTCCGGACGCTCGCCCTGCTGCGCGGCGGGCTCCGGTACGCCGAACGGCTCGCCGGGCACGAAGTCGTCCTGCGGTGGCTCGGCGCCCTCCGCACCCGCGTCTACCAGGCCCTCGTCCCCGGCTCGCGCCACTCCGGCGGCGACCTCGTCACCCGGCTCGTGTCCGATGTGGACGCTCTGCAGGACGCCGTGCTCCGGTGGCTGCTGCCCGCCGGAGTCGCCGCGCTCGTCGGGGCGGTCTCCGTCGGGGTCACGGCCACCGCGTCCGGGCCCGCCGCCGTCGCCCTCGCGGCCGGGCTGCTCGTCGCCGGCGGGCTGCTGCCGTGGCTGGTCGCGCGCGTCACCCGGCGGGCCGCCGCCGAGGACGCGCCGAGGCGGGCCGAGCTCGCCGAACGCGCTGTCGAACTCGTCACCGGGCACTGGGAGCTGCTGGCCGCCGGCGCACTGGACGAACACCGCGACCGGGCGGCCGCCGTCGTCGACCACCTCGCCCGGAACGAACGGGCCGTTTCGGCCAAAACGGCCGCGGCGACCGCCGCCGGGACACTCGTCCAGCTGGGCACCACGGCGGCCGTCGCCCTGCTGTGCCACGCCTCCGTGCCGTGGACCGCCGCGCTCACGCTGGGCGCCATGACCGCGTTCGAGGTCGTCCTCCCGCTCATCGGGGCCGCCCGGCGCGTCCCGGAAATCCGGGCGTCGGCCGCTCGCGTGCGGGCCGTCCTCGCCACGCCCGTCCCGCCGAGCGGCACGCGGGTCGTCCGAAGTGGACACTTCCGGCTGGAGAAGGCCGGCGTCCGGTACCCGGGTCGCGCCCCCGCGCTGAGGGACATCGACCTCGACCTCCCGCCGGGCAAGCGCGTCGGGATCCTCGGGCCCAGCGGCGCCGGCAAGACGACCCTGCTCCGCCTGCTCCTCGGCACCGCAACCGCGACCGACGGCCGGGTGACCCTCGACGGCCACCCGCTCGGCGAGTACGACCTGCCGAAGCTCGTCTCGGGCGCCGAAGCCGACGCCCACGTCTTCCACGCGACCGTCCGCGAGAACCTCGTGATCGCCAAACCGGACGCCACCGACGAAGAAATGCGGGACGCCTGCGAAACCGCCGGGTTCGACCTGGACCTCGACCGCGCGACCGGCCCCGACGGCGCCGCGTTGTCAGGCGGCCAGCGTCAACGGCTGATCCTCGCCCGCGCGGTCCTGGCGGCGCCGGAGGTCCTGGTGCTCGACGAGCCGGTCGAAGGCCTCGACCCCGCGCACGGTGACGCCGTCCTCGCTCGGGTGCTCGCGAAAGCGCGAGGCAGCGTCGTGCTCGTCACGCACCGGCCCGAGCACCTCGACGGCTTCGACGAGGTCCTCACCCTCGAGGACGGGCGAGCACTTCCCGCATCGGCGGCCGGTCCGCGACCCGGACGTCGGTGACGTCGGGCAGCCACTCCTCGTCGACCTGCACGAACTGGGTGAACGGCGCGTCGGCGGCCGGGACTCCGCAGCGCGAAAGGGCCGTGCCGAGGATCTGCCGGGACATCGCGCCGAGCTGCAGCAGCGACCGGTTCCGGTGCTTGCGGACGCCGAGGTTGACCTGCGCGAGCCCGTCGAGGCCGTAGCGGGCCTCGGCGTCGAGCAGCAGCCCGATCTCGACGCCGTACCCGGCGGCGAACGGCACCGACTCGAGGAACTCGCGGGTGCCCGCGTACTCGCCGCCGAGGGGCTGGACCAGCCCGCCGAGCGACGGGCGCAGCGCCGACAGCACCGGCCGCGCCAGCAGCTCGGTGACGCGCCCGCCGCCCGTGCTCTCCAGCCGCAGCGGCCGCCGGTAGAAGCCTTTGACCAGGTGGACGCCGGTTTCGGAGACCAGCGGCCCGAGCAGGGAGGGCACGAACGACGGGTCCGGGTCGACGAGGTCGGAGTCGAGGAAGACGACGAAGTCGCCGCGGGTCGCGGCCAGCGAGCGCCACAGCACCTCACCCTTGCCGGGCACCGGCGGCAGGTCGGGAAGGACGTCTTCGCGGCGGACCACGCGCGCGCCCGCGGCCTCGGCGACCCGCGCGGTCGCGTCCGTCGATCCGGAGTCCACGACGATCAGCTCGTCGACGACGCTGCCGACCAGCGGCCGGACCGACGCGACGACGTCGCCCACGGTCCGCTCTTCGTCCAGCGCCGGTAGCACGACCGAAACCGTCCGGTCACCCTTCGCGGTCACGATGTCCTCGGGCGTCCAACCGGGCTCCTGCCACGTACGCCGCTCGAACCAACTCACGAGTAACGATCGTGCCATGCTGGTGCTACCGCACCCGAGGAGGAGGATCACTTGATCGCGCTGCTTGTCCGGTTCGTGCTGGGCCCGCTGGCCAGGGCGGTGTACCGGCCTGAGGTGCACGGCGTCGAGAACGTGCCCGAGACCGGCCCGGTCCTGCTGGCGGCCAACCACCGCGCGGCGCTCGACACCGGCGTGATCACGTTCGCGACCCCGCGGCAGGTCAAGTTCCTCGGCAAGGCGGAGTACTTCGTCGGCAAGGGCCTCAAGGGCAAGGCACTGGCCGGCTTCCTCGGCGGCCTCGGCTACGTCCCGGTCGAGCGCGGCAACGCCCAGGCCGGGCTGGCCGCGCTGGAAGCCGCCCGCAAGGTTCTCGACGCGGGCGGCGTCTTCGCGATCTACCCCGAGGGCACCCGCTCCCTGGACGGCCGCCTCCACCGCGGCCACACCGGCGTCGCGGCGCTGGCCCTGGCGACGGGCGCGAAGGTGGTGCCGGTCGCGCTGTCCGGCACCGAAGGCCTCCAGCCCGCCGGAGCCCGCATCCCCCGCCTCGCGAAGATCAGCATCACGTTCGGCAAGCCCCTCGACTTCTCCCGCTACGAGGGCCAGGACTACTCGCCGGCGATCCGCCGCTCGGTCACCGACGAGGTGATGTACCAGATCCTCGAGCTGTCGGGCCAGGAGTACGTGGACACCTACCACAAGCGGCCGAGCGAAGGCGTCGCCTGAGCGTCACCACGGCACCGGACCTTCGTCGTCGACGAAGGTGCCGGTCGGGCCGTCCGGCGGGATCGTCGCCATCCGCACCGCCGCCACCGCGCCCTGGGCCGGGGTGCGGAACCCGGAACGGCCGTTCAAGTCCGTCGCGCAGAAGCCCGGGCACACCGCGTTGACCAGGATCCCGTCGGGACGCAGCTCCCGCGCGTACTGCAGGGTCAGCGACGTCAACGCGGTCTTCGACGGGGTGTAGCCGGCGGAAATCGGCAGCTGAGCCTCGGGGTCGGCGTTCCTGGTCAGTGACGCGGCGCTGCTGGAGACGTTGACGACGCGCGGCGCGGCCGAGCGGCGCAGCAGCGGCAGCAGGGTGTTCGTGACCGTGATGACGCCGAAGAAGTTCGTCTCGAAGATCGTGCGCAGCGTGCCCAGGTCGGCGGTGCTGGGGCTCTGCTGCGCGAGCTCCGTGCCCGGCGGGCGGGCGACGGCGGCGTTGTTGACCAGCACGTCGAGCCGGCCGTAGCGCTCGTCGAGGTGCGCGGCGGCCGCGGCGACCGACGCCGGGTCGGTCACGTCGAGGACCACCGAATCCACGCCCAGCTCCGCGGCCGCCTTCTCGCCCAGTTCGGCGCTGCGGGCGCCGATGACGACGGTGTGCCCGAGAGCGGCCAGCTGGGCGGCGATCTCGCGGCCGATGCCCTTGTTCGCACCGGTGACCAAAGTGATTTCGTCCATGGCTCCAGCACACCAGCGGGGCCCCCGCGCGAGCCAACACCGATGCCGCATCGGCCGATACTCTGGTGGTATGGAGACGCGGGAGCTCGCGTATTTCGTCGCCGTCGCCGAGGAGCTGCACTTCGGCCGGGCGGCACAGCGCCTCGGCATGGCGCAGCCGCCGCTCTCGCGCGCTATCCAACAGCTCGAACGCCGCATGGGCGTGCCCCTGCTGGACCGCACGAGCCGCGGGGTGACGCTGACCCCCGCGGGCGTGGTTTTCCTTGCGGAGAGCCGCAAAGCGCTCGACGCGGTGGACGCCGCGGTGCGCCGGGCGCAGCGCGCGGGGCAGGAGGAGCCGAAGCTGCTCGTGGCGATGAAGCCCGACGGCGACGCCGGCTTGCTCGCGCGGATCCTCCCCGGTTACCGGGCCGATCCGGACGCGATCGAGGTCGAGGTCGTCGTCGGCGGGATCGGCGAGCAGTCCCGCATGCTGCGCGACGGCCGCGTCGACCTGGCGTTCCTGCACGGCCCGCACGACGACCTCGCCGGGTTCGACACCGAGCTGCTCCTGGAGCAGGACCAGCTGGCGTTGCTCCCCCGCGGCCACCGCCTGGCCGACCGGGCGGCGCTGGTGCTCGCCGATCTGGAGGGCGAGCCGTTCCCCCGGTGGCCCGGCAAAGACGTGCCCGGGCCCGAGGTCCGGGATCCCGGGCAGCTGCTCCAGCTCGTGGCGCTGGGTCAGGTCGTCGCGGTGGTCCCGGAGTCGGCCCGGCGCCACGTGCGCGCGGACGTCGTGTGCGTGCCGGTGCTCGACGCGCCGAGGACGACGGTGCTGCTGGCGTGGCCCGATCGGACGCGGTCCCGGGCGGTGGCCGCGTTCGTCCGGGCGAGCACCGACGTCAGATCCCCGGCGCTCCCTTCGCCCACTTAGGCGGGGCCGGCGGAACGTAGGTCTCGAACCGGTCGAGCAGCACCGCCGCGTCCGCGTCCACCATCAGCAGGTCCCGGTAGTCCGCCTTGACGAAGCCCTCGGTCACCATGTGGTCGGCGAACGCGACCAGCGGGCCGTAGTAGCCGTCGACGTCGACCAGGCCGATCGGCTTGCCGTGCAGGCCCAGCTGCGCCCAGGTCCAGACCTCGAAGAGCTCCTCGAGGGTGCCCGCGCCGCCCGGGAGGGCCAGGAAGCCGTCCGACAGGGCCGCCATCTTGGCCTTGCGCTCGTGCATGTCCCTGACGACGTGCAGCTCGGACAGTCCGGCGTGCGAGATTTCGACCGACGACAGGGCCTCCGGGATCACGCCGATCACCTCGCCGCCCGCGGCCAGCGCCGCGTCCGCGACGACGCCCATCGTGCCGACGCTCGCCCCGCCGTACACCAGGCCGATGCCGCGCTGGGCCAGCAGCTTGCCGAGCGCGGCCGCCTGCTCGGCGTAGCGCGGCGAGAACCCCATCGACGAGCCGCAGAACACGCAGATCCGGCTCATCAGTGGGTGTCCTCCCACGCCTGGTAGGACTCCTGGACCACGCGGACGGCGTCGTCGATGTCGTCGGTGACGTGCAGCAGGTCGAGGTCGTGCGGGCTGATCTTGCCCTCGGCCTGGACGGTCTTGGCGATCCAGTCGTAGAGGCCGCCCCAGTAGTCGCTGCCGAACAGCACCACCGGGAACTTCGTGACCTTCTTGGTCTGCACCAGCGTCAGCGCCTCGAACAGCTCGTCGAGCGTGCCGAAACCGCCGGGCAGGCAGATGAAGGCCTGCGAATACTTGATGAACATCGTCTTGCGGGCGAAGAAGTACCGGAAGTTGACGCCCAGATCGACCCACGGGTTCAGGCCCTGCTCGAACGGCAGCTCGATGCCGAGGCCGATCGAGAAGCCGCCGGCCTCGGCCGCGCCGCGGTTGACGGCCTCCATCGCGCCCGGGCCGCCGCCGGTCATCACGGCGAAGCCGGCGTTGGCCAGCGCGGCGCCGATCTTGCGGCCGAGCTCGTACTCCGGGTTCTCGCGCTTGGTGCGCGCCGAGCCGAACACGGTGACCGCACGCGGGACCTCGGCGAGCGCGCCGAAGCCCTCGACGAACTCGGCCTGGATCCGCAGCACCCGCCACGGGTCGGTGTGCACCCAGTCGCTCGGGCCGCGCGCGTCCAGCAGCCGCTGGTCGGTGGTGCTGCCCTGGTCACGGCGGTCGCGGCGGAGCACCACCGGGCCCTTGTGCCGCTCGACCGGCCGTTCGGGGTACTGGCCGTCCGGCCATTCAGACTGTTCGCTCACTACGCCATGCTACGGCCTCGCCGCCGGCGAAAATGCCAGGAGCGCCGTGGAGGTGAAGTCGATGGCGGGCTCGTTACCGGGCCATGAACTCAGGTCGTCGGCGCAGCGGGAACCCGGCCGTCGAAGGATTCATACGGACGGGTGCATTCCTTCGCGCCCGCCGGGAACGCACCGTCCCTCCAAAGTGGACATTTTGAGGTCGGGCACCCCGTCGTACCGCGCGTTCCAGACGCCAAGGTTCGCGCCGGTGCGGCCTTCGCTGCCACCGTCACGAACGGAAGCAGGCGCTCCACTTCGTTAGGAAAATTGGCTATTCAGCGCGGAGAACGCTGTCCCGGCGCGCGGCCACGGGCGTCGATATGTCCGTTTCCGCGGCTTCGGTGCTGATGACCTACCGTGGTCCCATGACCGAACCGCTCGGCGCGCGGATCCGGCGGCTGCGCACCGACCGCGGGTGGACCCAGCGCGAGCTGGCCGAGCCCGGCTACGACCGCGGCTTCCTGGCGAAGGTCGAGACCGGCAGCCGGCCGCCGTCCGAGGAGATGCTGACCTACCTGGCACGACGGCTCGGCCTGACCGTCGACGAGCTGCGCTTCGGCCGTCCCCGCGGCGTCGCCGACGAGCTGCGCGCGTCGCTCGACGAGGGTTACCGCGACCTGGAACAGGGCCGGGTCGCTGTCGCGGAAGAGCGGTTCGCGTCGGTCGCGCGGCAGGCGGCGGGCTACCACCTCGACGACGTCGAGTGCTACGCGCGGTTCTGCCAGGCCGAGGTCAAATGGCAGCTGTTCGACGTCTCGGCCGCGCAGAAGCAGCTGGAGCACGCCGAGGAGCTGGCCGGTGCGGCGCCGCCGTGGCTGCGGGCGATGATCGTGCACCGGTGGTCGGGCTGCCGGTACCTGAGCGGCGACGCGGGCACGGCGATCGCGCGCGTCGAGACGGCCCTGGCCGCCCCCGATCTCGACCCCGATGCCGAGTTGTGCCTGCTCAGCGCGTTGATCCACCCGCTGATGGAGATGGGCGGGCTGCACCGGGCGCAGCGCGCGGCCCTCGCCGGCCACCGGCTGGCGAAGGCGGCGACGCGGCCGGACTTCGTCGCGCGGTTCCACCGGCAGGCATCGCAGGTGTGGCAGGCGACGGGTCAGTCCGACCGGGCCGAGCAGGACCTGATCGAGGCGTGCCGCCTGTTCGCGTCGGTGGGGTTCGAGCGCGACGCGGCCCGCTGCCGCTGGGCGCGCGGGTACCTCCTGCGTCGGCTCGGCCGGCTCGAGGAAGCGCGCTCGGAGCTGACGGCCGCGCGGGACCAGCTGGCCGCGATCGGCGCGGAGGAGGGCGTCGCGGGGGCGACGCTCGAGCTGGCCGAGGTCCGGCTTCGCCAGGGCGCGCCCGCCGAAGCGGCGTCCCTGGTCTCGGCGGTCTGGCCCCTGCTGGCCCGCGACGTCGAAGCCCTGGGCGAGGCAACGGGCCTGCGCGGCCAGATCGCCCAGGCCCACGGCGACCTCCCCACCGCGACCCGCCTCCTGCGCGAAGCGGCGGAAATCCAGACCCGCGCGTCCCTGCACGGCGCGGCCGTCTCGACGTCCCTCCGCCTCGGCGACGTCCTCCGACAACGTGGTCATCTCGACGAAGCCATCGAGGCCTACCGCCAAGGCCTGGACTCCGCCACCCCCGACGCCTGACCGTGCCGACCCCACAATCACGCGTGATGCCCCTCTGATCACGCGTGATGCCCGTCCAATCACGTGTGATGCCCCTCCCGTCACAGGCTCGGGCCGGGACTCGGGTGCCCGGACGGGCATCTCGCGTGATTGGGGAGGCATCACGCGTGATTGAAGGGGCATCACTCGTGATTGAAGGGTCGACACGGTGGACCACGGCGGGGTGGTGGTCCGGGCTGGGCAAGTTTCCTACCAAAGTTGGTGAATTGGTTCAGACCAGTCGGCAAGGCGGGGGTTTCCTGCGGTTTTGTCCGACGGGCCGTGATCTTCGACGGCGGGGGCTGGGCCGTTCGGCCCATTGACCGACCGGCGACCGGAACCTTTACTCGGACGCGTCCAGCCCAATAACACCAGTTATTCCGCTGGACACACTCCCCGCGTCCCCCGGAAAGGTGCCCCATGAGATCCCCACGAGGGCTGGCGGCGATCGCCGGCCTGGTCCTGACCTTCGCGGTGCCGGCGATCCCGGCCACCGCCGCCCCGGCCCAGCCCCAAGCCGTCCCGCCCGAGGCGCTCGCCGCCCGGGCCGCCGACCAGGCCGCGCTCAGCGGCGTCGACCGGCTCGCCAAGGGCGCCGCCGAGACGTTCGTCCGCACCGGCGTCACGCCGGGCGGCGGCGGCCTCTACTACGCCTCCTACCAGCGCACTTACCACGGCCTGCCGGTCGTCGGCGGCGACGCGGTCGTCGTCGCCGACGGCGCCGGGCGCGTCCGCGGCACCGAAGCGGCGCACACCGCTCCGATCGCCGTCACGACCCAGCCGACGCTCGAAGCCGAGCAGGCCACCAGGATCGCCAGGGCCAAGGTGTCCACAGTGGACACCGTCAGCGCGCCCCAGCTCGTCGTGCTGGCCGGCGACGCTCCCAAGCTCGCCTACGAAGTCGTCGTCAGCGGCCGCGACAACGCCAAGCCGACCAAGCTGCACGTCTTCGTCGACGGCGCGACCGGCCAGGTCCTCGACACCCGCGACGACGTCCGCGAGGCGGGCACCGGCAACTCCTACTACGCCGGGACCGTCTCGATCGACACGTCCGGCTCCGGCAGCTCCTACTCGATGACCGACCCGTCCCGCCGCGGCATCGCCTGCGGCCGCGAAGGCGGCGCGATCTTCACCAAGAGCAGCAACACCTGGGGCAACAGCTCGGGCACCGACCTCGAAACCGGCTGCGTCGACGCCCTCTACAGCGTCCAGACCGAGTGGAAGATGCTCGGCGACTGGCTCGGCCGCAACGGCATCGACGGGGCCGGCGGCGGCTTCCGCGCGAGCGTCGGCCTCAACGACGTCAACGCCTACTGGGACGGCTCCTCGACGCACTTCGGGCACTCCCAGGACAACCAGCGCCAGGCGACGCCGATGGACGTCGTCGGGCACGAGTTCGGGCACGCGATCTTCCAGACGACGCCCGGTGGCGCCGGGTCCGGCAACGAGAACGGCGGGCTCAACGAGTCGACCGGCGACATCTTCGGCGCGCTGACCGAGCACTACGCCAACAACCCCGTCGACACGCCGGACTACACCGTCGGCGAGGGCGTCAACCTCACCGGCACGGGCCCGATCCGGTACATGTACAACCCGTCGCAGGAGGGCGACCCGAACTGCTACTCGTCGTCGATCCCGAGCACCGAGGTGCACGCCGCGGCCGGCCCGCAGAACCACTGGTTCTACCTGCTCGCCGAGGGCAGCAACGCCTCGCCGGCCAGTCCGACGTGCAACGGCTCGACCGTCACCGGCATCGGCATCCAGAAGGCGGGCAAGATCTTCTACAACGGCCTGCTGAAGAAGACGTCCTCCTGGAACCACAAGGCCGCCCGCAAGGCCACCCTCGAAGCCGCGATCGCGCTCTTCCCCGGCAGCTGCACCGAGTTCAACGCCACCAAGGCCGCGTGGGACGCCGTCTCCGTCACCGCCGCGACCGGTGAGCCGACCTGCAGCGGCCAGCCGCCGGCCGGCAACGACTACTCGCTGACGCTGTCGCCGACGTCCGCGTCCGTCCAACCCGGACAGACGGCGACCACGACGGTGACCACCCGGATCACGTCGGGCAACGCCCAGACCGTGTCGCTGCTGGCCACCGGCCTGCCCGAGGGCGCCAAGGCGACCTTCAGCCCGGCGAGCGTCCAGTCCGGCGGGACGTCGACGCTGACCATCACCACCTCGGCGACCACGCCGCAGGGCACCAGCCAGGTGACGGTCACCGGTGACGGCACCGACGCCGACCACACCGCGCAGTTCTCGCTGACCGTCGGCACCGGCACCCCGCCGACCGGCTGCGGCGGGCTCGCCGAGTGGGACTCCGCGAAGGCCTACGTGCCCAACGACGTCGTGAGCCACAACGGTCACAAGTGGACGTCCACCTGGTACTCGACCGGAGCCGAGCCCGGCGCACCCGGTTCGTGGGCCGTGTGGAGCGACGCCGGCGCCTGCTGAGCCCGGTCGCGCGGCGGCGGGCGACTCCCCCGCCGCCGCGCGGCCTACCCTGAACCCGTGGAAAGGCGGCCCGAGTGAGCGACAGCGTCGGCGAACGCTTGCGTGAGCTGCGCACCGAGCGCGGGCTCACGCAGCGCGAACTGGCCGGGCCGCAGTATTCGGCGGCGTACGTGTCTTCGGTCGAGACAGGCGCGCGGACCCCGTCCGGCGACGCGCTGCGGTTCTTCGCCCAGCAGCTGGGCATCGACCCCGACGAGTTGCTCGGCGGCAGCTCGCCGCGGGAGCTCCTGGAGCTGGATCTCGAGCTGATCGAGACGGCGGACCGGTTCCTCACCGGCGACGCCCGCCGCGCGACGCCGCGGATGCAGCGGATCCGGCGCCAGGCCGAACGCCTGGAACGGCCGCGGCAGGCCGGGATCGCGCTGCTGTGGCTGGCCGGGTACTCGAGCGGCGACGTCCGCACGAAGTACGTCGCGGAGGCCGAAACCGCGTTGTCGGGCGAGCCGCCGCCGGTGCGGGCGATGGTCGTCCCGCTGCGCGCGGCCGTGCTCTCCGACTGGGGCGAGGCGCAGTATTCCTTGCACCTGCTGGAAACCTGCCACGCGGAGCTGCTGCGCGACGGCTACCCGCAGCCGTCGATGCTGTTGACCCTGCGGGCGTGCCTCGCCGAGCGGCACCTGCGGCAAGGCGATCTGGAGCGGGCCGCGGAGTACGCCGAGTCGGCGCTGCGGCTCACCCGGGGCGGGCCGGCGGTGCTGGCCGAGCTGACCCGCAGTCACGTCGAGGTGTGCCGCAGCCACCTGGCGGCCGACCGGTTCGCCGACGCGGCCGCGTCGGTCTCGGCGGCCTACGACCTGATGCAGGAACGGGCGCTGCACCCGGCGATGGCGCACTGCCTGCTGGCCAGGGCCCGGGTCCGCGGCCGCGCGGGTGACGTCGAGGGCGCGCTGGCCGACCTCGGCGCGGCGCGGGAAACGGCCTGGCCGGACGACGTCCCGGCGATCACGGTCGAGCTGGCGGCGGAGTACCTGGCCGCGGGCCGGCTGGAGACGGCGTCCGCGCTGCTCGACCAGGTGCGGCCGTCGGTGGTGGCGGGTACGTCGCTGGCGGCGGAGCTGCGGCTGCAGCTGGGCGCGCTGGCGCGGGCCCGCGGCGACGTCCGGGGCGCGGCGGAGTACCTGCGGACGGCGGTCGAGCTCGCCACCGGGCTCGGGGCGCGGGGTGTGCTCGTGCGCGCGCTGCGGCCGTTGAGCGAGCTCTTGGGCGAGACCGGACGGCGGGAAGAAGCCGCGAACGTGCTGCGGAACGGGCTGATCGCGTTGGGCGCGGAAGCCGACTGACAACGTTTTCCTGAGCACCACGAACGATTCCCGGTGATCGAGATCGTCCGGCGTTCGGATGGTGTCCGGGACAGTCCCTACGAAAGTCGTTCCGGCGCGGAATGCGGTGAGAACGCCCAGCACGGGCGGGGTTTGTACGAATTGGGTCGCGAATCCGAAAGGTGACGTTGGTCCGTTCGGCGCATTGACGCCCGGATGCCCGGGTCCCTTTACTCGGATGCGTCCGGACGCATACCTCCTGTTGATCCCCGGGACACGTCCCCCTTTCCTTCACCGCCCCTCCTTCGTGGAAGGAAGAACTCGATGACCCATCGTGGGTTCAGAACGGGCTTGGCGGCCGCCGCCGGGCTCGCCATGACGCTCGCGCTGCCGGTGACCCCGGCGAGCGCGGCTCCGGCGGCCCAGCCCGCCGCACCGGATGTCGCCGCGGCCCGCGCCGCCGACCAGGCCGCCGTTTCGGGACTGGACGCGCTCAAGCGCGGACCAGCGGAATCTTTCCGGCGCGTCGGGCTCACCGCCGGTGGCGGCGGGCTGTTCTACGGCGCCTACCAGCGGACATACCAGGGCCTGCGGGTCGTGGGCGGCGACGCCGTGGTCGTCGCCGACGGGGCCGGCCGCGTCCGCGGCACCAGTGCCGCCGAAACCGCGCCGATCACCGTCGGGACGCAGGCCGCGCTCGACGCCGCGAAGGCCGCGGCCACCGCACGCGCTCAACTGCCCACAGTGGACAGTGTGAGCACGCCGGAGAAGGTCGTGCTGGCCGGGGCGAGCCCCAAGCTGGCCTACGAGGTCGTCGTCGCCGGGCGCACCGCCGCGGCGCCGAGCAACCTGCACGTGTTCGTCGACGCCGCGACCGGCGCGGTGCTCGACAAGCGCGACGACGTGAAGACGTTCGCCTCCGGGGCGCGCACCCAGGCCCAGCCGGGCACGGTGAACGTGGCCGGCACCGGCAACAGCTACTACGTCGGCAACGTCTCCATCGACACCACGCAGTCCGGCAGCACGTACACGCTGCGCGACCCGGGCCGGACCGGCATCAGCTGCGGCCGCGAGGGCGGCTCCGTCTACAGTGGACCGGACAACAACTGGGGCAACGGCACCGGCACGGACCTCGAGACCGGCTGCGTCGACGTCCTCTACAGCGTCCAGACCGAGTGGAAGATGCTCGCCGACTGGCTCGGCCGCAACGGCATCAACGGCAGCGGCACCGGCTACCCGGCGTCCGTCGGCCTCGCCGACGTCAACGCCTACTGGAACGGCTCGTCGACGCACTTCGGCCACTCGCAGGACAACCAGCGCCAGGCCACCTCGATGGACGTCGTCGGCCACGAGTTCGGGCACGGCATCTTCCAGTTCACCCCGGGCGGTGCCGGTTCCGGCAACGAGAACGGCGGCATGAACGAGTCGACCGGCGACATCTTCGGCGCGCTGACCGAGGCGTACGCGAACAACGCCAAGGACACCCCGGACTACGAGGTCGGCGAGGGCGTCAACCTGGTCGGCCAGGGCCCGATCCGCTACATGTACCAGCCGTCGAAGGTCGGCGACCCGAACTGCTACTCATCGTCGATCCCGAGCACCGAAGTGCACGCCGCGGCCGGCCCGCAGAACCACTGGTTCTACCTGCTCGCCGAGGGCTCGAACCCGGGTGGCGGCAAGCCGGCCAGCCCGACGTGCAACAACTCGTCGGTCACCGGGGTCGGCATCCAGAAGGCCGGCAAGATCTTCTACAACGGCCTGCTGAAGAAGACCTCGTCGTGGAACCACAAGGCCGCCCGCAAGGCGACCCTCGAAGCCGCGATCGCGCTCTTCCCCGGCAGCTGCACCGAGTTCAACGCCACCAAGGCCGCGTGGGACGCCGTCTCCGTCACCGCCGCGACCGGTGAGCCGGCCTCGTGCAGCGGTGGCGGGCCGGACTTCTCCGTCGCGCTGAACCCGGCTTCGGGTTCGGTGCAGCCGGGCGCCTCGGCGACCACCACGATCAGCACCGCGATCACCTCCGGCGCGGCGCAGTCGATCACGCTGTCCGCCTCGGGCCTGCCCGCCGGCGCGACCGCGACGTTCACCCCGGCCACCATCTCCTCCGGCGGCAGCTCGACGCTGACCATCGCGACCTCCGCGTCGACTCCGGCCGGCAGCTTCCCGATCACCATCACCGCCGACGGGGCGAGCACCGACCACACGGCGCAGTACACGCTGAGCGTCGGGACCACGGGCTCGTGCGCCGCGGTGACCAATTCGACCCGGCTGACCATCCCGGACTACCCGGGTGCCGCGGTCAGCAGCACCACCACCGTGGCGGGCTGCGCGCGCAACGCGTCCAACGCCACCAAGGTCGAGGTGCACATCACCCACACCTACAGCGGTGACCTGGTCCTCGACCTGGTCGCGCCGGACGGCACCGCCTACCGGCTGAAGAACTCGTCCAGCAACTCGACGCCGAACATCGACACCACCTACACCGTCAACGCTTCTTCGGAAGCCGCGAACGGCGCGTGGCAGCTCCGCATCCGAGACGTCGGCCCCGCCGACACCGGTTACCTGTCCTCCTGGACGTTGACCGTGTAGCACTCCCCCGAAGTCCGTGAATGCCACATTGAGGGACTTCAAGTCCCTCAATGTGGCATTCACGGCGGTTCTCCCAACCCCCACCGAAGGAATTCACCGCCATGAAGTGGAAGAGCAAGATCGGCGCCGGGGTCACCGCCCTGGCCGCCGTGCTGGGTGTGGTGACCGCGCCCGGAGGCGCCACAGCCACCGCCGCCACCGCGCTCGCCGCGCCGGACATCTCCCTGGCCAACATCAAGACCCACCTCAACCAGCTGCAGACCATCGCGAACAACAACGGCGGCACGCGCTCGGCCCGCGGCGGCGGGTACGCGGCATCGGTGTCCTACGTGGAAAACCTGCTGAAGAACGCCGGCTACACGACGTCGAGGCAGACGTGCACCAGCTGCCTCGGCCAGTCGCAGAACCTCATCGCGGAGTGGCCGCAGGGTGACGCGAGCCAGGTCATCATGCTCGGCGCGCACCTCGACTCCGTCAGCGCCGGGCCCGGGATCAACGACAACGGCTCCGGCAGCGCGTCGATCCTCGAGGTCGCGCTGACGCTGGCCCGCACCAACCCGGCGATGGCCAAGCGCGTCCGGTTCGCCTGGTGGGCCGACGAGGAGTCCGGCCTGGTCGGCTCCAAGTACTACGTCAACAACCTGCCGAGCAGCGAGCGCACGAAGATCAAGACCTACCTCAACTTCGACATGATCGGCTCCAAGAACTGGGGCTACTTCGTCTACGACGACGTCGCGTCGATCAAGGCGGTCTTCGACGAGTACTTCTCCTCGATCGGCATCCAGACCGAGGGAGACAGCGAAGGCGACGGCCGCTCCGACCACGCGTCGTTCAAGAGCGCGGGCATCCCGGTCGGCGGTCTGGCCACCGGCGCGGGCGACATCAAGAGCGCGGCGCAGGCCCAGAAGTGGGGCGGCACCGCGGGTTCGCCGTTCGACAACTGCTACCACCGCGCGTGCGACACGACGTCGAACATCCCGGACACCCCGCTGGAGAAGAACTCCGACGCGATCGGGTACGCGCTGTGGAAGCTGGCCGTCGCCACGACGACCGGCAACGACTACTCCGTCGCGCTCAACCCCACCGCCGGAACCGTCCAACCGGGACAGTCGCTGCAGGTCGCCGTGAACACCACGACGACGTCCGGGAGCGCGCAGTCGATTTCACTGTCGGCCTCGGGCCTGCCCGCGGGCGCGACGGCGTCGTTCAGCCCGGCCACCATCTCCTCCGGTGGCTCCTCGACGCTGACCATCACGACATCGGCTTCGACTCCGACCGGCAGCTTCCCGGTCACCGTGACCGCGGACGGCGCGAACGCCGACCACACGGCGACGTTCTCGCTCGGCATCGGCAGCTCGTCGTGCGCGGCGGTGACCAACTCGGCGCGCCTCGACATCCCGGACTACCCGGGTGCGGCCGTGAACAGCACGAACTCCGTGGCGGGCTGCGCGCGCAACGCGTCGAACGCCACCAAGGTGGAGGTGCACATCACCCACACCTACCGCGGTGACCTGGTCATCGACCTCGTCGCCCCGGACGGCACGGCGTACCGGCTGAAGAACTCCAGCAGCGACTCGACGCCGAACCTCGACACCACCTACACCGTCAACGCCTCGTCCGAGGCCGCGAACGGCGCGTGGCAGCTGCGGATCCGCGACGTCGGCCCGGCCGACACCGGATACCTGTCCTCCTGGACGCTGACCGTCTGACCGTCTCGGGGGCGGCACTTCCCCAGGGAAAGTGCCGCCCCCACATTTGTCTAGACCACCACCCGTTCGTAGGTAGTCACCGGTTCCCGCGGCACTTATGTTGGTGGCACACGCCGCGTTCGCCCTCGACGACGATGGGAATCGGTATGTCCGGTCGCAGAAACCGCCTGTTCGGAACCCTTCTGGCAGCGGCTTTGGCCGTCCCGCTGCTCGTGCCGGCCCCCGCGCAGGGGGCGGTGCAGGCCGACACGTGCGCGGTGAAGTCGCGCCCCGCGGGCAAGGTCCTCCAGGGGTACTGGGAGAACTGGGACGGCGCCGCGAACGGCGTCCACCCCGGGCTCGGCTGGATCCCGATCACCGACAGCCGCATGGCCCAGCACGGCTACAACGTCCTCAACGCCGCCTTCCCGGTGATCCGGTCCGACGGGACCGTGTTGTGGGAGGACGGGATGGACGCCGGGGTCAAGGTGTCGACGCCCGCCGAGATGTGCGCGGCGAAGGCCGCGGGCGCCACGATCCTGATGTCCATCGGCGGCGCGGCGGCCGGGATCGACCTGTCGTCGTCCGCGGTCGCCGACAAGTTCGTCGCGACGATCGTGCCGATCCTGAAGAAGTACAACTTCGACGGGATCGACATCGACATCGAGACCGGCCTGACCGGCAGCGGGAACATCAAGACGCTCTCGGCGTCGCAGGCGAACCTGGTCCGGATCATCGACGGCGTGCTCGCGCAGATGCCGTCGAACTTCGGGCTGACGATGGCGCCCGAAACCGCGTACGTGACCGGCGGCAGCATCACCTACGGCTCGATCTGGGGCGCGTACCTGCCGATCGTCAAGAAGTACGCGGACAACGGCCGGCTGTGGTGGCTGAACATGCAGTACTACAACGGATCCATGTACGGCTGCTCCGGCGACTCGTACGAGGCCGGGACCGTGCAGGGCTTCACCGTGCAGACGAACTGCCTCAACCAGGGCCTGGTCGTGCAGGGCACCACGATCCGCGTGCCGTACGACAAGCAGGTCCCGGGCCTGCCCGCCCAGCCCGGCGCGGGCGGCGGCTACCTGTCGACGAGCCTGGTTTCCCAGGCGTGGCGGTCGGTTTCGGGCCTGAAGGGGCTCATGGACTGGTCGATCAACTGGGACGGCTCGAAGGGCTGGACGTTCGGCAACAACGTGAAGTCGTTGCAGGGCCGCTAAGAGTCGCCGGCCGGGATCGGGTCGTCGTACTCGCCCGACGGGCCGGCGTACTCGCGGCCGTTCGGGAACGGCCACGGGTTCGGGACGCAGCCGTGCAGCCCGAGCGTCTGCTGCTCCATCACCGGCGCCGGCCGGCCCGCACCCGGGCACAGCTCGTGGCCGTGGCCGAGCCGGTGCCCGGTCTCGTGCGTCACCATGTACTGGCGGTAGACGTCCAGCGAGGCGCCGTAGTTCGGGACGGCGCCGGCCCAGCGGGCGACGTTGAGCACGACGTTGCTGCCGTTGCGGCAGGACGTGTAGCCGTCCGGGCTGCCGCCGCACAGCATGTCCCGGCTGGCCGGCGTCGCCAGGTAGATCGTGAAGTCGGCGTCGTCCTCGGGGCCGACCTGCTGCAGCCGCCACTCGCCACCGCCGGTCCAGCCGCGCGGGTCGCCGAGGATGCCCCGGATCTTCTTGGCGAAGTCGGTGGGCCCGACGCCGTCGATGTCGGTCTCGACGGCGATCCGGTAGCGCATGAGCTTGCCCTGCGTGCCCGCGACCTGGTCGCTGCCGGGGGTGAACATCCACTGGGCGGAGCCGGTCCGCGGGAAGGTGATCTGCTGCCCGGCCTGCGTCGCGGGCTGCCGGGGCTGCTCGGCGGGCGGCGGCGGCAGGGCCGTGGCGTCCCCGATGTCGGTGCGGACGGGCCCGGCCGCGGGCGCGGCGACGGGCTGCTGCTCACAGGCGGTGAGCCCCCCGACGACCGCCAGTGCGAGCGCGGCGACGGCCGCGGCCCGTCTCGCGGTTTTCGGCATGAGTCCCTCCCGGACATGCGGCTTTCACCAGGGGATACGGACCGCGCGCGGGAAAGGTTGCGGTGACGCCCGGTGGCGGAGCGTCACCGCAGCTCAGCGCTTCGAGTGTGACGACGGCCACTCAGCCGAGGAACTTGCGGAGCACGTCCGTCACCTGGCGGATCTCCGCCGTCCGGACGTTCTCCTGCTTCGTGTGCGCCAGGGTCGGGTTGCCCGGGCCGAAGTTGACCGCCGGCATGCCGAGTGCCGCGAAGCGCGCCACGTCCGTCCAGCCCAGCTTCGCCGCCGCGCGGCCGCCCGCCGCCGTCACCAGCTCGGCCGCCGCCGGGGCGGACAGGCCCGGGAGGGCGCCCGGTGACATGTCCACAACGGACAGTTCGTACCCGTCGAACACCTCGCGCACGTGGCGTTCCGCCGCCTCCGGCGTGCGGTCGGGCGCGAAGCGGAAGTTGACCGTCAGCACCGCCGCGTCGGGCACGACGTTCCCGGCGACGCCGCCGCCGATCTTCGTCGCCTGGAGACCCTCGCGGTAGGTCAGCCCGTCGATGTCGACGATCCGCGGCGCGTACTCCGCCAGCCTCCGCAGGGGCTCGGCCAGCGCGTGGATCGCGTTCTCCCCCATCCACGCCCGCGCGGTGTGCGCGCGCTTCCCGGCGAGGCTCAGCTCGACGCGCATGGTGCCCTGGCAGCCGGCCTCGATCACGCCGTTCGACGGCTCGCCGACGATCGCCAGGTCGCCCGCGAGCCACTCCGGCAGCTCGCGCTCGATGCGGCCCAGGCCGTTCTTGACCGCCTCGACCTCTTCGTTGTCGTAGAAAACGAAGGTCATGTCGTGCTTGGGCGAAGACAGCGTCGCCGCGAGGTGCAGGAACACCGCGTCGCCGCTCTTCATGTCGACCGTGCCGAGGCCGTGCAGGATGTCGCCCTCGCGCCGCGACGGCAGGTTCCCGTTCTCCGGCACCGTGTCCAGGTGCCCGGCGAGCACGACCCGTGACGCGCGGCCGAGGTTCGTGCGCGCGAGGACGGCGTCGCCGCTGCGGATCACCTCGAGGTGGGGCGCCTGCTTCTCGAGCGCCTCCTGCACGAGCGTCGCCAGCTCGGCCTCGCTGCCGGAGACGCTGAAGACGTCCACGAGCGCGGCGGTCAGGTCGACGGGGTCGGCGTGCAGGTCGAGGCTCATGCCCGGCACGCTACCGTGAGGGTGTGCGCAGGTTCCCCGTCGCCGTCGGCGGCACGTTGCTGGTCCTCGTCCTGTCCGGCTGCGGCACCGAAGCGGGCCCGACCCCCAAGCAGGGCGGCGAGCCCGGGCCGGACGCGCTCCCGACGAAGCTGGACGCGCTGACCGTCGACCAGTGCTACGCGAGCCCGCGCACCCAGCTGCCGAAGGGCTGCGAGAAGTACGTCACGGAGGTCGGCAACGTCCCGGGCTCGGCGCGCAAGCGGGCGGACGACCGCGACCCGCAGCTGGTCGCCGACGCGGACCAGCTCGACCGGGCGGTCAAGGCCTTCCGCGGCGCGAGCTGCACGACGGTGCCCGAGCCGGGCGGCTCGTGCACCCAGGCGCTGGTCGACATCGCCGCCGCCCTGAGCGACCTGAAGAAGCAGGTCGCAGCCCGGCCCACGAGTGGTTGACGCTCGTCACTCGACTACCGTGTCGGGCGTGAGCGAGCAGAGCCCGAACCCCGAAACGACCGGCGCCAGCGGCGTCGGGCTGGCCACCGTCGCGACCGACGGGACGGTCCTCGACACCTGGTACCCGCACCCGAAGCTGATCGAAGGCGGCACGCCCGGCACGGACCGCCTCGGTGCCGAGGAAGCCAAGGAGCTGCTCGGCGAGGCCGCCACGGCGCTGCTCGGCCCGGACACCGACCGCGGGGTCGAGGTCGTCGCCGTCCGCACCACGATCGGCAGGCTCGCCGACGCCCCGGCCGACACGCACGACATCTACCTGCGGCTGCACCTGCTCTCCCACCGGCTGGTCCGGCCGCACGGCCAGAGCCTCGACGGCATGTTCGGCCTGCTGGCCAACGTCGTGTGGACCAACCACGGCCCGTGCCCGGTCGAGGGCTTCGAGACGACGCGGCTGCGCCTGCGCTCGCGCGGCGCGGTGACCGTCTACAGCGTCGACAAGTTCCCGCGGATGGTCGACTACGTCCTGCCGTCCGGCGTCCGGATCGGCGACGCGGACCGCGTGCGGCTCGGCGCGCACCTGGCGTCCGGCACGACCGTGATGCACGAGGGCTTCGTCAACTTCAACGCCGGCACGCTCGGTGCGTCCATGGTCGAGGGCCGGATCTCGGCCGGCGTGGTCGTCGGCGACGGTTCGGACGTCGGCGGCGGCGCGTCGATCATGGGCACGCTCTCGGGCGGCGGCAAGGAGACGATCTCGCTGGGCGAGCGCTGCCTGATCGGCGCGAACGGCGGCGTCGGGATCTCGCTGGGCGACGACGCGGTCGTCGAGGCCGGGCTGTACGTCACGGCCGGCACGAAGGTCGTCGTCGACGGCAAGGTCGTCAAGGCCCGCGAGCTCAACGGCATCTCCGGCGCCGTCTTCCGCCGCAACTCCGGCACCGGCGCGGTCGAGGTCGTGCCGCGGACCGGCTCGGGTGTCGAGCTGAACTCGATCCTCCACGCCAACGACTGAAGGCCGTAGTTCACCTACAATTCATGTGGTGACCACCGAATCGTTGCCACTCACTCCGGCTGAGCTGGGCCTGCCCGACGCGCCTGTCGAAGCGGGCCCGGCCGATCCGGCGGTCCACCACGTCCGCGCCAAGCTCGACCGGGAGATCCGCGCCCTGCTCGCGCACGAACCCGGCACGCGCTCGGGCGCCGATCCCGAGGACCTGCACCAGATGCGCGTCGCCCTGCGGCGGATGCGCAGCGTGCTGAAGCTGTCCGGCGCCCTGGTCGGGGAAGGCGCCGAGCCGGTGCGCGCCGAGCTGGGGTGGCTCGGCCAATCGCTCGGCGAGGTGCGGGACTACGACGTCCTCATCGGACACCTGCGCGAGGTGATCGCCGACTTCGAGGTCCGCGACCAGGCCGCCGGGCGCCGGCTGGTGTCGACGTTCGTCGCCGAGCGCGCCACGGCGAAGCGGCGGCTCACCCGGGCCCTGTCAAGCGCCCGGTACTCGACGCTGCTGCGTGAAGTGAGCCTGCTGGCCCGGGACGGCCAGGGGCCCGTCGCGGTCGCGGAGTCCCCGCACGACCTCGTCGCCGGGCTGGCGAAACCGCACCGCAAGCTCGCCAAGGCCGTCCGCGCGCTGCCCGCCGACCCGCCCGACGACGACCTGCACGCCCTGCGCATCCACGGCAAGAAGCTCCGGTACGCGGCCGAGCTGGCCCAGACGTCGGCGAAGAAGAAGCGCGCGGCGAAGATCAAGACACTGATCAAGGCGACCCGGGACTTCCAGACGGTGCTGGGCGACCACCAGGACGCGGTCGTCGCCGCCGAGCGGATGCGCACAGTGCTGGAGTCCGCCGACGGGCCGGTCGGGTTCGTCGCGGGCCGCATCGCCGAGCGCGAGCTGGCCCGCCGGGCCGAGGCCCGCGCGGCCTGGCGCGACTCCTGGGCCGCGGTCGACGCCGCCGCCACCGCCCTGCACGCCTGATCCCTCACGACAAGCCGCGGGAGACCGACCAGACGTAGCCGTCCGGGCGCACCAGCACCTCGGTGCCCGGCTTCACGTCGTAGGCCGCGTACGCGTGGCCGCCGTCGTCGACCAGCGCGCCCGGCGTCGGGGCCGATCCCGCGGGCAGGACGCGGTACGCGTGCTCCCCCACCGGGCCGTCGCCGAAGACCAGGCGCGTCGCGTGCGGGCCGCGGAACAGCTCGAACAGCCGGACGCGGGTGCCGTCGGCATCGGTCAGCGGCGAGTCCGGGGCGCGGTCGCCCGGCCGCAGCGCGCCGTCGCCGGCCGGGGACAGCGGACCGCCGCGGTAGCTGATGTCCAGCTGCTGGGTGTCCTCGCCGCGCCGGTGGGCGTCCTCGTCGCCGTCGGTGTACTTCTGCATCAGCTCCGTCGAGATGCCCAGGACGCGGGCCGCGTTCGTGCGGCGCTCGGCCTCGTAGCTGTCGAGCAGCCCGGGTGAGCCGTCGGCGAGCTTCCAGCCCAGGTTGTAGCCGTCGCCGACGCCGGTGTTCAGACCCTGCCCGCCGGTCGGCGGGTGGACGTGCGCGGAGTCGCCGGCCAGGAAGACCCGGCCCACGCGGAACCGCTCCGCCAGCCGCACGTTCGGCCGCCACACCGTCGACCAGGCCAGGTCCGACAGCGTGATCCCGCCGCCGGTCAGCGCGTCGAGCCGGGCCTGGACGGCCGGCAGCGCGGTCTCGGCCTCGAGGTCCCCGTCGCCGAGCGGCGAGCCGAACTGGAACCACGGCGTGCCCGGCAGCGGGCTGAACATCATGCCGCGCATCGGGTCGGCCGGCGCGCCGAACCAGTGCCCGAAACCGCGGTCGAGCCCCTCGGCGCGGACGTCGCCGAGCAGCATCCGGATCGACTCGTCGGTGGTGCCTTCGAACGCGATCCCCAGGGCTTTGCGGACAAAGCTCTTGCCGCCGTCGGCGCCGACCAGGTAGGCCGCGCGGACGGTCTCGCCGGTGCTCAACGTGGCCGTGACGCCGTCGGCAGACTGCTCGAAGCCGGTCAGCGCGGTCGCGAGCTCGATGTGCACGCCGAACTCCGCGAGCCGGTCGCGCAGGATGGCCTCGGTCTGCGACTGGCCCAGGAACCAGCCGGTCGGGTACGGCTTCTCCGGTGTCGGCTCGACCAGGTCGAACATCATCCGCTCGCCGACGACCTCGCCCCCGACGTGGATCTGCGTCGGCACCGGCGCGGCCCCCTGCGCCAGCACGGCGTCGAGCACGCCCAGGTCTTCGAAGATCTCCAGCGTGCGCGGCTGGAGGCCGTCGCCGCGCGAGCCCATGAAGAAGGTTTCGGCCTTGTCGATGATCCGCACCGGCACGTCCCGGCGCGCCAGCTCGATGCCCAGGGTCAGCCCGGTCGGTCCCGCCCCCGCGATCAGCACCCGCACGTCCATGTCGTCCTCCCAGTGAATTGAAATTCAGTGAATCTGGATTCAGAATGACACTGCTAGCGTCCGGCGTCAAGGAGGTGGCGGTGAACCGCAAGGAGAAGGCCGCGGAGACCGAGGTCGCGCTGAAGGCGGCGGCCCGGCGCGTGTTCGCGCGGAAGGGCTACCTGAACACGAAGATCACGGACATCACCGCCGAAGCGGGCCGGGCCGCGGGCTCGTTCTACAACCACTTCGCGAGCAAGGAAGAGCTGCTCGAGGCGCTCCTGGCCGACCTGGCCGAATCCGGCGACGAGAGCGCGTTGTCCGAAGGCCACCTGTCGGACTTCAGCGACCCGGCGGCCGTGCGCTGGCACGTCGCGCAGTACTGGGACTTCTACAAGGAGCACGCGGCGACCATGCAGGCGCTGCGTCAGGCGGCGATGGTCAACGAGGCGTTCGCGCGCACGGTGGCGAGCTTCGGCGCGACGCAGGCCGCGGATCTGACCGGCCACCTCGCGCACGTCACGGCGGCGGGCCTGCGCCTGCCGGCCCGCACGGAGCTGGCGATCGCGATGATGTACCAGCTGGTCGACAGCTTCGCGCAGATGTGGCTGCTCGACCCGGCCCCGGCGGGCTGGACGCCCCCGACCGACGAAGAGGCGGTCGAGGCCCTGACGAGGTTCGTCTACCGGGGCTTCACGGGCCGGGACTACTAGGCGGCGCGCTCATCGCCGCCGCCAGGAACGTGATCGCCCAGCGCCGGGCCGGTTCGCCCGAGGGTGGGCAGTCCGGGACCGGCGCGTTGTGGACGTCGACGCGGTCCACGGCCGCCACGGCGAGGATCCCCCGGACCCGGAACCACAGCTCCGCCTCGGACAGGCCGGGCAACGCGTCGCCGAAGGCCGCCAGGTAGCGATCGCGGACCGCGGCTTCGGCCGAGCCGGTCCAGGTGCGCATCTCCTCGGCCGGGTCGCCGATGATCCGCATGATCAGCCGGGACGTCCGGGCGCCGCCGGCCAGCATCGCGTCGAACAGCGGACCCGCGAACGCCTCGACCAGGTCGGCGACCGGCGGGTGCGGGGTCCGGGCCAGCAGCCGGTCGAGCCCGGCGGCCTGCGCCGCGGTGATGGGCTCGACCACGCGGCGGACGACGGCGGCCAGGAGCTCCGCCTTCGACCCGAAGTGGTACCCGACGGCGGCCAGGTTCGCCCCGGCACGCTCGGTGATCGCGCGGACCGAGGCGCCGCGGAAGCCGTGCTCGGCGAAGAGGTGCTCCGCCGCGTCGAGGAGCTGGGAGCGGGTGTCGGAGACCGCCATGGACGGTTACTCTACATACGTCTGTTTCAAACAAACGTATGAATGATCAGGAGCGCCATGAAGCTGCTCGTGTACGGCGCCGGCGTCACCGGCAGCCTGTTCGCCGCCCGCATGCACCGAGCCGGGCACGACGTCTCGCTCCTCGCCCGGGGCGAACGCCTGGCCGCGCTGCGCCGGCACGGCGTGCGGCTCGCCGTGGAAGACAGCCCGGTCGTCGAGCGGGTACCGGTGCCGGTGGTCGAGCACCCGGCCGGCGGGTACGACCTGATCGCCGTCTTCACCCGCGCCCACCAGCTGGACGAGGTGCTCGAGTCCCTCGCCGACGTCGAAGGCGACGTGCTGTTCCTGCTCAACTGGGCGGCCGGCGCGGAACCGCTGAGCGCGGTGCTCGGCCACGAGCGGGTGCTGCTCGGCTTTCCCGCGGACGGCGGCACGATGGACGGCGACGTCGTCCGCTACCGCGCCGCGAGCCCCCTGACCCGCCTGGTCGCGATGTCGATCGGCGAACCCGACGGCCGGCGGACGCCGCGGCTGGACCGGATCGTGCGGACGTTCCGCGACGCCGGGGTCAACGCCAAGGCCACCCCGCGGATGGACGCCTGGCTCAAGACGCACGCCGCGTTCGAGGTGCCGCTCGGCCAGGCGGTGGCGGCGGCCGGAGGCCCGGTGGCCCTGGCCGGCGACCCGGCCGCGGTCCGCGCCATGCTCCACCGGATGCGGCGGAACCTGGGCGCGCTGCCGATGTCGCCGGTCCCGCGCGGGTTCGCGGCCTTGCGGACGCTGCCGGAAGGACTGCTCGTGGCCGTGCTCCGACGCTTCCTGCGGAGCAGGACGGCCGTGCACAGCGGGCTCAGCAGCACCTCACCCGCGGCGGCGGCCGAACTCGAGCGGCTGGCCGGCCAGCTCCGGGCCTAGGCGGTGAGCCGCTCCACGGCGGCGTCCACGCGCTCGTCGGTCGCGGTGAGCGCGACCCGGACGTGCCTGCCACCCGTCGGGCCGTAGAACGTGCCCGGCGCGACCAGGATCCCGCGGTCGGCGAGCCAGGACACGGTCGTCGACGCGTCTTCGTCGCGGGTGGCCCACAGGTACAGCCCGGCCTCGGAGTGGTCGATGCGGAACCCGTTGTCCTGCAACGCCTTCCGCAGCGCCAGCCGACGCCGTGCGTACCGCTCGCGCTGGGCCGTCAGGGCCTCGTCGTCAGTCAGGGCGGCGACCATCGCCTCCTGGACCGGGCGCGGCACGATCATGC
The DNA here is from genome assembly GCF_054781455.1 of Amycolatopsis stemonae. Classification (NCBI taxonomy): domain Bacteria; kingdom Bacillati; phylum Actinomycetota; class Actinomycetes; order Pseudonocardiales; family Pseudonocardiaceae; genus Amycolatopsis; species Amycolatopsis stemonae. Next base: position 331,881 of record NZ_BAAGUJ010000008.1, on the reverse strand, counting down.
CCGCGTGCTTGCGGACCTCGAGCAGACCCGCGATCAGGCGCGGGTCGCCGGTCAGGAACCCCGCGCGGTAGCTGGCCAGGTTCGCCGACTTGGACAGCGAGTGCACCGCGACCAGGCCGTCGGTCCGGCCGCCGGAGACGTCGGGGTGCAGGATCGACAGCGGGGCCGTCTCCCAGCCGAGCGCCAGGTAGCACTCGTCGGAGACGACCACGACGTCACGCTCGCGGGCCCACTCCACGACCTTGCGCAGGTGCTCCGCGGGGAGCACCTTGCCGGTCGGGTTGGACGGCGAGTTCAGCCAGATCATCGCCGGGCGCTGCGGGCCGAGCGCGACCGTGCTGTCGGCGCGCAGGATCGTCGCGCCCGCCAGCAGCGCCCCGACCTCGTAGGTCGGGTAGGCCAGCTCGGGGATGACGACGAGGTCACCGGGACCGAAGCCGAGCAGCCGCGGCAGCCAGGCCACGGCCTCCTTCGACCCGATCGTCGGGAGCACCGCGTCCGGCTCGATGCCGGTGACGCCGTGCCGGCGGCCGAGCGCGGCGATGGCCGCCGCGCGCAGCGCCGGGATGCCGTGCGTGGTCGGGTACCCGGGGATGTCCGAAACCGACGCGAGCGCGTCGCGGATGCCGGCCGGGACCGGGTCGACCGGGGTGCCGATGGAGAGGTCGACCACCCCGCCGGGATGGGCGCTCGCCGTGGCCTTGACCTCGGCGAGCGAGTCCCAGGGGAAGTCGGGCAGCGAAACCCGGCTCATTCGCCCTGCGGGGGCAGCGCCTTGATGAAGCCCGGGTCGTGCGCGGTCTTGCCCACCTTGGAGGCGCCGCCGGGCGAGCCCAGCTCGTCGAAGAAGTCGACGTTGGCCTTGGTGTAGTCCGACCAGTTGTCCGGGACGTCGTCCTCGTAGTAGATCGCCTCGACCGGGCAGACCGGCTCGCAGGCGCCGCAGTCGACGCACTCGTCCGGGTGGATGTACAGCATCCGCTCGCCCTCGTAGATGCAGTCCACGGGGCACTCGTCGATACACGCCTTGTCGAGCACGTCGACGCAGGGCTCGGCGATCACGTAGGTCACTGCGCACTCCTGCTTTTCTCTGCAAACAGCCAGTCCGTGCCGACATTACGCGGCAGCGGCACCCGATCGGTTGGTGAGGCAAGCCTTAGCCATACCCGGGGTATGGCGAGGTCACCTCTCCCGGCGGCGCGGCGGCGGGGTGGCCCGCGCGTCACCGGTGATGACGAACCGCGGCTTGGGCGGCTCGTCCTCGGCCTTCTTGTCCCCCACGGCGCGGTTGAACCCCTCGGAGATCTCGTCGACGAGCTTCTCGTTGTGCCGCTCGTCCTTGCGCTGGATGCCCACGGCCACCTCCTCGGAAATCCGCTCCGCGACTTTCACGGCCTTGGGGACAATCTAACCGTGAACGCACCCGAGACGCTCGAAATCGCCTGCAGCAGAGCATGGCCGCCACTGGTCGAAGAACCCTTGGGAAACTGGCGGCTGCGCTGGGCGGGCGGGTTCACCGGGCGCGCCAACAGCGCGCTCGCGGTCGGCGACGCGGGCCGCCCGGTCCCGGACGCCCTGCGCGCGGTGTGTGACTTCGCCCACGATCGGGGGATCCCGCCGATGGTGCAGGTGATCCGCGACAGCCCGAACGAGCGCGCGATCGTCGCCGAGGGCTGGTCCGAGGCGACCCGGCACCACCGCGGCCACGAGGTCGTCGTCCTCACCGCCCCGCTCACCGGCGCTTCCCCGGCCGACGGCGTCGAGGTGCACGACGAGCCGACACCGGAGTGGTGGCAGCTGGCGCTCGGGCCCGGCGAGGACACCGAGGCCGCGCGCAGCGTCCTGACCGGCGGCAAGGTCGGCTACGGCGTCGCGACGCCCGACGGCACCACCGCCGGGGTGGTCCGCGGGGCCCTGGTGGACGGCTGGCTGCACGTCGGCCGCCTGGAGGTCGACCCCGCTTTCCGCCGCCGCGGGCTGGCGTCCGCGCTGATGGGCGCCCTGCACACGTGGGGCGCGGAACACGGGGCGGACCACGCGGTGTTGCAGGTGGCGGAGGGGAACGCGGGCGCGCTCGCGCTCTACGCGGGGCTCGGCTACGTCCCGCACCACAGATACCGGTACTGGGTGCCCGCACCCGGCTCGTGCGAGGATTCGACGTCGTGAAGATCGTGGTAGTGGTCGGCGGAGTGGGCGGAGCCCGCTTCCTGCTGGGTGTGAAGGCAGCGCTGGGCATGGCACCGGAAGGTGCTTCGGAGTCCGGGCACGAGGTGACGGCGCTGGTCAACACCGGCGACGACGTCTGGATGCACGGCCTCCGGATCTGTCCCGACCTGGACACCTGCATGTACACCCTCGGCGGCGGGATCGACAAGGAACGCGGCTGGGGGCACTCGGGCGAGACCTGGGTCGTCAAGGACGAGCTGGCCGCCTACGGCGCCGAGCCGTCGTGGTTCGGGCTCGGCGACAAGGACATCGCCACGCACCTGATCCGGTCGCGGATGCTGCGCGCGGGCTACCCGCTCTCGGCGGTGACCGAGGCGCTGTGCGACCGCTGGCAGCCCGGCGTCCGGCTGCTGCCGATGTCGGACGACCGCGTCGAGACGCACGTGGTGATCGACGACCCGGATCAGGACGGCCAGCAGAAGGCGATCCACTTCCAGGAGTGGTGGGTGCGCTACCGCGCCGAGCCGAAGGCGCACTCGATCGTCGCGGTCGGCGCCGAAGAGGCCAAGCCCGCGCCGGGGGTGCTGGAAGCCATCTCCGGAGCGGACGCCGTCCTGTTCGCGCCGTCGAACCCGGTCGTCTCGGTGGGCACCGTGCTGGGCGTGCCCGGGGTCCGGGACGCGCTGCGCAAGACGTCCGCGGGCGTCGTCGGGGTGTCGCCGATCATCGGCGGCAAGGCGCTGCGCGGGATGGCCGACGCGTGCCTGACCGCGATCGGCGTCGAGACGTCGGCGGAGGCGGTGGGCCGGCACTACGGCTCGCGCAAGGACGACGGCGTGCTCGACGGCTGGCTGATCGCGGAAGGCGAGACGGCGGACGTGCCGGGCGTGACCGTCCGCGACGTGCCGCTGCTGATGTCCGATGTGGACGCGACCGCGGCGATGGCCCGCGCCGCCCTGGACCTGGCCGGAGCCCCCGTTGACTGACCACGCCTCCCCCAAGCTGGAGATCCTGCCCGTCACCGGGCTGCCGGAGTTCCGCCCGGGCGACGACCTGACCGGCGCGATCGTCAAGGCCGCACCCTGGCTGCGCTCGGGTGACGTCCTGGTCGTGACCAGCAAGATCGTCTCGAAGGCCGAGGGCAGGCTCGTCAAGGTACCGACGGACCCCGAGGTCCGCGACGCCGAGCGCCGCAAGCTCGTCGACCGCGAAGCGATCCGGGTGGTCGCGCGCATCGCGCGCACGGTGATCACCCAGAACCACCTGGGGATCGTGCAGGCGGCGTCGGGCATCGACGCGTCGAACGTCGAAGGCGACGAGGTCGCGCTGCTGCCGGCCGACCCGGACGCGTCGGCGCTGGCGCTGCGCAACGGGCTGCGCGAACGGCTCGGCGTCGAGGTCGCCGTGGTCGTCACGGACACGATGGGCCGCGCGTGGCGGGTCGGGCAGACCGACGCCGCGATCGGCTCGTCCGGGCTGCGCGTGCTGCACGCCTACCGCGGCGAGGTCGACGGGCAGGGCAACGAGCTGGCCGTCACCGAGGTCGCGGTCGCGGACGAGCTGGCCGCGGCCGCCGACCTGGTCAAGGGCAAGCTCGGCGGCACCCCGGTCGCCGTCGTGCGTGGTCTGGACATCTTCGACGACGGCTCGACGGCCCGGAACCTCGTGCGCCCGCTCGACGAGGACCTCTTCCGGCTGGGCACCAACGAAGCCATCGCGCAGGGCCGGCGCGCGGCCGTCCCGGCGCGGCGCTCGGTGCGGCAGTTCGCCGACGAGCCGGTGGACCCCGCGGCGATGCGGCGCGCGGTGGCGTCCGCGCTGACCGCGCCCGCGCCGCACCACACCCACCCCGTCCGGTTCGTCTGGCTGCGCGACGGCGGCACGCGCAAGCAGCTGCTCGACGCGATGCGCGAGTCGTGGCGGGCCGACCTGTCCGGCGACGGGTTCACCGAGGAGCAGATCGCGAAGCGGCTCAGCCGCGGCGACATCCTTTACCGGGCCCCGGAAGTCGTCATCCCGTTCCTGGTCCCGGACGGCGCGCACACCTACCGCGACGAGCGCCGCAACGACTGCGAGAAGACCATGTTCACCGTCGCCGGCGGTGCCGCGGTGCAGGGCCTGCTGGTTTCGCTGGCCGCCGAAGGGCTCGGCTCGTGCTGGATCGGGTCGACGATCTTCGCCGCCGACCTCGTCCGGGACGTCCTCGGCCTCGACGAACGCTGGCAGCCGCTCGGCTCGGTCGCGATCGGCGTGCCGCTGGACGACCCCGGCCCGCGCGGGCCGATCACGCCCGGGGAAGGACTCCTGGAACTGTGAGCCTGCACGAAGACGCCGTCGCGACGCTGGGTTCGTGGCGGCCCGATCTCGCGTCCCAGGAGTCGCTGCGCCAGGCGTTCCTCGGGTTCCTCGCGGCGCGCGACGACTCGTGCCGGCGGTCGTGCGCGGCCGGGCACCTGACGGCGTCGGCCGTGGTCCTGGACCACACCGGCACCCGGGTGCTGCTGACGCTGCACCCGCGGGTCGGGCGGTGGCTGCAGCTCGGCGGCCACTGCGAGCCGTCGGACGTCTCACTGGCCGGCGCCGCCCTGCGGGAGGCCACCGAGGAGTCCGGCATCGCCGGGCTGCGGATCTCCGCCGAGCCGGTGCACCTCGACGTCCACCCGATCACGTGCTCGCTGGGCGTGCCCACGCGGCACTTCGACGTCCGGTTCGCCGTGCACGCGCCGCCGGGGGCTTCGCCGGTCCGCAGCGAGGAGTCCGACGACCTGCGGTGGTGGCCGGCGGACGCGCTCCCGGCGGGCTCCGAAGATCTCGCCGATCTGGTGAAAGCGGCCGTTCCTGTCGGTGCCGGGCACTAGCCTGGGGCGCGGAGAGGGAGGACCCATGGCTACGCAGTTCCCCGAGCGGGTGCATTTCCATTCCGGCGGCGGCAGCGGCGGCGGCGCGTTCGGCTACGTCGTCCTGGGCCTGCTGGTCCTGGCGATCATCGTGTTCATCGTCGTGGTCGCGGTGCGGGTGTCGAAGATGCGCCGCGAACAGGCGATGAAGAACGGCGGGCAGTTCCCGCCCGCCCAGCAGAACTTCCCGCCGCAGCAAGGTTTCCCGCCGCAGCAAGGCTTCCCGGCGCCGTCGGGCGGATTCCCGCAACCGGCGTCGGGCGGGTTCCCCGCGCCGCAGCAGGGTTATCCGCCGCAGCCCGGCTTCGCCCCGCCGCAGGCCGGGTTCCCGCCGTCCCAGCCGGTTCCGCAGCAGCCGGGGTACCCGCCTTCGCAGCCGTTGCCGCAGGGGCCGTACGGGCAACGGCCGCCGGGGCCGGGAGCGGGACCGCAGAGCTGGTGATCGTCCCCTTCGACAGCAGCTCGCCGGTGCCGCCGTACGAGCAGGTCCGGTCCGGGTTCGCGACGCGGATCAACGACCGGAGCCTGGCCGTGGGCACCAAGCTGCCCACGGTCCGGCAGCTGGCGGCCGACCTCGGCATCGCCCCGAACACGGTCGCCCGCGCGTACCGCGAGCTGGAGGAAGCCGGGCTGATCGAGACGCGCGGCCGGGCGGGCAGCTTCGTCGCGGCCTCGGGCGACCAGAGCCGCGGCCGCGCCCAGCAGGCGGCGGCGGAATACGCGAAGACCACCCGCAAACTGGGCCTGTCCGACGCGGAGGCCCTGTCGATCGTCCGCGCTGCCCTGGAGGGTGACTCGTGAGTGTGCTGGTGCTGTTGATCCTGCTGCTGGTCGTCGGGGGCCTGGTGACGGTGGTGGTCATCGCGATCAACGCCAAGCCGAAGCAGCCGCCGTACCCGCCGCAGCAGCACCCGGGATACCCGCCCCAGCAACCCGGTTACCCGCCCCAGCAGCCGGGCTATCCGCCGCAGCAGCCCTACTCGGGCCAGCAGCAGCCTTACCCGGGTCAGCAGCCGCCGTACCCGCCGCCCGGCGGGTATCCCCCGGCTCAGTAGCAAGGTCACATGGCGCGGTAGTCGCGCAGCTCGATCCGCGGTCCGAAGCGGGGCCGGCGGTGGCCGGCCGCCTCCAGGTACCGCACCGCCCGCTGCCGCTGCGGGGCGTACGGCGTCAGCACCTCCGCCATCCCGACGTCGTCGAGTTTCACGCCGAGCACGGCGTTCCCGACCATCGACGGGATGTTGTAGTCGCCGAAGCTGACCGCGTCCGGGTCGCCCCAGGCGCGTTGCGCGACCTCCGCCGCCGTCCACACGCCGATGCCGGGCACGGTCCGCAGCAGGTGCCGCCCGGCGATCCCGCCCAGCTCGACCGCCCGCTCCAGGTGCCGGGCGACACGCGCCGCGTTGATCAGCGTGGTCCGGCGCTTGATGTCGACGCCCGCGCGGTGCCAGTGCCAGTCCGGCAGCGACCGCAGCGCCACCGGCGTCGGCGGGACGCGCAGGCGGTCCGGCCCGGGCCCGGGCGCCCGCTCGCCGAAGCGGCGGCACAGCTCGGCCCACGACCGGATCGCCTCCTTGCCCGTCACCTTCTGCTCCAGCACCGCGAGCACCAGCCAGTCCCACACCACGCCCGTCGCGCCGAGCCGCAGCCCGGGGTTCTCCCGCCGGGCGCGCGCGACGACGTCGTGGTGCGCGACGAACTCCGAGTCGTCGTCCTCCGCGCCGAGCAGGGCCGGGACGCCACTGAGCAGCCGGTCCGCGCCGGCGCCCCAGGCCGCCGCCTCGAAGCGGCCGTCGGTCAGGCGGCGCAGCGCGAGGGTGCCCGGGCCGTCCGGGGTGTTCGACGCGAGCCAGGTGATGCCGCGTTCGTCGTCGAGGATGTTGAGCGACCCGCGGCCGCGCCTCAGCGGACTCAGGACACGGCCTGGGTCGACTTCGAACGCGGGGCGCCAGAACATCGCTACGCGTCGCTCGAGAAGCGGACGGAACCGTCGGGAAGCACGGTGTCGGGCCAGATCCGGGCGCCGTCGAGCAGTTCGCAACCGGCCCCGACGGACACGCCGTCGCCCAGCACGACCCCGCGCAGCACCGCACCGGCACCGACGCGCGCGCCGTGCCCGAGCACCGAACGCTCGACGATCGCGCCCTCGGAGACGGCGGCGCCGTCGAACAGCACCGAGCCGTCGATCTTCGCGCCCGAGCCGACCACCGCGCCGCCGCCGATGGTCGAACCACCGGACAGCTGGGCGTCTTCGGCGACGGAAGCACCGTCGAGCACCAGGAAGTCGCCGGGCCGGCCGGGCAGCGCCGACGTCGGCGCGACACCCCGCACCAGGTCGGCGGAGCCGCGCACGAACGCCTCCGGCGTGCCGACGTCCAGCCAGTACGACGCGTCGACGAAGCCCTGGATGTGCGCGCCCTGCTCCAGCAGCCCAGGGAACGTCTCGCGCTCGACCGACACCCGGCGCCCGGTCGGGATCGACTCGATCACCGGGCGGCGGAAGACGTAGCAGCCGGCGTTGATCTGGTCGGTCGGCGGGTTCGGCGTCTTCTCGAGGAAGGCCTGGACGCGGCCGGTCTCGTCGGTCGGCACCGAACCGAACCTGCTCGGGTCGGGCACGCGCTGCAGGTGCAGGGTGACGTCGGCCTCCGACTCGCGGTGCACGCGCAGCTGCTCGCCGAGGTCCGAGCCGGAGATGATGTCGCCGTTGAAGACGATCACGTGGTCCGCACGCAGCTTGTCGTAGACGTTCCGGATCGCGCCCGCGGTGTCGAGCGGCTCCTCTTCGACGACGTATTCGAGGTCCAGACCGATCGACTTGCCGTCGCCGAAGTACTCCTCGAACACCTCCGCACGGTAGCTCGTGCCCAGCACGACGTGCCGGATCCCGGCTTCGCGGATGCGGGAGAACAAGTGGCTCAGGTACGGCGTCCCGGCTGTCGGGAGCATCGGCTTCGGTGCCGAAAGGGTCAGTGGCCGCAGGCGCGTGCCCTTGCCTCCGACCAGCACGACGGCGTCGATCTCGACCTCGGACGTCACGGAAATCTCCTCTTGTATCACGCACCGCTGAGCGACAAGCCGCGGGAAACCCTGACGGAGGTCGCCCGGAGGGCCTACCCTAGACAGGAAACAGGCGGGCCTTTCCCCAGAGGGCCCCCGGGTCAGTCGGGAGGCCGAGGGGATGGACCCCCGCGATCGGGCGGACGCCCTGCTCGCACGAGCCCAAGCGCGCGGTGTGTTCGTGGTGACACCCGACAGAGCCACGTCGCCGATGGACTCGTCGAACACGCAGCAGATCCCGCGCGCGCAGATCGACGGCCTCGACCGCAGCCGCGACCCCGACACGACCACGCAGCTGCCGGCGTCGCTGATCGAGGAGAACGACCACCCGCTCGCGGGCTCGGCGCCGACGCGGCGGATGGAGACCCAGGGTGGCCGCCGCGCGCAGCCGACGACCCCGCTGAGCACGCCGACGCCCACGACCCCGATGCACACGCCGCTGGCCCGCCGGCCCCAGGCCGAGCCGATCACGAGCCCGCTGAAGGAGCCGGACCCGGAGGACACCGGCCTGGTGCCGACGGTGACGCAGACCAACGGCAAGTCCGACCTTTCGCGCCGGCTCGACGGGATCTAGCGCGTCTCGAGCTTCAGCCGCACGGCGAGGCCGAGCTTCGCGGCGGCCAGGACCGGCTTCCAGACGAGGCCGGGGTGGCGGTCGGCGAGGTAGCGGTACGCGCTGGCGTGGTGGGCCTTGAGCATCTTCTTCGACGCCTGCGACGTCGAGTGCCCGCCTTCGTGGACGACGCTCGAGGACGGGGCGTAGACGTTCAGCCAGCCGGCCTTCGCGAGCCGGTCGCCGAGGTCGACGTCCTCGAAGTACATGAAGTAGCTCGTGTCGAAGCCGCCGACGGAGTCGAACGCCTCCCGCCGGAACAGCTGGCACGACCCGGACAGCCAGCCCGAGGTGCGCTCGACCGGCGTGCCGGTCTCCTGCCGGTACTGCTTCGTCCAGGGGTTGCCGGGCCAGACCTTCCCGAAGAGGGCGTGCCCGATGCCCCGGCCGAAGGAGGGCAGCAGCCGCGCCGAGGGGTAGACGACCCCCTCGAGATCGTGGATCAGCGGCCCGAAGGCACCCCCGCGCGGCCACCGCCGCGCGACCTCGAGCAGGGCGTCGAGCGACCCGGGCTCCCACTCGAGGTCCGGGTTGACGACGACGACCCAGCCGTACCGGTCGTCCAGCTCGGCGACGCCCCGGTTGGCGGCGGTCCCGTAGCCGAGGTTCTCCCCCATGGCGAGCAGCTGGACGTTCTTGCGGTGGGCGGTGGCCTTCTCGAGGGCACCCTCGACGGACGCGTTGTCCGCGACGACCACCTTGAGCTCGCGCTCGGTGGCCTTCTCGAGGGTGTCGAGGAACCGCTCGATGGTGTCCTCGGAGAAGTAGGTCACGGTCACGACGCCGACTTCGTCGCCATAGCGGGAGTGCTCAGTCACCCGGCCATTGTCCACTCATCACCCAGCGCAACCCCGCCGCCCCGCAGCGCGTGACGGAAAGGGCCAATGCCGCCGTGTCGACCCTTCAATCACGTGTGTCGACTCTCTGAGGACGGGTCAGCGGGTGCGGAGGTGGCGGGACCAAGCCTTGGCGTACGCCTCGCGGTGCCGTTCCGCGGTCGTCGCCCAGGAGAACTCCTTCGCGCGCTGCTGGGCCGCCGTGGCCAGCTCGGCTCGGCGGCCCGGGTCCGCCAGCAGCTCGGAGATCGCCGCCGCCACGTCGCCCGCGCCCACGCCGCAGTACGCCACCGCGTCGCCGCCCACCTCCGGCAGGGACAGCCGGCGCGTCGTCAGCACGCACGCGCCGCACGCCATGGCCTCCAGCACCGGGAGCCCGAACCCCTCGCCCAGCGACGGGTACGCCACCAGCGAAGCCCCGCCGAGAAAGCCGGCCAGGGTGCCGAAGGGCAGATATCCTGCCCGGATCACCCGCAGCCGGTGCGGCACGGCGTCCAGGGCCCGTTCCACCTGCGTGTCCCAGCCCGGCTGGCCGGCCAGCACCAACGCCGGCGCGTCGCGCTGCCCGGCCACCGCCCGCGCGAAGCCGCGGATCAACGCCGGCACGTTCTTGCGCGGCTCCAGCGCGCCCAAGAACGCCACGTACGGGGTCCGGCCCAGCCCCACCGCCGCTCGGGCGGCGGCGACTTCCGAGGGCGACGGCGGGTGGAAGCGCTCGCTGTCGACGCCGTGGTGAATGACTTCCAGCGAAGCGTGCCGCACCTGGCCGACGCGGGTCAGCTCCGCGGCCGTCGCCGCCGAGGGGACCACGCACAACGTCGCGCGGCGCAGGGCCGTCGCCGTCCACGCGCGGAAGAAGCGGGCCTTCACCGAAGAGTGCAGGACCGCGTCGGTGAAGAACGTCGCGTCGTGCAGCGTGACGACCGATGCCGCCGACGTGGCCAGCGGCATCGTGTAGTGCGGCGAGTGGACGACGTCCGCGCCGAGCCGGCGCACCAGTCTCGGCAGCGTCGCCTGTTCCCAGGTCAGGCGCGCGGTCCGGGTGGTCGTCGACGGCGAGGCGGGCACGATGCGTGAGTGCGGTGCCAGCCGATCGTAAAGCCGCAGGTCCCGGGGCTGGCAGACGACGGTGACGCGCGCCCCGTCGGCGTCCAGGGCGGCGACGAGCGAATCCACGTACCGGCCGACCCCGCCGCGGTCCGCGGGAACCGCGGTCGCGTCGATCAGAACCCGGGGGTCTTCGCTCACCCCTGCAGGGTACGGCGGTGACCCGGTGTCATGGTGGGGAACTGGCAAACACGTCAGCCGTGTGCGCGGGTGTGGATCGCCCAGACGGCTTCCGCCGCCCTACGCCACGTGAACGTGCGGGCTCGTTCCCTCCCCGATCGGGCGAGGTCGTCGGCCACAGACGGTGAACCCAGCACTTCGCGTAACGCCGTGGCCAGCGCTGCCGCGTCGCCGCGCGGCACCATCCGGCCCGCGCCGCCCGCTACCTCGGCCAGCGCCGGGACGTCCGTGTGCACCACCGGGACGCCCGCCGCCATCGCCTCCAGCAGGCCCAGCCCGAAGCCCTCGGCGAGGCTCGGCACGGCCAGCACGCTCGCCCGGCGCAACGCGGTCGCCAGCTCGGCGTCCGGCACCTTCCCCAGCACCCGCAGCCGGTCCGCGGGCAGGCCGCGTTCCCGCGCCAGCGCGGCCGGGTCGACGCCGCCCCAGCCCGGCTGGCCGGCCAGCACCAGCACCACGCCGTCCAGCGCCGCGACCGCGTCGACCAGCACGTCGATGCCCTTGCGCGGCTCGATCGTCCCGACGGCCAGCACGTACCGCGCAGGCAGGTCCAGCTCGGCGGCCCCCTCGGGGACCCGCACGCCGTGCGGCACCACGTGCACCGGGACGCCGACGTCGACCAGCACCGCCAGCTCGTCCGCGACGGCCCGAGTCGGCACGACCAGCCCGGTCGACGACCGCGCCGCCCGCGCGATCATCGACCGGTGCCAGCTGACGCCGCGCGCGGTGAGCGTCTCGGGGTGGGTCCAGGGCACGGTGTCGTGCACGGTGACGCTCACCGTCTTCCCGGCCGGGGCGCGCGGGGGCGCGAACGGCGTCGGCGCGTGCACCGCGTCGCCGCCCGGCCACCAGGGGATCCCCAGCTGCCACGCGCCGACCAGCACCCGCGGCGGGATCCGCAGCACCCGCGGGCCTTCGACGCCCTCGAGCTCGGCCGCGCGCACGTCGGCGTGCCGCGCGACCACGCTGGAGACCGTCCAGCCCGGCGGCGCGGTCCGCGCGAGGGCGGGGAGCAGCTCGGCCGTGTAGCGCCCGGTGCCTCCGGGCACGGGCGCGAGGAGCTGCTCGGCGAGCACGACCAGTTCGGGCACGCGGCTATTGTGCGGGACGTGACCGCGAATCCCGCCACCACGGTGGTCGTCGTGACCTGGCGGGGTGCCGGGCACGTCACCGCCTGCCTCGACGCGCTCGCCGCGCAGACGCGTCCACATCGGACGCTCGTGGTGGACAACGCCTCCGACGACGGCACCGCCGCCCTGCTCGCGGCCCATCCTTCGCGTCCGCAAGTACTTCGCCTCCCCCGCAACGCGGGGTACGCGGGCGCGCTCGCCGTCGCCGTCCGGCGCGTCGGAACCCCGCTGATGGCGTGGCTGAACGACGACGCCGAGCCCGAGCCGGACTGGCTCGCGACGCTCGAAGACACCCTGGAAAAGGCGCCGTTGGCCGCCGCGGTGACGTCGCTGCTCGTGCGGCCCGGCGGCGGCACGCAGTCCGCCGGCGTGCGGCTCACCGCCGACGGCCACGGCGCCGACCTCACCACCCCGGCGGACGAGGTGTTCGGCTTCTGCGGTGGCGCGGCCCTGCTGCGCACCGACGCGCTCGAGAGCGTCCACGGCGTCCCGGCCGGGTTCTTCTGCTACTACGAGGACACCGACACGGCGTGGCGGCTGCGGCTGGCCGGGTGGGACGTCGTCGCGGCGCCCGAGGCGCGCGTCCGGCACGCCCACGGCGTCAGCAGCGAGCTGGGCTCGCCGCTGTTCCACCGCTGGAACGAGCGCAACCGGCTGCTCATGCTGCTGCGCTGCGCGCCCCGCGAAGTCGCGGTGAACCAGCTGCTGAGGTTCGCCGTGTTGACAGCGGTACTGCCCCTGCGGCCCGGGCGCCCCCGGGCGGCGAACTTCCGGTTCGGCCTGCGCTGCCGCGTCCTGGCCGAGGTGATCACGCGGCTGCCGGCGACGCTCCTGGCCCGCCGCGCGATCGGCCGTGCGGCCGCGCTGAGCCGAGGCGCGGTCTGGGAGGCTTGGGCTGGCCTTTAAGCTGGCGCTCACCCGACGAAGGAGCTGGCTTTGGCGCAGGGGGAACCGCAACCGCTCGTCTCGGTGATCGTGGTGAACTACCGCGGCGCCGAAGACACGATCGCCTGCCTGCGCGCGCTCGCCGAGCACGACTACCCCGAGCTCGAGCTGATCTGCGTCGACAACTCCGACGAAGCCGCGCGCATCCGCGAAGCCGTGCCCGGGGCCACCGTGGTCGAGGCCGGCCGCAACACCGGCTTCGCGGGCGGTTGCAACCTCGGCGCGAAGCACGCGAACGGCACCGTCCTCGGGTTCCTCAACAACGACGCCCGCCCGGCGCCCGGCTGGGTCTCCACCGCCGTCGCCGAGCTGCGCGCGCAGCCGCGCGTCGCCGCCGTGGCCAGCAAGGTCGTCGACTGGGACGGCACCGGCACCGACTTCGTCGACGGCGGCCTGACCTGGTTCGGCATGGGTTACAAGCGCCACGCGGGCTCGCCGCTGGCCGACGTCCCGGCCGCCGAGCACGAGGTCGCGAAGGACGTCCTGTTCGGCACGGGCTCCGCGATGTTCGTCCGGGCCGGCGTGTTCGCCGAGCTGGGCGGCTTCGACGAGCGATTCTTCATGTTCTACGAGGACGTCGACCTCGGCTGGCGGCTGAACCTGCGCGGCTGGCGCGTCCGGTACGTCCCGGAGTCGCTGACGTACCACCGCCACCACGGCACGATGGGCGCCGTCGACGCGCCGGAAACCGGCCGCGAGACCTTCCTCCTGGAGCGCAACGCGCTCGCGGCGATGTACAAGAACCTCTCCGACGAGACCCTGGCCCGCGCGCTGCCCGCGGCGCTCGCGCTCGCCGTCCGGCGCGCCACCGCGCGCGGCGAGCTGGACGCGACCCAGCTGGACCTCGAGCGGGGCGTCGGGCCGATCGAGTCCGGGGACGTCGCGATCCCGCGAACCACGCTCGCCGGGCTCCTGGCGATCGACCAGTTCGTCGAGCAGCTGCCCTCGCTGGGCGCGTCCCGGGCGGTCGAGCAGGCCGCCCGCGTCCGCACCGACGCCGACCTGCTTCCCTTGCTGCGCAAGGCTTTGGAGCCCGCCTACCCGTTGCCGCGCTACCTCGCCGCGCACGAGATCCTCGTCGAGGCGTTCGGCATCGAGCAGGCGTTCGGGCAGCGGCGCAAGATCCTCGTGATCACCGGCGACGCGCTCACCGAGCGGATGGCCGGCCCGGCGATCCGCGCCTGGAACATCGCGCTGGCGCTCGCCGCCGAGCACGACGTCCACCTGATCACCACCAACCCGCTCGCGACGCCGCCGCCCGCGCCGTTCCGCGTCAGCGCCGGCAAGCACCGCGAGCTCGAGGCGCCGATCGCCTGGGCCGACGTCGTCGTGCTGCAGGGCCACGTGCTGGAACTCGCGCCGTCGCTGAAGAAGGAGCACAGCGGCAAGATCGTCGTCGCCGACCTCTACGACCCGATGCACCTGGAGCTGCTGGAGCAGGGCAAGGGCATCGCCGACGACCGGCGCGCGGCCGACCTCGCGGGCGTCACCCGCGTGCTGGACGCGCAGATCGAACGCGGCGACTTCTTCCTGTGCGCGTCCGAGCGGCAGCGGCACCTGTGGCTCGGCCACCTCGCCGCGCTGGGCCGGTTGTCCCCGCGGCTCTACGACGCCGACCCGACCACGCAGTCGCTGCTCGCGGTCGTCCCCTTCGGACTGTCGCCGCAGGCGCCGGTGCGCACCGGGCCAGGCCTGCGGTCGTCGCTCGGCATCGGCGGCACCGACCACGTCGTCCTCTGGGCCGGCGGGGTGTACAGCTGGTTCGACCCGCTGACGCTGGTCCGCGCGATCGACGAGCTGCGCCGCCGCCGCGGCGACGTCCGGCTGGTGTTCCTCGGCATGAAGCACCCGAACCCCGAGGTCGCCGAGATGGACATCGGCACGCGGACGATCCGGCTGGCGGATTCGCTGGGGCTCACCGGGAAGCACGTCTACTTCAACGAGCAGTGGGTGCCCTACCACGAGCGCCAGAACTGGCTGCTGGACGCGAACTGCGGCGTCACGACGCACTACGAGCACGTCGAGACGACGTTCGCGTTCCGCACCCGCGTCCTCGACTACCTGTGGGCCGGGCTGCCGATCGTCACCACCGACGGCGACTCGTTCGCCGACCTCGTGCGGGCCGAACGGCTCGGCGTCGTCGTCCCGGCCGAGGATGCGTCCGCGCTGGCCGAAGCGCTCGAGAAGTGCTTGTACGACGAGGAATTCGCGGCGGGCTGCGTCGAGCGGATCGCCGTCGTCGCGCAGCGGTACACCTGGCCGGAGGCGCTGAAGCCGCTGGTGGAGTTCTGCCGCGACCCGCGCCCGGCGGCCGACCGGCTGCCCGGATCGGCGGACCTGACCAAGACGGCGCCGGTGCGCGGCCGCGAGATGCTGCGCCGCGACGCCGACCTGGTCCGGGAGTACCTTGCGGCCGGCGGGGCGACGGAGCTGGCGCGGCGCGTCGGCGGGCGGGTCCTGAAGGTCGCGAAGCAACGGCTGCGCCGTGGCTAGGTCCCTGAGCGTCCTCCTCGACGGCACTCCGCTGCTCGGCGCCCGCACCGGGATCGGCCGGTACACCGCCGCGCTGAGCGAAGAGCTGGTGTCGATCCCCGAGGTGGACACGCGCGCGGTGGCGTTCACGCTGCGCGGCTGGCGGCGGCTGCGGCACGTGCTGCCGTACGGCGCGCGGGCCCGCGGGATGCCGGTTTCGGCGCGGTTGCTGCGGGCGGCCTGGCTGCGCTCGGACTTCCCGCCGGTGGAGCTGTTCGCGGGTCCGACGGACGTCGTGCACGGCACGAACTTCGTGCTGCCGGGCCGGGTGCGCGCCGCGGGCGTGGTGACGATCCACGACCTGGCCTTTTTGGACAATCCCGCGGAGCTGGCGCCGAGCGACCGCGGCCTGCCGGCACTGGTCCGCCGCGGCGCCCACCGCGCCAACGTGATCTGCACGCCGACGGCGGCGGTGGCCGACTCGGTGGCGGAGCGCCTGGACGTGTCGCGCGACAAGATCGTGGTCACGCCGCTGGGCGTCAACCCGGCCTGGTTCACGGCACGTCCCCCGGACGACGAGCGCCGGGCGCGTCTTGGCCTGCCTTCGCGGTACCTGTTGTTCGCGGGCGCGGCCGGCCCGCGCAAGGGCCTGGACTGGCTGACCCGCGCCCACGAGGCGGCGCCGGACCTGCCGGACCTGGTGTTCGCCGGCCCGGGCCCGTTCCCGCGCTCGTCCCGCACGTCCCAGACCGGCTATCTGTCCGATGTGGACCTGCGCACGGTGGTGGCGGGCGCGTCGGCCCTGGTGCTGCCCTCCCGCGACGAGGGTTTCGGGCTGCCGGTGCTGGAGGCGATGGCCTCGGACGTCCCGGTGGTCTGCACGGACATCCCGGCCCTGCGCGAAGTGGCGGGCGACTGCGCGA
Source organism: Amycolatopsis stemonae (assembly GCF_054781455.1). Taxonomy (NCBI): domain Bacteria; kingdom Bacillati; phylum Actinomycetota; class Actinomycetes; order Pseudonocardiales; family Pseudonocardiaceae; genus Amycolatopsis; species Amycolatopsis stemonae. The sequence goes on along the minus strand of NZ_BAAGUJ010000008.1, from coordinate 315,552 downwards.
GCCTGGTCCCGTACGGCGACGTGGACGGCCTGGCGGAGGCGCTGCGAACGGCGGTGACGGACCCCCACGCGGTGGCGACGTCTTCGGCCCGCCGTGCACACGCGGCCAACTTCACGTGGCGCACGTGCGCCGAACTGACGGTCGGCGCCTACCGGCTGGCCTCAGGCCGTCACTGAGCCTGCCGCGAAGTAAGCGTCCAAAGCCTCTTCCCACGGCCGCAGCGGGGTCAGCCAGGCTTCCTGCCACGACGCCGGCGACAGCACCGAGTACGCCGGCCGAGTCGCCGCCTGCGGGTACTCCGCCGACGTGCACGGGTGCACCCGTGCGGGATCCGCCCCCAGGCGCGAGAAGATCGCCTTGGCGAAACCGCACCAGCTCACCGAGCCCGCGTTCGTGCAGTGCAGGGTGCGCCGCTCCGGGCCGTCGCCGCCCGCCGCGCGGGATGCCAGCTCCAGCAGGCCCGCCGCCAGGTCGGCCGTCCACGTGGGACCGCCCACCTGGTCGTCCACAACGGACAGTTCCGGGCGCGCGGACTCCAGCCGGGCCATGGTCTTCACGAAGTTCGAACCCGAATGCCCGTACAGCCACCCCGTCCGTACGACCCACGACGACGCGCCCGACCCGAGCACCGCGTCCTCGCCCGCCGCCTTCGTGCGGCCGTACGCCGAGCGCGGTCCCAGCTCGTCGGCCGGCTCGTACGGCGTCGAGGCGTCGCCGGAAAAGACGTAGTCCGTCGACACGTGGATCAGCGGCACGCGGCGGGACGCGCACGCCGCGGCCAGCACCCGGGGCCCGTCCGCGTTCACCGCGAACGCGCGCTCCTCGTCCGTCTCGGCCTTGTCGACCGCCGTGTACGCCGCCGCGTTGATCACCACCGGGGCCGAGCCCGTCTCGCGGGCGCGGTCCGCCAGCGCGCCGACCGCCGCGAGGACCTGGCCCGTCGCCGTCACGTCGAGCTCCGCGGAACCCGGCGCCACCACGTCCACCGAGGGGGACGCCAGCGCGGCCAGGTCGCGGCCGAGCTGTCCGGAACCGCCGGGCACGAGCACCGTCAGCCGCACGAGCACATCCTCACTTCTTGAGCGCGGCCCGCTCCGCCAGGGGCTCCCACCACGCGCGATTGTCCGTGTACCAGGCCACTGTCGCGGCCAGACCGTCCTCGAAGGACACCCGCGGAGCGTACCCCAGCTCTTCGCTGATCTTCGTGATGTCCACCGAGTACCGGCGGTCGTGGCCCTTGCGGTCCTCGACCGGTTCGACGCTGTCCCAGCCCGCACCGAGCGCGGCGAGCAGCTTCTCCGTCAGCTCGCGGTTGGTCAGCTCGACGCCGCCGCCGATGTTGTAGATCTCGCCCGGCCGCCCGTGGTCGGCGACCAGCTGGATGCCGTGGCAGTGGTCGTCCACGTGCAGCCAGTCACGGACGTTGAGCCCGTCGCCGTACAGCGGCACCGGCCGCCCGTCGAGCAGGTTCGTGACGAACAGCGGGATGACCTTCTCGGGGAACTGGTACGGACCGTAGTTGTTGGAGCACCGGGTGACGCACACCGGCAGCCCGTGCGTCCGGAAGAAGGACCGCGCCACCAGGTCGGAGGACGCCTTCGACGCCGAGTACGGCGAGTTCGGCTCCAGCACGTGGTCTTCGGTCCACGAGCCGGTCTCGATCGAGCCGTACACCTCGTCCGTGGACACGTGGACGAACTTCGAGACGCCCGCGTCCAGGGCCGCCTGCAGCAGGTTCTGCGTGCCGAGCACGTTCGTCAGCACGAAGTCGGCGGCACCGAGGATCGAGCGGTCCACATGGGACTCGGCGGCGAAGTGCACGACCAGGTCGACACCGCGCATGACGTCGGCGACCTTCCGCCCGTCGCAGATGTCGCCGCGGACGAACCGCAACCGCGGGTCGGCGGCGACCGGGGCCAGGTTGGCCTCGTTGCCGGCGTAGGTGAGTTTGTCCAGCACCACCACCTCGGCGTCGCGCAGCGCCGGGTAGGCGCCGCCGAGCACCTGCCGGACGTAGTGCGACCCGATGAAGCCGGCACCACCGGTGACCAGGACCCGCATCTTCCCGCCTTTCCTTCGGCCCCGACCGGGGCAATCGGCCCCCAGCCTACGGAGGCCCCACAACACCCTCAGTAGAGTCTCGCCGAGAGGCACGTTCGTGCCCTGGGGGAAGCACGGGGTTCACAGGGGAGGAAGCGCGTGACCGAATGGCCGGCGCCGCCCGTCCCGGCACGGCGCAGTCACGGCGTCGGCGTCTTCGCACGCCGCGGCGGCAAGGTCGTCGTGTCCCTGCTCTCGGTCGCGATCCTGGCCCTGACCTGGTACGGCTGGAACTACATCGGCGACCCGAACAGCGGCCTGACCACCACGAACGTCTTCGCCGACACCGAGGCGCACGCGAAGCCGCTCGACGGCGCGATCGACATCCTCCTGGTCGGCCAGGACAGCCGCACCGACGCGCAGGGCAACCCGCTGCCCCGCGAGGTGCTGGACATGCTGCACGCCGGCGTCTCCGACGGCGAGCTGAACACCGACACGATGATCCTCGTGCACATCCCCCAGAACGGGCAGCACGCGATCGCGATCTCGTTCCCCCGCGACTCCTGGGTGGAGCTCGCCGGCGGCTACGGCAAGCACAAGCTCAACAGCGCGTTCGTCTACGCGTACACGGACACTTACAAAACGTTACAGCGCCAGGGAATGACCGATCTCAAGGAAGCCGACGCGCAGGCGAAGGTCGCCGGGCGGAAGAACCTGATCGCCACGATCGAGAAGTTCATCGGCAAGCCCGGCATGATCGACCGCTACGCCGAGGTCAACCTGGCGAGCTTCTACGAGATCACCAAGTCGATCGGCGGCGTCGAGGTCTGCCTGAACGGCCCGGTCAAGGAAGCGAAGTCCGGCGTGGACCTGCCGGGCGGGCGCCAGACGATCGAGGGCGTGCAGGCGCTCGCGTTCGTCCGCCAGCGCTACGGCCTGCCGAACTACGACCTCGACCGGATCGCGCGCCAGCAGGCGTTCCTCTCCGGGCTGGCCCGCAAGGTCATCTCCACCGACGTGCTCACCAGCCCGGGCAAGATCGCCGACCTGGTGGCCGCGGTGAAGAAGTCCGTCGTGGTGTCGCAGGGCTGGGACCTGACGGAGTTCGCCGAGCAGATGCGCGGCCTGACCGGCGGCAACATCGAGTTCCACACCATCCCGACGCTGGGCAACGCGGTGATCGGCGGCGCCGACGTGCTGCGCGTCGACCCGGCCGCGGTCCAGGCCGAGGTGACCCGCCTGACCGCCGACGGCGGCACCTCCACCGCGCCGACGCCCGCGCAGCTGCCGGGCGCGAACGCCGTCACGGTCGAGCTGTTCGACGGCTCCGGCTCGCCGTCCCTGGCCGGCCAGACGCACGCGACGCTCCAGGGCAAGGGCTTCAAGCTCGCCGCCGACCAGAAGCTGAGCACCCGCACCACCACGGTCGTCCGCTACAACCCGGCCGACGAGACCGCGCTGGAACTGGTCAAGCAGGCCCTCGGCACGACGGTCCAGGCCGAGCCGGACCGCGACGTCACGGCCGGCCACGTGCGCGTGCTGCTGGGCAAGGACTTCCGCAGCTCGGCCGCCGGTTCCGGGGGCGCGCCGTCGACGTCGGCCGCGAAGCCGCCGGCCACGCCGACGCCGACGCCGACGGCGACCGCGACCGCCACCCCCGCCGCGCCGCCGATCACCGCGGGCGACGTTCCCTGCGTCAACTAGACTGCGTACGCAGGGTGGTCGGGGGGAGCGAGCCAGGGTGGCAGACGAGCAGGTAGAACCGGAGCCGGACGCGCAGCCGGTGACGCAGCGCGACGACGGTCCCGAGTGGAAGCCGTCGCCGTTCCCGCGGGACGCCGCTCCGGAGGTCGCAGTGGCGCCGCCGTCGCGGGCGGGGCGAGCCGGGAAGGTGACCCGCCGGGTGGCGGTCGGTCTCGTTTCGCTGCTCGCGCTCGGCGTCAGCGGCTACGCGTACGTCACGAAGGACCAGCTGCAGAGCACTGTCCCGACGACAGACGCGCTCACGCCGCGCGCCGGCGAGCCCGCGCCGCCGCCGGCCGACGACGGCGCGGACGACATCCTGCTCGTCGGCAGCGACGCGCGGACGGACGCCCAGGGCAACCCGCTCCCGCTGCGCGTTCTCAAGGAACTGCGCACCGAGGCCAACAACGGCGCGGTGAACACCGACACCGTGATCCTGCTGCGGGTGCCGAAGAACGGCGGGAAGCCGTCGGCGGTCTCGGTCCCGCGCGACACGTGGACGAACATCCCGGGCCGCGGCGAGGCGAAGATCAACTCGGCGTACGGCATCGCGAAGGCGCACTTCGCCCAGGAGCTGCGCGCGCAGGGCGAGCACGACCAGGCGAAGATCGAACGCGACTCGGACACCGAGGGCCGCCGCGTGCTGGTGCAGGCCGTGCAGGACCTGACGCAGGTGCGCGTCGACCACTACGCCGAGATCAACCTGCTGGGCTTCTACCTGCTCACCGAGGCCCTCGGCGGCGTCCGGGTCTGCCTGAACCACGCGACCGAGGACAAGGACTCGGGCGCGGACTTCCGCCGCGGCGAGCAGACGGTCTCCGGCGGCGAAGCGCTTTCCTTCGTCCGCCAGCGCAAGAACCTGCCGCGCGGCGACCTCGACCGGATCGTGCGGCAGCAGGCGTTCCTGTCCTCGGCGCTGCACCAGGTGCTCTCGGCGGGCACGCTGACCAGCCCGGGCACGCTGAACAACCTGATGGACGCGGTGCACCGCTCGCTGGTCCTCGACCCGGGGCTCGACCTGCTGCAGTTCGCGCAGCAGGCGAAGGGCATCGCGTCGGGCAACCTGACGTTCGCGACGATCCCGGTCCTCACGGCCAACGGCCGCAGCCCCGACGGCCAGAGCATCGTGCAGGTCGACCCGCAGGCGGTCCGCGAGTTCGTGGCGGGCCTCGCCGGACGCCCGGCCCCCGCGGCGGCCAAGGCACCCGGCTCGACCCCCACGGGCGGCGGCTCGGGCAGCGGGGCGGCCCCCGCCGCCGCACTGCTGCCCCCGGCCCCCGCCGCCGCACTCCTGCGCCCAGCTCCCGAGGGCGCGCCGCAGTCCCCAGCCCCCGCCGCGGCAGCGCTGCCCCCGGACCTCGCCGCCGCGCGCCTGCCCCCAGCCCCCGCCGCGGCACCGCTGACCCAAGCCTCCGACGGCGTCCCCTGCGTCAACTAGCTCTGCCAACCCGCCCTCAGGCGAAGTCGGCGCGGTGGTCCTCCGCCCACTGCCGGAACGTGCGCGGCGCGTTGCCGGTCACCTCGCGGACCACGTCCGTCACCTCCGAGGGCTCGTCCAGCGTCCGCGCCCAGGCACGCAGGATCTCCGGCGGGACCTCGGGCGGCCAACCCAGCGCGACCATCCGCTCGGCGGCCTGCTCCGGCGTCAGCTCCTCGACCGGCAGCGGCCTGCCGAGGACGTCGGCGAGCACCGCCGCCTGCTCCCGGAACGTGATCGGCGCCGGACCGCTGAGCCGCAGGGCCGCTCCCTGGTACGAGCCGTCGATGAGGATCCTCGCGGCGACGTCGCCGATGTCCTGCTCGTGGATGGCGCCGACCCGCGAGTCCGGGTAGGCCGTGCGCACGACGCCGTCGGCGATGTCCGCGCGCCAGCCCAGGACGTTCGTGGCGAACGCGCCGGGGTTGAGCCGCGTCTCCCCGAACGGCGCCGCGACCAGGGCCTGTTCCACCGCGTGGTGCAGCGCCGCGACGCGGCTCTGCGCGGACCCAGGCTCGAGGATCGCGCCCGAGGACAGTTGCACGACGTGCCGCACGCCGGCCGCCTCCGCCGCCTTCACGAAGGCCTCGATCCCCGACGGCCGCGTGTACAGGAACACCGCCGAGACGCCGTCGAGCGCGGCGTCCAGTGTGGACGGATCCTCCAGGTCCGCGCTCACCTTGGCGGTCGGCACGTCGAGCGTGGTGGCGTCGCGGGAGGACGCGCGAACGTCCTGACCTGCGGCGACGAGCGCGTCGAGCACCGCGCGCCCGACGTGCCCGCGGGCACCGGTGACGAGAATGGTCATGAGGGCTCCCCAGCTTCCCAAATAGCTTTGCTTGCAAAACAAAGCTACTCAGCCCGGCGAAGCCGTGTCAACCGGCGAACCGCGTGGTCCGCGCTTTAGGCTTTTCCGCATGAGCCTGACCGACGAGCTGCTGCGCCCGCTGCTGGCCTCGCCCGCCAAACCGTTGATCACCCACTACGACGACCAGCTGGGCAGCCGCGTCGAGCTGTCCGTGGTGACGACCGCCAACTGGGCGGCCAAGACGGCCAACTGGCTGACCGAGGAGTTCGACGTCGAGCCGGGCGACGACGTGGCCGTGCAGCTCCCGGCGCACTGGCAGACCGTCGGCGTGCTGCTCGGGGCGTGGTGGTGCGGGGCGCGCGTGGTGACCGAAGGTGCCGGCGCGCGGGTGGCGTTCGTCGGGCCGGACGACCCGGAGCCGACCGGCGCCGCGGCGACCGCCGTCGTCACGCTCGACCCGATGGGCCGCGGCCTGGCCGAGCCCCCGGGCGGCGGTGCGTTCGACTACCTGACGGAGTCCCGCGCGGCGGGCGACCAGTACAGCCCGCTCTTCCCGATCCCCGGCGACACGGCCGCGCTGTTCGAGTCCACAGTGGACGAGGTGCTGGCCGAAGCCCGCAACCGCGCGGCGAAGCTCGGCCTGACCGCCGACGACCGCGTGCTGTCCACAAGGGACTGGACCGGCCCCGAGGGCATCCTCGACGGCCTGCTCGTCCCCCTGGCCGCGGGCGCCCACCTGGTCCACGTGAGCAACGCGGACCAGGCCAAGCTGGGTGCCCGCCGCGATGCCGAGCGCACCACGGCGGACCTCCCGGCCTAGGCGTTCTGCAGCTCGCCGGCTTCGGCGGCGGCGCGCGCCCGCTTGCGGCCCCACAGCAGGTGGTCCAGCGAGAGCCGGCCGCCGTTGAAGCCGAGCGCCAGCCCGGCCAGCGCGAGCACCAGGACGAGCTCGTAGCCGCCCTGGCCGGTCAGGCCGTTGTCGATGTGCACCGAGAGCAGCGCGCCCACGGAGATCACGACGTAGCCGATGCCGACCAGCGGCATCAGGAACCCGGCGATGAACGCGACCGAGCCGAGGATTTCGACGGTCATCGCGAAGACCGCGGCGGCCGTGGGCAGCGGGATGCCCGTCATCTCGAAGAACTTCGCCGTGCCGTCGATGCCGTTGTTCCACTTCTGCAGCCCGTGCGCGAGGAAGACGACCGCGACGCCGATCCTCCCCAGCAGCAGTGCCACGTCCTTGAATCGTCCGAACATCCGGTTTCAGCTCCCCGGTGGGTGAATTTTCAACTGACTCGCCCAACGTAGAGGCCCGGCGCGCCCACCCGAAGCTCCGGAGGGTGATCGACAGGGAACCGACAGGGACCGATATTCGGTTGGGCGCAGCCCGGGCGCGGGGCTATCTTCGCCCTGACCTGCGTCCACGACCGTGAGGAGACCCCGATGCGCCGACAGACCGTCCGACCCGGCCTGTCACCCGCATCACAAAGGACTCCTCGCCCTCGTGAAAACCCTGAACATCGGCATTCTCGCGCACGTCGACGCCGGTAAGACCAGCCTGACCGAGCGCCTGCTCTTCGAAGCGGGCGCCATCGACCACCTCGGCAGCGTCGACCGCGGCGACACCCAGACCGACTCCCTCGAGCTCGAACGCCGCCGCGGCATCACCATCCGCTCCGCGGTGGTCTCGTTCGTGACCGGCGGCACCCGGATCACGCTGATCGACACGCCCGGCCACTCCGATTTCATCGCCGAGGTCGAGCGCGCACTGCGCGTGCTGGACGGCGCGGTGCTCGTCGTGTCCGCCGTCGAAGGCGTCCAGGCCCAGACCCGCGTGCTGATGCGCACCCTGCTCCGCCTCGGCATCCCGACACTGGTCTTCGTCAACAAGATCGACCGGATGGGCGCGCGCGACCAGCTCGCCGACATCCGCGCGAAGCTCGCGCCGCGGGCGGTCGCCCTGGCCGCCGCCACTTCGCCGGAGTTCCTGGCCGACGGTGACGACGCCTTCCTGGAGTCCTATGTGGACGACCGGGTCGACGCCGCGGCCTGCCGCGCCGAGCTGGCCCGGCAGGTCGCCCGCGCCGCGGTGCACCCGGTGCTGACCGGCTCGGCGATCACCGGCGCCGGCGTGGCGGACCTCGTCACGGCCATGGCCGAGCTGCTCCCGGCCACCGAACGCACCGGCGACGGCCCGCTGGCCGCGACGGTGTTCAAGATCGACCGTGGCCGCGCGGGTGAGAAGATCGCCTACGCCCGCCTGCACTCCGGCTCGCTCGCGTCACGGCAGCGGATCTCCTTCTACCGCGGCGAAACCGAGTTCACCGGCCGCGTCTCGGCGGTCGAGGTGGCCGGGGACGACGTGGCGCTCGCCGGGGACGTCGCCCGGGTGCGCGGCCTGCGCGAAGTCCGGATCGGCGACCGGCTCGGCTCCCCCGGCACCGTCCGCGACGGCGTGTTCGCGCCGCCGAGCCTGGAGACCGTGGTGCGGCCGGTCCGGCCCGAGCAGGCGGCACCGTTGTTCACGGCGCTCACCCGGCTGTCCGAGGAGGACCCGTTGATCGACGTCCGCCGCCACGGCCACGACATCTCGGTCCGCCTCTACGGCGAAGTGCAGAAGGAAGTCCTGCGCTCGATGCTGGCCGAGGGCGCGGGCATCGACGTCACGTTCGAGCAGACGCGCACGCTGTACGTCGAGAAGCCGATCGGGCGCGGCGAGGCCGTCGAACACCTCGATCCCGGGCAACGGCTGTACTTCTTCGCGACGGTCGGGCTGCGGGTGGAACCCGGATCCGGCGTCACGTTCGGTCTCTCGGTCGAGCTGGGCTCGCTGCCGCTGGCGTTCCACAAGGCGATCGAGGAGACCGTCCACGCGACGCTCGGCCAGGGCCTGTACGGCTGGGAGGTGCTCGACTGCGCCGTCACGCTGACGCACACGGCGTTCTTCAGCCCGCTCAGCGCGGCGAGCGACTTCCGCAAGATGACCCCGCTCGTCCTGATGGCGGCGCTGCAGGAGGCCGGCACGCGGGTGCACGAGCCGGTGCACCGCTTCGAGCTGGAGGTCCCGGCGAACGCCGTCAGCGCGGTGCTGCTGAAGCTCGCGGACCTGCGCGGGGTCCCCGATGAGCCGGTCGTCGGGCCGGCGTCGTGCACGCTGCACGGCACCATCCCGGCCGAGCACGTCCACGAGTTCGAGCAGGCGCTGCCCGCGCTCAGCCAGGGCGAAAGCGTCTTCCTCAGCGAGTTCGCGGACTACCGCCCCTGTCCCGGGCCGCCGCCGACGCGGCCCCGGACCGGCGAGAACCCGTTGGACCGCAAGGAATACCTCGCGCAGGTCGCCCGGCGTTAGCGCTTGTGCGCCCAGGCCGCGCCGAAACAGTACGCGCCGAACGCGGCGAGCCCGAGGGCGACGACGACCAGCAGCGCGGTGCCGAAGGGCTGGGCGGCGAGCGTCTTGAGCGCGGCGTCCAGCCCGCCGGCCTTGCCCGGGTCGGCGGTGAACCCGGCGATGGCGACGAGGATCGCGACGATCGCGAGGACGGCTCCCTTGGCGAGGTAACCGACCCGGCCGACGCCACCGATCCAGCGCTTGGTCCGGCCCGGCAGTTCGGTGGTGTCGAGGTCTTCGAGGAACTTCTTCTTGAAGCCCTTGACCCCCGCGGCGATCGCGACACCGAGGATGGCCGCCGCGGCGATGACGACCAGCGCGGGCCCGGCGGGCAGCTGGAGGAGCTTGGCCGTGAACTCCTGCTGGGTCTGGTTGCTCGACCCGCCCCCGCCGCTGCCGGTGGCGATCTTGAACGCGGTGAACCCGAGCACGATGACGACGACGCCACGCGCGCCGGCGCCGATCCGCTTGCGCGTCCGCTTCCCGCCGCTGACCCACTCGTAGCCGGTGGCGGCCATCAGGAACTGCCAGAGGCCGAACAGCACCAGACCGACGGCGAGGACCCAGAGCAGCACCTGGCCGAACGCCGTCGAGCCGATCTCCTGCAGCGCGCCCTTCTGGTCGGCCTGCTTCCCGCCGCCGAAGGCGACCTGGAACGCGAGGTAGGCGAGGACGAGGTGGACCAGGCCGTAGCAGGCCATCCCGGCCCGGCCGAGCACTTGCGCGGTATCGGTCTTCTCGCCTCTGCCGGCGGCGGCTTCTGTCCGGTTCATGCGGTGTGGGGTACCCACGGCGGCCCGCGATCGGTTGGGCCAAGCGGCGCAATCGCGCCCTGTGATGGGACGATCCCGGCGTGGATGCGCGCCTGGTCGGCTACTGGTCGGAAACGGAGGTGCACCCCGGCTCGCCCGAGTACACCGAGCTCGGCTTCCGCGCCGACGGATCGGGCTGGCTGTACTGGTCGAGCTGGAGCACGGAGTTCGCCGTCCTGCGCTTCGGCTGGCACACCCCGGAACCGGGCCTGCTCACCGTGCGCCTGCGGATGGAGCTCGACGGCTCGTGGTCGGCGGACGGCGCGCACCGGGTCGAGCGCTGGGCGGCCGTCGACACGCTCGTCGAACGGGCGTGGACGCTCGAAACCGAGCTGACGCTGGACCGTCCGCTGGACGACGCGCTCGGCGGCACGCGGTTCCGGCCCGTCGCGGGCGGCGGCACCGACCCGACGCTGGCTTAGGCCGGCCGGCGCCGGATCGCGTCGAGCCCGGCCCAGCCGCCGTTGGCCGCGAGCAGCGTCAGGACTTGTTCGGCTTGCTCGGCGAAGCGCGTGAGGTCGTCGTGCAGCAGCGCCGCGCGTTCGCTGTCGAGCTGGTCGAAGTCGTCGAACCAGAGCCCGATGGCCGAGCCGGCGGTGACGACGAGGCCCTGCACCAGCCGCAGGAACCCCGGCGACGGCTCGGCGGCGTCGGCCCGGTAGGCCGTCTCGATCTCGTCGCACGCGGCGAGGAGGTCACGCAGCTGGCGGACGGCGTCGGCGGGCGTCCCGTCCCAGGCGGCCGTCGGCCAGGCGCGGTCGGACAGCTCGAGCCACAGCCGCCAGCCGGCGACCAGCTCGGCTTCGTCGTGGGGCGTCCAGGACGCCGGAACCGGCCAGTACATGCTTCGAGAGTGACACCGCCGGAGCGGAAATCCGCCCCGGCGGTGGGTTATGTCTCATGTGGCGTAGCTCAGCTGATCACCGGCGGCACCGGGACGCACGGCGGCGTCTTGGCGTGGGCCGGGTCGAGCGCGTTGAGCACCAGCCCTTCGGCGACCGGGTCGTAGGTGATGCCGAGGTGGTCGGTGAAGTCGAGGGTGCAGACGTTCTGCAGCAGGATGTTCTTGACGTTCGGCGCGGCCGCGAGGAACGCGCTCGTGTACGGCGTGACGACGTCGTCGTAGCGCGTCTGGATCACGGTGTACTGGATGCCGTCGACGGTCTCGCCGCCGGCGTTGAGGTCGGTGAGGAAGGGCGAGCCGACGGCCTGTTCGTTGCACGACTGGCAGACGGTGCCGAGCGCCGCGGGCACGCCGGGGATCCGCTCGAGGGTGCTGAGCAGGCCGAAGAGATCGGTCCCGTGGTTGGACGGCGACAGCCCGACCAGGCGGCTGATCTTGCCGGCGCCGCCGAGGTACTTGATCCAGTACCGGATGTTCATCCCGCCCTGCGAGTGCCCGACGACGTCCAGCTTGCTCGCCCCGGTCGCCTGGAGGATCTTGTCCCCGAAGGCGGCAAGCGCTTTCGCGGTGTCGGCGATCGGCCCGACGGTCTGCAGGAAGCTCCCGGGCGCCCCGCCGAAGTTCCCGGCGAAGACGCAGTACCCGGCGTCGGCGAGCTTCTGGGACAGGTTGGCCCAGTTCTCGTAGGCGTTGGCGGTGGTCCCGTTGGAGAGCAGCACGGGGTTCGGGTGCGCGGCGGAGGGTTTGCAGGCCCAGTCGTTCGTCCCCGGCGGCGCGATGGTCGGGTTCCCCAGCGAGTACGCGGCCGCCGTGAGGATGTTGGGTTGCACGGGCCCGGTCGGTTCCTTCGCCGCGGCCTGCCCCGCCCCCAGTGTGAGCGCCGCCGCCGTGGCGAGGGCGGCGGTCAGCCACTTGCGCGTCATGCCCATCCGGTTCACCTCTCTGTGAAGGATGGTGATCCACGTCACCAAGTGGTTAACGCGCGAGTAACTTGTCCGGACACTCCCCTCCGGGGGTGATTTTCTGACGCGATGTCAGGTGCTAGGGCAACAGGAAGCCGTGAGCGGCACTCACGGACATGACAAAGCCCCCGGCGATGACTCGCCGGGGGCTTCGAGTGGCTCCGGCTCAGCCCTTCAGCAGGGCCCGCGCCATCACGAGCTTCTGGATCTGGTTGGTGCCTTCGTAGATCTGAGTGCTCTCGGAAGGCACCCCCGTCGACCTGGCGATCTGCGGCCGGACCAGTCGATACGCAGGCCGAACAGCGTTTGTCGACGTTGGTCGAAGACTGCTCACGGCAAGGGTCCCACGGAACACCTACGGAACACGGGCCGCTCCGCCGCGCCGTCTCCGCGCTCCTCGCTCTGGCGCTCGTCGCCGGGATGCTCGTAGGCCTCGCGCCGGAACCCGCGGCCGCGGCGCCGGCGTGCGACCGCGCCGCGCTCGTCGACGCGCGGCTCGCCCAGCTCGGCCGGTTCGGCGTCGAGTGGCACGTCGGCCCGACGCGGGCGGACGCGTGGGGCGTCTCGACCACGTATGCCGGCGTGACGATCTCCGAGCTCGTGCCGTGCGACCGCGACCTGATCTTGTCCGTCGTCAACCACGAGTGGATGCACACCCAGCAGTTCCGGGAAACCCCGGACCGGCGGCAGCGGCTGCGCGAGTACGGCCGGAGCATCGAGACGATCGCGGACTGCGGGTCGCTGCTGCTCGGCTCGACGGTGACGCCGTACCTCGACGACCGGGCGCAGGTCACGTGTCGGGCGGTGGTCGGGTGCACAGCGTTCGAGTACGGCGCGGCGCGCCGCCTGCTCGCGGCGGCCGGCCGATAAACGGAAAGCCCCGACTCGGCTGGCGCGGCCGAGTCGGGGCTTCCGTGCATGCGGGGTTACTGCTGCTGCTCCGCGGCCTCCGCGGCCTTCCTCACCCTGCGCTTGTGGAGCCGGTCACCGAGCGATCCCTCGGGGTGCTTGCTCACCACGAGTCCCTGCGCCTCGGCCTGCTTGCGGGCGATCTCGGTCTGCTTGGCGATGTTGCGACGCTTCTTCCGGCCGAACACGGCACCTCCCTGGTCGACTACCCCCCGCGCGACGGCGGTGGTCCGCCGTCCAAGTCGACCGCGCGCGCCTCGTTGTTACAGCGTCCGCCGACACGCTAGAGCTGCACGCCGGACCATCGCGCCAACCTGGCCACCGAATCGGTTGCCCGCCGGTCGGCGGCGGCAAGGCCGATCAGGGTCTCGCGGAACGACGGGTGGTAGCGGGTGGCGGTCGGCGCCACCCGCCGGGCGGCGTTCAGCTCGGCGATCGTCTGGTCGCGGTCGCCGTACAGCATCCACGCGCGAGCCATGTCGATGTGGTGGTGCCCGACGCGCTCGGGACGCTGCGGATCGGCGACGTGCACGGTCGAGGCCCGACGCACCGACTCGGCGCCGTCGTAGCGCTCGACCGGAGCTGCGCACCAGTGCACGGTGATGTTCGTGGTGCTGGCGTCCACGCTGTAGTAGGGCACGGCCGGGGGCTGGAACTCCGCGGAGATCGCGCGTGCCTCCTCCAGGTAGCCGTCGGCCTCCGCGCCGTCGCCCGCTCGGGCCGCGAGGATCGACGATCGGAGGTCCAGCTGTACCGCGACGGCGCGGTCAGCCGGACCAGACCCGACATGCTGGCGGGCGCGGTCGAGCAAGCGAAGTCCGGCCCGGTACTCGCCGTGCTGCAGGTAGCGGGTGCTCCGGTGGTACGCGCTGATCGCGATGCGCAGGGGATCCCCGGTGCGGTCGGCGAGCTGAACGTGGCGCTCAGACGCGATCGCAGCGAGCTCGGGCTGCCGGAAGCGACCGGCGATCGTCGCGGCCATGCGGTACGCGTCGTGCAGCTGGGCGCGCGCGAGCTCGCCAGGCCGGCCGGGCTGATCAGCTAGGACGTACAGGTGGTGGAGCAGGGCGGGCAGCTGCTGCGCGACCTCGGCGTGGTTCAGGCCCAGCACCTTGCCGGACGCCACGGCGAGCCGGGCCGTGACCGTGTCGAGCTCGAGCGGCGGGCCCTCGGGGCGCGGGTCGTCGTAGGCATCGAGTGCGCTCCGCAGATCGGCGACGGCGGCCGCGTCGGCGCTCGGCTCGCCGACGACTTGCAGCAGGCCGTACAGCGTCGCCACCTTCACGCTGAGCGCTCTGGCCGCGCTGGCGGTGAACGCCGCCGATGGTGGAACCTTGCCGGTCTCGACCTTCTTGATCAGGGACACCGAGAAGTGCGTGGCCTGCGAGAGCTGTTGCTGCGTGACGCCAGCGAGCTTTCGCGCAGCTTTCAGGCGTTCGCCGACGCTCTCGCCAGGCAAGTCCGTCACGGGCACAGGGTTTCACCTGCTCTCGTTTGTTCCCGTTGAGTACCGCTTGCTCCCAGCGTACGGCGTTGTCCCTTTGTTGTCCCTCGGCGTGATCGATGGCTCTTAGCGTCATCGGCGTGACGGCGCGTAGTGGTGATCAGCCCTCCTCCGGCGAGGGCATCGAAGAAGGCCGGCGGGCTCCTATCGACGGAGAGACCACCTGTTCCGCCGCGCCGCGCCGCGAGCCGACGACAGAGCCAGTGGCCGTCATGACCGCGCTCGACGATCGGCCACCGACCCGCCTTGAGCAGCTACCTCCCGTCGCCCGGTGGGAGTGGCGCCTGTTCGACGCAGACGGCCGGGCACACCTGTACCTGCTTGACGAGCTGACCAACCTGCGGCTGGAGCTGCTCCGGCCGTGGTGCCTGCTCGGCCCCGGCTATCCGCTCGAGCACGATCGGCCGAGCATCGGGCCGCGAGGCCTGGTCCCGCTCCGCTCGCACGTGTGCCCGTCGTGCGCGGCGCACAGCTGGGCCCGCCTTCCCCACCCCCGCACTCCCGGCGGCGGCTTCGCGGGCGACCTGTTCGAGGTGGTGACCCGTGGACGCGCGTGACCGCCAGCTGCTCGCCGGGCTCGCCAGGGTGAACACGGAGATCGGGCGCGTCACGGTCGAGCTGCTGACACTGCAGCCCGATGACGCCGCCTACGCCGACGGGCTGCGCACGCTCGGCCGCCAGCTCGTCGGCATCGGCGCGCAGCTGGCCGCGCGTGCCGGAGAACTCGACGGCCGAGAGATCGAACCCCACGAACTGCTCACGGCGGCTAAGCGACCTGAGGCGCCGCCGTCGTGAGCCCCCGGTCGGCGCGCTCACCCTCCCCTGCGCGCCGACCGGGTTCCAGACCGCCGCCCACACCGTGCCGTGCGCGGCGAAGTCGGGTCCGGTGCGCGGCTACGGCCGGCTTGCCGGGCGCACCGGACCCGCACTTTCACCTACCCACTCCTTGAATCGAAGGACGGTCAATGCCGCGCAACCCCGCAGGACCAGGACCGACAAGGCCGGGACCGGGCAAGGACACGCCCTCATCACCCACCCGCGGCAACCCCGGCCCGCAGCCCCGGCCCATCCAGCCGAAACCGCCGAAGCGCTAGGAGACGCCCCATGCCGAAGAGGTCGAGCGCGCGCCGACGCGACCGCCGCAGCTGCCTCGCCGGAGGCCAGGAAGGGAACGTGGTCTACGACGGACTGGCCGGAAGCTACCCGCCGCAGCAGCCGACTGGCCCGACCCGGCCGGGCGGCCCGTACCGGTCGACCTTGTTCCGCTGGCAGCAGCACCCGCCGGAGCAGGACGACGAGAGTTAGGATCGAGCCATGCGGTCGAATCGGGAAATGCGCAGGCTGGCGGCGGTACTGCTCGCGGGAGCTGCGAAGGCCCGCTTCTACCCCGAGGACCTGCGCCGCGACGCGCAGGTGCACAGCAGGCGGCTCTACCCGCTGCTGAACAAGTTGCAGGACCGCGGCTGGCTCACGGACGGGTGGGACGAACCCGACAAGATCCACCGCTACTACGTGCTCACCGACGAAGGTCGGCGCGAACTCGCCAGGCCGTAGCCGCGCTCGGCCAGTAACGGGCGTGCACGACGAGGGCCCCCGGCATCGTGCCGGGGGCCCTTGTTGTGCACGCGGCTCTACGTCCCGGCGTCCGTCGGCGGGATCCCGGCCACGGGCTTGACGGTCAGGCCGTGCAACTCGGCGGCCTTCCGCACGTCGTCCAGGCTCAGCGTGTTCGGGACGGCGGCGACCGTGCCGCCGCCGACGATGACCGTGGCGATGCCGAGCACCGTCGCCCACGTCCCGGCCGACAGGTGCACCCCGGCCAGCTCGAGCACGCCGAGCACTCCGGGGACGGACGCGATCGCGACGGCGCCGGCCAGCGCCTTCCGGAACCGCTGGTACCAGGCGACCGCCGTCGGCCAGGCCCCGTGCTGCCCGGTCACTGGACGGCCGCCGGCTTGGTGCCGAGGCGGGCGGCGAGCTTGTCGACGATGGCGTCGGCCTGCTCGGCGTTGTCCTCGCCGATCACCGATACCACGTCGGCGCGCAGCTGCGCCCGGAACTCGTCGAGGCCCGTGCCGACGGCCTTCTCGACCGCGTCGGCGATCGCGGCCGGGTCGACGCCGGAGCCGTACGCGGCCTTCGCGACCATCGACAGGATCGACGGCATCCGGCTGCCGTCCGGCGCCGTGATGTAGTTCGACGGGAAGAACATCATCCCGTACAGGTTGGCGAGCATGTCGGCGATCGTCTTCGGGTTCGAGCGCGGTGCGTCGCCCCCGCCGTCGGGCTTCGGCCCGGTCTCGACCGAGAGAGGGCTCAGCCACGCGTGAAGCTCGGCGAGCTGCTGTGCCTGGGTGGCGTCCATGTCGGGTTCCTCCTGGGTGGTGAGGTGGGCGTTGGTGTACGACTCGTCGAGGTCGACGGCGCCGGCCGAACCGGGCAGGCTGCCGCTACTGCTGTACTGGTGCACGTCGTAGCGGCCGACGTACCGGCCGGACCCGGCGGCTTCCGGGCGGGCGCCGTACCGGGCGATCACGATCACCAGGCCCGGCACGTCCCACTGGTCCGGCCGCAGCACGGCCGCCCACGACGAGCTCATGTAGACGGCCGGCCGGAACCCGGCCGCCGCGACCCGGCGGCAGAACGCGAGCCCGAAGGCCTTCGCCGTCGCGTCGGGCTTGAACGGCGCTTCGAGGTCGAGCATGGGCGCGACGCCGGTGGCGCCGAGCCGCCGGACCTCGCCGAGCAGCACGTCGGCCTGGCGCTCCGGAGCGGGCGACGGCTGCGCGTAGTGGTAGCCGCCGACCGGGATCCCGACCGACTTCGCGCCGGCCACGTGGGTGTCGGGCCGGTAGGTCACGCCGCCCTGGGTTGTGGTGTACGGGGCGCCGCCGTCGGAGACCTTGACCCACGCGAAGTGGATGTCGGTGACCTGGTTCCAGCGGAGCCCGCGCTGGTAGAACGGGTGGACATCGGTTCCGCGCATCAGCTTCCTCCGTGCGGTTGCGGCTGGTCGGTGCTCGGCGGCGCCGAGGTCTTCGGGTCCACGCACGCCTTGCCCGTGTAGGTCGAGCCGTCGGGTGCGGTGATGACGGCGTCGCGCAGCTCGTAACCGTCCGGGCACGTCGGGCCCGGCGGTCCCGGTGGGCCGCCCGGTCCGGACGCACCGCGGCACTGGTCGGGCTCGGCCATGCACGCGGGGGTCTGGCCGTCCTTGCCGTCGGCGCCGTCGGTGCCGTTCTTCCCGTCCTGGCCGTTCGACCCGTCGGTGCCGTTCTGGCCGTCCGCGCCTCGGCACTGACTCGCCTCGAAGTAGCACGGCGGCGTCTTGCCGTCCGTCCCGTTGCGACCGTCCCGGCCGTCGCGCGCCACGGCCGGCGCCGGAGTCGCCTGGACCTGCGCTGCCTGCTCGCATGCGCGGCCGAGCTCGGCGGCCGCGGGCCCGCCCTTCGCGCACGCGTCGGCCACCTGGTCGGCCAAGCTCTTCGCCGCTCCGGCCGCCTGGTCCCGCTCGGTCGTCGCCGTGCTTGCCGCGTCGCGCGCGTCGACCTGGCCGTAGACCAGCCACCCGACACCGCCGAGCGCAACGAGCGCCAGGACCAGCGCGACAAGCCCCGTCCTACCCCGCATCGGACACACCTCCCGCTCGACGCTCGGCGGCCGCGGCCCGGTCCTCGGCAGCGCGGCGCAACTCGCGTTCCTCGTCGACGCGGGCCTCCAGCTCGTCGACCTTGGCGCGCAAGTCGGCGATGTCCCGTTTCAGCTCGGCGATCTCCTCGTCGTGCGCCTCGTTGACACGCTTCAGCTCGGCCGTGTTGCGGCGGTCCGCGATGACGAGCAGCCGCGCCAGGTAGCCGATGATCCCGGTCACGACGGCCCCCGTTCCGCCTGTGGCGAGCAGACTTCCCACATTCACTCGTCACCCCTTCCGTGCCTTGTGGACGGTCATCACTCGGCGCCGCAGTCTTCGAGGATCAGCTGCCGCACCTTGGTTCCGACGCCGCCCTGCCACGTCCAGGTACCGCCGCCGTTGCCGGAGGTGATGAACGTGCCGACGCCGACCGCGGCACTGCCGGCCGCGAGGCCCAGAGCCGCGACCTGGGATCCCTTGAACGTGGCGACGATCGACCGGGCCTCGAAGTTCGACGCGATGGTCGAGCGGAAGTTGTTCTCGAACACCAGCGGCGCCGACGCGCTCGGCACGCCCCCGCCGTTCGCCACCCGGAACCGGATCGTCGCGTACGCCGCGTTCTGGTAGAACAGCTGCCCCGTCAACGTCACCTTGTACTTGCGGGTCAGGGACAGCGTGAACGGAAGGAAGTCCTGCACCAGCTCGGTCGTGTTTCCGGAAGCACCGTTCGCCGTGTAGGTCTGCTGGGCGACGATCCCGAGCGGCAGCGCCGCTACGGCGTCAGCCAGCGCCCCCACCGTCGGCTCCTGCGCCTGCAGCGCGTTCTTGATGTGCAGGGCGGTGTTCGGCGGGTCGGTGACCTCGGGGTAGGGCCAGCCGTATCGGCTCGTGTTGCCCATGGCTGGGCTCCTTTCCTTACGTCAGAACGGAATGACGGTGAGAGTCCGTTGCCGAAACCCGCACGTTGGCGATGTCTGTAACGACAAGTACTGAACAGTGAAGGTGTTCACACCCTGGGCGAGCCCGTCGGCCGCGGTGAACAGGCGGGTCCCGGATGCGGAGAAGCTGCCACCCGCACCGAAGGTGCTTCTCCCGAAGGGCACGAGGGTCTGCAGCGACGCCGAGGCGTACGCCAGGTTGTGCCCGATGGTGCTGGCGCCGGAGACGGTGACGCTGGCCGTGCCGCCGATGAAGCTGGCGGTGGATGCTGTCGTTCCGGACATCGTGATGAACGCAGACACCAGGACCAGGCAGCGTCGCGACGATCCGATGTAGACACTCACCGACGGCCCGAAGGTGGCCAGGTCCGTGTACGACGCGGACCCGGTGGACTCGTTGGCTGCGATGGTCTGGGATTGGATCCGGTTGGCCGCGCCGGCGCCGGGCGCGGCGACCTTGCCGAGGATGTACCACTGCGACATCCGCTTCTCGACCATCACCGTGTCGCCGGGCTGGTATGTGACGCCGATCCCGGACTGCAGCACACGCATGTTCGAGACCGCAGAACCGTTGACCTTCACCGAGTTGAGTCCGGTCGACTCGTCCCACGAGAGGATCTCGCCCTGGTAGTGGGCGAGGTCGGCGCCGCCGGGCGGTGTGGTGGCAGCGGCGTTCGCGGCGGCCATGGCGACGGCGTAGGCGAGAGCGTCCATCAGCTCGCCCTCCGCGTCAGGTACTGCTTGCGGGTGTCGATGCCCATCGAGTCGTCGGGAGCCAGGCCATAGGTGATCCGGTCGATGACGTGCACCTCGGAGTTGCCCGGGTAGGACACGCTCACCACGTCCCAGCCCTCAAGCGCGGGGTTCGGCACGCTGCCGAGAGACACCGCGTACGGCAGGCCGGTCACCTTCGCCAGCTTCGCTCTCGCCGCCCCCGCGCACTGGTCGACGGTCGTCATGAACGCCGACGAGTAGACCGTGGGCACCAGCCCGAACGGTCCGCCGACCCACGTCGGCGACCTCGGGTCGTCGTCGGACACTACGGCCTGCACCGGCGGGAGCTCGCCGACCGGCTCGCCGCGTGCCACGACGATGTTGTAGACCGCGTCCCGGGAGATGGTGCGCTGCATCGACACCAGCACGCCATTCCGGCCGGAGTTGATGTCCCACACCGGCGAGACCTTCGTGAGGTCCGGCACGCTCTTCACCTGGAATCGGCCGGCGTAGTCGAAGTAGCCGTACTTCCCGTACGCGGCAAGCAAGTCCTGCACGAACCCCAGCCGGTCCTCGTCCAGGACGTGGTCGGAGCCGAGCAGCGTCGAGTAGGCGTCGAAGTCGTACACGGTCACCAGGCCCGGCACGGCTTGCCCCACGACGTAGTCGATGACCGAGCCGACCGATGCGCCGGATCCGAACTGGACGGGCGCGGTGTTGCGGGCGTCGCGGACCATCGCCATCCGGTCGGACGCGGTGATCCGGATCGCGCCGTCGGGAACGGACTGCTGCTCGACTTTGTTGATGCGGAAGTAGCCCAGGCCGACGAGCTCCTGCGTGCCGGTGCCGTACTCGACGCCGCGCTCGACGTAGATCTCCTGCCCGTACGGCGTGCCCGGGTCGGTCGGCTTGGACGGCCACGGGTAAACCGTCGACAGGTCCAACGTGGACTGAACGTCGGCGGTCATGTCGGTCGTCACGTCGCCGGACAGGATCGGCAAGCGGCCGAGGTTGGAGACGCCGGGGATCGAGATCCCGGTCGGCGCAGTGCCGGTCTGGCCGGGCGCGACCAGCGTGCACCGCGACGCCAGCGTGTGCGATCCGCGCAGACTGGCGAAGAAGCTGTCCGTGGCCGGCTTCATGGGACCACCACCACCGCTGTCGATACCTTGTCGATCAGCGCTGAGTACGACGCGTTCCCGGCGACGACATCGGCGATCGCGGCGTACGTCGCGAGCACGTCGGCGTAGGTGAAGGTGTCGCTGTACACAGTGGACGCCGGAGCGGCGACCTCGGTCAGGGGCAGGTCGAAGTACCGGCGCACACCGCGTGCGGAAGTCTTGCGCTTCACCGCGTCGCCGACCGCGGCGTAGAGCGTGGGGACCGCGCACTCCCGTTCCGGTGCCTGGAGAAACACCGTGTGCCCGGTCATCAGGGCGTTGGCGAAGTCGGCGGCCGCGGCCAGGCTGGGTGTGGTGACCGTGATCGTGAGCCGCTGGGAGCCGCGAACGTCGCCGATCGCGATCGGGTAGGTGCGGCCGACCACGTCGATGATCGCCACCCGGGCAGGGTTGGTGATCTCGGAGATTCCCGAGATGGTGACCTTGCGGTTCAGCGATGGCCGACGCACGTTCTTCAGCCACACCCCGTCCAGAACTGGCGTGATCGTCGAGGTCTCGACCCCGACGTTCGGCCGGCGAGGCAGCCGCATCAGCCGGGCCTTGCTCACCGCGGCCGTGCCACCGGTCCAGGTGGTGACGAACGACGGGATGGTCTGCGCGTTGGTCGCGGCGAGCGTGCGCCAGATGATCTGTGATTCGTTGTTCGACCCGGCCGTGTTGAACCCGCCGACCGGGTCGGCCTCGAACTGCGCGGTAGGCACGGAGGCGCTGGTGCCGGTGGACTTCTTCCACTCGTGCATGACCCACACCACGCCGTTGGCGGCGAGCGTGGCGCCGGGCGTCGAGACGTTCTGCGCGGACGCGTTCGTCTGCAGCGCCGCATGCACCGGGGTGTCCGCGTTCGACCAGGCCGTGATGATGGCCGAGCACGAGTCCCCGGCCGCGCCTCCGGAGAACGTCACCGACGGCGCCGTCACCCCGCCGGCCATGACCCGGTAGAACGTCGCCATGTGCCCGGCCCCGCCGGCCAGCAGCGTCCACCCGGCCGGCGTGGCGATCGTCGCCGCAGTGTTGGCGTGCGTGACGTGCAGGGTCAGGAGTGCACCGTTAGGAGTGGACGCGGGCAGCGGCGGGTTCAACGTGGCGTTGTTGCCGGTGGTGAACGCGCCGGACGCGAAGCGGGTCACGTCGGCCGCGTCGACGGCGGTCACGCGGTAGGTGTTCGCGACACCGGCGACGAACTCGTAGTCGTCAAGCTTGCCGGCGCCGCCGATCAACCCGACCTTGTCGCCGCCCCGGACCGTGGTCCAGGTGATCCCGTCGGTGGAGCGCTCGACGAGCGCGTAATCCGCGTCCGCGTTCAGCCCGGTGAAGGCGACACGGACGCGACCGAGGTCGTCGAGGTAGGTCGTCGTGGTCGTCATCGCATGCCCCCCGCTCCGGCGCCGGCCGCACGCGCGGTTGCTCGGCCGGTCTCGTCGAGCTCGATCCGGATGCGCTCGCTCATGCCCTTGCCGAGGTCGAGGGTCAGCTCGATCACCTGGGCCTTGCCGAAGGTCTGCGCGTTCGAGACCACCCGCCCGGTCTGGCCCGGCACGAACAGCTCCGGGCCCTGCTCGCCGACGATGTATGGCCGGCCACCCTTGGCCGTGCCGCCCTTGGCCAGGTACGGGATGTGCGGGATGTTCGGGATGCCGACCACGCCGGTGATGTCGTTGATGCCGTCGATGGCGCCGTTCAGCAGCCGGATCGCGCCGTTGAGCGCGGACTTCAGGCCGTTGCCGATGCTCGACCACACACCGGAGAAGAAGCTGCCGACACCGTTCCAGACGCCCTTGATGAAGTTCCAGGCGTCGGAGAAGCGGTCGCGGATCCACTGGTTCGCGGCGGTCACGCCCGCAGTGACGCCGGACCAGAGACCGGCGAAGAACCCGGTGACGCCGTTCCAGACGCCCTTGATGAAGTTCCAGGCGTCGACGAGCCGCTGCCAGATCCATTGCGCGGCGACGGTCACGGCGTCCTTGACGGTGTTCCACAGGCCCACGAAGAAGTCGGCGATCGGGTCCCAGTAGGTGATGATCGTGGCGACGATGGCGATCAGCGCGGCGATGGCGAGGATGACCAGCCCGATCGGGTTGGCGTCCATCGCGATGTTCAGTGCCCACTGTGCGGCCGCCCACAGGCCGAGGGCGATCACCAGCGGCGTGATCCAGCTGGTGTTCTGGGCGATGAAGTTGGCGATGTTCTGCAGCACCGGCGCCAGGAAGTTGATGACCGGGACGAGGATGTTCCCGATGGTCGTCGCCAGGTCGGCGAAGGCCGACGCGAGCGGCGGGATCGCCGGGCCAACCGCCTGCAGCACCGCACCCAGCACCTTGGACACCACGCCGGCCACGGTGTTCAGCGACTCGAAGAACTTCACGAGGGTGTCGTGTCCCTGCGCGGAGTCCAGGAACTCGCGCACGGTCTTCAGCAGCGGGCCAAGGAACCCGCCGACGCTGCCGCCGGCGTCCTGGATCGCGCCGAAGACCGAAGACAGGATGCCGACCACGTCGCCGACGACGCCGAAGAACGACTTGAAGCCGTCGATGGCGCCGCGGATCCACTGCTCGAGGTTTCCGGAGTCGGCGAAGCGCTGCACCGCGTCGTTGAAGGCCTGCCCGGCGTTGCCGAGGCCTCCGGTCAGCTGCACCAGGATCGGCATCGCGACGGCGCCGATCCGCAGGAACGCGGCAATCACCGGCGCCAGGAACGCGCCGATGTTCTGGATGATCCGGCCGGTCCCGGACAGCAGCGTGTTGACCTCGGCCGTGCCCTTCGCCGAGGCGACCACGCCGGTGACCTTGGTGGCCACGCCGCCCATCGCGGTCGCGATCTGCTGGAACCCGCTCGTGGTCTTCGGGAGCAGGCCCTGCAGGTTGCGCACGGCGGGCAGCAGCGCCTTCTCGAAGCTGGCCGAGACGGACGCCTTCAGCGAGGTCAACTGTGGATTCAGCTGGGAGAACGCACGCTTGGCCCCGTCGGCGCCGAGCTTGACCGCGATCATCGCGCCTGCGAAGGCGAACCCGGCCGCGACGGCGACCGGCAAGAGTCCGGCCGCCGCGATGATCCCGTTGATGGCGACCGGCAGCAGGTTGGCGACCGACGCTGCGGTAGACGCCTTCAGCATCAGGTCCATCACGCCGCGCGCGGCCTTGCCGACGCCGCCGGCGAAGTCGTTCAGCGCCTTGCTGCGCTTCTTTGCGTCGTCGCTGAGCGCCTTCATCTCGGCCTTGGCGGCGGCGGCCGCGGCCACCAGGCCCGCGCTGGACCCGTCGAACTTGATCTTTACTGTGCGCTCGCCGAGGGCCATCACGCACCGCCCTCGGAGAACTTGCGCACCACGTCGTCGACGGCGGCGTGCCACTCACGCGAGATCGTGGCGGCCTCACGCTCGACGAGCGGGAAGAACGCGTAGGCGTCTCCCTGGTGCGGCCGGTACTGGCGGCCCGCCGCACTGGCGTAGCGGGCCGCGGAGAACCAGCCGGAGCGGCCGTTCATGCCGAACAGCGAGCCGAACAGCGTCCCGTAGGCCGGTGCACCGTGACGGCCGAGCTTGCGGGTGCCGCCCACCTGGATCGCCGGCACCCGGTCGCGCACGGCCTTGACGGTCGTCGCCAGGTTCGGCCCCTGCGGTCCACCGTGGACGGACACGTCCACCACGGCCTTCACCGCGAGCTTGCGCGCCAGCGCCTGCGAGTGGTCGCGGATCGCCTTCTGCGCGTCCTTCGGCAACACGGAGAATGCGCGCAGGATCTCGCGTACGCCCTCGATGCGCACCTTGACGACGAGCGTTGCCTTCGCCATCGGGGTGCACCTCCTCGCGCCTATCCGGACATCTGGGCGGAGCCGAAGCGGCTCGGGACTTCACCTGTCCCCGAGGTTTTTCCGTTGGCCTGCTTGTGTTGCTGGTCAACCATCCAGGCCATCGTGATGATCGACCGTTCGTCCAGTGCAGCGATGAACTGCGGGGCGATACCGGTGGCGACCGCGAGCGCGATCACCGTTCGGTTCAGGCTCCCGCGGGGGTAGGGTCCGGCGCCTCCTCGCTCGCGACCGGCAGCACGTCGAAGGTCTCTTCGAACTCGGCCAGCTTCGCCGGGGTTTCCTGCGGGTGCTGGATCTTCATCACCAGGTGCGCCAGCTGGTAGATCGTGGCCATGGAAACTTCGTCCTCCAGCTCGGAGAACTTCGTGCCGGTCGCCCGCTCGAACGCGAGGATGTGCCGCGGTTTCGCCGTGACGAGCTGATCGAAACCGTTGTCGCCGGTGATCTTCAGGTCGAGCATGATCGGTCTCCTAGTAGGACAAGACGGAACGCTTGATGTCAGCCGGGGTTCCGGTGTAGTTCACGAACGCCCTGCCCGCGTTGGAGTCGCCCTCGGGGAAGGCGAACGTGGACGAGATCGGGCCGACCACCTTCGTTGCACCGGCCGCGAGCGACACCGTCAGGTCGTCGACCGCAAGGCCGTCGAACGTGGCCTGCGAGACCACGACGGCGGTAGCGGGCGAGCCGCCGGTGTTGGACAGGAGCAGGAACACCGATGCGCCGGTGTCGATGATGTCGCCGTCGACGTTCGGTGACGCCGCGGTCGGAACGGTCCCGGCGCGGGTGATCTTCTGCGTGGTGACGGACTGACGTGCCATGTCGTAGATCTCCCTTACGGCCGCGAGAACTCGGGGTCACCGACGCACATGAAGGTGATCTCGGTCATTTCCTGATCGCCTCGGTCACCGCCGACGGGCGCGGGCTGGATCAGCACCTGACCGGTCCAGCGGACGTGCTCAGTCGCGATGTCCGGGTGGTGGTCGAGCTGGAAGTCCACGACCACGCCGCGGTTGTTCCACAGGAAGTCCTCGAACCCGCCGGCCACCCACTTGCTGTAGGTCTTCACCTGCAACGTCGGCTCGGCGTCGGTCTCGGCGACCGCGACGCCGTCCGGGCAGTAGCTGTAGAGCCGGTCGCCGTCCTGCACGCCGGGGTCCAGGGTCCAGCTCGACAGCTGGCACTCGACCGACACCGTGCCGATCGTGAGGTTCAGCAGCTTCAGCCGCCGTGCGGTGAGAGCGCCCATCGGTTCCTCCTCCTACAAACCCACGTCGACCGTGAGGGCGTACGTGGGGAGCTGTGTCCCGCCCTGCTGCAGCAGGCCCGGGGATGCCGAGACGACCGCGAACAGCGGGTCAGCCTCGATCGCTGTCACGACCGGCTCGACGAGCTCGAAGAGCCGGGCGGTGGCGTACTCGTCGAACGGGACGACCAGGTGCACGACGAACGTGGCGTCGGTCGGCGCGGAGCCGCCGTAGGCGCCCCACGTCAGCGTCGGCGGGGTGATCACCGCGCTGATGCCCGGCACCGTGGCGCTGGGATCCTCGTACACCCGCTTGTCCAACTGCTCGACCGTGACGAGCGCGGCCTTCAGCGCGGCGACGGCGTCCTGCATCCGGGTCGTCATGCGAACACCGGCCCTCGGAAGCGGCCGATGCCGAGCAGGCGATCGATGTCCGGATCGAACGACGGGACTCGCGCCGAGCCGAGGTCCGCCATGTCCACCAGCGCCTCGGGAGAGCGCCGGCGGGTGAACCACCGCGCGGCCAGGCGGAGCGTGCCGAGCGCCAGGTCCGGCGTCGGCACGGCCACCTCGGGAAGCGGGTTGGGCCGGTAGTCCACTTCGGACCGGATCCGCTCGACGAACGTGACCGCCGCATCAAGGCACGCCTGAAGGCGGGCATCGTCCCCGTCGCCGGGGACGTTCATGTCCGCCTTCAGGTCCGCCAGCGGCGGCGGCCACGTCGTCACGGGTCAGCTCGCCGCGGTGACGGTCTGGATCGAGATGCTGCCCGGGTTGCGAACCAGCGTCCCGACGTAGCCCCAGATGCCCATGCGAACGAACGCCGGACCGCCGGCCTGCTCGTAGGTAAAGTCCTGCACACCGGACTCCGCCAGGATCACCGCGTTCCGCCGCAGCACCGCGTACTTCTCCGCGTACGCGGTGGGCACGCCCGAAGACGCGACGGCGTCGACGCCCTCGATGTCACCGATGAGCCGGTTGTCCAGCGCGCCGGTGGCGTTCTGCGGGTTGTACCGGGACACCGGCATGAGCGGCCGGTTGGCGTCGTCGCGCAGCTTCCGGAATGCACCGAACCGGCGGTAGTTCATCACCGCGAGGTCGGCCGGGCCGCGCTGGTCACCGGCAACGGCGGTCTGGGCGTCGATGACGGCGTCGATCGCCGCGGCCCCGGTCTTGAACAGGGCCTCGGTCGCGAAGGTGGTGCCGGCCGCGGTGCCGGTCGCCCCGAGGATCGCGACACACGTCAGGCCCTCGACGACCGCGTCCCACGCGGCGCGCAGGTCACCGAAGATCAGCGAGTCCACGGCCGGGGTCGACGCGTCGAGCAGCTGGCGGGACACGTCCTGCCACGCGGCCTTGAATTCCGGCGTCAGCGTGTCGGTGTCCGAGGTGTACCGGTCGGTACCCCATCCGGCGTTGTTCGCGCCCTCGGTGGTCTGCGTCGTGATGTTCGCGTCGGTGCCGCCGGTCTGCTTCGGCAGCACCAGCGGGCGCGGGTCCTGGCCGAGGTCGAGGTGGCGCACCAGGTCGGCCACGACGCGGTTCTGCCGCGCGAGGCCCTGGTACTCCTCGGTGAGCCACTTCGGCGGGATGATGCCGTCCCCGCCGGAGCCCTGCGTGACGGCGCGCATGTGCTCGTCGAGCCGCTTGCGGGCGTCCTGGTCGCCGTGCTTCACGGCCCGGTAGTGGTCGCCGAAGAACGAGTGCTGACCGCCGTCGACGACCGAGCGGTAGTGGCCCGGATCGCGGTCGCGGGTGGTGGTGCGGGAGCGAGACTGCTCGCCGCCCAGGTTCTGCTCCTGGCCCTGCTCACCGCCCTTGTCCAGGTCCGCGGCCAGCTCGCCGACACGGCGGGAGCGGGTCTCGAACTCGGCCAGGGACTCGATCTGCTCGGTGAGCGCCTTGAACTGCGCGGCCTGTTCGGTGACCGAGCGCAGCTCGTCCTCGGTCAGGTCGCGGTTGGCGTCGGCGGCGCGGGTCTGCAGGCCCTCGATCGACGCCTTCAGCGCGTCGTGCTGCGAGCGCAGCCGCGTCAGGTAGGGGTTCGGCATGACGCCGGCCTCCGGTCTCTCGAAACGGATGGGGATCCGCCCGAGAGGCCGGGGTGTCAGCTTCGGTGAGGGGCTGAGGTGTCGGCGTCCGCGTCTGGTGCGAGTGTAACCGATGATCAGCGAATGCCGGTTACTTGTCGGTGGTTGCTGCTACGGTCGTGGTGGCCCGGTCCGGGACGACGCACAGAGAGGCCCGCGACCCCTGGCCGCACGGCCGCCCTGTGCGGACGGCAGCAAGCGGGGACACGTCTACTGGCCGTGACCAGTCCCGCGGGGGTGAACCCAGACGACAGGCGGCCCCGCGCGCGTCCAGGCCAGGACGAGCGAGGGGCCGTCTCATCGGAGTCATCCCGCCTTCTTCCCGTGGTGTGCGGCGAACAGGGCACGCCCGGCCGGGGTCGCCTGCATGATGTTGGTGGCCAGGCCGTCGGCCATCGTGGCAGGAGTCCCTTCCTTGATCAGCGCGTCGCGCAGCGTCGTCCACGGGTCTGCGGCACCGGCGTACCGCGCGAAGCCTTCCGGCCCGGTCCAGTACTTCCACAGTGGCGAGCCGGGGCCGTGCTTCAGGTTCGAGCCGCCGTGCGCCGAGCGGGTCAGCTCCTCGGCCGCGGTGGAGAGCTCCGGCAGGCCGGCCAGGATCTGCTCGGCCTGCTGCGCGCGGTCCACGGTGGACTGTGCGCGCACCGACGCGACCGCGGCCGCCGAGCCGTAGGCGCCGGCCATCACGATCGCGGTCTCGGTCAGGGTCGCGGTCACCCGCTCGACGATGCCGCCGGCCAGGGTGCGGTTCTGGCCCTCGCGGAACCCGATCGAGAGCTCGGACAGCGCGCCGTCCTTGACCAGTTCCAGCGTCTCGTCGCCGACCGGTGTGCGGGACACGCGCCACTCGCCGTAGAGGCCGGCCGCGTCGTCGCGCAGCTGCTGGGCCACGCCGATCAGGGTTCCGCCGTGCGGGCCGTGGTCGCGCATGAGCGGCGAACGGTGCGCGGCGCGCAGCTGCTGGTTGAACGCGCCGCGAGCGAACTGCTCGGTCAGCCGCGAGTCGATGAACTGCGGCCGCCCGTAGGGCACGGCGATGCCGCAGATCGTGCGCCCGTCGCCGGACGAGCGGACTTCCAGGTCCGGCAGCCACTGCCGGTACAGCACCTCAGCCGTCATTGCGGGCCACCTCCCGAAGGTCCAAACGGGTCACGAAGTGCAGGTTGCACAGCCGGGCGCCGGGCTCGAACTCGTGGCGCGGGCACTCCGGCGCGTCGTCCTCGAGGTCGCGGCCGATGCGGCACCACGCGAGCTCCTGCGCCTGGCCCTCGTCGGCAGCCGCTGCGGGCTGCTCGGCGACCGCCGGCGTCGGGGTGGCTGGCTCCTCGGTGGCCGCGGTCGTCGCGGGCTTGGTGGCGGCGCCGCGGGCGTTGCTCTTGCGGGCGGTCATGATGCGTTCTCCTCCGGGTTCGGGTCCTGCTTGGCGAGGGGCAGCGGCACTACCGCGGCCGGCGGCTTCTTCGGCTCCGGCGGGTCGTCGATGCCGGGCACCGGCGGGAGATCGCTCTCTTTGGCGCGGGCCTCGGACTTCAGCAGGAAACCCGCGTCGATGCCGGTCTTGTAGGCGCTGTAGCGGGCGGCGGTGTCGGCGCGCAGCACTTCGTCCAGGTCCGCACGCACCTGCGTACCGCGGGGGAACAGCAGCGACAGCGTCTGCTCGAACCGGCGCAGGTGGCCACCGATGGTGAACTTCAGCAGGTCGATCGCCTCCGACTCCTGCGTGGAGTAGGTCAGGCTGTCCCCGCTCGACGCGCCGAGGAACCGCGGCGGCAGGCCGAAGATGTTCGCGACCTCGAGCAGGGAGAACTTCCGGGCCTCGATCAGCTGCAGCTCTTCGGGGTTCCAGGCCAGCGCCTCGAACTCGGTCCCGGGGCCGAGCGCGGCCACCGTGCGGTCGCGCATGTTCGCCATCCACCCGGTCTTGGCGGCGCGCAGCTGGTCCTCGGTCACGTCAGGGCTCGTCGCCTTCAGCACGCCGGTGGGGATGCCGTTGCCGTCGATGTTGCGGGCCTGGCGGGCGAGCTCGGCGGCCAGGTCGAGGGAGCCGCGGCCGTTCAGGTGCGCCTCGATCACGCCGACACCGCGCAGTCGGCCGGGCTCGCACAGGCCCTTCACGTGGATGACCTCGTGCGCGCTGAACGACTTCCCGGCGATGCTGTATTCGATCGCGCCCTTCGGCAGCACCGAGTTGGTCCAGCCGTCGGCGCGGCGCACACCGACCGCCCACGTCGGCACCGGCAGCGCCGCGGTGGGCACGCCGAGGGCGTTGCGCTCGACGATGATGCCGACGGCGTTGCCGTGCAGCAGGTAGTCCGCCACCCACGCGGCGAACGTGTTCATGCCGATCTCTTCGGGATTCGGCTGCTCGAGCAGGATCGGGCGCGGCGTGATCTTGTCGGCGAACTCGCGGCCGTGGCTGGTGTAGGCGTCGAACGGTAGGCCGCCGATCAGGTCCGAGATCAACGTGACGGCACGGCCGACGCCGGGGATGCCGAGTGCCCGGACGAACCCGGACCAGCCGAACGCCTCGTCACCGGCGATGTCCACGCTCGGCCCGATCTGCCAGCCGTTCGACACGATCATCCGCAGCTGCTGCTCGGCGACGGCCGAGCGCATGAACGTCTTCCCGAGTCCCATCACAGCCTCCCGGCTTCGCGCAGCACGCCGAGTGCGGCGACGGCCAGGCCGCCGAGCACCAGCCCGGCGACGACGCCGAACACCGGCCCGGCGGTCACGGTCACCAGCAGCACCAGGCCGGCCAGGACCATGAGCACGCCGACCGCCTGTGCGTACGGCGGCCACACCTGCCGCAGCTGAGTCAGCAATTCGTCCACTGTGGTCTCCTCACACCACGCCGAACCAGCCGGCGGGCTTCTCTTCGGGCAGAGTCCGGGCCAGGTGCACCGCGCCCGCGATGGCGTAGGTGGCGTCGCAGTGGCCGGCGCCGCGGCGCACGAACACCCAGCCGTCGCCCCGGCGTCCCTTCTCCGTGCTGGCCACCTGTGCGTTCAACAGCGGGTCATCCGAGTGCGCAATGTCGCCGTCCTCGACCAGCTGCGCGAAGCCCTGGCACACCGCGGGCACCTCGGCGCGGATGCCTTCGACCTCGACGCCGTCCGGCGGCCAGTCGTCCTGGTCGTTGTCGTCGAGCTCGGCGGCGTACGCGGCGGCCGGGCCGGACGGGAACCAGCCGATCCGGCGCGGCCCGACGCGGCGCACGACGGCGCGCAGCTCCTGACGCATCTTCTTCATGTCCGTCCACGCCTGCACCACCTCGACGCGCGCCCGGCCGTCCTCGAGGACGGCCGCGGCGGCGAGCGTGGCGTGGCGGCCGTCGATGGACACGTCGAAGCACAGCGCCACCCGGCCGCGCGCGGCCGAGAGGTCGCCGGGGTCCAGGCAGCCCGCCGGCGCCGCGGCCGTCCACATCTCGGCGTTGATCGCCGGGTCGAGCATCGCGACCTTGATGCACATGATCTCGGTCAGGAACCCGGTCAGCTCCTCGCCGCCGGCCTTCTCCGCGCGCGCGGCGTCGCCGAGCAGCGAGTCCGGATCGGTCCGGCGGCCGTAGTTCGGGTTCGCCATGGCCAGCGCGCGCTCGTCGGTCGGCTTGGAGCCCTCCGGCGCGGACCA
The DNA here is from genome assembly GCF_054781455.1 of Amycolatopsis stemonae. Lineage (NCBI taxonomy): Bacteria > Bacillati > Actinomycetota > Actinomycetes > Pseudonocardiales > Pseudonocardiaceae > Amycolatopsis > Amycolatopsis stemonae. Next base: position 283,768 of record NZ_BAAGUJ010000008.1, on the reverse strand, counting down.
CTCCAGCAGGCCGAGCCGCTGGTCACCCTCGCCGGACTCGATGAACCGCAGCGCGGCCTCGCGCAGCGAGTTGAGCACGACGGCGCGGTGGTCGCCCATGTTGCTGATCGCGTAGATCTGGGCGTTGAACACGGCGTTCGTGGCGGGCACCGCGGCGTTCCACGCCGTCCAGTCGTGGTGCTCGCGCAGCTCGTCGAGGATCAGCCGGTCGATCGTGAGCGACCGGCCGCCCTTGCTGTTCGACGCGGCGATCCGGTACCGCGCCTTGTAGATCGTGCGCAGCTGGTTCTCGCCGTTGGTCCGGCGGACGCCGTTCGTCGGAATGTCCTCGGCCAGCGCGTCGCACGCCTCGGCGAGCTCGACCGCCTTGTTCCAGCTCTCCACGGCGTACGCGAGGTTCGTGCTGGTACCGAGCACCAGCTTCCGCTCCTCGATGAACAGCCAGTACAGGACCAGGATCACCAGCAGCTCGGTCTTGCCCTGCTGGCGCGCGACGATGATCAGCAGGATCCGGAACCGCGGCCGGCCATCCGGCAGCAGCTCGCCTGCGTGGATCGCGGCGAAGCGCTGCCACGGGTCCAGTGGCCGCTCGAGCGTGTCCCGCGCGAACTCCTCGACCTCGAAGCCGTAGCTCGTCTCCGGCGTCAGCGCGCACCCGCACCCGCACGACCCCGGCGGGCCCTCGACGAGCGGCGGCGTGAACTGCCGCGGCGTCGTCGAGCCCAGAACGCGCTCCTGCGCGGCCGCGGTCATCCCGCCCCCTGGCGATTCGCGCGCCGGGCCTTCAGCTCGTCCTTGGCCTGCTGCGACGGCGAGCGCTCGGCCGGGCCGGTACGCGGCACGATCGACTTGCGCGCAGCCGGAGTCGCCCCGAGCTCGGCCAGCACGTTCGTCAGCTTTCCGGCGAGCTCGGCCAAGGTCCGGCCGGATTCCTCGCCATCGATCGCGGAAGCGAGCCGAAGCGCGAGAGCGACGGCGGCCTGGTCCTCGTCGTCGAGCTCCAGGTGCTCGACCGCCTCAGCGACCGCGCCGTGCACGTCGGCGGCCGACACGCCGGGGCTCACCGCGGGCCCCCGCGGTGGTGGTGAGAGCCCGGGGAGAGAGAGAACATAAGGGCGCGGATGTCCGGGCCGGTCGGGCCTCGCAAAAAACCGCAGGTCAGCGCGTTGTCCACTGTGGTCACGCGTTCCTGCAGGTCAGAGGCTTGATCGGTTCGTGTTGCTCGCATCCGCCTCACCACCTGGTCATCGGTCGGGGTGCCGGGTCGGGCGCGCGTGTGGGGTCGCCGGCCTGCTGGTTGCACAGGCGGTGAGCTGCCTGCAGCTGGGCGGGGTCGTCGCCGTACGCCTTGCCCTGGGCGTGGTGCACCTGGGCGGACATCGGGTCGGGGTTGCGCAGCTGCGGGTTGATGGGCTTGCCGCACAGCTGGCAGATCCACTGGTCGCGGTCCAGTACGGCGCGCCTGAGGCGGCGCCACTGGCGGGTGGACCCACGGGCCCATGCGTGCGACATGCACGTATTCTAACCATCTAACCTGGTGAGATGGTTACTCAGCAGGACGCATGTCCGCACTGTTGGGACGCATGTCCTGACCTGCCGATATGCGTGAGGCCAGGCTCCCCGCGGGTTCGGGTCGCCTGGCCTTACGTCTCTTAACGCTGGAGCTCGACCAGTTCGTGCCTGTTCGAGCAGCGACCCCCGCAGCCGGTGTCGTTGATCAGTTTCAGCGAGCTTTGGGCGCTGTCGAGGTCGGCGTGCAGGCGAACGGTGACCGCCAGCTCGTACGGGCCGTGCGCGCACCTGGACACGGTGGCGTAGGGCCCTTCACCGGTGATCCAGACGGCGCGACGCCAGATGCATTTGGCCATCGCGAGGAACGTCCGGTGCTTGCGTGCGCAGTTGTGCTGTCGGTAGACCTTCGGCATCAGGACATCCTCACCCGATTCTGGACAGGTACGGGCGCCAAGGCAGCTCGAGTTCACCCATGCGGCCGAAGCGGTTCTTCGCGATGTCGATGGTCAGCATGCCGTTGGGCTCGCCCTCGTCGTCGTACTGACGGGCGAGCAGGATGACGGCGTCGGCGTCCTGTTCGATGCTCCCGGACTCACGCAGGTCGGACAGGCCGGCTTTGCCGCGCGCGACGGCGTTGCGGTTCAACTGGGCCGGGACGACCACTGCGCAGTCGAGCTCCCGCGACAGTTGCTTGAGGCCGCGTGAGATCGCCGACACCTGCTGTTCGCGTGGCATCCGCCGGTCGCCGTTGAGCAACTGCAGGTAGTCGATCACGACCACGTCGAGCCCGGTCCGTCGCTTGATCGCGCGGCACTGCGCGGCGATGTAGCCGAGCGTCAGGTCCGGGCGTTCGTTGATCGTGAGCGGGAAGTCCTGCGCGCGGGCCCGGTACTCGTGGAAGTTGCGCCACGAGTGCTCGGACAGCTCGCGGCGGGTGATCTCGCCCATCTCGACGGTGGCGCCGTTGGCCACGATCCGGCCGGCGACCTCGACCGAGCCCATCTCCACACTGAAGATCACGGCGGGGTGGCCGAGGCTCGCGGCGTGCTCGGCGATCTGGTGCGCAGCGATCGACTTCCCCTCGCCGGGCCGCGCGCCAACGACGATCATCCGTCCCATGTGGAGCCCGCCGGAGAACCGCTCGTTGAGGTCGTCCCACGGCGTCGGGACGTACCGGTAGGTCTCCGGGCTGCGCAGCGCGGCGTCCAGCTCGGTGAGCACGTCCCGGAACGTGCGGGTGTGCTCGTCCTGGCCGAGCTCGGCGGTGTCGAGCTTGCCCAGCTCCTCGTGCGCAGCGGCGAGCGCTGCCGAGCCGTCGGCGGCCGCCATCGTGCGTTGCTGGATCCGCACGGTGGCCTCGACGACGCGCCGGAGCGCGCCGCAGCGGGTCACCTCGGCGAGCGCGTTCGGGAAGTCCGCCGGGTTGGGGACGGCGCCGACGAACCGGGCCAGGGTGCGCTCGGCGAGCTCGCCGGCGGTGTCGGCGGCCGCGGCGACGGTGCGCGCGGTGACCGGCTTGCCCTCGGCGAGCAGCCGCTGCGCGGCCTCCCACAGCCCCGCGTAGGCGGCTACGGCGAAGTCCTCCGGCTGGATCCGCGTGAGGGCTTCCTCGCGCATCTCGCGGGCGGTGATCGTGGTCAGCAGGCTGACGAGGTACGCCTCTTCGGCGGTTGGGCGCAGCTGGGCCAGTGCCTCGGCGGCGAGGTTCGGCGGCGCGTGTTGCACGTCGTCGTCGAAGTCCGTCATGCCGCCACCCCCTCGGCGAGCTTCGCCAGCGCGGCCTCGCGGTGGTCCTCGATCCACGTGCGCGCCGAGGTTCGCCAGAACGCGGCGATGTTCTCCTTCCCGTCGACGTGCACCGGGAGGTCCGGCCGCTCGTAGCGCTCGCCGAGCACGCGCGCCACCGCGGCGGCGTCTCCGGCCTGCCAGCGCTCGCGCAGCCAGTCGGCGGGGTCGCCGGACGGCTTGGCCGGGGCCGCGATCGTCGGGCCGTTCAGCTCGTCGTCCCAGCACCCGTTGTTGAGCCACGTCGTTGGGATCTTGATCTTCTCCCGTTCGCGGCCGACCTGGGTGACGTACGCGGCGTACCGGCGGGCCCCGGCGACGATCGTGGCGGCTGAGGTGCCCGCCTTGACGGCCTGGGCGAACTTGGTCCTTGCGCCCTTCTTGGCCTCGCGCCGGGGGTAGGCCGACCAGAACTCGTCGAAGTCGGCGTCCC
>NZ_BAAGUJ010000008.1:277149-279944 GCF_054781455.1 Amycolatopsis stemonae | reverse complement strand
GTCGGGTCGGGTCGGGAAGCGCGGACGCCCCCCGTGAGTCCCCGGAGGTGTCACGCCGTGACACATCCTGTGACGCACCCTCGGTGTCCGGAGTGGACGGTTCGCCGTCACCCTTCGGACGCTTGCCGTCGCGCCAGCGCGCGCGACGCTCGGCGTCCGCCTTCCGGCGCGCCAGGACATCGTCCCGCGTGGGCTGCCGCTCATCCCATTCGTGGAACCACCAGCCGGGCTCGCCCTCGTGCTCTCCGGTGCACCACAGGCCAGCCTTGACGAGCGCGTCCGCCAACTCGTCCGCGTTCATGGCGATCCGCTTCGCGGCGTACGAGGGCACCCATCCGTCGGTGAGCTGGTCGGCGGCCCACGAGCCCGCCAGAACCCACAGCCCCATCGCTTCGACGCCCGCGCGCATCGCCTTCTTGTGGCTGTGCAGCGTGTCGTCGACCTTGAACCAGGTCACCGGTCAGATTCCTTTCAAGATCATGTTTTGCACGGACCAGCGGACCCACCGCTGACCGGCCTGGTAGTCCACCGACCAGTCGAGCGCGTGCACGCGCTGCATCAGCGCGGCACACTCGGCGGGATCCGGGTCGGCGTCGAGGACTTCGCCGAGCGCGGCAAGGGTCGCCATCAGCTCGGCGTACGCGGGGTCCTCGGCCCGGTACTTCTCGGCGTCGGCGCGGGCAGCCGCGGTCGCGCCGGTGATGTCCACCGGCCCGACCGCGACCACCTGCAGCACGCCGTCCACATCGGACTCAGCCACCTGCGCCGCCCGGCGCACCGAGCAGGCCAGCCTCGGCGGACTCGTCGCCGAACTCCCGGAGCACGTCGTAGACGGTCGGGTTCCGGCCGAGCTTGACGCGCACGGTGTCCGTGCGGGCCCAGCCGCGGCGCAGGTCGTCCTCGTCGAGCACGGGCCCGGCCCCGATGGCGATGCGCCGGGCGATCTCGGCAGCCGGGATGCCGGAGCAGATCGCCACGGCGTCGCCGTCCATCACCTCGCCGCGCCCCGGCATGTGCCGGAAGTGCCGGGCGTGCAGCGCGAAGTCCGACGCGTTGCGGTAGCGGAACTCACCCACGGTCGTCCTCCTCCGGTTCGCCGGTGTGCTCGCGCACGAGCCGGTACAGCTCGCGCGCAACGGCCTCATCGTGCTTCTCCAGGGCCTTCGCGGACGGATTCGCCCGGCCGACGCGCAGGCCGAGCACGACACCGCCGACCCAGCCGATCGCGAGGAAGGCGAGCAGCCAGCTGATCAAGGTCGCGTCGCTCATGCCGCGCCTCCGAAGTTCCGGCCGTACCACGCGCGGGCTTCGGCTGTGGCTTCCCAGACCACCCAGTCCGACCCGCGGTGCTGCCGCGTCCGGCCGGAGTCCACGACGTAGCCGGCCTCGGCCAGCTCACCGCGCCGGGGCCGCACGCTGTTGGGCAGGATGCGGAGGTCCCTGGCGATCTCGAAGTCGGTGGAACCGTTGCCCTCGACGATGAACCGAAGGATGGCGCCGCGCTGGTTGCCGGTGCGCGGCTCGACGTTCCGGGCCGCACGCGCCGAGGTCATCGACGGGTCGGCCGTCACCTTGCCCTCGACGTTCGCCGTCACCTGGGCGTCCCGGACGGCGGCCATCTCGCCAAGGTGCCGGACGTAACCCAGCACCTCGGCCTCGACCGCGGCGAGCGCATCGAGCGCCCGAACCCGGCCGTCCCGGGCGGCTTCCGCGAAGTGCACGGTGCGGTTCACCAGCTCGGCCGGGTGCATCGCCGGGGCGGCCCCCGAGGAGGTCGAGGCTGCCGCGTCCAAACTGGACAGAAACTCGTCAGACACCGGACACCTCCGCGACATCGCTCGTCGACTTCACCGGCGTCGTCATCGCGCACCGCCGCGGGCCTGCTTGACGAGCTTGCGCAGGGTCCGCGCGACTCGGTCGGCCTCGTCGACGGTGAACACGACACCCGGGCCGTGCTTCCCGTTCTCCGGCGTGATGCTGATCTGCGGCCCGACCTCCCGGAACCCCTGGTCCATGCCGATGATCAGGTGCACGGGGACGTGCTGGACGCCACCGTAGTGCTCGCCCAGGTCCTCGATGGTGCCCTCGGCGAGCATCGGGTACAGCTCGACCGCGTCGGACATGTGCCGCCTGTCCTCGGGGTGCTCGACCTCCGGGTGCCGACCACGGCACCACGACGGGCAGGGGACGGTGTCGACGTGGTGCAGCCAGTCCGGGTAGTCCGGGGTGTCGGTCATGCCACACCCACGATCCGGCGGGCCTCGGCGCGCACATCGGCCAGCTCGGTGAAGTCGCCGGCCGCGACGCGCTGGAACAGCACGCTCAGCGCGGTCAGCTGGTGGTCGGCCTCGACGACGGCGGACTGGTCGGCCTCGGCCTGGCGGGCGCCGTCGATCAGCTGGGCGGCCAGGGCTCGCGCGGTCGCGGGCTGCAGCCAGAACTCCGCCAGCGCGTCGTCCTGCGGCACGTTCGGGCAGTACGGGTGCTCGACGACCACGACGACCGAGCAGGCGCCGGTGCGCTCTTCAGCCCACGGGTAGGCAGTGACCTCGGCGGGCGTCTCCTTCACGCCGTACGCGACGCCGGGCAGCATCGGCGCGGCACCGGTGCAGGAGTGCGATCCGCCGTCGAGGTGATCACAGAACGGTGCGTGCTGGTGGGCGCGGTCGCGCTCGCCGATCTCGGCCTCGAGGCGGGCGGCGCGGGCCGAGTCGGTTTCGGCTCGGCCAGACGGGTGATCAGCCGCGGTGTGACGCGCGGTAACATCTACAGTGAGCATGCGGGTTTCCTCACTG
>NZ_BAAGUJ010000008.1:0-277055 GCF_054781455.1 Amycolatopsis stemonae | reverse complement strand
CCGGCCAGGGGCTGCTCCGGACGTGAACGGCGTTGCTCCGTTCGTGTTGTCCGGCGGCTTGCTGTGGGTCATCCGCTGCGATCCTCTCAGCCGTGTGCGCTATTGACAGCGTTGATCGAACGGTAGAGGTGTTGACTCCTACGTGTCAAGCAGTACGCTGCTAGATACGCAGGACCAACGCGAACCAACGGAGAGTCACCAGGATGAGCGCCTACGAAGAGCGCATTGGCAACCCTGCCTTCGAGCGACGAGTCAGGGTGGCGAAGGAGGTTGACGCCACGTTCGCCGCCCGCGCACGGCAGGCGCGCGAAGAGCAGGGCATGTCTCAGGCCGCCCTCGCGCACAAATTGCGAAACTACGGAATTCACATTGATGGAACGGCGATCACCCGTATCGAGAAAAACGCAACGAACGACTCCGGCGCGCGAACCATTCGACTCGCCGAGGCACTGGCGATATCGAATGCACTAGGAAAGACCCTAGATGACATGCTTCGCCCCGCACCGGAACTCAGCGAGCAGATGCGACAAGTCCGAGAAGAACTCGCTCGCATAACCGAGGCGGCCTCCTACACGAAGATGCGCCAGGCTGAGCTTGCGGCACTACTACGCGACCTTGAGTACAAGCAGGAACTAAAAGATCGACTACGAAATGCTGAGGCTCGCCTAATTGACGCAAAGGAGTGGGAGCACGCAGCCCAAAGCGAAATGGATTCCGCAGCTCACGCCCTGATGACAACACGAGAGATGACCACGGACAGCGCTGAAATAGGCCGAGTTCAAGAAGCGCTAATGCAGGCCGAGACTCGATTTGCGGATGCGTCAATCGCTGCCGAAAAGGCATGGATCGAATACAAGGAAATTCGCGATAAAGCCGAGTCGGAGTTGTAATGGGATATACAAAGGACCTGTGGACACGCCCGGAGAAGCAGCCCGACGGGAAGACCAAGCGCGTGCCGAACGCCCGGTGGGGCAAGGGCAAGCGCTGGCTCGCGTGCTGGCTCGACCCGGACGAGCAGGAACGCTCGAAGGCGTTCACGAACAAGACGCCAGCAGACAAGCACTGGCGCGACATGGAGAGCGCCCGCGACCGCGGCGAGTACATCGACCCGAAGGCCGGCCGTGAGCTCGTGGACAGCATCGCGCAGCGCTGGTTCGGCAGCCGGACGGTCGACCCGTCGACGGCGATCAAGGACGAGTCGGTGTACCGGCTGCACGTCAAGCCTGTGTTCGGCGGCCGCCGGGTGAAGGCGGTCAAGCCCTCTGAGGTGCAGGAGTTCCAGACCAAGCTCGGCGAGACGCACGGCCCGTCGACGGTGGCGGCGGCGCGTCGGATCCTGATCGGGATCTTCGATCTCGCCGGGCCGGACGGCGACGAGCTGATCAAGAAGAACCCCGCCCGCGCGCCGGTCGTCAAGAAGATCACAGCGGACGGCGGGCACGCCGAGCCGGTCGTGGCTTGGGGCGACAGCACGGTGTTCGCGCTGATCGACGCCCACCCGGACTACCTGCGGATGATGCCGACGGTCCAGGCCGGGTGTGGCCACCGCGAAGGTGAGGTGTTCGCGTTCGCCGTCGAGGACATCGACGAGGACGAGGGCGTGATCCACATCCGTCGGCAGATCAAGAAGCTGGGCAAGCACTACGTGTTCGCCCTGCCGAAGAGCGACCGGACGCGGAAGGTCCCGCTCCCCCCGTCGATCGCCGCGGGCCTGCAGGCGCACATCGCGGCGTTCCCTCCGCAGCCGCTCACCTTGCCGTGGGAGAAGCCGGGCGGTGAGCTGCGCACCCACAACGTCCTGTTCCGGTGGCGGGACGGCGGGCACCTGAAGGCACGCGCGTACTCGGAGACGGCCTGGAAGCCTGCGCTGGTGACCGCGAAGGTGATTCCCGAGCCGACGAAGGACGAGCGCGGCCGGCGCCACTACGTCACTACCCGGCACGAGGGCACGCACCAGCTCCGGCACTACTACGCGTCGGTGATGCTCGCCGACGGCGTGTCGATCAAGGAGCTGTCGATCTTCATGGGGCACAAGGACCCGGCGTTCACCCTCAAGATCTACTCGCACATGCTGCCGGACTCGCACGACCGCGCCCGGCAGGCGATCGACAAGCGGCTGTTCCGCCCGCGCGCCGTCAGCTGACGGAATATGGACGGAACAGCCACCCGTAACGACCAACGATAGTCAACCGATGGAGACGACGTGACTACCAGCGAAACCCGCTCTGAGCTGCGCGAACTCAGCCCTTCAGCAGGGCCCGCGCCATCACGAGCTTCTGGATCTGGTTGGTGCCTTCGTAGATCTGCGTGCTCTTCGCGTCGCGCATCATGCGCTCCACCGGGAAGTCGCGGGTGTAGCCGGCGCCGCCGAAGAGCTGGACCGCGTCCGTCGTGACCTCCATCGCGATGTCGGACGCGTACGCCTTCGCCGCCGAGGCCATGAAGCCCGCGCGCTTGTCGCCGCGCTCGGAGGCCGCCGCCGAGGCGTACACCAGGTGGCGGGCCGCCTCGATCTTGGTGCCCATGTCGGCCAGCATGAACTGGACGCCCTGGAACTCCGCGATCGTCTTGCCGAACTGCTTGCGGTCCTTCACGTACGCCACCGCCGCGTCGAGCGCGCCCTGCGCGATGCCCAGCGCCTGCGCGCCGATCGTCGGGCGGGTGTGGTCGAGCGTGCGCAGCGCCGTCTTCAGGCCCGTGCCCGGCTCGCCGATGATGCGGCCGGCGGGGATCGTGCAGTTCTCGAAGTAGATCTCGCGCGTCGGGGAGCCCTTGATGCCGAGCTTCTTCTCCTTCGGGCCCACCGAGAAGCCCGGGTCGTCCTTGTGCACGACGAACGCCGAGATGCCGTTGGCCTTCTTCTCCGCGTCCGGGTCGGTCACGACCATCACCGTGTACCAGGACGACTCGCCCGCGTTGGTGATCCAGCACTTGGTGCCGTTGAGCACCCAGTGGTCGCCGTCGAGCCGGGCCCGCGCGCGCATCGACGCGGTGTCCGAACCGGCCTCGCGCTCCGAAAGCGCGTACGACGCCGAGGCCTCGCCCGACGCGATCGAGGGCAGCACGAGCTTCTTCAGGTCTTCGGAAGCCGACAGGATGATCGGCTGCGTGCCGAGCTTGTTCACCGCCGGGATCAGCGACGCCGACGCGTCGACCCGGGCGACCTCTTCGATCACGATGCAGGCGCCGACGGCGTCCGCGCCCTGCCCGTCGTACTCCTCGCCGATGTGGACGGCGTTGAAGCCCGACTTGACCAGCGCGTTGTACGCCTCGATCGGGTAGCGCTCGTTCTCGTCGACCTCGGCCGCGTACGGCGCGATCTCCTTCTCGGCCAGGGCCCGGACCGCGGCCCGCAGCTCCTCGTGCTCCTCGGCAAGCTGGTACAGGCCGTCGGTCACTTCCGGTCACCTTCTCTACGACGTCGGGAGGGTTCTGTCGATGTTAGCGCTCGTTCACAGGCGGCGTCCTTGTGTCCTTGACCGCAGAAATCGTACGGTCGAGTGATGCCGCTCACCGCGCCGACGACGCCGCCCGGTCTGCCCGTTTCCCTCGACTACCCCGAAGTCCCGGTCGGCTCGATCCTCGCCGCGGGCGCCGCGCGCTGGGGCGACCGGACCGCCTTCGCCCACGACGGCCGCAGCCTCACCTTCACCGAGACCTACCGCGCGGCCAGCCGGTTCGCGCACGCGCTGCGGGCCCACGGCGTCGGCCGCGGCGACGTCGTGGCGCTGCACCTGCCGAACTGCCTGGCCTTCCCGGTCGCGTACTACGGCACGCTGCTGGCCGGGGCCACCTTCAGCCCGGCGAACCCGCTGCTCCCGCCGGACGACCTCGCGTTCCAGCTCACCGACTGCGAGGCCGCCGCGGTCGTGACGTTCGGCCCGGTCGCGGGCGCGCTGGCGAGCGTCGCCGACCGCATCCCGGCGCGGCTCACCGTCGTCGTCGGCCCCACCGGCGACCTGCCCGAAGGCGGCTTCGAGTTCGAGGCGTTCCACGCGGGCCGGCCGGAGACGCACCCCGCGGTGGACATCGACGTCCACGAGGACCTCGCCCACCTCGCCTACACCGGCGGCACCACCGGCCGGTCGAAGGGCGTCCGGCTCACGCACCGCAACGTCGTGGTCAACACCCTCCAGCACGCCTGCTGGGGCTCCGGCTCGGTGCCGGCGCTCGACGAGCGCGGCGACGTCACGCTCGACCAGATCGGCAGCGAAGCCGAGTGGCCGACGCGGCTGGGCACGGGCGTCGCGATCAACCTGACGCCGTGGTTCCACGCGATGGGCATCATCGGCGGCCTGAACGCGGCGGTGATCGCGGGCACGTCGATCGTCCTGCACTCGCGCTTCGACCCGCCGGCGTACGTCGCCGACGCCGAGCGGCTCCGCATCACGGGCATCGGCGGCGCCCCGGCGCTGTTCGCGGCGCTGCTCGCGACGCCGTCGTTCCACACGGCCGACCTGTCCTCGGTGCGCTCGATCGGCTCGGGCGCGGCGCCGATGAACCACGCGATGATCACCGCGCTGCGCGAGCGCTTCCCAGGCGTGGTGGTCACCGAGGGCTACGGCCTCACCGAGGCGACGATGGGTGCGGTGATCTCCCCGACGTACACCTCGGGCACGCGCAAGGTCGGCTCGGTGGGCGTGCCGATCTTCGACACGGAGGTCAAGATCGTCCCGGCCGAGGGCGGCGAAGACCCGCTCCCGCCCGGCGAGAAGGGCGAAGTCTGCCTGCGCGGCCCGCAGATCATGCAGGGCTACCGCAACCGTCCCGAGGAGACGGCCGCGGCCCTGGTCGACGGCTGGCTCCACACGGGCGACGTCGGCATCCTCGACGCGGACGGCTACCTGTCCATCGTGGACCGCAAGAAGGACATGCTGCTGTACAAGGGCTACAACGTCTTCCCGCGCGAGCTGGAGGAACTGCTGATCACGATGCCGGGCGTCGCGGCGGCCGCGGTGGTCGGCCGCCCGGACGTCGAGGTCGGCGAACTGCCAGTGGCGTTCGTGGTGCCGCGCGGCTCGCTGGACGCCGACGAGCTGATGGCCGCGGTCAACGAGAAAGTGCTGCCGTACAAGCGGTTGCGGGAGGTGCACGTCGTCGAGCAGATTCCCGTTTCGGCCGCCGGGAAGGTGCTCAAGCGCCAGCTGCGGGAGCAGCTGATCGGCAAGCTCGACGGCTGATCAATAAGTCTCTACTTGGCGACCTCTGCTCTCCGCAGAAGCTCATGGCCTCACGGGTAGCACCTCCACATTGCAAGTCACGTTTGCGAATACCAAACTGCTCGACAGCATTGCCATTTGCGAACCGGCCACTTCATAAAGATTTAGCATCGATCACTCGATTCAATGAGCACACAGTAACAAAAAATCGACTCAAATCGACGGCTTCTATCCACGCCGAACCGAGATTAAGATCATGTGAATTTCGAGAGTCGAAGCCAGAGGCCAACAAGGGGGCGTCATGGAGTTCACGGAAAAAAGTCTTCCCATAGCGGTACGTTGGCTCTTCGAAACCAACGGATACGAGGTATCCGGCCCAATCGAGATCCATGGCGCAGAAGTTGATCTCGTGGCAACTCAGCTTTCCGGGTTTACCGAGCAAAAAGTATATATTGAAGCAACTATTCAGTACGTCGACAATACAAAATACGGCAAGGATCTCACGAAACTGACCATGTTTCGAAACGAACCTGGCGCTCAGAGAATCATCGTATCTTCCGCCGGGTTTACGCCGAGCGTTAAGGAACGAGCCAAGGTTGAGGGAATATTTACGTTCACCTACAACGAGCTTTTCGCGAGCTTTGAGCGCGTGCAACCGTACCTCTCGTACATTCTAGGGAACTCGCCCCAAGCCAAAGAGCTGAAGGCACTAGATGCAGTATACGAGGAGCCCAACTTTCAAGATAAGCACGGGAACGAGTGGGCCACCGAATACCTTGCCGACTGGCTCAAGGACGACGCCCAGGACCGCTCCTGGCTCATAATTGTAGGAGAGTACGGAACCGGCAAGACCGCACTCACCGAGGTGCTTCAAAAAAGATGGGCAGAGCTATACAAATTAGGACGAAGTCCACGAATTCCTTTTCGAATTGAGCTGCGAGACTTTGCAAAGCAATTTGACTCCCGCGGTCTACTCCACCACTTTTTGGACAAGAACGAGCTATCACATCTTCCAGTATCATTCGTCGAAAGTATGATCTCCAACGGTCGCGTGGTATTATTACTCGATGGCTACGACGAAATGGCCCAGTACCTGAACGTTCGTGAGCGTCGGGCTTGCCTGGAAGCTCTAGCAGATCTAGCCCGAAATGGAGCTAAAGGCATACTTACAAGCCGTCCCAACTACTTTACCGAAGCTGAAGAACTCCGAGTTTTTGAGGTACTGTACCAGAAGATTGCATCTCACCAGCAGGTTAATATTCTCGATCGCGCCGTCGTCGAACAAGAGCGCGAAGTCGATTCGCTACTCGAACGATTTGTCCTCAACCGCGTCGAACGGAGCTTGCGAGATCTCACTTACCAGCAGACAATCGATCTCGTCCGTCGCCGCCTGCAAGACGATACCGAAGGCGCAGAAGTCGTCACTGGATTATTATCGAAAGTTTTCCGAAACAACGAAGATGGCGCCGTATCACTTTCTGGAAAACCTGTAATCATCACATATCTATTAGAGGTTGTCGAGGAACTGAAGCGAGACGAGCAGAGCGACCTAGATCAACGAATGTCCGAGTGGGACATATACAATCTAATCATTAACAAGCTTATGCTTCGCGACTGGGCACGAACGTCGACCTTACTACCGACTGAACGGTATCAGTTCCTTCAGCAGCTCTCCCTTTATACTTCTCATTCTCAACGAAAAATGGTCAACGAATCTAGTTTTCGCGAAGTGGTACGGTCGGTTTTCGAGTCGAAAATAGTTCGACAGAAAGCAGAGGGAGGTCTTGATGCTGAGGATGCTTTCTTCGACGACTTGAGATCATCAACAACGCTAACGCGGTGTTCAGATCAAGGTATTGCACAATGGCAATTTTCTCACAACTCCCTCCGCGAATTCTTGCTAGCCGGGTACCTCGTCGACAGACTTATCGAAGGCCGCCCCGAAGCCAAGTCTGTTTCGATTACAGATACCGTCCTCGCTTTCACGAACTCGATGCCAAGGACAAAACTAGAAGAAGCTTACACGCAACTTTCAGCTCTTTGGCCATCGCGAAAGACGCGCGCCGGGCTTGACCAAATGCTCGCTTTACTGTGGAACGCGAAGCGACATAACGAAAGAAGGACCCAGAAGGTAAGGGAGACTCTTCACAGCCTCGTTGGAAGTAGGCCCGATCTGTCAAACTGCACACTGACGGGCATAGACTTTAGCCTTGGTGATGAAGCATCAGATTTACGCGGATTGAACATGCGCGGCTCGATACTAACTGACTCTATATTCACGAATGCCGATCTATCAGGAGCTGATTTTTCAGATTGCGCCCTCGACGCATGTTCACTACAAAATGCCAACATCAGTGAGGCAAATTTTTCGAACTTACTAATGTTAGATACCGAAATAACTGGACTGCGTTGCAATGGAGCCATTTTCACCAACCTCGATAAGGACTCGACCGCGATCGCAAAGATGGGCAAAGACGTACTCGTTCTAGACTCAAGTAGAATTCGAGGCTACCTCAGGCGGCGAGGCGCCAAAACAGATCCGGTCGACCCATATTACATGTACTGCTTTGACAAGAACTTTGAGATTTGCGAGAAGATATGCAAGGTTCTACTCGATGGCGCGCCGCACCAAAGGTACGGACTTGAACAACGTGGCGCGTCGGAACGGAACATTAAGCTCGCAAAGAGTTTCGTTCAGTTTTTGATTTCCATTGGGTACGTTCAGCTCAATAACGGACGCGGAGGACGCGTCGTCAGCACAACTCCGAATGGCCGCCCGATCGTGGCCCGTCTGAGCGAGAACGCTCACATCGATCAAACGCTTCTGCCGTTCTTTGTCGAAAACTTTCATTAATGAATAACATTAATCGTTACCCATTCCCAACCCCAGGCGATTGGTCCGAGAGCCTGCTGCCGCGGGCAGCGGGCTACTTGCCGGCCTTCGCGCGCAGGGCCGCGTCCTTGTCCAGGACCAGCTTCTCGAGGTCCGCCTGGAAGCGGGACATCTTCGTGCGCAGGCCTTCGTCGGACGCCGCCAGGATGCGGACCGCCAGCAGGCCCGCGTTGCGCGCGCCGCCCACCGAGACCGTGGCCACCGGGACACCCGCCGGCATCTGGACGATCGACAGCAGCGAGTCCAGGCCGTCCAGGTACTTCAGCGGGACCGGGACGCCGATCACCGGCAGCACCGTCGCCGAGGCCACCATGCCCGGGAGGTGGGCCGCGCCGCCCGCGCCCGCGATGATCACGCGGATGCCCCGCGCCACCGCCGACGTCGCGTAGTCCAGCATGCGCTGCGGGGTGCGGTGCGCCGAGTAGACGCCGACCTCGTACTCGACGCCGAACTCGTCCAGCGCCGCGCCCGCCGCCTCCAGCGTCGGCCAGTCCGAGTCGCTGCCCATGATCACGCCCACCTGCGGCGCCATACCGGTTACTCCCGTCAGTGGATCTCGTAGCCGTCGAGCCAGACGGCGTGGGACAGCCAGTGCGCGGCCAGCAGCGCGCGGTCGCGCAGCTCGGCCATGCGGTCGCCCGTGAAGTTGACGTGCCCGAGCTTGCGCCCCGGCCGCTCCTGCTTGCCGTAGAGGTGCACCCGCGCCTCGGGGTACCGCGCGAAGAGGTGGTGCAGCCGCTCGTCCGGCCCCATCTCGGGCAGCTCCGACGCGCCCAGCACGTTCGCCGACACGCACGCCGGCGCGACCAGGTCCGTCCGGCCCAGCGGGTAGTCGAGCACCGCACGCAGGTGCTGCTCGAACTGCGACGTGCGCGCGCCGTCCATGGTCCAGTGCCCGGAGTTGTGCGGGCGCATCGCCAGCTCGTTGACCAGCAGCCCGGTGTCCGTCTCGAACAGCTCCACCGCCAGCAGGCCCGTGACGTCCAGCGTCGACGCGATCCGCAGCGCCAGGTCCTGCGCCTCGTGCACGCGCTCCGGCGCGAGGCCGGGCGCCGGGGCCAGCACCTCGGTGTTGATGCCGCCGGTCTGCACGGTCTCGACCACGGGGTACGCCGCGCCCTGGCCGAAGGGCGAGCGGGCGACGAGCGCGGACAGCTCCCGCCGCATCGTCACCTTCGCCTCGACCAGCAGCGCCGTGCCCGCTTCCAGCAGCTCCGGCACCGTCTCGCGGGCGTGCTGCGCGGTGTCCAGCATCCAGACGCCGCGGCCGTCGTAGCCCCCGGACGACGCCTTGAGCACCACCGGCCAGCCGTGCGCCTCGCCGAACGCGAGCACGTCGTCCACAGCGGACACCTCGGCGAAGGCGGGACCCGGCACGCCGAGCCCGGCCATCATTTCGCGCATCACCAGCTTGTTCTGCGCGAAGCCCAGCGCGCTCGGCGCCGGCCGGATGACGAAGCCCTCCATCGCCAGCGTCAGCAGGTGCTCACCCGGCACGTGCTCGTGGTCGAACGTGAGCACGTCGACCGACGCCGCGAACTTCCGCAGCGCCTCGAGGTCGGTGTGGTGCCCCAGGGTGACGTCGCCCGCGACGAGCCCCGCCGCTTCGTTCTCGCCCGCGGCGAGCACGCGCAGGGACTGGCCGAGGGAGATCGCCGCCTGGTGGGTCATCCGGGCCAGCTGTCCGCCGCCCACCATGCCCACGACGGGCAGACCGGTGTGTTTGTCCATAGCGCCAGTCAGCCTACTGCGCGGATTTTTGACAATCCGACGGGCAGTCACGGCGGACAGGTGCGGTGAGCACGCCGGCGCCGGAACCGCATCCGCCTGCTTTCGGCCGGCTTGTCAAACGGTCACGACCTGGGGTGACCGCCGGACCAGGCGTAGCTCGCGTGCCGCGAGGCCCACGATCCCGGCCGCCGCCGCGAGGACGTAGACGTTGCCGAGGACCGACCAGCCCAGGCCCCAGCCGAATTCCGTGTCGCCGCCGTTGGGCACCAGCATCACGATCTGGGAGGCGAACAGCACGGCCACCGCCGCCGCGGCCCACCACCGCGCCTTCACCACCAGCAGCGTGATCAAGGGCACGCACCAGACCCAGTGGTGCGACCACGACACCGGCGAGAGCAGCAGCCCGTAGAACGCCGTGACGAGCAACGCACCCGCGTCTTCACCGCGCCGGTGCAGCCGCACGACCAGCCACACCGCGGGCACGGCGAGCACCGCCGCCACCCCGACCGCCACCGCCAGCGACCAGGGGGCCAGCTCCGAAGCCCGGTTGACGAGCCCGTTGAGCGACTGGTTGAAGATCCAGTGCACCGACCCGACCCGGCTCGGGTCGGTCGCCGAATCCCGCCAGAACCGCGCCGCGTCCACCGGGATGACCGCGAACATCGCCGCTTCGAGCGCCACGAACGTGCCCAGGGCCCGCAGCCCGTCCTTCCACCGGCCCGTGAAGAACAGGTGCGGCACGAAGATCAGCGGGGTCAGCTTGATCGCCGCCGCCACGCCGATCAGCACACCCGCGAACCGCGACCCCCTGGCCGAGAGCACCAGGACGTCCAGCACCACGAACGCCATCAGTATCACGTTGATCTGGCCCAGGAACAGCGTCTTCCACACCGGCTCCAGCGCCAGAGCGGCGGCCGTTCCCGCCGGCAGCGCCCACCACGAAAGCGAGCGCCCCGGCGACGACGAAACCACCGTGATCACGACGATAAGGCCGACCACCGACAAAACCGCGATCACGCCCCACACCAGGCCGGAGGGCACCAGGGCGAGCGGCAGGAACAGCGGCGCGGCAGCGGGGGTGTAGGTGAACGGCAGCCGCACCCAGTCCGGCAGCGCCGTCAGCACGTCCCGCGTGTAGAGCGGGTCGCCGTGCAACAGCGTCAACGCGCCCGCGCGGTAGACAGCGCTGTCCGCGCCCAAGTGCCAGCCCGCCAGCCAGACGACGACGCCGAAGCCGAGCACCAGCAGCGCGATGACCCCGGCGAGCAGGCGGCCGGTGCGCGCCTCAGACGCCGGACGCGACGTCGACATGCTCGTCCGAAGTCGCGGCCCGCTTCCGCGCCCGCCGCTGCAGGCCCCAGCGCAGGACCAGCGCCGCGGCGAGCACGACCGGCATCAGGATGTAGGCGTCGCCCAGGATGTTCTGCCAGACCGTCCAGTGCAGCTCGACGTTCCGGCCGTTCGGCAGGATCAGCAGCACGCAGCTGACGAACACGAACGCCGCGAGGAACGTCCCCAGCCAGCGCTTCCAGGCCGTCTTCGGTGTGGTCTTGGGCAGCCGCGAGACCAGCAGCACGATCAGCGGGATCACCCACACCCAGTGGTGCGTCCACGAGATCGGTGAGATCAGCAGCGTCCAGAACGCGGTGACCAGCAGCGCGGCCAGCGCCTGGCCCTTGCGGTGGAACCGCATGAGCAGCCACAGCGCCGGGATCGCGAGCAGGAAGCCGATGCCCATCGCCGCCTTCGACGCCCACGGCGCGAGGTCGGTGGCCCGGTTCATCAGCGCGTTCAGCGACTGGTTGCCCGCCCAGTGCACCGGCCCGATCCGGCCGGTGTCGGGCAGCGTGACCGTCCAGTACTTGGCCGCGTCGTGCGCGTTGACCAGGAACATCAGGCCCTGCAGCACGACGAACGTCGCGAGCCCGCGGAGGGCGTCCATCCGGCGGCCGGTGACGAACAGGTGCCCGAGGAACACCAGCGGCGTCAGCTTGATCGCCGCCGCGACGCCGACGAGCACGCCGCCCCAGCGGCTGCCACGCGCGCCGATGACCAGCATGTCCAGCAGGATCATCGCCATCAGGACGAGGTTGATCTGGCCGAGGAAGATCGTCCGCCAGACCGGCTCGAGGCCGAGGAAGACCAGGAAGAACACGATCGTCGAGCGCGCGGGCGAGGCCCACCAGCGCGGCCCGTCCTCGGCCGGGCGGGGCAGGGCGCCGATCGCGATCCGGATCGACAGGGCCATCGCCATCAGCGAGATCGCCGTGATCAGGCCCCACGAAATCTGCGTGGGGAACGCCGCGAGCGGCACGAAGATCAGCGCCGCCGTCGGCGGGTAGGTGAACGGCAGCAGCGCCCACCACGGCTCGTCGGCCAGCGTGTTCGCGTCGTAGAGGGAGTCGCCGTGCAGCAGCGTCAGCGCGCCGGCGCGGTAGACCGCGCTGTCGACGCCGAGCACCCAGTCGTGCTGCCAGCCGTAGATGCCGTACCCGATCGCGACCAGGGGGATCACCGCGAGGATCAGGATCGACCGCGGGCGCACGGACAGGCGGGCGAGTGACCTCCGCAGGGCCAGTCGGTGCTGGGGTCGGGCCACGACTTCGCCGTCGACGTCGCTGGATACGGTCCTGGTCACCGCACCAGGAAATCATGACCGGTCTCCTCCGGGGCGCGAGGGTCCGGGCGGAACCGGACTTTTCGCCCGTTCTACGCCCGGGCGAGACGGACCAGGAGGTCGCACGCCATTTCGTGGGTGGCGGGCAGCCGCACGGCCGACACCCGCGGCCGGCCGGCGTCGGCGAGCTGCGCGTCGACGGAAAGCCGCTCGTGCAACGCTCGCCGCAGCGCGACACCTTGCGAAGCGACGCGCTCGTCCTTCGGCACCAGAGCGGCCACGACGGACGGCCCGAGCGAAGCGACGCTCTGCCCGCTGTCGAACACGGCCCGCAGCGCGTCCGCGACCAGGATCATCCCGGTCAGCCGCGGGAACCCGGTGATCGTCCGGAGGTCCAGGGAGACGACCAGCAGCACGAAGTCTTCGGCGGCCGGCCGCTCGCGCGCGGCGGCGGCGCGGTAGACCTCGACGAGCCGGGTGCGCAGGTAGGCGGCCGAGGGCAGGCCCGTCAGCGGGTCGGTGACCTCGGTGTGCACGAGCTGGTCGGTGGCGACGTCCGCCCAGGCCAGGGCGGTGGTCCGGAGCAGCCGCGCGGGTGCCGCGTCGACGTCCGGCGAGACGAACCCGTCGCCTTCGTGGTCGACCACCGCGTGCAGCGCGGCCATGTCGGCGAGGGTTTCGGCGAGCCCCGCGCCGGCCGCCGCCCGCGCCCTGGCCAGCCCGGCCAGCGCGGTCTCGGCGGCCTCGACACGGCCCTTGGCCATCACGGCCGCGCAGACCGCGTCGACCTCGGGCAGGGCCCAGTCGCTGGGGAAGCGCCAGCCTGCGGCCAGGCTGGCGGTGCGCCAGCGGGCCCGCAACGCCCGCAGGGACCGGTCTCGGTCGGCGGTCGGGGCGTCAGCAGCGCCGGGGCGCACAGCCGGAACGTCCACTGGCCACCCGCCCCTTTCGTCCGGTCCGTGTCGATCTTGCTCGGTGCTTCACGGTGAGGACGTGCCCCACCGGGACCCGTGACGCGTACTGGCGAGTTTTTGTTAGGAAGCTTTCTCGCCGTGACCCGGCAGTGGGTGATTCGCTCCGCCGTCGGAGTCAACACCCCCACCACGACGTGACGGCCAAGGGTGGGTCAGTCACACTTGTGTCGCGTCGCGGACTTGCCTGTAATGGCAGGTCCTGGCCCTAGCCGACCGAGGAGTGCCGTGTCCACCGTTCCCGCCGATCTCAGCGGAAAGAGTGACGCCGAGCTGATCGCCGAGGTCCGCGCGGGGAAGATCGAGTCGTACGGGCCGCTCTACGAACGGCACACCGGCGCGGCACACAACCTCGCCCGTCAGCTGGCCCGGTCGAGCTCGGAAGCCGACGACCTGGTCTCCGAGGCGTTCGCGAAGGTGCTCGACACGCTGCGTGGTGGCAAGGGGCCGGACACCGCCTTCCGGGCGTACCTGCTGACCGCGCTGCGTCACACCGCGTACGACCGGACCCGCAAGGAACGCCGGGTCGACCTCAACGAGGACATGACCGACGTCTCGGCCGAGGCCCTCACCGTCCCGTTCTCCGACACGGCCGTCGCCGGGCTCGAGCGGACGATGGCGGCCAAGGCGTTCGCCCGGCTGCCCGAACGCTGGCAGGCCGTGCTCTGGCACACCGAGATCGAGCAGCAGAGCCCGGCCGAGGTCGCGCCGCTGCTGGGGCTGACCGCGAACGGCGTCTCCGCGCTCGCGTACCGCGCCCGGGAAGGGCTGCGGCAGGCGTACCTGCAGGTCCACCTGCAGGAGAACGCCGAGGAACGCTGCCGCGCCTGCGCCGAACGGCTCGGCGCGTGGACCCGCGACGGGCTGTCCAAGCGGGAACGCGCCCAGGTCGAGGCCCACCTCGACGAGTGCGAGAACTGCCGGGCCCTGGCCGCGGAGCTCGCGGACGTCAACGGCGGCCTGCGCGCGATCATCGCCCCGATCGTCCTGGGCGGCGCGGCCCTCGGGTACCTCGCCACCATCGGCGCCGCCAAGGCGAGCGCGGCCACGGCGGCGACCGCCGTCGCGGCCGCCGTCGTCACCGCGGCCTCGGGCAAGGCCGGCGCGGCGGCGGGTGCCGCCGCCGCGGGCCCCCGCCAGTTCGCCGGGGTCGACGCGTCCGGCACCGCCGTCGACGCGGCCGTCGTCATCGCGCTCACCGCCGGCGGCGGGTCGCAGGACATCCCGGTCGCGGCCCAGGTGCCGCCCCCGGCCGTCCAGCCGGTCCAGCCGCCCGCGCCGAAGCCGCAGCCACCCGCGCCGCCGCAGCCCCCGCCCCCGCCCGCGGCTCCGCCGGTCGCCCCACCGCCGCCGGCCGTCCCGCCGCCCGCGCCGCCGGCCCCGCAGCCCGCCCCGCCGGCCCCGGCGCCCCCGTCGATGTCCGCGACGACCCCGCCCGGCGGCGTCGAGCTGAGCCCCGGCGCCGCGACGAACCTGCCGATCACCGTCCGCAACGACGGCGGCAGCCCGTCCGACCCGGTGGCCGTCGCGCTGAAGCTGCCCCCGGGCGTGCACGCGGTCAACACCGGCGGCGGCGGCGCGCCGATGGCGTTCGCGCAGAACGGCCCCGCCCCGATCACCGTCAACTGCCCGGGCGGCGACGGCACGGTCACCTGCAAGACCGGCACCGGCCTGCAGCCCGGCCAGAGCGCGACGCTGAACTTCCGGCTCCAGGCCGACGAAGACGCCCAGGGCGGCACGGTCACCGGGTCCGTCACGGCCGGGGTGAAGATCAACGTCGCGGTGAGCGTCAAGGTCACCGTGAAGCAGCCGCCGGAAGCGGTGGTCCTGGAAGCCCAGGGCGACGGGCTTTCCGCGTTCCCCTGGACCCGCAACCCGCTGGTCTACGTGCGGGTCAGCAACACCGGCGAGACGACCAAGCCGGTCACCGTCGCCTTCGACCACCCGCTGGGGCAGTGGTGGAGCCTGCGCGGCTTCCCCTGCACGAACACCGGCGAGGGCGCGACCTGCACGACGACGACCGCGCTGGCCCCCGGCCAGCACGTCAACCTGTGGGTGCGGCTGAAGGGCCGCCCCGACGACGGCCGCGTCACGATCACGGCGAAGCTCGGCAAGGCGTCGGCGGCGCCGGTGACCGTGGACTTCGGCTGCTGGCACAAGTGGTGCGGCAAGGACCCGCTGCCGACGACTTCGCCCTCGACCACGCCTTCGAAGCCCACGCCGAGCAAGCCGGCCAAGCCGTCGTCCACCCCGCCGACGACGACGTCGGAGAGCAGGCCGACGACCACGCCACCGACGTCGAAGACCACGACGAGCGCGCCGCCGAACCCCGGCACCAGACCGGGCGACCAGCGGCCGACCACCACCCCCGAGCGGGGATTCGGCTGGCTGACCGGGTAGCGTCCGCGCGGTGCGCGAGCTGCTGAAAAAGCATCGCGAGCTCCTCCGCTTCGCCGTCGTCGGCGGGATCAGCTTCGTGATCACGATGTCGGTCAACTACGGCTTGAAGTTCACCGTGCTGCGGACCCACCCGGTCACGGCGCTGATCGTCGGTGTCCTGGTCGCGACCATCTTTTCGTACGTCGCCAACCGCGAGTGGTCGTTCCGCACCCGCGGCGGCCGCGAACGGGCCCACGAAGCCGCGTTGTTCTTCCTGATCAGCGGCATCGCACTGGGCCTGAACGCGCTGCCGCAGTGGTTCTCGCGGTACGTGCTGGACCTGCAGGCCCCGCGGCTTTCGCCGTTCGGCGTCGAGGTGGCCGACTTCGTCAGCGGCATCATCATCGGCACCCTGCTCGGGACGGTGTTCCGCTGGTGGGCCTTCAAGAAGTGGGTGTTCCCGGACGAAGGCGCGCGGGTTCTCGAGGTCGCGGAAGATCCGGACATTCAGGACCGCAAGGCCGCCTGAACCACAGGTCAACGCGGTGTGCTCCTAGACTGCGAGATGTGACCGTTGTGGAAACCGTGCTCAAGCGCACGCCGGAACCACTGCGTTCGGTGCTGATCAAGCACCGGGAGCTGCTGAAGTTCGGCATCGTGGGCGGAACGACGTTCCTCGTCGACAACGGGGTCTGGTACCTGCTCAAGCTGTCGGTGCTGGAGTCGAAACCCACCACGGCGAAGGCGATCGCGATCATCGTCGCGACGATCGTCTCGTACATCCTCAACCGCGAATGGTCGTTCCGCACCCGCGGCGGCCGCGAACGCCACCACGAAGCCGCGCTGTTCTTCGTGATCAGCGGCATCGCGGTGATCGTCAACCTGATCCCGCTGTACGTCTCGCGGTACGTGCTCCACCTGGAGATGCCGCACGTGACGCGGCTGGTGCAGGAGATCGCGGACTTCGCGAGCGGGTCCATCATCGGCATGCTGCTGGCGATGTTCTTCCGCTTCTGGGGCTTCAAGAAGTGGGTCTTCCCGGACGAACTGGGCGAGCGCCGGCGCGACACCGGCGACGTGACCCGCCTGCGCTGAGCTCTCGCCGTAAACTACTTGTCTTCTGACATGTAGTTGTCTAGAGTCATCCTCGTCAGTGTTCCTTCGTGGTGACGCCGTCCGGGTTCGGCCGGGCGAGCGGGACGATTCGAGGTGGTTTCCGAGCGCGAAGAGGTCGCACCCGTCCGCGGGTGACGATGGAGCCTTTTCCCGACTCGACGGGACGTGCGTGAAGCACGTCCGCATCTCTCGTCCCTTCTGACGACACGAGGACCTTCCTTGATTTCCCTCGCGCCCGAGCGCGTTCGAAAACGCGCCCTCACGGGCCTCTTCCTGTCCGTTTTCCTCGCGATGCTCGACGCCCAGGTCGTCGCCACCGCACTCCCCCGGGTCGCCGCCGAGTTCGGCGGGACCGGGGCCTACGCCTGGGTCACCACCGCCTACCTGCTCGCCGGGAGCGTCACCGCGCCGGTCTTCGGCAAGCTCGGCGACGTCCACGGCCGCAAACGTGTGCTCCTGGGCGCTCTCGCCCTGTTCCTGCTCGGCTCGCTCGCCTGCGGCCTGGCGTCGTCGGCCGCCGCGCTCGTCGCGGGCCGGGTCCTGCAGGGCGCCGGTTCCGGTGGGCTCTTCGTTTCCGTCGGCGCTTCGCTCGGCGAAATGTTCACGCCTCGCGAAGGCGCGAAGTACTTCGGGTGGTTCTCGATCTGCTTCGCCGTCGCTTCGCTCGCCGGGCCGGCGATCGGCGGCCTGCTCACCGGGGTGGCCGGGTGGCGGTCGATCTTCCTGGTCAACCTGCCGCTCGGGCTGGTCGCCGTCGCGTTCCTCAGGCGCCTCGAACTGCCGAGACGACGGCGAGACGCGCCGTTCGACTTCGCCGGCGTCGTCCTGCTCGGCGTGACGGTCACCGGGTTCACCCTGCTCACGCCGTGGTCGATCGCCGTCGGCGCGGCGGCGGCCGTCGCGTTCGTCCTCGTCGAACGCCGGGCCGAAGCACCCGTCCTGCCGCCGCGCCTGGTCAAGGACCGGACCTTCAGCGTCTCCGTGCTCCTCAGCGTGCTCGCCGGGTTCGCGTTCCTCGGCTCGGTCAACTACATCGCCGTCTACCTCCAGGCCGACGCCGGTCCGGCCGAAGGCGGGCTGCGGCTGGTGCCGATGACGCTCGCCGTGTCGGTCTCCTCCGTCGTCGCGAGCAAGGTCATCGCCCGCACCGGGGCGTACCGCTGGGCGCCGCGGCTGAGCATGGCGCTCGGCCTGCTCGCGGTGCTCGGCCTGCTCACCTTCGACGCCTTGCCGCTCGTCCTGGGCTGCCTGGTCGTCTTCGGCCTCGCCGCCGGGCTCAACCTGCAGGTCCTGGCCCTCGCCACGCAGAACACCGCGCCGGCGGACGACCGTGGCGCGGTCGCCGCGGCGGTCAACCTCGCCCGCGCGCTCGGCTCGGCCCTCGGCCCGGTCGCGCTCGGCTTCGCCTACCAGTCCGGCACGCACGGCGTCTTCCTCGCCCTGCTACCCGTCCTCGCGCTCGCCCTCCTCACGGCGTTCGCGCTCCCGCACGTCCCGCTCCGCGGAGAAGGAGAACCCCGATGATCTTCGTCCTCGGCACCACCGGCAAGGTCGGCCGCGCCCTCGTCCCCGCCCTGCTCGACGTCGGCGCCGCCGTCCGCGCCCTGACCCGCGACCCGGCCAGGGCGCGCATCGACCCACGCGCCGAAGTCGTCCAGGGTGACCTCGACACCGCGGACCTGGCCGCCCTCTTCGACGGCGTGGACCGCGTCTTCGTGCTGACGCAGGGTGCCACCGCCGAGCGTGAGACGGCGGTCGCGCGGGCCGCCGCCCGCGCCGGCGTCACCCACGTCGTCAAGCTGTCCACCACCGGCGTCCACTTCGGACAGTCCGATCCGATCACCCGCGCGCACGCCGAGGCCGAGCAGGCCATCCGCGAAGCCGGGCCCGCGTGGACGATCCTGCGTCCCGGCGCCTTCATGGACAACCGGTTCGCCTGGCTGGAGTCGATCCGCGAGGAGAACGCCGTGTACGTGCCCGAAGGCGACCCGGCGTCCGCGCTGGTCCACGTCCGCGACATCGCCGCGGTCGCGACCCTCGCCCTGACGACGTCCGGCCACGAAGGAGCGACCTACGAGCTCACCGGCGGAGAAGCGCTCACCACCGAAGCGCAGGTCTCGATCCTCGCCGACGCGATCGACCGGCCCGTCGAGTACGTCGAAGAGCCGCACAGCGCCGCGCGCGAACGCATGATGCGGAAGTACGGCTGGCCGGCCGAAGCCGTCGACGGGTTCTTCGCGCTGAAGCGGGCGTCCGCCGAGCACGAGCACGTCGTTTTCGACACCGTCGGACGGGTGCTCGGCCGGCCGCCGCTGACCTTCGCGACCTGGGCACGTGAGAACGCGGCCGCGTTCACCTACCATTACCGGGGGTGACGGCGGGGAGGTGAGCCGGATGAGCCTGCGCGTCCTGGTCGTGGACGACCATCCGTTGTTCCGGTTCGGGGTGTGCACGCTGCTGGACGCCGAACCGGGCATCGAGATCGTCGGCGAGGCCGCCAGCGGCGCCGCCGCCGTCGACGCCGCGGGCGCGCTCCGCCCGGACGTCGTGGTCATGGACCTCCACCTGCCCGACCTGTCCGGGATCCAGGCGACCCGCCACATCGCCCAGGCGAGCCCGGACACCGGCGTGCTGATGCTGACGATGGCCGACGAGAGCGAGTCGGTCTTCGCGGCGATGCGCGCCGGTGCCCGCGGCTACCTGCTCAAGGACGCCGAGCCGGACGAGATCATCCGCGCGGTGCAGGCGGTCGCGCGGCGCGAGGCGATCTTCGGCCCCGACATCGCGAACCGCGTCCTCGGCTTCTTCAACCAGCCGCCGGCCGCCAGCGAGCCGGTGTTCCCGGAGCTGACCGGGCGCGAGCGCGAAGTGCTGTCCCTGATCGCGGCCGGGCACAGCAACGCCGTCATCGCGACCACCCTGTGCCTGAGCCCCAAGACGGTGCGCAACCACATCTCGAACGTCTTCGCCAAGCTCCACGTCGCCGACCGCGCCGAGGCGATCGTCCGGGCCCGGGACGCGGGTCTCGGCCGGTCCTGACGGGCAGCCTGTCCGGGCAACATCGGGACGCCGGTCCCATGCGCCCGGGACACCCCGGCGGGCACTGTGGTCAGGGTGAGGGGTGGATCCCCCTTCGCACCGTTCGAGGGGAATGGGTGACGATGTTCGAAACCGACCGGACTCCGGTGGTGGTCCGCGCCACCGATCCGATCCTGCACAACGGCGTCTGCGTGGCGCTGCGTTCGCGTGACGACGTCCGGGTCGTCGACGGGGAGGCGGCCGACTCGGCCATGGTCGCGTTGCTGGTGGCCGACCGGCTCGACGAAACGATGACCCAGCTGCTGTCCGCGCTGCACCACCAGGGCTTCACCCGGATCGTGCTGGTCGCGGGCGAGGTCGACGACAACGAGATCCTGGGCGCGGTCGAGCACGGGGTCTGCGCGGTCGCCCGCCGCGCCGACGCCGGGCCGGAGGTGCTCGTCCGGCTGATCAAGGCGGCCGCCGCCGGGGAGGGCGCGCTGCCGCCCGACCTGCTCGGCCGGCTGCTGAACCGGGTTTCCCGGCTGCAGCGCCAGGTGCTCCAGCCGCGCGGCCTACACCTGGGCGGGATGAGCAACCGGGAGACGGAGGTCCTCCGGCTCGTCGCGGCGGGCCACTCGACGCAGGAGATCGCCGACGAGCTGTGCTACTCGCAGCGCACGGTGAAGAGCATCCTGCACGACGTGACCAACCGCTTCCAGCTGCGCAACCGTTCGCACGCGGTGGCGTACGCGCTGCGTGAAGGGCTGATCTGACCCATGATCGCCCAGGTCGACGAGGCCCTGTGCCGGCTGCTGCGGCCCCGCTTGCCGGCGGGGACGCAGATCCGTCTCGACCCGCCGAAACCGACCTGGCAGACGGAGTCGCAGGGGCGAAGCGTGGAGCTGTTCCTCTTCGCGCTGCGCGACGCCGTCGGCGAGGGAGAAGAGGGGGAAGGAAAGCGCGCGGCCCGCCGCTGCGCGCTTTCCTACCTCGTCACGGCGCGGGCCGCACAGGTCGCCGAGGAGCACGACCTGCTCGACGCCACCCTGAGCGCGGTGCTCGCCAGCGAGCAGCTGCCCACCGAAAGCGCTTCCCCGGTGCGGATGGCTTTGGCGGCAACGGATCCGTCGGCGTTGTGGACGAGCCTGGGCATGCCCGCCCGGGCCGGCTTCGTCCTCCAGGTGACGACCGACCTCTAGCGCGGGACGCGCTCGGCGGGCCAGCGCACCTCGGGCACGTCGCTGGGCCGCGGCACCTTCAGGAATAGGCTGAACACGGCCGGGCGGCGGTTGGACAGTTCGAGCCGGCCGCCGTCCGCCTCCACCAGCGCTCGCGCCAACGCCAGCCCGACGCCGGTCGAGCCGCCGCCGGAGAAACCGCGTTCGAAGATGTGCGGGGCCAGCTCGTCCGGGACGCCCGAGCCGGTGTCGCTGACCTCGACGACCACCGTGCCCTCGGCGTCGCCGCGGCGGGCGACGACGTTCACCGTGCCCGAGCCGTGGCGCAGCGCGTTGTCCAGCAGCACGCCGACCACTTCGCGCAGCCGCCCCGGCGTCGCGCGGGCCATCAGGCCGTCGGCGACGCGCATCCGCAGGTTGCGGCCCTCCGAGCGGAGCAGTTCACGCCATTCCTGCGCCATCTCGGGCAACTGCTTCGGCAGGTCGACGGGTTCCGCGCCGACCTCGCGGGCCGCGCGCGCCGCCGCCAGCAGCTCGTCCAGTGCCTCGGCGAGCCGGTCCGCCTGTTCCTGGGCGGCCTTCGACTCGTCGGCCACCTCTTCGTCCGGGTGCACGGTGAGCGGTTCCAAGCGCAGCTGCAACGCCGTCAGCCGGCTGCGCAGCTGGTGCGAGACGTCGCCGACGAGCTGGCGTTCCCGCTGCACGAGCTGGGCCAGCGCGGTGCCGGACGCGTCGAGCGCCTCGGCGACCATGTCGAGCTCGCCGACCCCGTAGCGGCTCGGGTCGGGCCGGAAGTCGCCGCCGCCGAGGCGGGACGCGCGTTCGGCGACGTGCCGCAGGGGTTTCGCCAGCCGTCGCGCGGTCGCGATCGCGACCACCGCGCCCGTGCCGACCGAGAGCAGTACGAGCAGCACGACGACCAGGGTGACCGTCGTCTGCCGTTCGTGCATCGGGCCGGCCGGGACGGCGATCGCGACCTTGCCGTCACGCGCGAGGTCGGCCGTCTCGGTGACGGTGTCCGGCCCCGGGTCGTTGCCGTAGCGCTTTTCCTGCTGGTTCGGGACCTGCACGGTCAGGATCCCGTTCGCCGGCACCGCCGCGCGCACCTGGTCGAGGTCGATCTCCTGGCCGTTGGCGATCTCGGTGTCGAGGATCGCCGCCGCCGCGCGGGCGTTCTCGGCGAGCGTCTCGCGGTAGCTCGACTCGATCTGCCAGCTCGCCACGATGCCCAGCGGGATGCCGAGGACCGCCGCGGTGACGGCGACGGCCAGCAGGATGGCCAGCAGGATGCGGCGGCGCACGGCTTATTCGGCGTTGAACCGGAAGCCGACGCCCCGGACGGTCGCGATCCGCCGTTCGCCGTCGTGGGTCTTGCTGGTTCGCCCGGCGGCTTCGTCGGCGGCGATGGCGAGCTTCCGCCGCAGCCACGACATGTGCATGTCGAGCGTCTTGGACGTCTTCGACTCGAGGTCGTTCCAGACCTCGGCGAGGATCTCGTCCCGGCTCACGACCTGTCCGGCGCGGCTCATCAGCACGCGCAGCAGCTCGAACTCCTTGTTCGCCAGCTGCACCTCGTGCAGGTCGACGGTGACCAGCCGGGCACCGAGGTCCATCCGCACGCCGCCGGCCTCGAGCACCTCGGGCACCCGGCGCCGCAGCAGCGCCCGGATCCGGGCGAGGAGCTCGGCCAGCCGGAACGGCTTGGCGACGTAGTCGTCGGCGCCCGCGTCGAGGCCCACGACGAAGTCGACCTCGTCGGTGCGGGCGGTGAGCATCAGGACGGGCAGCTCGGTGCCCCCGGCTCGGAGGCGCCGGCAGACCTCCAGGCCGTCCATCCCGGGCAGGCCGAGATCCAGCACGAGCAGGTCGACGCGCTGGGCGGCGGTGGCGTCGAGCACCGAAGGGCCGTCGGTGACGACGTGGATCTCGTATCCCTCACGTTCGAGGGCGCGGGAGAGCGGTTCGGCGATGGCCGGATCGTCTTCGGCAAGTAGGACCATGCTCACCTGGTCAACTCTACGGCGAGGAGGCGTGAAACCATCGTGACCGTGCCTCGCTACGGAGATGATCTGGCCCTCGCCACCCGGCTGGCTGACGCCGCCGACGCGATCACGACGGCGCGGTTCCGCGCCCTGGACCTGGCGGTGGAGCGCAAACCCGACCGCACCCCGGTGACCGACGCGGACACCGCGGTCGAGGACGCGATCCGGGCCCTGCTGGCGGCCGAGCGGCCGGAAGACGCGGTGCTCGGCGAGGAGCGCGGCGGGTCCGCGGCGACCGGCCGGGCGTGGGTGCTCGACCCGATCGACGGCACCAAGAACTTCCTCCGCGGTGTACCCGTCTGGGCGACGCTGATCGCGTTGGTCGCGGACGGTGACCCGGTGGTCGGCATGATCAGCGCCCCGCTGCTGGGCCGCCGCTGGTGGGCGGCTTCGGGGTCCGGCGCGTTCTCGTCGGACTCCGCGGGCACGCGGCAGTTGTCGGTTTCCGGTGTTTCTTCCCTTTCGGACGCCTATCTGTCCACTACGGACCTGAACTCGTGGATCGAGTACCACTCGCGCGAGAAGTACCTGGACCTGGTGGACGCCTGCTGGGAGACCCGCGCGTTCGGCGACTTCTGGCACCACGTCCTGGTGGCGGAGGGCGCGCTGGACGTCGCGGCGGAGTGCATCGTGAACCCCTGGGACGTCGCGGCGGCCCAGGTGATCGTCACGGAGGCGGGCGGGCGCTTCAGCGACCTCGACGGCGTCGCGCGGTACGACAACGGGAGCGCGCTGTCGACCAACGGCCGCCTGCACGACGAGGCCCTGGCGATCCTCAAGCGTTGACGGGATAGGCCGCCTGGCGGGCACTTCTTGACCGGTCTGAACCACCGGTGGTTCACTCCCAGTGCTCGCCGGGTCACCCCGTCTTCTGACAACGTTGTCAGCCCGGAGTGCCCCGCTCACCCCGGGAGGAAGAGCATGCGCAGAGTCGTCACCACGGCTTTGGTCATTCCCCTGTTCACGGCCATCACGGCGGCCACTCCGGCCGCCGCTCACGAGACCGATCCCGCCGCCTACGTCAACCCGTTCGCCGGCGCGAAGGCCGGCGACACCCCCGAGACCAACACCTACGCCGGCGACACGTTCCCCGGCGCCGACGTGCCCTTCGGCATGGTGCAGTGGAGCCCCGACACACCGCTGCAGCCCAAGCCGCCCGCCGGGCAGGGCCGCTACTACGCCCGGGACCGCGACGGCGGCTACGCCTGGGAAGAGAACAAGCTCCGCGGCTTCAGCCTCACCCACTTCAACGGCGCGGGCTGCGGCGGCGCGGCCGGCGACGTCCCGTTCCTCCCCTTCGCCGGGACCATCACGACGTCCCCCGCGGTGGACGCGACGAAGTACTTCCCCACCTTCAGCCACCGCAACGAATCCGCGTCGCCCGGCACCTACAAGGTGACCACCGACTCGGGCATCACCACCGAGCTGACCGCGACCCAGCGCTCCGGCATGGGCCGGTTCACGTTCCCGAAGAACTCCCCCGCGACGCTGCTCGTCGACGTCGCGCAGTCGGCGATGGGCAGCGACGACGCGTCCGTGACCGTCGACCCGGCCAAGCGGACCGTCGAAGGCTGGGTGTCCAGCGGGCACTTCTGCCGCGGCCCCAACACGTACAAGGTCTACTTCACCGCGTCCTTCGACCAGCCGTTCACGACGTCCGGGACGTGGCAGAACGCCGCCGTGACGCCCGGCGGCACCAGTGCCCGCGGCGGCGACCTGAACAAGGACACCTGGGACAAGCAGGTCGTCACGGCCGACGGCGGGTCCGGCGCCTACCTGACGTTCGACCCGGCCAAGCCGGTCCAGGTCCGCGTCGGACTGTCCTATGTAGACGCGAACGGCGCTCGCGCGAACGTGCGCGCCGAGCAGCGGCAGGACTCCTTCGACACGGTCAAGGAGAACGCCCGCCGCGCCTGGAACGACCGGCTGCGCCAGATCACCGTCGAAGGCGGCGCCGACGCGGCCACGAAGACGTTCTACACCGCGCTCTACCACACGTTCATGCAGCCGAACGTCTTCTCCGATGTGGACGGTCGCTACGCCGGGTTCGACAAGGCGATCCACCGCGCGAAGCCGGGACACGCCCAGTACGCCAACTTCTCCGGCTGGGACACCTACCGCGACGAGGTCCAGCTCCTGTCGATGCTCGCCCCGCACGAGGCCGCGGACATGGCGCAGTCGATGCTCAACCAGGCGGACCAGGCCGGCGGCATCTGGGACCGCTGGTCGCAGAACAACGACTTCATGGGCGTGATGGGCGGCGACCCGTACCACTCGATCATCGCCAGCACGTACGCCTTCGGCGCCACCGACTTCGACGCCCGGAGCGCCTTGAAGTCCATGGTCAACGGCGCCACGCGCGTCCAGCAGGCCGGCGAACGCGCCCTCGAACGGCCGGGGTTGTCCGACTACCTGACGCTCGGCTACCACCCCAACAACGTCTCCGACATGCTCGAGGAGACGACAGCCGACTTCGGCATCGCGCAACTCGCCCAGCGCCTCGGCGACCAGAAGAACCACCAGCAGTTCATGAGCCGCGCCCAGTACTGGGAGAACGTCTACAACCCGGCGACGGGCTACCTGCAGACACGGATGCGCGACGGTCAGTTCCTGTCGCCGTTCGACCCCGCCCAGTACCAGGAAATGCGCTACCAGGAAGGGAACGCGGCGCAGTACACGTGGATGGTGCCCTACGACGTCCGCGGGCTCTTCGACGCGATGGGCGGCGACGACGCCGTGAAGAAGCGGCTCGACTTCTTCTTCACGAAGCTCAACAGCGACGCCAACTCGCCGTACGCGTTCATGTCGAACGAACCGTCGTTCGAGGTGCCCTGGGAGTACGCCTACGCGGGGGCGCCGTCGAAGACGCAGGACATCGTGCGCCGCTCGGCGGAGCTGCTCTTCAAGCCGGCCGAGGACGGCCTGCCCGGCAACGACGACCTCGGCGCGACGTCGGCGTGGTACGTCTTCGCCGCGCTCGGCATGTACCCGGAGGCGCCCGGCCGCGCGGAAATGGTGCTGGCCAGCCCGATGTTCCCGAAGATCACGCTGACCCGGGCGACCGGGCAGCGGATCACGATCACCGCGCCCGGCGCGTCCAGCTCGGTGAAGTACGTCAGCGCGCTGAAGGTCGACGGGCAGGCGAGCACGAAGCCGTGGCTGCCGGAGTCCTTCGCGGTCGAGGGCGGCCGCCTCGACTTCACGCTCGGCGCGCAGCCGACGTCGTGGGGATCCGCCAAGGCTGACGCACCGCCGTCCTTCCGCGACGGGGAAGTACCGGTGCG
Organism: Amycolatopsis stemonae; assembly: GCF_054781455.1. NCBI lineage: Bacteria > Bacillati > Actinomycetota > Actinomycetes > Pseudonocardiales > Pseudonocardiaceae > Amycolatopsis > Amycolatopsis stemonae. The sequence goes on along the minus strand of NZ_BAAGUJ010000008.1, from coordinate 250,664 downwards.
CGGCCGCGTCGGCCCGGGTCGCGTCGTCGTGGCACCCGGCTCCGCGACCACGGCCAACGTCGTCGCGGAAGGCATCACCGGCGCCGGCACGGTGACGTGGCAGGCGAAACCGCCGGCCGGGATCACCGTGACGCCGTCGAGCGGCACGCTCACCGTGGGCGCGCACGGAACCGCGTCGCAGCAGGTCCGCGTCACCGCCGCGGCCGGGACTGCGGACACGTACACCAGCGTGCCGGTCGAGTTCGGCGGGCAGCTTCCGGCGTACCTGCCCGTGACCGTCGGAACGCCGGGGACGCTGCCCGCGGCGAACACGAACGTCGGCGTCACGGACGACCGGTTCGTCCAGTACGGCGACTTCGGCGAGACCGACCTCTACCCCGGTCAGTTCGCCTACTCCGCGCAGGGCCTCGCCAAGAGCGGCGTCGCGCCGGGCACGAAGGTCGGCGAGTTCACCTGGCCCTCAAGTCCGGCGGGGTCGCCGGACAACGTGATCGCGGCGGGGCAAACGCTTGCGGTGACCGCGGCCAAGGGCGCGACGAAGCTGTCGTTCCTCGGTTCGGCGACCGGCGGCGACGCCCAGGGCGCCGTGACCGTCACCTACACCGACGGCTCGACGCAGCAGGCTTCTCTGGGCCTGTCGGAATGGTTGCTGAAGGGCGGTGACGAGACGCCGCAGTTCGGGAACACCGTCGTCGCGAAGGTGCCGTACGTGAACTCGGCGTTCCCGCGGTACATGTTCCGGCTGCAGCGGCCGTTCACGTCGTACCTGTTCGCGACGGCCCCGATCGCGCTGGACCCGGCGAAGCAGGTCAAGTCGGTCACGCTGCCGGCGTCGACCGGCTCAGGCGCGGCGCACGTGTTCACCTACGCCGTGAGCTGACGGCCTGCCCGGGTCGTGACCCGTCACGACCCGGGCAGCAGGCCGACGGCGCCGCGGGCGACCTGCGCCCAGGCCAGCCGGCCGAAGAGGTAGTGGCACGCGACCTGTTCGCTCGTGAACCGCGCCCAGTCGTAGCGGTTGCCCTGCTCCCGCCAGAACACCTCCCACGCCTCGTCCTCGCCCTGCATCAGGCACCAGGCGTTGTCGACTTCGGCGCCGAGCGAGACGACCTCCGGGGGCACGCCCAGCACGCCGAGCCAGCGCTGGATCGACTGCGTGTTCATCAGTCCTCTTCCCCCTTGGCCTCGGCGAGGTAGCCGAGGGTCACGAGCTCGTCGGCCGCCAGCAGCGCACGGTACCGGGTACCCCCGCCGACCTGGCCGAACCAGTTCGCGGTCTCCGAGCGCCACATCGGCACCGCGCGCACCACGACGTACCGGCGGTACTCGGCGTCCAGCATCCCCGGCGGCAGTGAGCGTTCCGCGAAGGGCGTCCCGTCGGCGAAGAACACCCGGCCGTACGCCGGGCCGAAGCGGTCGAGCACGGTGTTGGCCGGGACCATCACCGGCTCGGCGTGGTCGACACCGCCCTCCGGGTAGTGCTCGCCGGGCGGCCACGCGTATTCGGGCCCGAGGTCGCTGTGCCCGACGACGAACCGGCGGATCCACACCGCCTGCGTCGCGTGGGCGTACGGCACGTACCCGTCGGTCAGGTGCCGCGGCACCGGCCGCGACGGCGCGGTCGGTGACCGGCGGAAGCCCGCGGTGACGTTGGTGAGCGCCTGGTCGTCGAAGATCAGCCGGGCGTCCGGGTGGTCGTTGGGGCCGAAGCCGTCCGGGTCGTCGGGAAGCGGCAGCTGCACCGCCGGTTTGTCCATCGCCACGGGCAGGTGCCCGATCGGGAACATGTGCACCAGGAACAGCGCGACAACGCTTTCCCGCTCGGTGCGCGGCGAGCCCAGCGGCGGCAGCGGCGCGGGCGAACCCGGGTTCGGTGGCGGGCCCGCCACCGGCGGGGGCGGCCCGGCCGGCGCGGGTGGCGCCGGCGGCAGCGGGAACGGCGGGAGCAGCGGCGACACGGCGTGCGGCCAAGCGGCGGGACCGCCGGAGGGCGGCGTCGGAGCGTCCTCGTAGCCGGGCAGCCGGATCGGCCCGGTGTCGAGGTCCGCCTCGGCCGGTTCGGAGCCCGCGTCGGAAGGCTCGGTCACACACATCCTCCGGCTCGGTCGGTGCCCTCGGGCACTCGGTTCGACGCGGCCGCGGCGCTGCCGGTCCCCCTTGATACCGCACCCGCCCGGTGCGGGCGCGGCGAGGTCAGCTCAGCGCGGCGACCACGCGGGACGGGCTCGGGCGGCCGAGCTGTCCCGCCATCCACGCGCTGGCCGCCACCAGCGTGTCCAGGTCGACGCCGGTTTCGACGCCGAGGCCGTCCAGCATCCAGACCAGGTCCTCGGTCGCCAGGTTGCCCGTCGCCGACTCGGCGTAGGGGCAGCCGCCGAGCCCGCCCGCCGAAGAGTCCACTGTCGACACTCCACATCGGAGCGCCGCCAGGGTGTTGGCCAGAGCCTGACCGTAGGTGTCGTGGAAGTGCACGGCCAAAGTACCGACATCGCCGAAGAGGCCGACCAGGTTCTCCACCTGGCCCGCGGTCGCGACGCCGATGGTGTCGCCCAGCGAAAGCTGCGAGCAGCCCATGTCGAGCAGGCGGCGGCCGGCGTCGGCGACCTGCTTCGCCGGCACCGCGCCTTCCCACGGGTCGCCGAAGCACATCGAGAGGTAGCCGCGCACGTCCAGGCCGGCCTCGCGGGCCCGCGTCACGACCGGTTCGAACATCGCGAACTGGTCGTCCAGCGACGAATTGAGGTTCTTCTGCGCGAACGTCTCCGTCGCGCTCGCGAAGATCGCGATGTGCTCGACACCGGCGTCGAGGGCGCGGTTCAGGCCCTTCTCGTTCGGCACCAGCACCGGGTACCGGACGCCTTCACGGCGGTCCAGCCCGGCGAGCAGCTGCTCGGCGTCGGCCAGCTGCGGCACCCACGTCGGGTGCACGAAGCTGGTCGCCTCCAGCGTCGTCAGCCCGGCGCCCGCGAGCCGGTCGAGGAACTCCAGCTTGACCTCGACCGGGACGATCGTCTTCTCGTTCTGCAGGCCGTCCCGCGGGCCGACCTCCCAGATCGTGACCCGCTCCGGCAGCTCCCCCGTCGAGGGGACCCGGTCCGGCAGGCCCAGTTCGCGCGTGCCCATCAGCGGCGTCGGTCGCCGCGCTGCGGACGCCGGTCCTGCGGCGGCAGCGGCTCGGTCTGCTGGGGCCCGCCCGCCGGCCGGTAGTCGTCGTACGGGTTGTCGTTGACCTCGCGGTAGATCACCGTGTGCACCTTTTCCACGTGCGGGATGTCCTCGAACCGCAGCGGTTCGTCCGACGCCGACTCGATGATCAGCGTGCCGCAGCCGAAGACCCGGTCGAGCAGGCCGTGCTCGAACTGGACGCTGTTGATCCGGCCCATCGGGATGTCGATGCCGGTGCGCTTGAGCACGCCCTCACGGGCGATGAGGCGGTCGGTGGTCACGATGAAGTGGGTGGTCCGCCAGCGCACGAGCGGCGCCAGGAACAGCCACACGATCAGGACGAGCGCCACGACCCCGATGGCGATCAGCCCGACCGAGTTCCACGGCGAGGACGCGTCCTTGGCCAGGATCGCGAGCCAGATGCCGGCGCCCAGGGTGACCAGGAACGCGAGCGTCGGGAAGATCAGCATCTTGAAGTGCGGGTGACTGTGCACCACGACGTGCTCTTGCTCGCTGAGCAAATCGTCCGGATAAGCCACGGCGGACGCTCCCAAGGTCGGTGCGGCGATGTCGCTTCACCGTACCGGCGAGACGCCCGGCCGGTGAGTGCAACGCCCCGAAGAATCAGGCCGGGCGCACGTGGACCACGTCACCCGCGAACACGGTGTGCCGCTGGCCGCCCGCCATGTCGACTTGCAGCTGCCCGGCGGCGTCGATGTCGGCCGCCCGGCCGGTGAGCGACGTGCCGTCCGGCAGCTGCACCTCGACGTCCTGGCCGAGGGTCGCGCAGTGGGCGCGGTAGTCGCCGAGCAGGCCCGCTTCGGTGAGGTCGCCGCCGGCCAGGCGCCAGCGCTTCTCCAGCTCGTCGAACTCGGTGAGCAGCGCGATCGCGACGTCGGTGCGGTCGGTGTTCGTGGCGCCGCGCTCCGCGAGCGACGTCGCGGGCAGGCCGCCCGGGCCCGGCTGGACGTCGCCGAGCGGCAGGACGTTGAGGCCGATGCCGAGCACGATCGACGGGTCGGTCCCGGCGACGGCCTCGGCGAGGATCCCGGCGCACTTGGCGCCGCCGGCGAGGACGTCGTTGGGCCATTTGAGCGCGGCCTCCACCCCGACGCCCGCCGCGGCCGCCCGGACGGCGAGCCCGGCGACGACGGAGAGTGAGCCCAGGGCCGAGAACGCGACGCCCGCCGGCCGCAGCGCCACGCTGAGGTACAGCCCGGCGCCCTTCGGCGAACTCCAGCTCCGAGCCCGGCGACCGACCCCCGCGGTCTGCTCCTCGGCGAGCAGAACGGTCCGGTCCGCGGCCCCGTCTTCGACGGCTTTGCGCAGGTCGGCATTGGTGGAGCCGGTGCGCTCGACGACGTCGATCTTCGCGTACCGATCCTTGAGAGCCGAGGTGAGGCGGGCAGCGTCGATCTCAGTCATGTGTCCACCATATGAGAGTCCCCCTAACGTGCAAGCTACTCAGTCGTTCACTAAGAGGTGCGCTCTTCTAAGTTGGACCCCGTGACGACCAAGCCGGCCTCCTGGGCTCGCGGCGCGGCCCTGCGCGGCCTCGTGGCGCTCCCGCTCGTCGCGGGTCTGGCCACCGCGGGCTGGCTGCTCGCCGACCGGTCGCCCGAGCCCGCCCCGGCGACCGCGGTGCCGGTGGCGCGCGACGCCGCGTCCGGCCCGTCGGTCCTCGAAGTCAGCGCACCCGTGAAGGCGCAGGAGCCGGGCCAGGGCGCGTCCGGCCAGGGCGGCAAGAACCCGCTGCAGCAGTGGGCCGACCAGCTGGCCGGCCCCCTCGACATCCCGGCGGACGCGCTGATCGGCTACGCGAAGGGCGAGCTGGCGCTGCGCAACGAAGACCCGTCGTGCCACCTCTCGTGGGTCACGCTGGCCGGCGTCGGCTCGGCGGCGTCGAACCACGGCCGCGGCGACGGCAGCCTCCTCGGCCTGACGCCGGCCCAGACCAAGAAGTACGGCGGCGAAGACCCGGTCGCGGCCGGGCGGGCGCTGTGCGCGGGCGGCACGGACCTCGGCGCCGGCCCGGGCTGGTGGAAGGCGATCGCGGCCTACCACCCCGGCTCCGACAGCGAGCTGTTCCGCCAGCGCGTCCTGGGCATGGCCCAGCTCTACGCGACGCTCTCGCTGGACCCGGCGTCGGCTTCGTCGCCGCGCGTCCGCGCGACCCGGTTCGCGCTCGGCCAGCTCGGCCTCCCGTACGTCTGGGGCGGCAACGGGCCCGACGCGGGTGCGGCGGGCTTCGACTGCTCAGGCCTGACCAAGGCGTCGTACGACAGCGCGGGCGTGAGCCTGCCGCGGACGGCGGACAGCCAGTTCCGGGCCCTCCCGCCGGTGCCGGCTTCGGAGGAACCGCGCCTGGGCGACCTGGTGTTCTACGGCAGCCCGGCGACGCGCATCCACCACGTCGGCCTGTACCTGGGCAACGGCCTGATGATCAACGCGCCGACCGAGGGCCAGGCGATCCAGATCCACACGTACCACTCGAAGGGCGACGACTACGCGGGCGCGGGCCGTCCCGCCTGAGCCGGTTTTGTCGGTGGTCGCCGCTACCGTCCGGGGCATGTTCGAAGTCGACTTCGTCGAGTTCCCGTCCACCTCGGCCGGCGCGTCCGGCGAGTTCTTCGCGCGCGCGTTCGGCTGGGAAGCGACACCGTACGGCCCGGCGTACGCGGACGTCCGCGCGGCCGGGCTCACGTTCGGCTTCCAGGCCGACCCGGCCGAGCAGGCCCGGGCGCCGCTGGTCACGATCCGCACGGACGACCTCGCGGCGGCCCGCGTCGCCGTCGAGTCGGCGGGCGGGAAGGTGACCGCGGAACCGTTCTCCTTCCCCGGCGGCCGGCGCTTCCACTTCCGTGAACCCGGCGGGAGCGAACTGGCCGTGTGGTGCCCGGCGTAGCTACCGGGCCACGGCCTGCTCGACGTAACCGGCGGCGCCACCGCCGTAGTACGTCGCGGGATCGCCGGGACTGAGCGGCAGGTCGAGCGCGAAGCGCGTCACGAGGTCCGGGTTGGCGACGAAGTGCCTCGCGTAGGACACGGCGTCGGCGATCCCGGCCTCGACCACGGCGTCGCCGGAGTCGCGGTCGAAGCCGTTGTTCACGATCAGCGGGCCGTCGAACAGGCGCCGGTACCGCGCGAAGCCGGTGAAGTCCGGACCCGGGTCCGGGCCCCGGAGATGGAGGTAAGCCACCTCGAGCAAGGCGACGAGCTCGTCGTACTCGGCGCGCAGTGCGTCGTCCACGGTGAACAGTCCGCCGGTCCACCACGGCGAAAGCCGGACACCGACGGCGATCCCGGCCGCGCTCACCGCGTCGACGACGTCGAGGAGCAGCTTCCCGCGCGAGCGGCCGTAGGCGTCGGTGCGGCGGTTCAGCCGCGGGTGCAGGAACTGCGCGAGCAGGTAGACGCCGTTGGCGGCCAGCTCGACGCCGTCGAACCCGGCGCGCCGCGCGTTGTCCGCCGCCGTGGCGTAGTCCGCGATGGTCGCGCGGATCTCGGCCGCGGTCAGTGCGCGCGGAGTTCCGGTCCGGCGCCGTCCACCGGCGGTGTACACCGGCTCCTCGGGGTTCACGGCCGACGGGCCGGCCGGCCGCGCGCCCAGGACGTCCGGGTGCGAAACCGCGCCGGTGTGCCACAGCTGCGCCACGATCCGCCCGCCGAGCGCGTGCACGACGTCCGTCACCGGCCGCCACCCGGCGACGTGGTCCTCGGTGTACAGGCCGGGGACGTTCAGGAAGCCCACGGCCCGTTCGCTCACCCAGGTGCCTTCGGTGATGAGCAGGCCGGCGCTCGCGCGCTGCGCGTAGTAGGCGGCCTGCAGTTCGCCGGGCACGCCGCCGGGCACGCGGGCCCGGGTCGTCGGGGCCAGCACCACGCGGTTCGGCAGGCGCCATCCGCCCAGTTCGGCAGGGGTCAGCAAGCTCATCGGTCACCTCTGGTCGCCGGGACACGTCGGGGGTGCGACGGTGGAGGCGGGCGAAAGGTGACCGATGGACGAGCTGGCCGCGGAGTTCGAGGCCGAGCGCGGGCGCCTGCGCGGGCTGGCCTACCGGATGCTCGGCTCGGCGGCCGAAGCGGACGACGCCGTCCAAGAGGCTTGGCTGCGGCTGAACCGCGTGGATTCGGTCGACAACCTGGCGGCCTGGCTGACGACGGTCGTGTCCCGCGTCTGCCTCGACGTCCTGCGCTCGCGGAAAACGCGCCGCGAAGACCCCTTCGACGAAGTCCCGGAACCGGCGGGCGACGCCGACCCGGCCGGCGAGGCCGAGCTGGCCGAATCGGTCGGGCGCGCGCTGCTCGTGGTGCTGGACGCGCTCGGGCCGGCCGAGCGGATCGCGTTCGTGCTGCACGACCTGTTCGCGGTGCCGTTCGACCGGATCGCGCCGGTGCTGGACCGGACGCCGGTGGCGGCGAAGAAGCTCGCGAGCCGCGCCCGGCAACGGGTCCGCGGCACGTCCCCGCTGCCGCCCGCCGACCTGACGCGGCACCGCCGGGTGGTCGACGCGTTCCTGGCGGCGGCCCGGGGTGGCGACCTCGAAGAGCTCCTGGACGTGCTGGCGCCGGACGTCGTCCGCCGCGCCGACGCGGCCGCGCTGCCGGTGGGAGCGGCCCTCGAAGCACGCGGCGCGCGGGCCGTCGCCGAGGAGACGCAGGTGTTCGGGAAACGGGCCCACTTCGCCGAAGCGGCGCTGCTGGACGGCGCGGTCGGCGTCGTCGTGGCCCCGCGCGGGCGGCTGCTGCTCGCCCTCGCGGTCACGGTCGAGGGTGAGCGCGTGGCGGCTTACGACGTGATCGCCGACCCCGGGCGCCTCGCCGCGCTGCACATCACGCTCCTCACCTGACCCGGTGACGGGACAGCCGGTTGCTTGACAGGTGCTCCGGTGCGCGCCACGATGAACGCATGTTCATGAACGTGTGTTCATGAAGAAGGGGCAGGGATGACCGGGATCGTCAACACCGCACAGGCCGAGGCGTGGAACGGGTACGAGGGGGAGCACTGGGCGTCGCATGCCGACCGCTACGACGCGGTGAACAGCGGCTTCAACCGCTACCTGCTCGACCGGGTCGGGGCGGGCGACCGCGTCCTCGACATCGGTTGCGGCAACGGTCAGCTGACGAGACTCGCGGCGGTGCGTGCCAGATCGGCGACCGGCGTCGACCTGTCCGGGCCCATGCTCGCGACCGCCCGGGAGCGCGCGGCGGAAGTGCCGAACGTGACGTTCGAGCAGGGTGACGTGCAGGTGCACCCGTTCGCCGACGGCGGGTTCGACCTGGCGGTCAGCCGGTTCGGGGTGATGTTCTTCGCCGACCCCGTGGCGGCGTTCGCCAACGTCCGGCGGGCCCTGAGCCCCGGCGGGCGCCTGGCGTTCCTGTGCATGACCGCGCTGGCCGGCACGGACCTGGGCCGGGTGTTCGGCGCGATGGCGGCGTACCTGCCCCAGCCGACGGGCCCGGACGGCAGCGGGCCGACGTCGTTCGCGGACCCGGACCGGACGACCGCGGTCCTGACCGAAGCCGGCTTCGCGGACGTGGAGTGCACCCGCGTCGAGGCCGACCAGGTCTGGGGCCGCGACGTCCCCGACGCGGCGCGGTTCATCGGCGACTGGGGCCCGGTCCGCCACCACCTGGGCATGGCCGACGCGGCGACGGCGGCCAAGGCGACCGAAGCGCTGACGGCGGCCCTGCGGCCGTTCGCCGGCCCAGACTCTGTTCGCCTGCGCGGCACGGCGTGGCTGGTCACGGGAAGGAGGTCCTAGGGCAGTGGTCCTACGATGGCGGTGATGTCACCGAGGAAAGCCGCGGCTCAGCGGGACGGGCAGTCCCTGCACGACCTGCTCGTCGAGACCGCCCAGAAGATGATCGCCACGCACGGGACGACCGGCATGACCGTGCGGGAGATCGCCCGCATGGCGGGCGTCGCCGACGGCGTGCTCTACAACCACTTCTCCGACAAGGAGGAGCTGGTGGCCAGGGCCCTGCTGGAGCACGTGCGCGCGACGGAGGCGGAGCTGGGCGAGCTGCCGGTGGCGGGCGAAGGCACCCTCGCGGGGAACCTCCGCCGCCACCTGGAGTTCGGCCTCGCGCTGCACCGGGTGATCGTGCCGGCGTTCAGCGGCCTGGTCGGGCAGCCGAAGGTGCTGCAGCGGTTCGCGGAGATCAGCGAGCGCTCCGGCTACTGGCGCGACCGGCTCCAGGCGTACCTCGAGCAGGAGCGCACCCTCGGCCGGCTGCGCCCGGAGTCCGAAGTGGACGCGGCGGCGGCCATGCTGGTCGGCTACTGCCACGCCTCGGTGATGGCGACGGTCTTCCCGCACACGGGCCCACTGGACCCGCCGCCGGTGGAGTCGATCGTGGCGACCGTCCTCCACGGCATCGCACCCCACGTGGACTGACCGAGCCCCCGGCCGTCCCGCACCCGCGCCACGTCCGTCCATTGTGGAATTCTCGACAACCGGCCCACCATTCGCCAGAGAGAAAGGGAAAGACCGGACGACTCCGGCGCGATACCCTCGCGGTATGGACGACGTCGAGGTCCGCGAACTGCGGTACTTCCGTGCGGTTGCCGAGGAGCTGAACTTCTCGCGCGCCGCCGAACGGCTCGGGATGGCGCAACCACCCCTCTCCCGCGCGATCCGGTTGCTGGAGCGGCGGCTGGGCGTCCAGCTCTTCGAACGCACCAGCCGGCACGTCGAGCTGACACCGGCCGGGAAAGTGCTGCTCACGGAGTCGGCGAAGGCCTTGGACGCGGTCACGACCGCGGTCCGGCGCACGCGGCGGGCGGCGCAGGAGCCGGTGGCGCTCGTCGTCACCGCGAAACCCGGCGTGGCCACCGAACTGCTGCGGCGGATCGCCGACCGGCACCCGGACCCGGTCGAGATCCGGGTCAGCGGCTTCGGCGAGCAGGCGAAGATGCTGCGCGAAGGCCAGGCCGACGTCGCGGTGCTCGGCTGCCCGGGCGACCACGGCGACTTCGACGTCGAGGTGCTGTTCACCGGGCCGCGGGTCGCGGTGCTCCCGGCGCGGCACGAGCTGGCCGACCGGATCGCGCTGACGTGCGCGGACTTCGCCGGCCGGGCGACGCCGTCGTGGCCGGACGCGTCCGCGGTGGACCGCGCGTACTGGTCGGGCCAGGACGTCGCCGGCGGGGCGGTCACGCCGGGGCCGGTGGTGCACGACAGCGCCCAGCTGCTGGAGACGGTCGCGCTCGGCCGGGCGATCGCGCTGCTGCCGGCGTCGGTCGCGGAGTGGCACTCGCGCGCCGACGTCGTCTACCTGCCGGTGCTGGACGCGACACCGTACTCGCTGGCCCTCGCCTGGCCGGCCGGGGCGCGAGACCTGCGGATAGCGCGGTTCGTGGGGACCGCGATCGAGGTCAGCGAAGCACTACCTCGACCGGGAGCTGTCCCGGCGGGGTGACCGACCGGATCACCGGCGGCACTCGGACGTCGTCGGCCTCGAAGGCGATGCGCAGCTGCTCGAGGTCCGCGTCGGCCATCAGCTCGGCCAGCCCGTCCGCGCGGGCGAGCGCGGCCGGGGCGAGCGGCGCGGCGGCGTCGAGGCCGCCCCAGAGGTCCCACAGGATCATCTCGTGCTTGTTCAGCGCGGCGAGGTCGAGCACGAGGTTGTGCCGCGCGTACGGCAAACCGCGCAGGAACGGCACGTCCAGGTCCGGCGACACGACCAGCCGGTCCGCGTCGAGTTCGCCCGACCGGGCCGCGGCCCACGCGTCGGCGCCCACCAGGAATTGGTCGCGCGGCACGTCGGAAAGGTCGAAATCCGCGGGGAAATCCGGCGGAAGCTGCGGTTCGACGAGCCGCCAGCCGACGCCGTCGTGGATTTCGGCGACGACGTGGTCGAGGTACCAGCCCGGCATCAAATAGCTCGCGAATCCGACGCGCGCCCGGGCGGGAATGCCGTGGTGGCGCGCCATCGAAACGAACAGGAGCGTGAAGTCGCGGCAGCAGCCGACGATCCGGTTCGGCACCGATCGCGGTGCGCCGGGCGGGGCGGGGTCGAGTTCTCGCAGGCGCGCGAACATGTCGGCCGCGTACCGCAGGTTGATCTCTTCGCGGCGCGCGGCCGGGAAGCCGTGCTGCGTGATCTCGCCGTTGGCCCAGTAGTGGAACACCAGCTGGGACGCCGCCAGGCGCAGCGCGGCGAGGTCGCGCGGGGCGTCGTCGAGCCAGGACGCCTGCGCTCCCGGGTCGGAAAACCGGCTGTGGCCGACATACCAGTCCATGGCGACGACCTTACGATTTTCAGCCCGCCTGCGCCGCCAGCTCGCCCCTGAAGGTCGTCCGGTAGGCGCTCGGAGCCACCCCGAGCGCGGCCTGGAAGTGCTGGCGCAGGGACGCGGCCGTCCCGAACCCGGCTTCGGCGGCGACGCGGTCGACCGGCAGGTCCGACTCCTCCAGGAGCTGGCGGGCACGCTCGATCCGTTGCTGCGTCAGCCATTGCAGGGCCGAGACGCCGACCTCCTCGCGGAAGCGGCGGGTGAAGGTCCGGGTGCTCATCGCCTCGCGAGCGGCCAGCTCGCGCAGCGTCAGCGGCCGGTGCAGGTTTTCCAGGGCCCACGCCCTTGCCGCCTTCGTCGACGACGTCCGGGGTTCCGGCACCGGCCGCCGGACGAACTGGGCTTGGCCGCCTTCGCGGTGCGGCGACACGACCGTGCCGCGGGCGACTTCGTTGGCGACGGCCGTGCCGTGGTCGCGGCGGATCATGTGCAGCACCAGGTCGATCCCCGACGCGACGCCCGCGGAGGTCAGGACGTTGCCGTCGTCGGTGTAGAGCACGCACGGGTCGACCTCGACCTCGGGGAACCGGTCCCGGAGCTCGTCGGCGGAACGCCAGTGGGTCGTCGCGCGGCGGCCGTCGAGCAGACCGGCCGCGGCGAGCACGAAGGCGCCCGTGCAGATCGACGCGATCCGCGCGTCCCCCGGGATGCGGGCGAGCGCGGCCGCGAGCGGCGGCGTCAGCACGCGCGCCATCGGCTCGTACTCCGCCGAGGACGCCGGGACGATCACGGTGTCGGCCTCCGCGAGCACCTCCGGCCCGCGGTCGACCGGGATGGCGAAGTCGGTGTCGGTGCGCACCGGGCCGGGCTCGAGGGTGCACGTCACGACCTCGTACAGCGGCTCGCCCGACGCCGACCGCGCCTGCCCGAAGAGCCGGTGGACGATGCCCAGCTCCATCACGAGCATGCCGTGCCTGACCAGCACCGCGACGTGGTGGCGGGCGGGGTACGCGAATTCGGCCATGGCTCGATTCTTGCACATGTTGGCTATCAGGCCACTGGATCGAGCCCGCGGCCGGCGTGATCATCGAGTTCATGAACGTGTTGTGGGTTTTCGCGCATCCCGAGCCGCGGTCGCTGAGCGGGGCCCTCCGCGACGACGGGCTGCGGACGCTCCGCGAGCTCGGGCACGATGTCCGGGAGTCGGATCTGTACGCGATGAAGTGGAACCCGGTGGTCGACGCCGCCGACTTCGGCGCCGCGGCGGGCGACGAGCGGCTGGTCGTCGGGGCGACGTCGGCGCGGGCGCACGCGCGGGGCGAGCTGAGCCCGGACATCGTGGCGGAGCAGGAAAAACTCGACTGGGCGGACGCACTCGTCGTGCAGTTCCCGCTGTGGTGGTACGGCATGCCGGCGATCCTGAAGGGCTGGTTCGACCGCGTCTTCGTGAAGGGCTTCGGCTACGGCGTCCGGGCGGAGGACGGCCGCACCCTGCGCTACGGCGAAGGCCGGCTCGCGGGCAAGCGCGCGATGGTGGTACTCACCGCGGGCGCCCGCGAGCCGTCCATGAGCGCCCGCGGGGTGAACGGCGAGCTGGACGAAGTCCTGTTCGCGCTGCACCACGGAACCCTGTTCTACGCGGGGATGTCGGTCCTGCCACCACTGCCGGTCCACGGCGCCGACCGCGTTTCGGACGAGGAGTTCACCGGGGCACGAGCCCGGCTCCGCGAACGCCTCCGCACCCTGGAGACGGCCGAGCCGATCCCGTTCCGCACCCAGAACGGCGGCGACTACGACGAGGACCTGGTGCTGAAGCCGTCCCACGCCCCGGGCGCGACGGGCTTGGGTGTGCACCTGGCCCACCCGAGCTGACACACGAAAGCCCGCTCAGGCCGGCACTGTCAGGCGCTGGCCGAGGCCGCCGTCCACCGGGAGGTCCGCGCCCGTCGTGAACGTCGCTTCGAAGGCCAGGAACAGCACCGCCGCCGCGACCTCGTCGGCCGTTGCGTGCCGCTTCAGGGGTGTCACCTCGTCGCCGGTCGCCTTGAAGGCCTCGAGCACCGAGTCCGGCACTCCGGTGACGCCCATCGTCGGCGTGTCCGTGTATCCCGGGCTGACCACGTTCACCCGGATCCCGCGCGGTGCCAGCTCGGCCGCGTACGACAGCGCGAACGACCGGACCGCCGCCTTCGCCGCCGAGTACGGGCCCATTCCCGCGATGCCCGCGCCGGCCGCCACCGAGGTCGTGAACACGAACGAGCCGCCCGGCCGGACCAGGCCTGCCAGGCGCTGGGCCGTGAAGTAGGCGCCCTTCGCGTTGACGTCGAACGTCCGGTCGTAGACCTCTGGCGTCGTCTCCTGGTACGGCGTCAACGTCGCGAACCCGACGTTGACGAACACCAGGTCCAGCTCGCCCAGCTTCGAGGCCGCGACGCCGAGGGCCTCGATGTCCGGCAGCCGGGAAGCGTCGGACGACAGCAGGTGCGCCTTCCCCGGCAGGCTCATCCCCGAGACGTCCCGGCCGGTGACCAGCACCTCCGCGCCGCCGTCCAGCAGGGCCCGCACCACCGCCAGTCCCATACCGTGCGTGCCGCCCGTGACGACCGCCTTCTTGCCCTCGTACTTCACCGGATCTCCTCGATGACGCTCGCGATCGCGTGCGAGCGGTGGCCCGCCGCCACCGCCCGGTCGAACAACTCCCGCACGGCGGAGGGGACCGACGCGTCGATCCCCTGCGCGCGGCTGGTCTCGACGAGCAGCGCCAGGCCCGCCGCGTTGATGTCCAAAGCGGACACTTCCGTTTCGTAGTTCCCGCTCGCCACCTGCGCGCCGATCCCCGGAAGGAACCCGCCGACCGACGACAGCCACGACCGGGCCATCGGCGTGAACGTCGCGGGCGCGACGCCCTCCGTGCCCACCAGGGCCAGCGCCTGCAGGTAGCCGGCCATCGTCGACCACATGATGCCCAGCAGCGCCAGGTCGTAGAGCGCCGCCAGCCCGGCGTCTTCGCCGAGGAACACGGGCTCGCCCAGCACCGACAGCACGTCACGCTGCGCGTCGAACGCGGAAGCCGAGCCGCTGTACAGAATCCGTGACTGCGCGGTCCCGATGCCCTGCGGCACCGCCATGATGACGCCGTCCAGGTAGCCGACACCGGCCGAAGACGCCCACTCGGCGACCTCACGGGCCTGCGCGGGCGTCCCGGACGTCAGGTTGACCAGCACCTTCGGCGAAACCGCTTCGAGCACCGGCCGCTGAGCGTCGTAGGTGGACAGACAACTGAGCACGACGTCCGCCGAAGCCACTTCCCCGGGCGTGGCCGCGAGCCGCGCGCCGCGGTCGAGCAGCGGGCCCGCCTTGAGCGGCGACCGGTTCCACACCACGACGTCGTGGCCCGCCCCCAGCAGCGCGCCGGCGAGGGCGGCGCCCATCCGCCCCAGGCCGAGCACGCCCACCTGTTTTTTGCTTTCTCCCATGGCGATCATGCTGCGGGGCCGCTTTACGATGGACAAGTACCGACTAATAAGTCAGGTACCCACCAAAACGTAAGGATCCGGCATGCTGGCGCGAACCTACCGCTGCGGACTGGACGCGGCCGTCGACGTGATCGGCGGCCGCTGGAAGGCCCTGATCCTCTGGGCCCTGCACGCCGAGCCGCTGCGGTTCGGCGAACTGAAGCGGAAGGTGGCCGGGATCAGCGAGAAGATGCTGATCCAGGCGCTGCGGGAGCTGGAGGCGGACGAGATCGTGCACCGGAAGGTGTTCCACGAGGTCCCGCCGAAGGTCGAATACTCGCTGACCGAGCTCGGTCAGCGGCTGAACACCGCGTTGCTGCCGCTGGGCGACTGGGGCGAGGAGAACATGACCGGCATCGCGAAGCGCCGGGGCGTCACGCCCGCGCCGCCGCATACTCCTTGAGCGTGATCGCGTTGCCCGCCTTGAGCGGCATCTCCTCGATCACCTTGCGCCACGGCAGGTACGGCAGCAGCTTGTAGTTCAGGTTGCGCATCCGGATCCAGCCGCGCGTGGGCGGGACGAACCACTTGCCGTTGCCCTGCGCCAGTTTCTGGCACGCGTCGACGAAACCGCGCATCCCGGTTTCGTACGCGCGGAACGCGGAGCGGTGGTCGGCGGCGGCCAGCTCCCCGGCCAGCACGTACGCGCCGACGATCGCGAGGCTCGTCCCCATGCCCGAAAGCGGCGCGGCGCAGTACGCGGCGTCGCCGACCAGCGCGACGCGGCCGCGTGAATACGTGTCGAGCACGATCTGGCTGGCCGAGTCGAAGTAGAAGTCCGGCGCCTCGCGCATCGCCTCGAGCAGCGCCGGCGTCTCCCAGCCCACGTCGCCGAACTTCTCCTCGACGATCCGCCGCTGCTGCTCGACGTCGCGGTGGTCGTAGTCGAGCGCATCGGCGCCGAACCAGAACAGCGCCTTCGCCTCGGTGTTGTCCCGCGCGCTGTAGACACCGACGGTGCGGTTCGGCTCGTTGTAGAACCGGCCGGCGTGGTCGAGGCCGAGGTGGTTCGGCACCGTGCAGATCGAGACGTAGTAGCCGAGGTCGCGGCGATACCAGGACTCGTCGCCGAAGACCAGTGAGCGCACGTTCGAGTGCAGCCCGTCGGCGCCGATGACCAGGTCGAACTCCCGCGGCTCGCCGTGTTCGAAGGTCACCGTTACCCCGGCGCCGCGGTCGAGCACGCCGGTGACCGAGTCGCCGAAGACGTACTCGACGTCGTTCTTCGTGGCGTCGTGGAGGATCCGCGACAGGTCGCCCCGCAGGATCTCCAGCTCGCCGCTCTGGACCGTCGAAGGCGTGACGACCAGCGGCCGGTCGTCACCGTCCACATAGGTCACGTCGCCCATGTGGGTCGCGGCCGCTTCGACCTGGCCGAGCAGGCCCATCCGGTCGAGGACGCGCAGGGACGCGCCGCGGAAGTCGACCGCGTAACCGCCGCCGCGCAGTTCGGGTGCGCGTTCGACGACCGTCGGCGTGAAGCCGTGGCGGTGGAGCCAGAAGGCGAGGGCGGGGCCGGCGACGCTCGCGCCGGAGATGAGGACTCGTCGGTTCTTCATGGCGAGAACCGTAACCCCGATTTGGGCGATCGCGCAAGGCGTTCGCCTAAATCGATCGCCTAAGGCATTCGTGCTACTCTCCGGGCATGGGCAACAAGGAAGCACTGCTGGCCGGCGCGAAGCGCTGCTTGAACGAGAAGGGCTACGCCCGCACGACCGTGCGGGACCTGGCCTCGGCGGCGAACGTGAGCATGGCGGCCATCGGCTACCACTTCGGCTCACGGGAGGCACTGCTCAACACCGCGCTGATCGAGGCGAACGAGGAGTGGGGCGAGACGCTGGCGAAGGTGCTGCAGGTCGAGACGCCGGCGAGTGCGTCACCGGCCGAGCGGTTCGAGCTGATCTGGCAGCGCGTGATCGGCTCGTTCGAGGAGCACCGCCGGATGTGGGCGGTGAGCATCGAGGCCTACGCCCAGCCGGACCTCGACCCCGAGGTCCGCACCCAGCTCGCGAACGCCCTCGAGCTCGCCCGCTTCGGCCTGGCGAACCTCTTCCAGGGCCTCGACGACGGCAGCGACACGGCCCGGGCGATCGGCACCGTCCACCAGGCCCTGCTGTCGGGCGTGATGCTCCAGTGGCTGATCGACCCGGACCGCGCACCGTCGGGCGCCGACCTGGTCCGCGGCCTGCGCCTGATCGCGACGGACGTCCTGGACTAGGCGGCCACGAGCGCCCGCGGGAAGAACGTCTCCGCCGCGGCCATCGCGTCGGCGTCCAGGAGCACGTCACCCGGGCGGCTGCCGTTCCCCAACAGCACGCCACCCCAGTTCATGCTCAGGTATTCGGCGCACAGCTCGAGCGTGCCGATCAGCGGCTGGGCCTCGCGCGCGGTCTCGCTCAGGACGCTCACGCCCCACAGCGTCTTGCCGCGCATCTTCGCCTTGAACTCGACCGGCAGGCGCATCCAGCCGGACCAGTAGTCCAGGTACTGCTTCACGCTCGCCGAAACCGAGTACCAGTACACCGGCGACACGATGACGATGTCGGTCGCGGCGAAGGTCGCGTCCATCAGCAGCTGCTCGTTCTCCCCCGGCGCCGGGTGATCGCCGGAGCCGTGGCGGCGGTCTTCGAACGGCGGCAGCGGCAGCTCGGGCAGCCGGAGCCACTGCTGCCCGGCGTCGCGGGGCAGTTCCTTCGCCGCCCGCCGGGCCAGCATTTCCGTGTTCCCGCCGGCCCGCGCCGCGCCGACCAGGAAGAGGAAGTTCCGCGTCATCTCCGAGTCCCCTCAGGTAGTTGCATGTACATATAAATACTGTCCCTGGACTATCCTGGCGTCAAGAGGAGGCGCGGAGATGACCGTCGACGAACTGTCCTGGGGGCGCATGCTCGTGCTGCACGCCCGCATCGAGCAGGAGCTGGGCAAGGCGCTGCAACGGCGGCACGGGCTCGGCCTGTCCGAATACCGCGCGCTCGGCAAGCTGGTCGCGGGCCCGCGCGGCGGCCTGCGGATGCAGGAGCTCGCCGAGGCGATCGGGCTCAACCAGAGCTCGGTCAGCCGGATGTGCGCGCGCCTCGAAGACGCCGGCCTCACCGTCCGCGACCTGTGCGAAGACGACCGCCGCGGCGTCTACTCGGTGGTCACCGACACGGGCCGCAAGCGCTACGCCGAAACCGAGCCGACGTACTGCGCGGTGCTGCGGACCGCGCTCGACAAGGCCGCGGGCGACCCGGCGCTGGCCGCCGCGGTCGCCGCCGTCCGCGGCGCTTGACCCGTATATGCCTCAGTGGTTATATACAGGCATGCCCGCACAGCTGCTGACCGTCGATGACCGCCCCGTCCTGCGGCTGGAACGTCGCCTGAAGCACGCGCCCGAGAAGGTCTGGCAGGCCATCACGGACCCGGCCGAGCTCGAGCACTGGTTCCCCGCGCGGGTGGCCGTCGAGCTGCGCGAGGGCGGCGCGATCCGGTTCACGTTCCCCGGCGAGGACACCTCGACGACCGGCCGGGTCGTCACGGCCGACCCGCCGCGCGAATTCACCTTCGTCTGGAACGACGACACCCTGCGCTGGCTGATCTCGCCCGACGGCGACGGCAGCCTCATCGAGTTCACGCACACCTTCGGCCGCGGCGAACCGGCGATCGCGAAGCTCGCCGCGGGCCGCACGGCCGCGGGCTGGGACGTCTGCCTCGACGCCCTCGGCGCACGCCTGGCCGGCCGGGACTTCGAGCCCCCGAAGGACTGGCACGGGCCGATGGCGTCCTATGTGGACGAGTTCGGCCTCGGCGACGGCGAGGTGCTGCCCGACGGCACCCTCCGCTTCCGCCGCGACCTGGTGTGGAAGCCCGTCGACGAGGTCCGCGCGCTGCTGCCGGACGAACCCGGCTGGCACGTCCAGCAGGATCCCCTGGACGGGACGCGCGTCGAGTTCACCGAGCCCGCGCCCGCCGACGTCGAAGCCGAGCTGGCCAAGCGCCACGAGCAGCTCGACAAGCTGTTCGCCGCCACCCACGGTGTCGACCTGCCGGACTGGACACCGGAGCAGGTCGAGGCCGCGAAGAAGCACTACGCGGAGCGTCCGACCCAGGGTTGACGCGCGGCGCGGACGTCCGCATTACGTTCGGTTCATGCGCATTCGCGTCGTGCTGGACCTGCTGGCCGTGGTCGTCCTGGCCATCGGGTCCGGCGGCAACCTCGCCGCCGGCGCCTGGACGCTGCCGTCGTGGCTGCCCGCGTGGCTCGGCTGGACCATCCTGATCGCGAGCGTCGTGCCGATCGTGCTGCGGCGGTGGTGGCCGCGGCCCGCCTACGTCCTGGCCCTCGTGCTGACCGCGACGGCCGTGCCGATCGGCGGGCCGGTGCTCGCGATCGCCGTCGTCTCGGCCGGGTGCGCGCTCTACACGTTCGTCGTGCAGCGGGGCAGCCGCGCGTCGCGGGTCGGGTTCGCGCTCGGGCTGCTCGGGATCGGCCTGCTCGGGGTCGGGGTGCCGAACCCGAGCACGGCCACCACGGTGAACCTCGGCGCGTCGGCGCTGATCGTCGGGTTCGCGCTCGGCATCGCCGTCCACGGCCGCCGCGAATACGCCGCGATCGAGCGGGAAAACCACGCGCGGGAAGCGGTTTCGGCGGAACGGCTGCGGATCGCGCGCGAGATGCACGACGTCGTCGCGCACAGCATGAGCCTGATCGCGGTCAAGGCGGCGGTCGGCAACCACGTCGCCCTCGACCAGCCGGCGGAAGCGCGGGATGCGTTGCGCGTCATCGAAGACACCAGCCGCGAGACGCTGGCCGAGCTGCGGCGGGTGCTGGGCGTGCTGCGCGACGGCACCGGCGTCCCGGCCCTGGCCCCCGCCCCGACGCTCGACGACCTGCGCGCGCTGGCCGAACGCGCGGAGCTGGCGGGCCCTTCGGTCGTTCTCGCCATCGAGGGCCTCGACGAGTTGCCGGGCGGCATCGGCCAGTCGGTGTACCGGATCGTGCAGGAGGCACTGACCAATGTGGTCAACCACGCGAGCGCGACGACGTGCCGGGTCAGCGTCACGGGCGGCGACGGCGAGGTGAGCATCGAAGTGCGCGACGACGGCCGCGGCGGCGTCGCGACCCCGGGCCACGGCCTGATCGGCATGCGCGAACGCGTCGCGGTCTACGGCGGCGAGTTCTCCGCGGAGCCCGCCGGCAACGGCTTCCGCGTCTTCGCCCGGCTCCCCTACGAAACGGCGGCGGCCCGGTGACGCGCGTGCTGATCGCCGACGACCAGGCGTTGCTGCGCGGCAGCTTCCGCGTGCTGGTCGACAGCGCGCCGGGCTTGGAGGTCGTCGGCGAGGCGTCGGACGGCGTCGAGGCGGTGGCGTTGACGCGGCGCGAGAATCCGGACGTCGTGCTGATGGACGTCCGGATGCCGTCGATGGACGGCATCGAGGCGACGCGCCGGATCTGCGCGTCCTCGGACGTCCGGGTGCTGATGCTGACGACGTTCGACCTGGACGAATACGTGTACGCGGCCTTGCGCGCGGGCGCGAGCGGGTTCCTGCTGAAGGACACCCGCCCGGCGGACCTGCTGTCGGCGATCGAAATCGTGGCTGCGGGCGACGCGTTGTTGGCCCCCTCGGTGACGCGCCGCCTGGTGGCGGAATTCACCCGGCTCCCGACGGGCCCGGTGAAGCGCCTGGACGGCGTGACGGCACGCGAGCAGGAGGTCCTGGCTTTGATCGCGCGAGGGCTGTCGAACGACGAGATCGCCGCCCGGCTGCACGTCGGAATCGCCACGGTGAAGACCCACATCGGCAGACTGCTGCACAAACTCGCGGCCCGCGACCGAGCCCAGCTGGTGATCGCGGCGTACGAGTCGGGGCTGGTCCGGCCCGCTCCGCACTAAATCGGCCATCCGAGTGACAGGCGTAACCGCGCTCAGATCGAGTGCGACTTTCCGGCACACGAGATGCTTTCGAGGTGCTGGACCATGAACGACAATCTTCCGAACAGCAAGACCCTGCAGGCTTACATCGCCAAGACGTACTTCGCATTGCGGTGGGCAATGGCCTTGATCGCCCTCCTCTTGCCCCTTTTCCTGCTCCTTGTCGGCAACCTGACGATCTCCGGGCCGCAACCGGACTCGATCAGCGGCTACTACCACTCGCCCCTGCGCGACGTGCTCGTCGGCGCGCTCATCACGACCGGGACCTTTCTGTTCCTGTACAAGATTTTCAAACGGGCCGAGAACCTGTTGCTGAACGTCGCCGGCCTGGCCGCGATCGGCGTCGCCTTGCTGCCGTGCGCCGTCGCCAAGGGGACGACCGGGTATGCGTCCGATTTCACCTTCCCGCTGGGCCACGGGATCTGCGCCTTCGTCACCTTTGCCTGCATGGGCGTGGTCGCCTTCCATTACGCGGGCAACACCGTCGGAATGGTCACCGATGCGAACAAGCAAAAAATCCTGCGCGTCGCCTACCGCGTGATCGGTCTCGCGATGATCGCTCTCCCCCTGCTGGTGGCCATCCTCGACTGGCTGAACTTCGTTTCCCTGTTCTGGGTCGAGACCGCCGCGTTGTGGGTGTTCGGCATCTACTGGCTCGTGAAGACCTACGAGTTCAGTTTGACGGAACTGGAGACGAAGGCCGTCCAGGGAACGATCTCGCGGCCGCCGAGCGAACCGGTCAGCCCACCGCCCGCGTGAACGGGGCGAACCGCATCGAGGCGTCGCCCGGCAATGCGCGGCCCTCCAGGACCAGCCGTGGTGCCGGGGGACCCGGGACGAGGCCCCGCTCGCGAACCCACCCGGTGAGCGACGGGAACCGGAAGTCCGGGTCCACCCGCACCTCGCCGGTCGCCGAGCGCGCGACCCCGCGGATCACGGCCTTCGCCGCGGCCTCCGACTCCGCGACCACCGGGCCGATCACCGTCACGTGGCCGATGTCCGCTCCGAACGCGAAGCCGCCGGCCACCGCGAACGGCGTGCCGAGCCGTTCCAGCAGCGGCCGCCGGTCCACGCCCTGGGCCCGGCGGTCCAGTTCGAGCGCCGAGGACAACGACCCCGGCGCGGCACCCGGCCCGCCGTCGTCGGCGAACTTTCCCGTGTGGCCCTGGCACCCGCCGTCGGCCGCGAAGCCCATCGACTCGTAGAGTGGGCGGCCGAACTTCGACGCGTGGAGAAAGACCACCCGGTCGCCCGCCGCCGCCACGGCGTGCTCCGTGATCGCGCGGCCCAGGCCCCGGCGCTCGAACCGCGGCGCGACCAGCACCATCGAGATCGACGCCAGCGTCCCGAACGACACCAGCGCCGCGCAGGCCGCCAGCCCCGCGCCGTCCGGGGCGTCCACTCCGAACACCTGCCCGACCTCGTGCAGCAGCCGCCACTTCGGCGGCTCGCGCGGCCATGACCGGGATTCGGCCAGGTCGGCGCAGGCGGGCAGGTCGGCGGCAGCCAGCGTCCGGATCTTCATGGACGTTGCCTACGCCACACGCGAAGTGACCGACAAGTAGTTAAGCTCCCGGGAATGAGCAGTGCGACGGAGCCGCTCGGGACGCCGCCCGAGGACGAACCGGACATTCACACCACGGCCGGCAAGCTCGCCGACCTCTATCGCCGCTACGACGAGGCGGTGCACGCGGGCTCGGCCCGCGCCGTGGAGAAACAGCACGCCAAGGGCAAGAAGACCGCGCGTGAGCGGATCGAGCTGCTGCTCGACGAGAACTCGTTCGTGGAGCTCGACGAGCTGGCGCGGCACCGCTCGACCAACTTCGGCCAGGAGAAGAACCGCCCCTACGGCGACGGCGTCGTGACCGGTTACGGCACCGTCGACGGCCGCCCGGTGTGCGTGTTCAGCCAGGACGTGACCGTCTTCGGCGGCAGCCTCGGCGAGGTCTACGGCGAGAAGATCGTCAAGGTCATGGACCTGGCGATCAAGACCGGCCGCCCGATCATCGGCATCAACGAAGGCGGCGGCGCGCGCATCCAGGAGGGCGTCGTCTCGCTCGGCCTCTACGGCGAGATCTTCAACCGCAACGTCAAGGCGTCCGGCGTGATCCCGCAGATCTCGCTGATCATGGGCGCGAACGCGGGCGGCCACGTCTACTCCCCCGCCCTCACCGACTTCGTCGTGATGGTCGACGAGACCTCGCAGATGTTCATCACCGGCCCGGACGTCGTCAAGACGGTCACCGGCGAGGACGTCACCTTCGAGGAGCTCGGCGGCGGCCGCACGCACAACACGAAGTCCGGCGTCGCGCACTACCTCGGTTCCGACGACGAAGACGCGATCGCCTACGTCAAGGAACTGCTCTCCTACCTGCCGCAGAACAACCTGTCGGACGCGCCGGTGTTCGAGCCGTCGGACGCCCCGGCCGGGTTCTTCGACGATGTCACCGACTCCGACCGCGAGCTCGACACGCTCATCCCGGACTCGCCGAACACGCCGTACGACATGCACGAGGTCATCAACCGCGTGGTCGACGACGGCGAGTTTCTCGAGGTCCACGAGCTGTTCGCGCCGAACATCATCGTCGGCTTCGGCCGCGTCGACGGCCAGAGCGTCGGCGTCGTCGCGAACCAGCCGACGCAGTTCGCCGGCTGCCTCGACATCGACGCCTCCGAGAAGGCCGCCCGGTTCGTCCGCACCTGCGACGCGTTCAACATCCCGGTGCTCACCTTCGTCGACGTCCCGGGCTTCCTCCCGGGCACCGACCAGGAGTGGAACGGCATCATCCGCCGCGGCGCGAAGCTGATCTACGCCTACGCGGAGGCGACCGTCCCGCTGGTCACGATCATCACGCGCAAGGCCTACGGCGGCGCGTACGACGTCATGGGCTCCAAGCACCTCGGCGCCGACATCAACCTCGCCTGGCCGACCGCGCAGGTCGCGGTGATGGGTGCCCAGGGCGCGGCGAACATCGTCCACCGCAAGACGCTGGCCAACGCGGCCAACGAGGGCCGCGACGTGGACGCGCTGCGCGCCGAGCTGATCCAGGAGTACGAGGACACGCTGCTCAACCCGTACGCGGCGGCCGAACGCGGTTACGTCGACTCCGTCATCGTGCCGGCGCACACCCGCGGCCACGTCGCGCGCGCGTTGTCGCTGCTGCGCAACAAGCGCGAGTCGCTGCCGCCCAAGAAGCACGGGAACATCCCGCTGTGAGCAGCGACGAGAAGCCCCTGCTGCGGGTGGTCCGCGGAAACCCGAGCGACGCCGAGCTGGCGGCGCTGACGGCGGTCGTCGCCGCGGCGTCGGCAGCGAAGGCGCCGGAGAAGCCGAAGCCGCGTACGTCGTGGTGGGGCGATCACGCTGCTTCGCTGCGTAGACCGCTCCACCCCGGCGAAGGTGCTTGGCGCGCTTCAGGCTTCCCCAGCTAGCTCACCGTGACGGCGGTGTCGTCGACGACGAAGGACGTCTGCAGCTGTGAGCCCTCTACGCCGCTGAAGCTGAGCGTCACGGACTGGCCCGCGTACGAGGACAACGAGAAGCTTCGCTGCTGATACCCGCTGGCCGCGTTGAGGTTGCTGTACGTCGCCAACGTCGTGCTGCCCGCCTTGACCGTCAGCTTGTCGTAGGCGGTCGTGCCTGTCTCGGCCGTGTCGACGTGCAGCCAGAACGAGAACGTGTACGCCGAACACCCGCTCGGCAGCGTCACCGTCTGGCTGACGGTGTCCGTGTGCGCCGAGCCGTAGCCGTCCAGCCACGCGCTCCACGTCCCGGTGCGGGCGGGTTCGCTGGTGCCGTGCTGGCCGATCACGCTCGCCGAAGCCGTCCAGGCCGTCGCGCCCGACTCGAAGCCCGGATTGGCGAGCAGTTGTCCGGCGGTGCAGGTGCCCGGGGGCGGCGGCGGGGTGGTCGTGCCGCCGCCGGCGAGCCATGCCGTCGCGTTCAGGCCGAGCGCCGCGTTGTCGGCCGTCGGGTCCGTCCAGCCGTTGTAGAGCGTGTTGCCGGACTGGCCGGTGCCGTCGTCGATGGTCGAGCTGTCCCCCCAGATCGCGACGCGGCCGGAGCCGAACGTGCTGGTCACGAAGAAGGCGTTGGAATTCCCCGGCGACGACGTGCTGAGGTACGCGAGCCCCTTGACGTTCGCGTTGTCCGCCGGCTTGAGGGTGAACGTCGTGCCGTTGGCGATCAGGCTGTGCTTGACCGTGCCGAAAGGACCGTTGAGCACGGGGTTCGTGCTGTCGCTGATGGCCACCGGGTGGTCGCTGGAGATGTTCTTGAGATCGACCGAGAAGCCGAACGGGTCGGTGTTGTCGACGCCGTTGTTCGTCATCAGGTCGTTGATGATCGCCGGGGAGTCCCAGCCGTCGTTGTTGCGGTCGCTGCCGGTGTGGTCGGAGATGAGGAACAGCCCGCCGCCGTTCTGGACGAACCGCATGACGGCGGACTTTTCGGCCGCGCTCAGCACGACGTTCGGTTCGGGCAGCACGAATTCGTCGAAGTTCTGGAGGTCGAGCGCGCCACCGGTGCCGTAGGTGATGGTGTTGCCGGCGGGCAGCGTCTTGAGGCTGTACTGCCCGGTCTTCTGCAGCGCGACACCCCACGCCGAGAGCGCGCCGGTCCAGTCGGTTTCCTTCTGCGGCGCGGAGTTCTGCGCCGTCGGGTCGGGCTGCGAGGTGCCGATGATCCAGTCGGCGTTGCCCGCGGTCTCGGCCTTGGTGTTGTCGAACAGGACGCGGTGCACGGCGGCGGCGTGTGCGGGAGCGGCGGCCAATCCGGCGAAAAGGACAGCGGCGGCGAACGGGATGAGGCGCTTCATGGTGCTCCTCGGGCAGGGAACCTGGTGCTCCCACTGTCACCCGGCGATGGCCCGACGAAAGTCGGGATCAGATGACGTCGAGGAAAACAGTCGGCACTTCGTTGTCCCGCACCACCCGGCCCAGCAGCGCCGCGAGCCGGTCGCGGTCCGGGGTGGACAGGCCCGCCGCGAGTTCGTCCACGCGCCGGCACGTTGCCGCGTAAAACTCCTCCGCCAGTTCGCGGCCCTCGTCCGTCAGGACCACCTGGACCGCGCGGCGGTCGTCCGGGTCGGGCTCGCGGCGGACGAGCCCGCGCCGGACCGCGCGGTCGACCAGACCGGTGAGGCTGGACTTCTCGAGGCCGAGCGTCGCGCCGAGGTCGCCCATGCCGTACGGCCGGCCCATCAGCACACACAGCAGCTGCCCCTGCGGCACGGTCAGGCCGTACTCGCGCGCCGATTCGGCGTAGACGGCGTTCACCAGGAACGACGCCCGCACAAGCCCGGCCACGACACCGAGGTCCTCCCCGCGTTTCCCCATCGCGCCAGCCTACTTCGCGACGGCTTCGCGCACGGCGGGCACGATCTCCCCGGCCCAGCGCGCGGCGGCGGTCTCGTCGGGCGTGCTGCCGCCGGGCCCGAACAGGACGAACCCGGCGCCGCCGTGCTCCAGCACCGCGCCGGTCAATTCTTCGACCCACTGGTCCGGCGAGCCGCCGATCCAGCGCCCGTCGTCGGCGCGGGTCTTCGGCAGCGGCTCCGCGGTGATGCGTCCGGGAAAGTTGTAGACGGTGACGACCTCGCCGGGATCGCGCCCGGCGTCGACGGCGGCCTTGTCGATGACCGGGCGCGAGGTGCGGTAGCGCTCGCTGAGCCAGTCGGCGGCGTGCCCGGGCATCCACCCGTCGGCGACCCGCCCGGTGACGGCCAGGGACTTCGGCCCGACGGACCCGGTCCACACGGGCGGGATCTTCGCCGCGGCGGGCTCGAGGTTCGTGACCTGGTGGAATTCGCCGTCGAAGGTGACGGGCCCGCCACCCCCGCCGAGCATCTTGACGAGCCGGATCCCCTCTTCGAAGGCCCGGACGGCCTGGCCGGGAGTCAGCTTGGTGAACCCGAGCCGCGCGATGTCGTCCCAGAGGCCACCGACCCCCATGCCCAGCACGATCCGGCCGCCGGTCAGAGCGTTCAGGCTCGTGATGGTGCGCGCGAGCATCGGCGCCGGGCGCGTCGGCAGGTTGGTGACGCTGACCAGGCCGGAGATCTGCGTCGTCCGCCCCAGCAGTACCCCAAGTTCGGCGTAGGCGTCGAGCCGGTCGGCGTGGTAGGGGTGATCGGACACGGTGAGCAGGTCGAGCCCGGCCCGATCGACCTGGACGGCGAGCTTCAGGCTGTCCGGAACGGCGGCGACCGCCGTGGACACGCCGATACCGAAGTGGACCATGGTTCCTCCCAGTTTAGTTCGTGCTACGAACTGACTATACATAGTTCTTAGCACGAACTACTTGCGGGCGGCGCTAGCCCATCGTCCGCCGGCGAGCTCGTATGACGAGCGCTTCGGCGCTCCGGCCCGCGCGCTTGAACTCCTCGGCCGTGGCCGACGTGTGGCTGTAGCCCGCCTTGGTCTTCAGTCCCAGCAACGCGCGAAGAGCGCGGCTCGCCTCCACGTCCACCTTCGCCAAGAGCTGGACCGCGTCGTCGTGCTTCTCGCCTTGCGCATGCTCGCCGAGACCGGCACAGCACAGCGCGTCGGCGGCGGCGATTCCCGCATGCACGCAAAGGGTCACGTACGCGTCGCCGATCTCGCTGGGGTCGTGCTCGTCCGCGAGGTCGCGCACCAAGCCTGCCACCTCCCAGAACTGCTCCGCCTTGGCCAAGCGGCCACGCTGGATTTCGGCGGTGCATCTCTTCGTGCGCACTTCAGCTCTTTCTCTTCCGGATCTGCCCGGCCAGCCAGGCGTGGCGACCGGCCACGGTGAGACCGTCGCGCAGGACGTCGCCGAGCACGGGCTCGTCGCGGCCCCGTGCCACGACCTCGGCCACCGTGAATTCGAGGATCCGGGTGTCATTGCCGGTCCACCGGGAAACATCGGCAGCCAAGCCGTCGACCTGAAGGGCCCAGCGATCTTCGTCCGCATCGTCCGGCCGAACCAGGAGCAGGTCGATGTCACTTTCGAGCGTCATGGAGCCCCGGGCGGCCGACCCGAACACCGCGGCGTACTTCGGACGTGGCCGCCAAGACTCCAAAGTGGATTCGATCCTCTCCAGCAGCCTTCCCCGCAGGCCCGCCAGCCCGGTGATGTACTCCGCGGCGAGATGGTCGCCGTTGAACCGGTACGCGAAAGCGTTGCCGACCCGATCAGCGTGCACGACGCCCTGCCGGACCAGCCGCTGGAGGACCTTCCGGATCCCCTCTTCCGAGTGCTTGCCCAGCACGCGGTGCAGTTGCCCGGTCGTGAACGTCCCGCCGAAACCGGCCAGGACGGCGAGCACATCGCCGTCCAGAGTTGGCGTCACCGTGGCCAGCGGCCTGTTCAGCTCCATCGCCCTCACCCGTATTTTAGTACGTCTACATCAACTATAGTACGGGTTAGCCCGTTGCCGGAAATTGGTTTCCGCTACCCCGGCACGACGGCTACCGTGGTCTTCGCCCGGTGCGGCGGTGAGGGTTACTTCTCCGGTATCCCTTGGGTTCGACTCCCGAAAGCCTTCACCACTTCGATCTCGGGCACACCAGCTTCAAGACGCACTCCCGGTGCGAGCACGAACTCGGGAGCCGCGGCTTCACCGATGCCCGGTGCGCAGGCGAAGGTTACTTCCACTCTTAATGGGCGGGTCGGGGGTTCGAATCCCTCCCGGACCACGTGGTCCGGTAGCTCAGTGGCCAGAGCAGCTACGTACCTTCACCGACTTCGATCTCGGGCATCGCTGTGGCCGCGGCTCCCCGCGAGAGGGGGAGAAAATGAGCAAGTTCACCACCGCACGCGCGCCCGCAGCGACGTCGCCGGTCCGCAGTGAGGCCACGCCGTCCGGCGTCACCCACCAGGGTGGTGCCGGTTACGCGCGCGACGCGCGGTCCGAGCTCTTCCTGCTCGCCGTCACCACCATGGTCGGCGAGCACACCTACTACGAGTCCGCCGGCGCGCGCGACACGCGCTACGCCGAGCTCGTCCATGTCGCGACCCTTGAGGATCCACAGTGGACGGCCCGGTTCCTGCGCTGGCTGCGGACCGAGGCGAACCTGCGCAGCGCGTCGCTCGCCGGCGCGGCCGAGTTCGCCAAGGCGCGCCTCGATGCCGGGCTCGACGGGCTCGGCCGTCAGGTCGTCGCCGACGTCCTGCAGCGGGCCGACGAGCCCGGGGAGCTGCTCGCCTACTGGACTTCCGTGCACGGCAGGAACATCCCGAAGCCGGTCAAGCGCGGCGTCGCCGATGCGGCGCGGAGGCTCTACGACGAGCGCGCGTACGTCAAGTGGGACTCGGCCGCCCGGGCGTTCCGGTTCGCCGACGTCCTCGAGCTGACCCACCCGGCGAACGGCGACACAGCGCTGTTCAAGCACATCCTCGACGAGCGCCACGACCGCGGAAACCCGCTGCCGGCCGAACTGAGCGTGCTGCGCGCCCGCGCCGAGCTGATGGCGTGGGACGTGCCGCGCCGCCGCGAGCTGTTCGCGCGGCCGGACGCCGCGGACGTCCTCCGCGCGGCGGGCATGACGTGGGAGTCGGTCGCCGGCTGGCTGCAGGGCCCGCTGGACGCGCGCGTCTGGGAGGCGCTGATCCCGTCGATGGGCTACATGGCAACCCTGCGCAACCTGCGCAACTTCGACGAGGCCGGCGTCTCGGACGAGGTCGCGCAGGGCGTCGCCGCGCGGCTCGCCGATCCCGCCCAGGTCGCGAAGTCGCGGCAGCTGCCGATGCGGTTCCTGTCGGCCTACCGGGCGGCGCCGTCGCTGCGGTGGGCGTGGGCGCTGGAGCAGGCGATCGCGCACTCGCTGGCGAACGTGCCCGCCCTGCCGGGCCGGACGCTCGTGCTCGTCGACACCTCGGCGTCGATGAACATGGGCTTCAGCCGCGACGGCACGCTCATGCGCTGGGACGCGGCCGCGGTCTTCGGCCTGGCGCTGGGCCGCCGGTGCGCGGACGCCGACGTCGTGTCGTTCTCGGACGGGTTCCTGCTGGGCGGCGCGCACACGAAGGTGTTCAAGCTGCGCCCGGGCGGCTCGCTGCTGAGCGACGTCGAGCGCTGGAAGTCCCGCGGGTACTTCCTCGGCGGCGGCACGAACACGGTGGCCGCGGTGAAGCGGCACTTCGCGCAGCACGACCGCGTCGTCATCCTCACCGACGAGCAAGCGTCGTACGGCGACGTCGGGCAGGCGCTGCCCGCGCACGTCCCGCTGTACACGTGGAACCTGGCCGGCTACCGGTACGGTCACGCGCCGTCCGGCACCGCGCACCGGCACGCGTTCGGTGGCCTGACCGACCAGGCGTTCCGGATGATTCCCCTGCTCGAGGCGGGGAAGAACGCCGACTGGCCGTTCTGAGAGAAGCCACGGAGGCCCCCATGACGAGATCATGGGGGCCTCCGTGCCGTGTACGGACGGTCACGGAAATAGCCGTGGACCACGCCTTGGTCTGCGCCGTATAGTCCACGTGGAATAACCGACATGGAGTCATCCGAAGGGACTAACGATCATGGCCTCGGCCAAGCTGACCCCGCTCGGCCTCGCCGTGCTGGAGCTGCTCCACGAGAAGCCCATGCACCCGTACGAGATGGCCCAGCTCATGCGCGAGCGGTACGTGAACACCCGCGTCAACGTGAAGGCCGGGTCGCTCTACCACACCGTGGAACGCCTGCAGCGCAGCGGTTTCATCCAGGTCGTCGACACGCAGCGCGACGGCAGGCGGCCCGAACGGACCGTCTACGGCATGACCCCGGCCGGGCTGGACGAGTTCAACCAGCGCGGCCGCGAACTGCTGGGGGACCTCACCGAAGAGTTCCCGGCCTACCTGTCCGGGCTCGCCGTGATCGACGAGCTGGGGCGCGAGACCTCCCTGATCGAGCTCGAACACCGCATCACCCGGCTGCGCGCCGCGGTGGCCGCCGACCAGGCCGTGCTGCAGCGGCTGGCCGAGGACGAGACCCCGCCGATCTACTGGATCGACTGGCGCTACAAGACCGACCAGCGGAAGTTCGAGCTCGAGTGGACCGAGCGCCTCCACGAAGACCTCAAGTCCGGGCGGATCCCGTTCCAGGACAACCACCACGAACCCATCCTCAAGCTCATCACCGGGGAAGACGACGATGAACGCAAGACAAGCTAACCCGTGGGCGGCGCTGGGCGCGCTGTGCCTCGGCTTCTTCATGATCCTGCTCGACACGACGATCGTGTCGATCGCGATCCCGACCATGCTGACCAAGCTGAACGCCGGGCTGAACTCGGTCGTCTGGGTGATCAGCGTCTACCTGCTCACCTACGCCGTGCCGATGCTGTTCACCAGCCGACTCGGCGACCGCTTCGGCCCGAAGCGCGTCTTCCTCGCCGGCCTGGTCGTGTTCACCGGCGCGTCGCTGTGGTGCGGCCTGTCCGGCAACGTCGAGATGCTGATCGCCGCGCGCGCCGTGCAGGGGCTCGGTGCCGCGCTGATGACGCCGCAGACGCTGGCGTTCATCACGCACCTGTTCCCGCCGGCCAAGCGCGGCCCGGCGATGGGCATGTGGGGTGGCGTCGCCGGGCTGGCGACGATCACCGGCCCGCTGCTCGGCGGCGTGCTCGTCGACCACTTCGGCTGGGAGTGGATCTTCTACGTCAACGTCCCGATCGGCGTGATCGCCATCGGCCTGACGCTGGCGCTGGTCCCGGACTGGCAGCCGAAGCACTCCCACTCGTTCGACCTGATCGGCATCGTGCTCTCGAGCCTGGCGCTGCTGTTCATCGTGTTCGGCGTGCAGAACGGCCAGCAGTACGACTGGGGCACCGTCTGGGGCGGCATCACGGTGTTCGAGATCATCGGCGCCGGCGTGCTGCTGCTGGTCGCGTTCCTGGTGTGGCAGAAGTACAACAGGCGCGAGCCGCTGCTGCCGCTGCAGGTGTTCGCCAACCGCAACTTCTCGGCGGGCACGCTCACCGCGACGACGGTCGGCTTCGCGATGACCGGCATGTTCCTGCCGCTGGTGATCTACATCCAGTCGGTGCTCGGCCTGACCCC
Organism: Amycolatopsis stemonae; assembly: GCF_054781455.1. Lineage (NCBI taxonomy): Bacteria > Bacillati > Actinomycetota > Actinomycetes > Pseudonocardiales > Pseudonocardiaceae > Amycolatopsis > Amycolatopsis stemonae. The sequence goes on along the minus strand of NZ_BAAGUJ010000008.1, from coordinate 218,828 downwards.
GACGATGGCGGGCCTGCTGACCGCGCCGATGTCGCTGCTGTCGGGCATCGTCGCGCCGTTCGTCGGGAACCTCTCCGACAAGGTGAACGGCAAGTACCTGGTGATGTTCGGGCTGACCGCGCTCGCGGCGGGCCTGGGCGTCATCGCGCTGCAGGCGTCGCCGACGACCAACCCGTGGAGCCTCGTCCCGGCACTGCTGGTGTGCGGGCTCGGCATCGGCTGCATCTTCTCGCCGATGAGCAACATGACGATGGGGTCGGTGGAGCCTCGCCTGGCCGGGACGGCTTCGGGCATCTTCAACACGTCTCGCCAGGTCGGCGGCGTGCTCGGGTCCGCGGCGATCGGTGTTCTGCTGCAGGCCCAGGTGAGCTCGTCCATCGCGGACGAAGCGGCGAAGGCGGCTTCACAGCTCCCGGCGCAGTACCGGGCGCCGTTCGCCGAGGGGATCGCGCACGCGGCGGCGAACACCGGGGAGTTCGGCTCTTCGGGCGGCGCGCCGTCCATGCCGGGCCTGCCGGCCGAGATCGCCGCCCAGGCGGGTCGCCTCGCCTCCGAAGCGGTCCACAGTGGACTGACCGACGCCGCCCGCGTGACGATGCTGCTGCCCATGGCGGTACTGCTGCTGGGCGTGTTCTCGGCGGCCGTGATGCGACGGGTCAAGCCGCGCTGGGAAACCCCGGCGCCGGCCCCCGAGACCGCCGCGGCCTGAAAACCGGGCGAGCCTCCGGTGTCGGGTGCCGGAGGCTCGCCCGGACCGCGGGAGCGGTGGCTTCAGCGCGCGGTCTTCGACTCCCGCGCCGAGTCCGCGCGGACGGTCTCCCGGTCCTTCGGCGTCCGGAGCCTGGCCCACCACAGCGGCTGCGACCTGGCGGCTGACGTGGCCGTCACGCGCACGGTCATCGGTCACCTCCGAGCATCCCGGTGCCATATGTTGCGAGCCACAACAAACTAACTCCGCAACCGAGTGGTGCCGGTCACAATTCGGTCACGACAGGCGTCCGGGTACGTTCCGGGTGTGCAGTTCGTCCTCGCCTCCCAGTCCCCCGCCCGCCTCGCCCTCCTGCGCTCCGCGGGCCTCGACCCGGCCGTGTTCGTCTCGGGCGTCGACGAGGACGCCGTCGCCGCCTCGCTGACCGGCCCTTCGCCGTCCGAGCTCGTCGCGGCGCTCGCCGCGGCCAAAGCCGAAGCCGTCCTCGACCAGGTCGCGGCGGTCCACCCGGACGCCGTGGTCGTCGCCTGCGACTCGATGCTGAACATCGGCGGGCAGATGGTGGGCAAACCGGCGAACCCGGACATCGCGAGGGAGCGCTGGGCCGCGATGGCGGGGTCATCCGGTGAACTCCTCACCGGGCACGCCGTCGTCCGGCTCGACGGCGGGACGCGCGCGAAAGAGACCAGCGGCTGGGAGTCGACCACCGTCCGGTTCGGCACGCCGAGCACCGCGGAGATCGACGCCTACGTCGCCACCGGCGAGCCGCTGCACGTGGCCGGCGGGTTCACGATCGACGGCCTGGGCAGCTGGTTCGTCGACGGGCTCGACGGCGGCCACACGAGCGTCATCGGCATCAGCCTGCCGCTGACGCGCCGCCTGCTCGCCGAGGTCGGGGTGAGCGTCGTCGATCTCTGGCGGCGTCCCGCATCCTGAGAAGAGCGCCACACGAACGGGTGATCCGGAAGAGTGCTCGCTTGCCTGACGTTCTCTTCACGAGGCAAAACGAGAAACTTTCGAGCACCGGAGTCGCCCCGTGTCTTTTGTCCGGACCTACACCAAACCGCGGGTGTTCGCGGCCGCGGTCCTCGGCTCGCTCGTCGTCGGCGCCGCACTCGGCGTCGTCGCACGGCAGACCGAGGCCGGCTGGCTGACCGATCTCCTCGACCAGATCGGCACCATCTTCACCACGCTGCTGCAGATCGCGGTGATCCCGCTGGTCTTCACGGCGATCGTGGTCGGCATCAACAGCCTCCGGAAGCTCGGCGGCGGCCGCACCGCCGCGCGCCTCGGCGGCAAGACCGTCCTGTGGTTCGCCATCACCTCGTTCGTCGCGTCGCTGATCGGCATCGCGGTCGGCCGGATCTTCAACCCCGGATCGGGCGGGCTCGGCGGCGTCACGGCGACGGCCAAGAACGCCGACAAGGCGGCGAAGAGCGTCGACCACTGGGGCTCGTGGGACGCCTTCGTCAACGGGCTGCTGCCGGAGAACTTCGTGAAAGCGTTCTCCGACGGCGAGACACTGCAGGTGCTGTTCCTCGCGCTGGTGATCGGTGCCGCCGCCTACAGCCTGGGTGACAAGGCCAAGCCGTTCGTGGACTTCACGACGAGCGTGTTCGAGATCATCCAGCGCTACCTCGGCTGGATCGTCCGGCTGGCCCCGATCGGCATCATCGGCCTGATCGGCGCGGCCGTCTCCAACTACGGCGACGCGCTGTTCCGCCCCCTGTTCTCCACCACGCTCGCGGTGTACGTCGGCTGCCTGCTCGTGCTGTTCGTCGTCTACCCGATCCTGCTGCAGTTCGTGGCGAAGGTCAGCCCGCTGAAGTTCTTCGCGAAGGCCGGCACGGCGATCCAGTTCGCGTTCGCCTCGCAGTCCTCGGCCGCGACGCTGCCGCTGACCCGCCAGTCCGCGGTGAACCTCGGCGTCCAGCCGGCGTACGCGGCCTTCGCGACCCCGCTCGGCAGCGCCACGAAGATGGACGGCTGCGCGGCGGTGTTCCCGGCGATCGCGGCGATCTTCGTCGCCAACCTGGCCGGGGTGTCGCTGAACTTCTGGCAGTACGTGGGCATCGTGGTGGTCGCGGTGGTCGGCGCCCTGGCGACGGCCGGCACCACCGGCTGGCTGACGGCGTTCACGCTGACGACGTCGTTCATCGGCCTCGACGCCAAGCAGGTCGCGCTCGGCCTGGCGCTGATCTACTCGGTCAACCCGATCATGGACATGATGCGCACGGCGACGAACGTGGCCGGCCAGATCGTGGTCCCGACGATCGTGGCGCGCAGCGAGGGTCTCCTCGACGACGAGGTCCTCGACGCCCCCACCGACCGCCCCCAGACGACCGACGACGGCTCGGCGGCCCGCCACACGGAACCCGCCCCCGCCTGACCGCGCTTTCCCGTGGAGTGACGGCTCCGGTCAGGAGGGGCAGGCGCGGAGGTCGGCGCGGGTCAGGCGGACGTCCGGCCAGCCGCGCAGGTCCGACGGGGACGTCACCCGGCGCGTGCAGCCGACGGACTTGCCCGTCAGGTCGTACACCTGGCCCAGCACCGGCGCCGCGGCGCACTTGGGCGTGCCCGAGTCCGTGCCGGGGCAGTCGTGGCGGACCACGATCACGTCCGGGCGCCCGTCGGCCGTGACGTCGTAGAGCGACAGCGAGCCGGCGTCCGAGAAGTACGGCTTGCCCTGGTCGCGCCACACTCCCCCGCTCGCGACCAGCAACTCGCCGTACGCCGCGTCGCCGTGCTCGCCGACGGCGCCGCGGACCAGGCACGTCGGTGCCGCGCCGTCGATGCAGCGCAGCGAGTTCTGGTCCAGCCGCACGCCCAGCTGGGCGATCGACAGCTCGAACACCGTGCCCGGCTCGGGCCCGACGCGCACCCGCGCCGAACCACCCGACGCGTCGGCCAGCAGCACGACCGGCGTCCCGCCGACCGTCACCGCCGCGAGCTGGCGGCACGGCCCGCTGCCGCAGGTCACCGCCGGGGGCACCGGCGCCGCCGCGGGTTCGGCCGCGCCCGACGGCGCCTCGGGCCGCGGCCGCAGCAGGAACACCGCGCCGATCGCGCCGAGGGTCACCACCCCGGCCAGCACCGCGGTGAGCAGCGCCGACCGGGGCGTGCGCGCCGCCGAAGTCCGCATGAGACAGAGCGTAAGCCGCTTCGCGACTGTGTGTGGGCAGCGCCCCGGGCCGGTGTGGCTGAAATCCCCCGGCCGGGCACCCGCCCGAGGCACCCCGGGGTGGCGGAGCGTGTCCGTCTATGTTGTCCGGGTGACGAACCCCAACCTTCCCCCCGCCCTCTACCTGCCCACCGGCCCGGCCAGCGCCGAGACCGAAGGCGCGTCGATCGAGCTGCGCCGCACCCCGGACGGCCGCACCGCGCTGGTCGCGTTCACCGCGCTGGACCGGCTGATCGACTGCTGCGGCGAGCACCAGCCGTGGGTGCTGGTCAACACCGAGCACCTGCCGACGGTGCACGCGGCCAACCCGTACGACGTGATCGTGCTCGACTCGCCGCTGCCCGCGGAGCTGCGGCACCACTCCTGAGCGTGGTTCAGCTCTCACTCAAGGGACTCGCGACGTCATATCCGTAGACTTCCCCGTACCGCGAAAGCGGTCAGCAATGCAGCTGTCGGGACGCAGGAGGTGCGGGGTGGCCGAGCAGGTCGGCGAATCCACCGGTGGTCCGGTGACCAAGATCCTGGTCGCCAACCGGGGCGAGATCGCGGTACGGGTGATCAGAGCCGCGAAGGACGCCGGTCTGACCAGTGTCGCGGTGTACGCGGATCCCGATCGCGACGCACCGCACGTCCGCCTGGCCGACGAAGCCTTCGCGCTCGGCGGCACCACGGCCGCCGAGAGCTACCTCAACTTCGACAAGCTGCTCGACGCCGCGAAGCGCGCGGGCGCCGACTCGGTGCACCCGGGCTACGGCTTCCTCTCGGAGAACGCGGACTTCGCCCAGGCCGTCCTGGACGCCGGGCTGACCTGGATCGGGCCGAGCCCGCAGGCGATCCGCGACCTCGGCGACAAGGTCACCGCGCGCCACATCGCGATGCGCGCGGGCGCGCCGCTGGTGCCGGGCACCAAGGAGCCGGTCAAGGACGCCGAAGAGATCGTCGCGTTCGCCGACGAGCACGGCCTGCCGGTGGCCATCAAGGCCGCGTTCGGCGGCGGTGGCCGCGGCCTCAAGGTCGCGCGCACCCGCGAAGAGATCCCCGAGCTGTTCGAGTCGGCCACCCGCGAGGCGGTCGCGGCGTTCGGCCGCGGCGAGTGCTTCGTCGAGCGGTACCTGGACAAGCCACGCCACGTCGAGGCCCAGGTCCTGGCCGACATGCACGGCACCGCGATCGTCGTCGGCACCCGCGACTGCTCGCTGCAGCGGCGGCACCAGAAGCTCGTCGAGGAGGCGCCGGCGCCGTTCCTGAGCGACGACCAGCGCAAGCGCATCCACGAGTCGGCGAAGGCGATCTGCAAGGAAGCCGGCTACTACGGCGCCGGCACGGTCGAGTACCTCGTCGCGACCGACGGCACGATCTCGTTCCTCGAGGTCAACACGCGGCTGCAGGTCGAGCACCCGGTGTCGGAGGAAACCACCGGCCTCGACCTGGTGCGCGAGATGTTCCGCATCGCGCGCGGCGAGAAGCTGCGGATCACCGAAGACCCCGAGCCGCGCGGCCACTCGATCGAGTTCCGCATCAACGGCGAGGACGCCGGCCGCGGCTTCCTGCCCGCCCCGGGCACCGTGACGAAGTTCGTCGCGCCGAGCGGGCCGGGCGTGCGCGTCGACTCCGGCGTCGAGTCCGGCAGCGTGATCGGCGGCCAGTTCGACTCGATGCTGGCGAAGCTGATCGTCACCGGCTCGGACCGGAACAACGCCCTGGAGCGCAGCCGTCGCGCGCTGGCCGAGATGGTCGTCGAGGGCATGGCGACGGTGCTGCCGTTCGACCGCGTGATCGTCGACGACCCCGCGTTCATCGGCGACGAGAACGGCTTCAGCGTGCACACGCGCTGGATCGAGACGGAGTTCGACAACCGGATCGAGCCGTTCGTGGCGCCGGAAGCCGAGACCGCCGAAGAAGCGCCTCGCCAGAACGTCGTCGTCGAGGTCGGCGGGCGCCGCCTCGAGGTGTCGCTGCCGGGCGGGTTCGCGCTCGAAGGCGGCGGCGGGGGCGGCACCGCCGTCAAGGCGAAGCCGCGCAAGCGCGCCGGCGGCGGCAAGGCCGCGGTGAGCGGCGACGCCGTCACCGCGCCGATGCAGGGCACCATCGTGAAGGTCGCCGTCGAAGAGGGCCAGACGGTCGAAGCCGGTGAGCTGATCGTCGTCCTCGAGGCGATGAAGATGGAAAACCCGGTCACCGCACACAAAGCGGGCACGATCACCGGCCTTTCGGTCGAGGTCGGCGCCGCCGTGACGCAGGGCACGCAGCTTCTCGAGATCAAGTAGGGCAGTTCGTTACAGATGTCGTGGTGGGCCGCCCCCGAGGCGGCCTACCATCGACTACGTGACCGAAGTCCCGTCTCCGCAGCTGCGGATCAGCGACCAGAACCGCGAATCCGCGCTGACCGCGCTCGGTGAGCACATGAGCGCGGGGCGGATCGACATCGACGAGTACGGCGAGCGCTCGGCGCGGATCACCGCCGCGAAGACGCGCGGCGAGCTCGTCGACATCTTCGCGGACCTGCCCGCGCCGCACCCCCAGTACGACGACGCGCCGAAGACCGTCGCGGCTCCGGAACCCGCTGCCGCGCCCGCGCCGCAGCAGCCCGCGCGTCCGGTGGGGTGGTCCCCGGCGCAGCGGTTCATCACCGCTTTCGTGCCGTTCGCCTTCCTCGTGACGATCGCCCTGATCGCCACCGGCGTCGTGCACGGCGCGTTCATCCTCGTGCCGATCGGGCTCGGCATTTTCGGCCGGGCGATGTGGGGGCACGACCACGACCACCGCGACCGCCGGGAGCGGCACCTGCGCGACCGGGACCGCCGGCGCGAGCTGCGCGACTCCTACCGCGACCACCGGCGCGGACTGGACCACTGATCCGGCCGTGGGCGACATGCGGCTGAGCGACGCCGAACGCCAGGACGCCCTGGACGTCCTCGAAGAACACGTCCGCAGCGGCCGGCTCGACATCGACGAGTACGGCACGCGCTCGGCGAAGGTGACCGCGGCGAAGCGGGTCAGCGAACTCGTCCCGCTGTTCGACGACCTGCCGTCCCCGCGCCCCAGCGCGCTGCTCAACGGGGCCACCGCGCCCCAGGTGCCGGTCATGCCCGGCGAAAGCGCCCTGTCGACGTTCCTGACCCGCAGCGCGGTCCCGATCGCGATCGTCCTCGCGATCGTGGTGCTCATCCTGTCCCGCGGCCGGCTGCTGATCATCTCGGTCGCGCTGCCGCTGGTGGTCGCGGCGCTCGCGGGAGTCCGCCGGCGGCGCTGAGCCTGTGAGAATCAACGGCGTGATGGGCGTGGTTCCGGGCGGTGCGCTGAACGCCCGAGGCGAACGACTGGCGGGGCCGGTCTTCACCGGCGTCGGCCTGGCCGCGCTCGCCGCGTGCGTGATCTGGGGCGGCCGCGACGCGCACGGGGGCACCACGCTGGTCTTCGTGGTGGCCGCGGCGCTGTGGGTGCCGCTGCTGATCCCGCTGTTCCCGCACCGCGCGACGCACCCGTGGCCGGCCGCCGCCTACTACGCCGGCGTGCTCGCGCTCGCGACCGTGCTGGCCGCGCGCAACGACACGTTCATGGGCTTCGCGTCCTTCGGCTACCCGCTCGCCTTCGTGCTCTTCCCGGCGCGTTGGGGCTTCTTCGCGGTCGCCGCGACGGCGATGCTGCCGCTGCTGGCCGCCAACTCCGGGTCGCCGAGCCCGACTTGGGTGCTCGTCCTGTCGCTGGCCGGGCCGTTGCTGTACGCCGCCTGGTTCGTCGGCGCCGAAAGCGAGACGCGGCGGAAGCTGAACGTGCGGCTCGAAGCCGCGTTGGACGAGAACGCGGCCCTGCACGCGCAGCTCGTCGCCCGCGCACGCGACGCGGGCGTGCACGACGAGCGGCAGCGGATGGCCCGCGAAATCCACGACACGCTGGCCCAGGGCCTGACCGGGATCGTCACGCAGCTGCAGGCCGCCGACAGCGCGGACGGCCCCGAGCGCGCCCGGCGGCTGGAGCTGGTGCGCACGCTCGCGCGCGACAGCCTCGGCGAAGCGCGTCGCGCGGTGCAGGCGTTGCGGCCGGAGCCCCTCGACGCGGCCCACCTGCCGGAAGCGCTTTCCGAGCTGGCCCGGCGCGTCGCGGCCACCTCGGGGATCGACGTCCGCGCGGAGACGACCGGCGATCCCCGGCCGCTGCTGCCGGACCTGGAGGTCGCGCTCTACCGCGTCGCGCAGGAAGCCCTGGCCAACGCGGAGAAGCACGCGAAGGCGTCGCGAGTCGGGCTGACACTGTCCTATTCGGACGACGTCGTGCTGCTCGACGTCGTCGACGACGGCGTCGGCTTCCGGCCCGGCGACCGCGGCGAGGGCACCGGCTTCGGCCTCGACGGGATGCGCCAGCGGGTCCGGCGGGTCGCGGGCACGCTGTCGATCGAGAGCACGCCCGGCGGCGGCACGGCCGTGAACGCCCAGGTCCCGGCGATCCAGGCGTGATCCGCGTCCTCTGGCCGACGACCACCCGATCGTGCGCGGGCGAGCCGGACCACGTCGTCGGCGAGGCGGCCCGGCTGTTCCCCAGCGAGGCTGCTCTGACCCCACGTGATCACCCGGCGGTCTCGCGGCCTGGCTAGGCTGGGTGGAGTGGAACCGGTGGAGATCAACGCGGGCACGTACTACCTGCGCCAACTGCGCGCCGACCGGCACCTCGACGACCGGCAGGTGCTGATGGAGGCGTTCGCGGACCCGACGCACCGCAAGTACGTGCTGAACTACCGCTTGCGAACCCTCGACGAGGCAACGGAGTACGTAGCCCTGCGAGCAGCCCAATGGGCAGGCGACGAGCGCTGTTCATGGGCGATCGCCGAGCCGACATCGGGCAGATTGCTGGGCGAAGTGGGCCTCCGCGAGCTGAACCTCCCCGCGGCGTACGCGGAGGCGACGGTCTGGGTCCACCCGGCAGAGCGCGGCAAGGGCATCGCGACGACGGCGCTGAACGCGGCGTTGCGCTTCGGCTTCGGTGGTCTGGAGCTGTCGGAAGTCACGTATCGCTACGAGGAGAGCAACACGGCGTCGGCGATCGTGGCGGAGCGGTGCGGGTTCACCCTGGTCGGCCCGGAAGCCGACCGGGCCCCGACGGGCGAACGCCTGATCCGCTGGCACCGCACATCCTGACGGCGAGCCTCGCGCGACGCCGTTGGTCCCGGCCGCTCGCCTTCGGCGGCAACTCGGCCAGGCTGTGGACGGTTCAGCTCACCGGCTCCACGATGCCCGCCCGGGCCTCCGGGGCCGCCGAGCGCAGGGCGTCCGCCGCCTCGTCGCTCGGCTGGGACTGGGACTCGCGCTCCGCCTCCACACGGGCGTTGTAGACCTCGATCTCGCGTTTCACCGTTTCGGGTGACCAGCCGAGGACCTCGCCCACCAGGCCGGCCACCTGCTCGGCGCAGTCCACGCCGCGGTGCGCGTACTCGATCGAGATGCGCGTGCGGCGGGCCAGGACGTCCTCCAGGTGCAGCGCGCCCTCGTGCGAAGCCGCGTACACCACCTCGACGCCCAGGTAGTCCGGGGCGTGTTCGATCGGCTTCAGCAGCTCCGGGCGGCCCTCCGCCGAGGCCAGGACCTCGTTGACCAGGGAGCCGTAGCGGTCCAGCAGGTGCCTCACCCGGTAGGGGTGCAGGCCGTGCTCGGCGGCGAGGTGGTCGGCCTGGTTGACCAGCGCGTGGTAGCCGTCCGCGCCCAGCAGCGGGACCTTGTCCGTGATCGACGGCTGCGAGCGGCCCGGCAGGTCGACCGCCGCCGCGTCGACGGCGTCCGCCGCCATCACCCGGTACGTCGTGTACTTGCCACCGGCGATCGCGACCAGGCCCGGCGCCACCCGCGCCACCGCGTGCTCGCGCGAGAGCTTCGACGTCTCTTCGCTCTCCCCCGCCAGCAACGGGCGAAGGCCCGCGTACACGCCTTCGATGTCGTCGTGCGTCAGCGGCGTCGCCAGGACGCTGTTGACGTGCTCGAGCAGGTAGTCGATGTCGTGCTTCGTCGCCGCCGGGTGCGCCAGGTCCAGGTTCCAGTCCGTGTCCGTCGTCCCGACGATCCAGTGGTTGCGCCACGGGATCACGAACAGCACCGACTTCTCGGTGCGCAGGATCATCCCCGACTCCGACACGATCCGGTCACGCGGCACGACGATGTGCACGCCCTTGCTGGCGCGCACGCGGAACCGCCCGCGGCCGCCCGAGAGCCGTTGCAGCTCGTCGGTCCAGACGCCGGTGCAGTTGATCACCGCGGCGGCCGAAATCTCCGTCTCGCGGCCGTCCTCGACGTCGCGCACGCGCACGCCCGACACCCGGTCGGCTTCGCGCAGGAACCCGACGACCTGCGTCGACGTCCGCACGACCGCGCCGTAGTGCGCCGCCGTGCGCGCCACGGTCATCGTGTGGCGGGCGTCGTCGGACTGCGCGTCGTAGTAGCGGATCCCGCCGATCAGCGCGGACCGCTTGAGCGCCGGCACCATCCGCAGCGCGCCCGCGCGCGTCAGGTGCTTCTGGCCGGGGACGCTGCGGGCGCCGCCCATCGTGTCGTACATCAGCAGGCCGGCGGCGGTGTACGGCCGTTCCCACACGCGGTGCGTCAGCGGGTACAGGAAGCTGACCGGCTTCACCAGGTGCGGCGCGATCGTCGTGAGCATCAGCTCCCGCTCGCGCAGCGCCTCCCGGACCAGCCCGAACTCGAGCTGCTCCAGGTAGCGCAGGCCGCCGTGGAAGAGCTTGCTCGACCGGCTCGACGTCCCCGATGCGAGGTCACGGGCCTCGACGAGCGCGACCCGCAGCCCGCGCGTCGCGGCGTCCAGCGCCGTGCCCGCGCCGACCACACCGCCACCGATGACGACGAGGTCGAAGGTCTCCTTGCCGAGCCGTTGCCAGGTCTCTTCCCGCCGGACCGGGCCGAGTCGAGCCGGGTTCGTCTCCGCTGCGTGCTGCGCCACGTGACATTCCTCCTCGTGCTGGCGAGGCTTCCAGCATCGCACGACCTGGTGATCATCCGCCCGTCCACGGACGACACGTGTGGCGTAACCCTCCGCGATCTTGCCGTGCCTCCGGTTCACCGATCCGCTGCAACCACGGCGGAAACCGGCACCTCGTGCGTGTCGGCCGCGGCGCGTATCCGCCGGCTTTCGATCGGACGGGTAAAAAGATTCGGCTACCCGGTGCTTGGAATCCGCTTCTACGCCCCGGTAACGTCGCGCGGACGTGGGTCGGCAACGGTGCCGTGGCACGCCGTGATCGACCCTGCGCAGAGTGTCCAGTGTGGAGGTGCAGCGGTGAGTGCTGGGGCAATAATCGTCTGGGAACTACTGGGAACGGCCGCGCTGATCCTGCTCGGCAACGGTGTCGTCGCCAACCACGTGCTTCGCAAGAACAACGGTCACAACGCAGGGTTCCTGTTCATCAACTTCGGCTGGGCGTTCGGTGTGTTCACCGGCGCCAGCATCGCCGCGCCCAGCGGCGCGCACCTGAACCCCGCGGTCACCCTGGGCCTGGCCATCGCGAACAAGACCAAGTGGGCCGACGTGCCCTTCTACCTCATCGGCCAGTTCGCCGGCGCGATCATCGGCGCCGTGCTCTGCTGGGCGGCCTACAAGCTGCAGTTCGACGACCACCCCGAACCCGAGAACACGCTCGGGATCTTCTCCACCGCACCGCAGATCCCGAACACCGTGTGGAACCTCGTCACCGAGGTCATCGGCACGTTCGTCCTGGTCGCCTGGATCCTGCTCAGCCCGGTGTTCGCCACGGGCGACGGCGGCACCCCGAACTTCGGCAACTCCGCGCTCGGCTACGCGGGCGTTTCGTTCGTCGTCCTCGTGATCGGTACCTCGCTCGGCGGGCCGACGGGCTACGCCATCAACCCGGCCCGCGACCTCGGCCCGCGCATCGCGTACGCGTTCCTGCTGCCGATCAGGAACAAGGCGAACGCCAACTGGGGCTACTCGTGGATCCCGGTCGTCGGCCCGCTGGCCGGTGGCGCGCTCGCCGCGCTGCTCTACCTCGGCGTGCACAACCTGACCTGATCGCCTCACCCAACGGATTCCTGGAGCACACATGACTTCGTACGTAGCCGCGATCGACCAGGGCACCACGTCGACCCGGTGCATGATCTTCAACCACGAAGGCCGCGTGGTCGCCGTCGACCAGCGCGAGCACGAGCAGATCTTCCCGCGCGCCGGCTGGGTCGAGCACAACGCCGAAGAGATCTGGGAGAACACGCGCCAGGTCGCCGCGGGCGCGCTGGCCAAGGCCGACATCCACGCCAGCGACATCGCCGCCGTCGGCATCACCAACCAGCGCGAAACGTCGCTGGTCTGGGACAAGACGACCGGCAAGCCGGTGTACAACGCGATCGTCTGGCAGGACACCCGCACCGACAAGATCGTCACCGAGCTCGGCAACCTCGGCGGCGGCCAGGAGCGCTACCGCGCGAAGGTCGGCCTCCCGCTCGCGACGTACTTCTCCGGCCCGAAGATCAAGTGGATCCTCGACAACGTCGAAGGCGCGCGCGAGAAGGCCGAAGCCGGTGACCTGCTCTTCGGCAACATGGACACCTGGGTGCTGTGGAACATGACCGGCGGCGCCAACGGCGGGGTGCACGTCACCGACCCGACCAACGCCTCCCGCACCATGCTGATGGACCTCGACACCCTGCAGTGGGACGCCGAGATCGCCGGTGAGATGGGCATCCCCCTTTCGATGCTGCCGGAGATCCGCTCCTCGTCCGAGGAGTACGGCAAGGTCCGCGAGAAGGGCGCGCTCGCCGGCGTGCCGATCGCGGGCATCCTGGGCGACCAGCAGGCCGCGACGTTCGGCCAGGCCTGCCTCTCGCCCGGCGAAGCCAAGAACACCTACGGCACCGGCAACTTCATGCTGCTCAACACCGGCACCGAAAAGGTGATGTCGGAGAACGGGCTGCTCACCACGGTCTGCTACAAGATCGGCTCGAACGACACGGTCTACGCGCTGGAAGGCTCCATCGCGGTGACCGGCTCGCTGGTGCAGTGGCTGCGCGACAACCTCGGCATGATCACGACCGCGGCCGAGATCGAGGAGCACGCGCGCAGCGTCGAGGACAACGGCGGCGCGTACTTCGTCCCGGCGTTCTCGGGTCTGTTCGCTCCTTACTGGCGATCCGACGCTCGCGGCGCGATCGTCGGGCTCACCCGGTTCGTGAACAAGGGTCACCTCGCCCGCGCCGTCCTGGAGGCCACGGCCTTCCAGACGCGCGAGGTGCTCGAAGCCATGAACGCGGACTCCGGTGTTGCGCTGACCTCCCTCAAGGTGGACGGCGGAATGGTCGTCAACGAGCTGCTCATGCAGTTCCAGGCCGACATCCTGGGCGTGCCGGTGATCCGCCCGGTGGTCAACGAGACCACCGCGCTGGGCGCCGCCTACGCCGCCGGGCTGGCGGTCGGGTTCTGGAAGTCCGAAGACGACATCCGCACCAACTGGGCTCAGGACAAGCAGTGGGAGCCGGCCATGGACGACTCCCGCCGCGAGCGCGAGTTCCGCAACTGGAAGAAGGCCGTCACGAAGACCTTCGACTGGGTCTCCGAAGAGGACTGACCGGCTCGGGCCGGGGGCGTCGCAGGCGCCTCCGGCCCGCACGTTCAGTCGTCCCAGCCCTCCGGCTTCCCGGACCGCTCGTTCGGCGCGATGACCAGGAACGGCACGCCCTGGTCGTCGACGACCCGCACCTGGCGGCCGTACGGCGAGTCGAACGGCTGGTCCAGCGCCTGGCCGCCGAGTTCGACCACCTTCGCCGCGCTGGCGTCCGCGTCCGCCACCGAGAAGTACGTCGACCAGTTCGACGGGACCTCCGCCGGCACCGAGGCGGGCAGCGCGCCGAGACCGCCGACCGGGCGGCCGTCGACCAGCAGCACCGCGTACGTGAAGTCGTCGTTGGACAGGTCCTGGAAGCCGTACCCGAAGACCTGCTCGTAGAACGCCTTCGCCGCCGGGTAGTCGCGGCTCATGCACTCGTTCCACGCCAGCGTGCCGGGTGCCGCCGTGACCTGGGTGCCCAGGTGGTGGCCGGGTTCCCACAGGCCGAAGACCGCGCCCGCCGGGTCGGCCGCGACGGCCATCCGGCCTTCCTTCATCACTTCCATCACCGGCATGACGATCTGGCCGCCGGCCTCGGTGATCGCCGTGGCCGTCTTGTCCACGTCGGACACCGACAGGTAAGTCGTCCACACCGCGGGCATTTCCTGTCCCGGTGGGGTTTGGCCGATCCCGGCGACGGGACGGCCGCTCAGCTCCGCCATGCCGTAGAAGCCGGTTTCCTCACCGCCCGTCTGCACGTCCCAGCCGAACAGACCGCTGTAGAACGCCACCGCTTTCGCCTGGTCCGGCACCATCAGGTCCACCCAGCTGGGCGTGCCGTCAGGCCAGCGCTCGTCCCGGAACAACATCTCGTCTCCCAACCCTCGTCCGTGCCGCCTCGGGTGACGGCCGACACAGTCTGGCACCCACCACCGACAAAACCAGGGCCGAAGGACCTCAGGAGGCGACGAGCTTGGCGTAGACGACGATGTTGTCGACGTAGTTGTGCGCGCTCCGGTCGAAGACGCCGCCGCAGGTGATCAGCCGCAGTTCAGGGCCCGCTGTGTCGTCGTAGACGCCTTCGTTCTCGAAGTCCTGTTTCGGCACCTGGTGCACTTTTGTCACCTCGAACAGCGCCGTGCTCCCGTCCTTGCGCGCGATCGAGACTCGGTCGCCGGCGGCCAGTTCCTTGAGCCGGTAGAAGATGCCTTTCTGGTGGTTGCCGTCGACGTGCCCCAGCACGATGGCGGGGCCGACCTCGCCGGGCGTCGGCGCGTAGGTGTACCAGCCGGCCTGCAGCGGTGTGGTCACCGGGGGCACCTGGATCGTGTTGTCCGCGTTGACCCCCAGCGGGACCAGCGACGAGTGCGCGCGGATCTTCGGGATGTCGATCGAGACCGGATCGGACTTCGGCAGCGCCGCGACGGCGTCCCGGCCGCCGGCCGCGGGTGCCGGGTTCACCGCGGCGGGCCGGGCGGGCGGCGGCTGCGCGGTCGGCGCTCCGGGCCCGCCGCCGAGCGTCAGGGCCAGGACCGCCAGCGCCACCAGCAGCGCCACGACGACGGCGATCAGCAGGCCCCGCCGGTTCGTGATCCTCGTGGTCATGCTCTCCCCTCGTGCTTCTCAGGGTGGCCTGACGTTACCCCCGCTCGCCGCGCCGGTTCAGGGGCGCCGCCGGATCCGTCGCGCCGGCAGGAGACCGCTGCGGCGCGCCCTCGGGCACCTTCGCAACCTGCGCCGGGTGCTCGTGAAAAACCGCCCCGGAGTGTGCTCCGAGGCGGTTTTTCGGTGCTGTTTCGATCAGCCGGCCATGCTCCCGTCGCCCGCTTTCGCGGCACCGGACGGCACCCTCGAAACCTGCGGCGCGGGAACCGTGAACTGGGTGCGGTAGGTGTTTCCGCCGCACGTCACGGTCAGCGGGTACGTCCCCGCCCCGGTGCCCGGCTTGAGCGCGGCGTCCGCGCTGATGTTCGCGTCGACGCCCATGAACGGGCCCGGGGTGTAGTTGGAGAAGGTCAGCGCCGGCGAGGAGAACGCCGGCGAAGCGCCTTCGCACTTCGCCAGCGCGACGTTCGGCGCGTCGCGGACGTACTTGTCCACGAGCGTCTTGTTGATCGCGGTGTTGACGTTGAGCTGGACGCTGCCGGCGGGCGCGCTGGGACTGGTGCTCTGCTGCGCTGTCGCGGGCGCCGCCAGCGCCGTCGCCCCGATTACCGCTGCCGCAACGAAAACCACCGTTTTGCGCACCTTCGCACCCTTCACGTTCTTCAGCCTTACAACCGACAAGACGCGACGAGACGCGCAGGGTTGCGTGCTTCGTCAGTCGAGATCGTCGTGACGCATGAGCTGGCGCCCGGCCTCGGTGATCGAGCCCGACAGCGACGGGTACACCGAAAATGTCAGTGCCAGGTGGTCCACTGTGAGCTGGTTCTGGACGGCGAGCGCGATGGGAAGGATGAGCTCGCTCGCCTGCGGCGCCACGACGACTCCACCGACGACCACGCCGGTGGCGGGGCGGCAGAACAGCTTCACGAAGCCTCGGCGGAGGCCCTCCATCTTCGCGCGCGCGTTGGTGGCCAGGGGCAGCATGATGGTGCGCGCGGGCACCTCGCCGGAGTCGATCGCCTGCTGGCTGATACCGACGGTGGCGATCTCCGGGTGGGTGAACACGTTGGCGGCGACGGTCTTGAGCTTGATCGGCGCGACGCCTTCGCCCAGCGCGTGCCACATCGCGATGCGGCCCTGCATGCTCGCCACCGAGGCCAGCATGAGCACGCCGGTGCAGTCGCCGGCGGCGTAGATCCCGGGAACGGAGGTGCGCGAAACGCGGTCGACGGTGATGAACCCGCCGGGGCCGGGCGAGATGCCGACCTTGTCGAGGCCGATGTCCTTGGTGTTGGGCACCGACCCGACGGTCATCAGCGCGTGGCTGGCTTCGATCACGCGGCCGTCGGCGAGGAAGATCTCGACGCCCTTTTCGGTGCGCTCGACGCGGTCGGCGCGCGCCTGCTTCGCGACGGTCGTGCCGCGCTGCGAGAAGACCTCTTCGAGCACCGCGGCAGCGTCCGCGTCCTCGTGCGGGAGGACACGGTCACGGCTGGAGACGACGGTGACCTTGACGCCCATCTCGGTGTAGGCGGACGCGAACTCGGCGCCGGTGACGCCCGAGCCGATCACGGCGAGGTGCTCGGGCAGCTCGTCGAGCTCGTAGAGCTGGCGCCAGTCGAGGATGCGCTCGCCGTCCGGCACCGCGCCGGGCAGCACGCGCGGGGTCGCGCCGGTGGCGATCAGGACGACGTCGGCGGGCAGCTTCTCGGTGCCCTCGGACGTCGTCACGGCGACCTTGTGCGTCGCGAGGCCGGGCTCCTCGTCGCAGAAGCGCGCCTCGCCGATGAGGACGCGGACGCCCTCGCGCTGGACGCGGGCGCGGATGTCGGCGGACTGGGCGAGCGCGAGCCCCTTCACCCGGCCGTGGACGGTCGGGAGGTCGATGCTGGTGTCCGCCAGGTCGGTGTTGATGCCGAGCTCGCCGAGGTCGTGCATCTTCGCCAGGGCGCCAGAGCTCGCGATGAACGTCTTCGACGGAACGCAGTCGTAGAGCACGCAGGCGCCGCCCAGGCCGTCCTTCTCGACGATCGTGACGTCGGCGCCGTGCTGGGCTGCGACCAGCGCGGCTTCGTAGCCGGCCGGGCCCCCGCCCATGATCACGATCCTGGTCACCTGGGTCCTCCTCTGGGCTGAGCTTGCGGTGCTCACACCGTACGCGGCGAAGGTGACCGGACACTGAAGTGGGCGAACACGGCGAGTGCGTCCGCTCGGGCGAGGAAGGTGTCGCTACGCTGTCGGCGTGCCGTTGTATGCCGCGTACGGATCGAACATGGAGCCCGCCCAGATGCTGGAGCGCGCGCCGCACTCGCCGATGGCCGGCACCGGCTGGCTGGAGGGGTGGCGCCTGACCTTCGGCGGCGAGGACCTCGGCTGGGAAGGTGCCCTGGCCACGATCGTCGAGGACCCGGCCTCCCGGGTCTTCGTCGTTCTCTACGACGTGACGTCGCTGGACGAGGCCGGGCTGGACCGCTGGGAAGGCGGCGAGCTGGGGATCCACTCGAAGATCCGCTTGCGCGTCCAGACGATGGACGGCTCGGCGCTGGCGTGGCTCTACGTCCTGGACGCCTACGAGGGCGGCCTGCCTTCCGCGCGTTACCTGGGCGTGTTGGCCGATGCCGCGGAGGCCGCCGGTGCGCCCGCCGACTACGTCGACGACCTCCGCACCCGCCCCTGCTCCGGCATCACCGGCTGATGCCCCTCCAATCACGCGTGATGCCCGCCTGATCACGCGTGATGCCCCTCCGATCACGCGTGATGCCCCGATCGGAGCTTGAACGCGTCTCGTAACTCGGCGAGGACACGGCCCGGCTCCCGCAGATCGACCGCCGTCGCGCGGATGGTGAGCCATCCCCGGCCGGCCATCCGCTCGTCCCGTTCGGCGTCGCGCTCGTGCCGTTCCTCGTGCGCCGCGAAGCCGTCGTACTCGAGGGCGATCCGGAGCTCGGGCCAGGCGATGTCGAGGACGTAGAGCCGACGGCCGTCGATCGCGGTGATCTCGAACTGCGCTTCCGGAACCGGGAACCCTGCCTCGACCACGATCAGCCGGAGGATGCTCTCCGGGGGTGATTCGGCCCTGCCCGTCGCCAGCGCCAGCAACATCTGCCCCCTGTGGATACCTCGCCGGTCCCGGCGGTCGACGAGGCGGTCGCGGACGTTGTCCCGGAGGGTCCGGCAGTGGTCCGGCGAGAGCCCGGCCATGGCCTGGTCGAGCGTCGCGAAGGCGGTGTGCGGGTCGCCGTCGCAGAGGTGGTCGGCGAGGGCCAGGTCGAGCGAGAACGCCGGAAGACCGTCGAGTTCGATCACGTCCGAAGGCTCGAATTCGGCCCGGTGCACGACCAGTCCAGGCTTCGAACGTGCCCGTTTCGCCGGCGGTACGGACAGATGGATCACTATGTTCCCGTCAGTCGAAAACCCATGCAGCGCAAGGGAAGTCGCTCCGGACAGGGCAGCGGGCTGCCCGACGTGGATCAACGCGGCCTGAGCCAGCGTCCGCAGGTTCAGCGAATCGGCCGCGTGGATGAGCACGCCGCGCCAGGGCTGCGCGAGCACCCCCGTCGCCAGCCCTTCGAGCACCGCCCGCCGCCCCAGAACCCGATCAGCCTCGGCCCGTGAAACCGCCCCATGTCGTCCTCCCCAATCGATCATGAACTCGAGAATCGGCCCTTCCCGCGTCGAAGGGAAGGGCCGATTCCGTGACCTGTGGACAACTCGCTATGCCTGTGGATAACCCTGTGCGGAAAGAGGCATCACGCGTGTCTGGGGAGGCATCACGCGTGATTGGAGGGGCATCACTAGGCGAGGGTGGCTAGGGCTGTGTGGACCAGGGTTCGGACTCCGCAGAGCAGCGCTCGTTCGTCCAGGATGAACGTCGGGCGGTGGATGTCGGACTGGGGTTCCGGGGCGCCTGGCCAGACGCCCAGCCGGGCGAAGGCGCCCTGGACGTGCTCCAGGTACCAGCCGAAGTCTTCGCCGCCCGAGGACTGCTCGGTCGAAGCCACGGCGGCCTCGCCCAGGGCGGCTTCGGTGCCCGCGCGCATCAAGGTCGTCGACTCGGCGTCCGAGACCACCGGGGGGACGCCGCGGCGGTAGTCCAGGGAGAAGCCGACGCCGGTCGGGGCCAGCAGGGACTCCACCGAAGAGGCGACCAGGGGCTCCAGCGCCGTCCAGACCTCGTGGTCCGCCGTGCGCAGCGTGCCGCGCAGGACGCCGTCCTGCGGGACCGCGTTGGCCGCCTGGCCCGCGTGGACCGCGCCCCAGACCAGGACCGTTCCCGACCGCGGGTCGACGCGGCGCGACAGCAGCGCCGGCAGGCCCGTGATCACCGTGCCCAGCGCGTGGACCAGGTCGGCGGTCAGGTGCGGCCGGGACGTGTGGCCGCCCGGGGACGTCAGGCGCAGCTCGATCAGGTCCGCCGCCGACGTCAGGGCGCCGACGCGCATGCCGACCTTGCCGACCTCGAGCCGCGGGTCGCAGTGCAGGCCGTAAATCCGCTCGACGCCCTCCAGCGCGCCCGCGGCGATCATGTCCAGCGCGCCGCCGGGCATGACCTCCTCGGCGGGCTGGAAGATCAGCCGGACGCGGCCGGGCAGCTCCGGCGCGCCGGCCAGGGCACGGGCCGCGCCCAGCAGGATCGCCGTGTGGGCGTCGTGGCCGCACATGTGCGCCGCGCCCTCGACGGTCGACGCGTAGGGCAGCCCGGTCGCCTCGGTGAGCGGCAGCGCGTCCATGTCCGCGCGCAGCGCCACGCACCGCTCGCCGCTGCCGATGTCGCAGACGACGCCGGTGCCGCCGGGCAGCACCCACGGCTTGAGCCCGACGGTGCGCAGCAGCGTGACGACCAGTTCCGTGGTCGCGAACTCGTGCCGCGACAGCTCCGGGTGCGCGTGGATGTGCCGGCGCCAGGCGAGCACGTCGGTCGCGTTGGCGCGCAGCCAGTCGTCGAGCCAGAACGGGCCGCGGCCCGCACCAAGGTCCTCCACGGGAGCCATGCTTACGCCGGCTTCGGAAATGAGCGCCTCAGGCCCCTCCATAGGGGTCATCATGCGCCCATGGGGGTCGCCTGGAACGTCCGGCCGTGAGTCCAACACCGTCACGCCGCACCTCCTCCCGCAACACGGGTAACCCGCGCAGCGGCTGGGGTCACGCATCGTGCCGATCGATCTGTCGTACGCATTTGCAGACGATCGTGCACCATGCAGGAGGCAAGGCGCGCCTCCAACGTGGCCGTCCGAGATGGCCGGTACTGGATCTGCGTTGAACGGCGTGCAGGATTTCGGCAAAGCCGAAGGCGTCAGGACCCCTTGGCCCGCTTCGAACGGATCCGCCGGCCCCAGATGACGACGCCGAGCAGGACGACCGCGATCAAGCCCGCGATCAGCTTGTTCTTCGTCTTCTGGGTGTTCGCCTTGTCGGTCTGGGCCGGGTCGAGGACCGGGCCCGGCGGCTGGGTCTGAGCAGGCGCGAACGCCGCTCCGGCGTGCGTCACGGCCACCGTGACGGCCGCCGGGCGCACCGGCTCGGCCAGCGCCGGCGACGCGGTGAACAGCACCGCGCCCAGCAGCCCGACCAGGACCAGACCCCGCAGTTTCGCCATGTCATCCCTTCGCCACGACCAGGCATTCTCCCCGCGGACCGCCCCGGCTGTCAGCCACCACGAGGTGGACTGAACGCGTCGAGGATCCGCTGAGCACCGAGGGTAGCCGTCAGCTCACCGTCTCGCACCGCCCGTTCGACGTCGGGAACGACCGTTCGCACGTCCGGATGTGCCGCCAGGCGACTCAGCAGCTGCTCGCGGACCATCGCCCACGTCCAGTCGACCTGCTGCTGCCGGCGGCGGGCGTCGAGTTCGCCGGACGCCGAGAGCGTGTCGCGGTGCGTCTCGATCGCGCCCCAGACTTCGTCGAGCCGCAGGTTGTGGAGGCCGCTGCAGGTCAGCACGGGCGGGGTCCACGACGCCTCGGGCCCGTAGATCATCCGCAGCGCGCCCGAGAGCTCCCTGGCGGCCTTGCGGGCGTCCCGCTCGTGGTCGCCGTCGGCCTTGTTGACCGCGATGACGTCGGCGAGCTCCAGCACGCCCTTCTTGATGCCCTGCAGCTGGTCACCGGTGCGGGCCAGCGTCAGGAACAGGAAGCAGTCGACCATGTTCGCCACGGTCACCTCGGACTGCCCGACGCCGACCGTCTCCACCAGCACGGTGTCGTAGCCGGCGGCTTCCATCAGGACGATCGTTTCGCGCGTCGCCCGCGCGACGCCGCCCAGCGTCCCGGACGTCGGCGACGGCCGGATGAACGCCCGTTCGTCGACCGCCAGGCGCGCCATGCGGGTCTTGTCGCCGAGGATCGACCCGCCGGTGCGCGTCGACGACGGGTCGACGGCCAGCACGGCCACGCGGTGGCCGGCCGCGGTCAGGTCGGTGCCCAGCTGGTCGATGAATGTCGACTTGCCGACACCGGGCACGCCGGTGATCCCGATGCGCCGCGCGCCGCCGGCCGACGGCAGCAGCTCGACCAGCAGCTCCTGGGCCAGCGCGCGGTGGTCTTCCCGCTGCGACTCGACCAGCGTGATCGCCTTCGACAGCGTTCCGCGGTCGCCCGCCAGCACGCCCTTCGCGTAGGCGGTGACGTCGATCTTGCGCGGCAAGGGTCAGGACTCCTGCGCCGTCAGCTGGCCGAGCAGGTCGATGGCCGCGTCCGCGAGCACCGTGCCGGGCCCGAAGATCGCGGCGGCGCCGGCCTCGCGCAGCGCCGGGTAGTCCTGCGGCGGGATGACGCCGCCGACCACGACCATGATGTCCTCGCGGCCCAGCTCGGCGAGCTCGTGGCGCAGCGCCGGCACCAGCGAAAGGTGCCCGGCGGCCAGCGACGAGACGCCGACGACGTGCACGTCCGCCTCGATCGCCTGCCGCGCGACCTCGGCCGGGGTGGAGAACAGCGGGCCGACGTCGACGTCGAAGCCGATGTCGGCGAAGCCCGTCGCGATCACCTTCTGGCCGCGGTCGTGCCCGTCCTGGCCCATCTTCGCGACCAGGATGCGGGGCCGGCGGCCCTCCTCCGCGGCGAACTCTTCGACGAGCTGACGCGCCTTCTCGACGTTCTGCGACTTACCCACCTCTTCGCGGTAGACGCCCGAAATCGTCCGGATCTGCCCGGAGTGCCGGCCCCAGAGCTTCTCGAGCGCGTCGGAGATCTCGCCGACGGTGGCCTTCGCCCGGGCCGCGCCGATGGCCAGCTCCAGGAGGTTGCCGCCGTTCCCGGCGCCCTCGGTCAGCCGCCGCAGCGCGTCCTCGGTCGCCTGGGAGTCGCGCTCGTCGCGCAGCCGCCGCAGCTTCTCCAGCTGCTGCGTCCGGACGCCCGCGTTGTCGACCTTGAGGACGTCGATCTCTTCGTCGTCGGTGACCTGGTACTTGTTGACGCCGATGACGGGCTGGCGGCCGGAGTCGATGCGGGCCTGCGTGCGTGCGGCGGCCTCTTCGATGCGCAGCTTGGGGATGCCCGCGTCGATCGCCTTGGCCATGCCGCCGGCCTGCTCGACCTCGCTGATGTGGCCCCACGCCTTGCGCGCGAGGTCGTAGGTCAGCTTCTCGACGAAGGCGCTGCCGCCCCACGGGTCGATCACGCGCGTGGTGCCGGACTCCTGCTGCAGCAGCAGCTGCGTGTTGCGCGCGATCCGCGCGGAGAAGTCGGTCGGCAGCGCCAACGCCTCGTCGAGCGCGTTCGTGTGCAGCGACTGCGTGTGCCCCTGGGTCGCGGCCATCGCCTCGACGCACGTCCGCACGACGTTGTTGTAGACGTCCTGCGCGGTCAGCGACCAGCCCGACGTCTGCGAATGCGTCCGCAGTGAAAGGGACTTGGAGTTTTCCGGCGAGAAGCCCTTCACCAGCTTCGCCCACAGGAGCCGCGCCGCGCGCAGCTTCGCGACCTCCATGAAGAAGTTCATGCCGATCGCCCAGAAGAACGACAGCCGCGGGGCGAACTTGTCGACGCTCAGCCCGGCGTCGACGCCCGAGCGGAGGTACTCGACGCCGTCGGCGAGCGTGTAGGCCAGCTCGAGGTCGGCGGTCGCCCCGGCTTCCTGCATGTGGTAGCCGGAGATGGAGATCGAGTTGTACTTCGGCATGTGCTGCGAAGTGAAGGAGAAGATGTCGGAGATGATCCGCATCGACGGCTGCGGCGGGTAGATGTAGGTGTTGCGGACCATGAACTCCTTGAGGATGTCGTTCTGGATGGTCCCCGCGAGCTGCTCCGGTTTGACGCCCTGCTCCTCGGCCGCGACGACGTACAGCGCGAGCACCGGCAGCACCGCGCCGTTCATCGTCATCGACACCGACATCTTGTCCAGCGGAATCCCGTCGAAGAGCTGCCGCATGTCGTAGATCGAGTCGATCGCGACGCCCGCCATGCCGACGTCGCCGGAGACGCGCGGGTGGTCGGAGTCGTAGCCGCGGTGGGTGGCCAGGTCGAAGGCGACCGAAAGCCCTTTCTGCCCGGCGGCGAGGTTGCGGCGGTAGAAGGCGTTGGACTCCTCGGCCGTCGAGAACCCGGCGTACTGGCGGATGGTCCACGGCTGGTTGACGTACATCGTCGGGTACGGGCCGCGCAGGAACGGCGCGATGCCCGGGTACGTGCCCAGGAAGTCCACATCGGACAGGTCGTCCGCCGTGTAGACCGGCTTGACGCCGATGCCCTCGGGCGTCTCCCAGTCCAGGGCGTCCGGGCCCTTGCCGGTGGCTTCCTGGACCGCGCGAGCCCAGGCGTCGCGGTCACCCGGCGACGGCGTGCCGAGGTCGAGGCCGGCGAAGTTCGGGATGCTCATCGGGTGACTCCCAGCTTGACGTGCAGGCCGTTCAGGACGTCGAGGGCATCGCAGCCGGCGAAGACGTTGGCGTCCACTCCGTCATAGGTACCCTTGCCCGCCACCAGCAAAAACTCGGCGCCGAGGGACGCGGCGACTTCGGCCGCCGAAGCGGCGTACGCGTCGTCCGTGCCGCAGAGACAGGCGATCTTCGCGCCGGACTCGCGGAACGCGCCCGGCAGGTCGTCGGTCGCGCCCGGGTTGACGGCTTCGATCCCGCCCGCCTGGAACAGGTTGGCCGCGAACCCGGCCCGCGCCGTGTGCGCGGCGACCGGGCCTAGCGTCGCGAGGAAGATCTTGGGCCGCTCACCGTGCGAAGCGAGGTACGCGTCCGAAGCGTCGCGAAGCGCCTCGAAGCCTTCGGCGTAGCGATGCCGCGGCAGCCCGCCTTCCACAGTGGACTCGAGTGGCTCCCGGGTCACCGGCTTCTCGGCCAGGTTCGGGAACTCGCTGACGCCGGTGAGCGGGTCGCGCCGGGTGGCGATCCGCTTCGAGCGCTTCTCCCACGTCGAAGCGAGCCGCCCGGCCAGCGCGCCGGAAGAAAGCTCCTCGACCAGGCCACCCGCGGATTCGATGGCGGTGAACTCCGCCCAGGCCGCGTGCGCGAGGTCGTCGGTCAGCTTCTCGACGTACCAGGAGCCGCCCGCCGGGTCGACCACGCCGGCCAGCTTGGACTCCTCCAGCAGCACGGCGTGGGTGTTGCGGGCGATCCGCGCGGCGAAGGCGTCGGGCTTGCCGATCGCGGCGTCGAACGGCAGCACCGTGACGGCGTCCGCGCCGCCGACGCCCGCGCCGAAGCAGGCGACCGTCGTGCGCAGCATGTTCACCCACGGGTCGCGGCGCGTCAGCATCGCCGGCGACGTCACGGCGTGCTGGCGCATCGGCGAAGAGAAGCCGCACACCTCGGCGACGCGCGCCCACAGGCGGCGGGCCGCGCGCAGCTTCGCGATGGTGGAGAACTGGTCGGCCGTCGCGGCGATCCGGAACTCGAGCTGCCCGGCCGCGGCCTCGACGTCGAGACCCGCGTCCGTCAGCGAACGCAGGTAGGCGACGCCGGCGGCGACCAGCGCGCCCAGCTCCTGCGCGTCCGACCCGCCGGCCTCGTGGAACGGCAAGCCGTCGGCGACGATCGTGCGCACCTTCGGGTACTTCGCGGCGACACGCGCGGCGAGCGCGGCGGCCGGTCCGAGGTCGGCGGCCGAGCCGGTGCGCGCCGCGAGCCCGATCGGGTCGGCGCCGAGCACGGCCGTGGCTTCGCTCGCCGGGATCTCGCGCTCGTCGAACAACTCGAACAACGCGGCGGCGGCTTCTTCGTACGAGGCGCCCGCGTCCAGGACGACCGGCGCCAGGTCGAGGTAGACCTCGTTGAGCGCGTCGGCCAGCGAAGCGGGCGGGACGGACAGCCAGATCGACGTCACGCCGCCTTCGAGGTCGGCGAGGATCGCCTTGTTGACCGCGCGCGCGTCCTCGCCGGTGAAGCGGGCGCGGACGTCCCAGCCGGTGCTGACCTGGCCGTCCGGGCGGGACCCGCGCACGAACGGCGGCAACCCCGGGAATCCGGTTTCGCCCGGCACGTCTTCCGCCGTGTACAGCGGCTGGATCTCGATCCCGTCGTAGGTCCGCGTGACGAGCTTGCTCTCCGGGGCACCCGCGAAGTCCTCCGGCAGCTTGCCGCTCTTGCGCAGGACACCGGCGACGAGCTCCTGCCACTGCTCGCGCGTCGCCTGGGGGAACTCGGCCGCCAGGTCGAGTTCGGAGATCGGCGCTGACTCCGGACCGGCCACTTCAGTCATACCCAGTGATGGTAGAGGCACGGGCCGCGTCCGACCTGTGACTCTAGTCGCGCCCCTAAGCAGATAAGGGTCGGTCGCGTACGACACAATCAGGGGGTGCCCCCCTCCAGCGAAGAGACACGAGTGGTCGCCGGTCGTTACCGGCTGCGTTCGGTGCTCGGCTCCGGCTCGATGGGCACGGTGTGGTCGGCCTACGACGAGTTCCTGCACCGCCAGGTGGCCGTCAAGGAGATGAAGGTGCCGCCGGGCATCCCGGCGTCGCAGGCGGACGAGCTGCGGGAACGCACCCTGCGCGAAGCCCGCGCGATCGCCGTCCTCTCTCACCCGAACGTGATCATCCTGCACGACGTCGCCCGCGAGGACGACCAGCCGTTCGTGGTCATGGAACTGCTGCCTTCGCGCAGCCTCGCGCACATCCTGCGCGACCACGGGCCGCTGACCGTCGGGCAGGCGGCCGCGGTCGGCATCGCCGTGGCGTCCGCGCTGGAGGCCGCGCACGCCGCCGGGATCACCCACCGCGACGTCAAGCCCGGCAACGTCCTGGTCGCCAGCGACGGCCGGATCAAGCTGACCGACTTCGGCATCGCGCGCAACGTCTCCGAGGCGACCATGACCCGCACCGGGATCATGCTCGGCTCCCCCGCCTACATCGCGCCGGAGGTCGCCTCGGGCGGCGCCGTCACGCCGGCCGCGGACCTCTGGGGCCTGGGCGCGACGCTGTTCGCCGCGGTCGAGGGCGCGCCGCCGTACGACGCCGACGGCGACCCGCTGGAGACCGTCGGCAAGGTCGTCAACGGCAAGGTGCCCGCCCCCAAGGCCGGCCCGCTGGCCGACGTCATCGGCGCGCTGATGAAGAAGGAGCCCGGCGACCGGATCACCCTGCGCGACGTCCGCCACCGGCTCTACCCGCTGCAGACGAAGACGCCGCTCGACCTGTTCGGGCCCGAGCTGTTCCACACGCCGGACGGCAAGAAGACGTCCGCGCAGCCGGACGCGTCCGACACCCAGGTGATCAAGACCGTCCTGCCGGAGAAGCCGGAGAAGAAGGCCGAGGGGTCGAGCAGCGAGCTCGCCGCCGACCCCGGCCCGCTGCCGTTCCTGCGGCCGCCCGCCCCGGCACCCGCGTCCACCCCGGAGCCCGCGACGGTGTTCGTCCCGCAGCCGCGGCCCGGACGGCGCACCACCGCGGCGACCGTCGTGCTCATCGCCGTCGCCGTGCTGCTGTTCCTGGTGGCCGCGGGCGGCGGGTTCGCGCTGGCCAGGACGGTCGGCGGGCAGTCGCTGTTCCCCCCGGCCGCCGCACCGGCGGGCACGCCGAACGAGCCGACCGAGGTGCCGGCGCCGAACCTGGTGTCCCAGACCGGCAACGGCAGCTACACCAACGGCGACGGCGGGCAGTTCACCCTCGACGTGCCGGAGGGCTGGCAGCGGTTCGTCGCCCCGCACAACACCAAGTTCGGGCTGAGCCTGGCCATCCAGTACGTCTCGCCGGACGGGCGCCGGTCGCTGCGGCTCGAGCGGCTGACGAAGTACTTCGCCCAGTTCGACAACGACGACGAGTACATCGCCTGGCTGAAGCAGTCCAACGCCGACAACGGGCTCGTGTTCTTCCCGACGCAGAAGATGCCGGACGGCAAGGGCACGTCGCTGACCTACCGCGTCACCGAGGGCGCCGCCCTGCCCCAGGGCGAGCAGACCGGCGGCGCCCGCGTGACGTTCGCGAACCTGATCGAGGCGGGCACCAGCCTGTGGGTCCTCTCGGTCACCGCGCCGGCCGTGCAGGAGACCGCGGCCAGGGAAGACGTCTTCGACCGCGTCGCGCCGACGCTGAAGGTCTCGGACTAGGGTGCCCGGTCCAGGATCTCGCGGGAGACGCGTTCCTGGGCGAGGTGCCGCAGGCCGGTGAAGATCCGGTCGCCCAGCACGGTGGCGACCAGGCCCGCCTCGATGATCTTGTCGAACGACGTCAACCCGGTCACGACCTCGACGTCGAGTTCCGCGACGCGCACCGCCAGCCCGAAGTACTCGTCGAGGCGGTCGGCGAGCTTCTCGTGCCCGAGCTCCTTCGCCGTGGCCAAGGCGGCGACCAGGTTGCCGACCGTCCGGTTCTCGGGCTCGTGCCACTTCCAGCCGTGGCGCTCGGCGAAGTCCCGGAGCAGCGCGGTCGCCCACGCGGCGGCCTCTTCCGACACCTTCGGCGGGGTCCCGGCCAGCTCCTGCTGGACGACGCCCATCGTCTCGTGCGGGGTCTGGTCGCCGTCGATCGCCGCGAGGACCGCGCCGACCGACGCCAGCGGCAGTCCGCCGACTTCGGTCAGGGCCTTGACCAGCCGCAGCCGCTGGACGTGCGCCGCGGAGTAGCGGGCCTGGTTGGGGCTGGTGCGCTCGCCCGCCGGGAGCAGGCCTTCGCGCAGGTAGTACTTGACGGTCGCGACCGGCACGCCCGACTCGGCGCTCAGTTCGGCCATCCGCATGCGCATCCGCTCCGATCCCAGGGTGGGACTCCGGGTCAACCCTGAAGACTTCTCAGTATGGATAGCTTAGCTTCCCATAACGGAGAGTTTGACTATCCGTTCTGGGAGGGACCATGACCATCCTCGCCGACGTCCGAAGCCGGACCCACGGGTGGCACCGGCCGTCCGCGGTCGCCGCCGCCACCTTGGGGGTGGTCGCGGTGCTGTGCGTCGCCGCGCTGCTCCTCGACCAGCGAACCCTCGAGGGCGCGCCGATCTGGGCCAAGCCGTTCAAGTTCGCGGTGTCCGGCGCGCTCTACTTCGCCACCTGGAGCTGGCTCGTCTCGCTGCTGCCGCGGTTCCGGCGCACGGCGGGCCGGCTGACGAACTTCCTGGTGCTGATCTTCGGCGCCGAGTACTTCCTGCTCGTGGTCCAGGCCGTGCGCGGCCGGGCGAGCCACTTCAACGTCGCGACCCCGCTGGACGCCGCGATCTACGGCGTGATGGCCAAGATGATCATCGGGCTCTGGGTCGCGACGCTGGCGCTGACCGTGCTGGTGATGTTCACGAAGCTCGAAGACCGGGCGAGCTTCTGGGCCGTGCGCGCCGGCGCCGTGCTGTCGCTCGTCGGGATCTCGCTCGGCATCCTGATGACGAACCCGACCGCGCAGCAGCTCGCGCAGTGGCAGGCGGGCGGGCGGCCGGACATGGTCGGCGCGCACACGGTCGGGCTCCCCGACGGCGGCCCCGGCCTGCCGATCCTCGGCTGGAGCACGGTCGCCGGCGACCTGCGGATCCCGCACTTCGTCGGGATGCACGCGCTGCAGGCGCTGCCGTTGCTGGCCATCGCGCTGGCGGCCCTGGCCCCGCGCTTCGCCCGGCTGCGCGACGACGTCGTCCGCGCGCGGCTCGTCCTCGTCGGCGCGGCCGGGTACGCGGGCCTGACCGGGCTGGTGACGTGGCAGGCGCTGCGGGCGCAGTCGCTCGTGCACCCGGACGCGCTGACGCTGGGCGCGTTCGCCGTGCTCGTGGCGGGCGTCGGGCTCGGGTCCTGGGCCGCGGTGCGCGTCCGATGACCCTCTTCGGCCTCGCGTTCCCGCTGGCGGCGCCGTTCTGGGCGCTGATGATCCTGGCGCCGGAGTGGCGGTGGACCGCGCGCGTCATGCGGTCGCCGTGGGTGCCGCTCCTGCCGCTCGTCTGCTACTTCGCGCTCGAACTGCCGCACTTCGGCGAGTGGGGCCGGGCGATGCTCTCGCCCGACCTCGGGGTCCTGCGGACCCTGCTGGCCACGCCGTGGGGCGCCGGGCTCGTCTGGGCGCACCTCATCGCGTTCGACCTGTTCGTCGCGCGGTGGATGTACTTCGAGGGGCGCGAGCGGGGTATCTCGCCGTGGGTCGTCAGCCCGATCCTGCTGCTGACGATCTTCCTCTCGCCGTTCGGGCTGGTGGTGTTCCTCGTGGTCCGGGCCGTCCGGATACGCTCCCTGGCATGACTGAACACGAGGCCGCGGCCGCCATCGCCAAGCGCACCGGCGTGGACGCGCACGACATCGCGGTGGTCCTGGGATCGGGCTGGCGCCCGGCGGCGGACGTCATCGGGGAGTGCGAGACGGAGATCCCGTTCGCCGAACTGCCCGGCTTCACCACGCCCGGCGCGGTGGGCCACGGCGGCACCATCCGCTCGCTGAAGATCGACGGCAAGAACGTCCTGGTCATGCTGGGGCGGACGCACTTCTACGAGGGCAAGGGCATCGACCCGGTCGTGCACAACGTGCGCACGGCCGCGGCGGCCGGCGTCCGGACGGTGCTGCTGACCAACGCGGCGGGCGGGCTGCGCGAAGGGTTCCGCGTCGGGCAGCCGGTGCTGATCTCCGACCACCTGAACCTGACGGCGCGCTCCCCGATCGTCGGGGCGAACTTCGTCGACCTGACCGACCTGTACTCGGCGCGGCTGCGCGGCATCGCCCGCGAGATCGACCCGTCGCTGGAGGAAGGCGTCTACGCGGGCCTGACCGGGCCGCACTTCGAGACGCCGGCGGAGATCCGGATGCTGCGCACGCTGGGCGCGGACCTGGTCGGCATGTCGACGGTCCTGGAGGCGATCGCGGCCCGCGCGGCCGGCGTCGAGGTGTTCGGCCTGTCCCTGGTCACGAACCTGGCCGCGGGCATGACCGGCGAGCCGCTGAACCACGAAGAGGTCCTGGAAGCCGGCCGCGCCGCGGCCACGAAGATGGGCTCCCTGCTGCGGGAGCTGGTCTCCCGCGCCTGACCGGAATGGCGGCACTTCCCGGGGAAGTGCCGCCATCGGCTCAGGCGAAGCCGGGGAGCTGGGCGGCGACGTCGGCCGGGGAGGGCATGGCCGCGACTTCGGCCGCCAGGGTGCGGGTCGCGTCGGCGACCGCGGTGTCCGTGAGCAACGTGCGGGCCCGGGAGGCCACGGCTTCGGCCGTGACCTCGGCGGCGAGCAGGCGCGCGCCGACGCCGGCCGCGACGACCGCGTCCGCGTTGCTGAACTGGTCCGCGCCCTGCGGGAGCAGCAGCTGCGGCCGGCCCGCGCCGAACGCGCCGAGCGTCGTGCCGCTGCCGCCGTGGTGGACCACCAGGTCGACGTGCGGCAGCAGCTCCGACTGCGGGACCCACGCTTCGAGCCGGACGTTCGACGGCACCTCGCCGAGCGCCGCCGGGTCGACTGTCGGGCCCGTCGCGACCAAGACGTCGACGTCCAACCCGGACAGACCTTCGATCGCCGCGCCGAGGACGCCCGCGTGACCCATCGCCGTGCCGAGCGTCAGGTAGACCAGTGGCCGCGAGCGGTCCAGCACGCCCGCGGGCAGCTCGCCCGGCTCGCTCCAGCCGACCGGCCGCAGCGGGACGCGCGTCGTGCGGGCCAGGAAACCCGGCTCCTGCACCGATTCCGGGCAGATGTCGACGAACGGGCCGCCGAACGCGAGGTCTTCGCCGACGGTGATGCCCAGTTCCGCGGCGTGGGCGCGGATCGCGTCGCGGATCTGCACGACCATCGGGTCGTCGGCCGACACCCGGCCGAACCCGTGCGCCACCACCGGGATCCCGGCCTTCATCGCGGCGAACGCGCCGCCCGAGTTGCCCGACTCGCTCACCACCAGGTCCGGCCGGACCTGCTCGAACAGCGGCAGCAGGTCGGCGACGAACCGGCCCGGCATCAGCTCGCCGAACACCTTCGCGACGATCGGGCCGAGCACCTCCGGCGGGATTTCGCCCGGCGGGCGCCGCGGGCCGGCCGGGCCGGCTCCGGCGAACGCCTGGCCGAACGCGTCTCTGATGGCGAGCCCGGCCGCGGCCGTCTCGAGCCCGGCTTTGGTCAGCTGTGGCAGGAAATCTTCGGACGTGGCGAAGACGACGTCGTGGCCCGCGTCGCGCGCGGCGACCGCCAGCGGGACGAGCGGGAACGTGTGACCGTAGGACCCCAGTGAGGTGAAGAGCAAGCGCACTCCCCCGACCCTAGCCCGTAGGCTGGCGCGGTGACTGTGACCTCCACCCTGCGTGACGCCGCGTTCCGCTGGATCGCCGACGACCCCGACGACGACGCCCGCGCCGAGCTGCAGGACGTCCTCGCCCGGGCGATGGGCGGCGACGCCGCGGCCGGCGACGAGCTGGCGGACCGGATGGCCGGGCCGCTCGAGTTCGGCACCGCGGGGCTGCGCGGGCCGGTGCGCGCCGGGCCGAACGGGATGAACGTCGCCGTCGTCACCCGGACGACGGCCGGGGTCGCCCAGTGGCTGAAGGCGCACGGGCACGCGGGCACGCTGGTCGTCGTCGGCCGCGACGCGCGGCACGGCTCGGAAGCCTTCGCGACCGCGGCCGCCGAGGTGCTGTCCGCGGCCGGCTTCGACGTCAAGGTGTTCCCCAAGCCGTTGCCGACGCCGGTGCTCGCGTTCGCCGTCGGCCGGCTCGGCGCGGTGGCGGGCATCCAGATCACCGCGTCGCACAACCCGCCGGCGGACAACGGGTACAAGCTCTACGACGCGACCGGCGGGCAGATCGTGCCGCCGTCCGACGGCGAGATCGAGCGGGCCATCGAGGCCGCGCCCGCCGCGGTGAGCGTGCCGCGGGCGCCGGGTGCCCAGGTCGTCGACCTGCTGGACGCCTACCTCGAAGAGGTGGCGGCGCTGCCGATGGGCGCGGACCGCGTGGTGCGCGTGGCCGCGACGGCGCTGCACGGCGTCGGCGCCGACACGCTGCACGCGGCGTTCGAGCGGGCCGGGTTCACCGACCTGCGCCTGGTGGCCGACCAGGCGTCACCGGACCCGGACTTCCCGACGGTGTCGTTCCCGAACCCGGAGGAACCGGGCGCGACGGACCAGCTGCTCGCGCTGGCGTCCGATGTGGACGCCGACCTGGCGATCGCCCTCGACCCGGACGCCGACCGGTGCGCGCTCGGCGTCCGCGAGCGCGACGGTTCCTGGCGGATGCTGCGCGGCGACGAGACGGGCGTGCTGCTCGGCTCGTACTTGCTGTCCACAGTGGACCGCACGGTCCTGTCGGACCCGCTGGTCGCGACGACCATCGTCTCGTCGTCGATGCTCGGCGAGATCGCGAAGGCCGAGGGTGCCCACTACGCCGAGACGCTGACCGGGTTCAAGTGGCTGGTCCGCGCCGGCGAAGGGCTCGTGTTCGCCTACGAAGAAGCGCTCGGCCTGTGCGTCAACCCGGGCTTCGTGCGGGACAAGGACGGCATCGCCGCCGCGACGCTGGCCGCCGGGTACGCCGCGCGGCTGAAGGCCGAGGGCCGCACACCGCTGGACGTCCTCGACGACCTGGCGCGACGGTACGGCGTCCACCTGACCGACCAGGTTTCGCTGCGCGTCACGGACCTCGCCGTCCGCGGGCAGCTGATGGCGAAGGTGCGGGCGACGCCGCCGGCAGAGCTGGGCGGGGTCGCGGTGACGCTCGAAGACCTGCTGCCGGACGCGGACGTGCTGCGCCTGACCGGCGAAGGCGTCCGCGTCGTCGTGCGCCCGTCCGGGACCGAGCCGAAACTGAAGGCGTACCTGCAGGTCGTGACGCCGGTGACGGGCTCGCTGGCAGACGCGCGGGCCGCGGCGCAGGAACGGCTGACGGCGCTGCGCCGGACCGTCGAGGAGCTGCTCGCCTGATGCCGAGGCTGCTGATCGTGCACCACACGCCGTCGCCGTCGACGCAGGCGCTGTTCGAAGCGGTGCTGGCCGGGGCGGCGCACCCGGACATCGAGGGCGTGGAGGTCGTGCGCCGGCCGGCGCTGGCGGCGACCGTGCCCGACGTCCTCGAGGCGGACGGCTACCTGCTGGGCACCCCGGCGAACCTGGGCAGCATGAGCGGTGCGCTGAAGCACTTCTTCGACACGGTCTACTACCCGTGCCTGGACGCGACGCGCGGCCGTCCGTTCGGCTACTGGATCCACGGCAACAGCGACACGTCCGGGACCGAGCGCCAGCTGCTGGCCATCACGACGGGGCTGGGCTGGGCGAAGGCGGCGGACCCGGTGATCACGACGGGCGACCCGGACAAGAAGACCCTCGACGCCTGCACCGAACTGGGCGGCACGCTCGCCGCGACGGTGATGGCCTGACGGAGACATTCAAACGGAGACATTCAAGAAGATTAGGGGGCCTGTCACCGGAAGCCCTGGGGGTCGACCTCCGGCAACAGGCCGTTGGCCAAGGGATCGCCGCGAGGGCGTTCAACCTTGGCTCCCGAAGCGTACTACAGACGGCCGATCATGACGAGTCGGCGGACACGACGGCCTCTCGTCTTGCGGTTCCGTACACCCCCAGGGTACGGAGAGCAAGACGAGAGGCGCGCCAACTGTAAACCACTGCATACGATAGCTGTCAACATGTGCGTACAGTGGTTTCCCGGCTAGAATTTTCACGGCGGAAACCTAGGGGGCGGAGATGGCACGGGAACGCACCTTCGCGGAGCGCCTCAGCGCCCTGATCGAGGCGGCTCGGGTGGACGGCCGCGCGCCGCACAGCTACCGGGAGATCTCGGCGGCCGTCGAGCGGGCCGGCGGGCCGGCGATGTCGCCCGCCTACCTGCAGCAGCTGGCCACGGGCAAGCGCGTCAACCCGAAGATCCACTACGTCGAGGCGCTGGCGAAGCTGTTCGGCGTGCCCGTGACGTACTTCTTCGACGAAGAGGCGGCCGCACCCCCGGCCGGGGAAGCGCAGCTGATGGCGATGCGGGCGCAGGAGCTTTCGCCGCAGGGGCGAAGGCAGGTCATGGACCTGCTGGAGCTGGTGGAGCGCTACGAACGGGCCGAACGCGAGGGCCGGAACCCGGAGGACGCCGCGCGATGAAGGAACGGGAGCTGCGCCGCCGCTGCCGCAAGCTGCTCAAGCAGCTCGACATCGGCCCGCCGCTCGACGTCGAAGTCCTGTGCGCGCGGCTCGGGGAGCAGCGCGGGAAGCCGATCCGCCTGATGGCCTACCCGCTCGAGGTGCCGGGCCCGTTCGGCTGCTGGATCGCGACGTCGGCGGCCGACTACATCTTCTACCAGGCCGAAACGACGAAGTCCCACCAGGACCACATCATCCTGCACGAGCTCGGCCACATGCTGGCCGACCACCACCCGCACGGCGACGCCGAGCCGGCGGACTTCCTGCGCGGCCCGGTTCCGGATCTTGACCCGGATGCCGTACACCGCGCGCTGCGCCGGTCGTCCTACGATGACGCGCACGAGTGGGAAGCCGAGACCGTCGCGACCATCATCCTCGAGTGGGCGTCGGTCCTGAACTACACGATCCCGCGGCGCGCTGCGGACCGGGATCTCCGCCGGATCCAGGGGGCGCTCGGCGATCACCAAGGGTGGTTGTGAGCACACTTTTCAGCCCCGTGAACATCGTCGCGCTGGTGCTGTTCGCCGCCGCGCTCGCGTGGCGGATCTACCAGGTGCAACGTGCGCCGACGGTGCCGAACTGGGCAGTGACGGCGTGCGTCGCCGGGTTCGCCGCGGCGTTCCTGCTGCAGCAGCCGGTGGTGTCCGACGAGGTCGACGCGGTCCTCGGCCTCGGTGCCGCGCGCGTGGCCAACAACGCGCTGCTGGCGTGCGGCGTGTGCGCGCTGGTCATCTTCTTCCTCGGCTCGGCGCTCGGCCCGCGGCGCTACCGCCGGGTGGCGGTGGAGCTGGTGCCGCTGGCCGCAGCGATCGCGCTGATGATCGTCGCGATGGCCCTGACCCCGCCGCAGCTGCGCGGGCTCCCGCTCGGGCCGTCGACGATCCACGACTCCGGGATCGCCGTGTTCTACCTCGGCGCCGGCCTGTACCTGATCTACGGCCTCATCGCCTGCACCGCCTGGATCGTGCGCTACCAGCGGGTGGCCGACCGGCACCTGCGGATCGGCCTGCGGCTCAGCGCGGCCGGCATGGCCTGCGCGGCGATCGGCAGCATCTTCCGCGCGCTGTACATCGTGGTGGCGTGGGCGTTCGGGCCGGTCGTCAAGGTCCTGCTGCTGCTCGGGGTGCCGTTCGTGATCATCGGCGGGATCCTGTTCCTGCTCGGCGTCACCTACCCCGGCGTCCGGGCGCGCGTTGCGGCGCTGCGACGCCGACGTCAGCACCGCCGGGAGCACCAGGCACTGGGTCCCTTGTGGACGGTCCTGGTCCAGGCCTTCCCCAGCATCGTGCTGCGGACGCCGCCGCGCCGCCGGAGCGAACGGCTTTCGCCGCGCAGCATCCACCGCGTCCACTACCGCCGGGTGATCGAGATCCGGGACGGCCTGGTGCAGCTTTCGCCCTACCTGGACGCGGACTTCGGCGAGGTCGTCGCGACCGACCCCGGCGCCGCGGCGGCCGCGTTGAAGACGGCGCTGGAGCGGCACGCGGCCGGCGAGGAGAGCGACGGCCACGCCAAGCAGATCCTGCCCGCGCCGGCGGACGACATCGAATCCGACGTCCGGCCGCTGCTCGCGCTGTCGGCCGCACTGGAGAACGGGGCGTGACGTGGACATCCTGATCACCGCCGGCCGGGTGCTGCCCCGGCCGTCGGCGCCGGTGGAAGACGGCGCCGTGCTGGTCCGCGACGACGTGATCGTGGCGGCCGGCCCGCGCGCGGACGTCGTCGCGCAGGCGTCACCGGACGCCGAGCGGCACGACTTCCCCACCGCCACCGTGCTGGCCGGGCTGTTCAACGTCCACGTGCACCTGGCTTTCGACGCGTCCCGGGAGATGCTGGCGCACTTCTCGGCCGGCACGTCGGTGGATGACGCGCGCTCGCGGCTGTCTTCGATGCTGCGCAGCGGGGTCACGACGGTGCGGGACCTCGGCGACCGCGGGCACCTCGGTGCGGCGGTCCGCCAGTCGTTCGACGGCGAGGCCGCGCCGCGGCTGCTCGTGTCGGGCCCGCCGATCACGGTGCCGGACGGGCACTGCCACTTCTTCGGCGGCGCGGTCGCTTCCGACGACGAGATCCGCGCGCTGGTCGACGCCAACGCCGAAGCGGGCGCGGACGTGATCAAGGTGATGGCCAGCGGCGGCCAGATCACCGAGGGCGGCGCGGACATGTGGGAGTCGCAGTTCTCCGAGCGCGAGCTTTCGGTGGTGGTCTCCCACGCGGCTTCGCACGGGCTCCCGGTGGCCGCGCACGCGCACGGCGCGGACGCGATCGAGGCGGCGGTTTCGGCCGGGGTGTCGACGATCGAGCACTGTAGCTTCCTGACCGGGCCGCGCTCGTTCGACCGCCGCGACGCCGTGGCCGCGCGCATGGCGGCGTCGGGGATCTCGGCGTGCTCGACGAGCAGCCGCAACTGGCGGGTGATCGTCGAGAAACTGGGTGACGACGCGGCGCAGGCGATGTACGGGCGGCTCCCGTGGCTGGAAGAACACGGCGTCCGGCTGCTGTCGGGGACGGACGCGGGCCTGCCGGGCTCGGTGTTCGACGACCCGGTGGGCGCGCTGGAGCTGTACGAGTGGCTGGGCTTCCCGCGGCGGCGGATCCTCGAGATCGCCACCTGCGACTCCGCGGCGGGGCTGGGCCTCGCCGACGTGACCGGGCGGCTCGAAGCGGGCCTCGCCGCGGACGTGCTCGTCGTCGAGGGCGATCCGCTGGCGTCGCTGTCCGCGCTCCGGAACCCGCTCTTGGTGCTGGCCCGCGGCCGGGCGGCCTAGGTCCCCGATCGGGGAACGCCTGATTTGGTGACAGCGTTTTAAAACAGTGTTACTGTTGCGCTCACCCACCTCGAAGGAGTCCCCGATGCACGGACCGACCCAGCTGTTCACGGTGATCGCCCTGGTCTCGCTGCCGACCGTGATGTACGGCGGCTACGCGCTGATGGGCGTGCTGCGCGAGAAGAAGCTCACCGAACACCAGCGCGCGATGTTCCGCGCCGGCCACGCGCACGCCGGCGTCCTGCTGATCCTCGCCCTGGTCGCGCTGCAGATCCTGAGCCGGACGACCTTCTCCGGCAGCACGCTGTGGATCGCCTGCTTCCTGCTGCTCTTCGGGATCCTCGCCCAGTCCGGCGGGTTCTTCCTGCACCTGGTCCCGGACCGGGGCAAGCTCGGCGGGCGCGTCACGTCGGCCGGAGCCGTGCTCCTCGGCGCCGCCACGCTGCTCACGGCCTACGGGGTCGCCTTCGCCTGAGCCCCGGTCGTTAAGCTGGGTGACGTGCCTGAATACCTGCCGACCGCGCCCTACAAGGGGACCCGGGACTTCCTGCCCGCCGAGATGTCCGTGCGCACCCAGGTGTTCGGACATCTCTACGAGGTCCTCGAGCGCCGCGGCTTCCTCCGCTACGACGGCCCGATCCTCGAATCGGCCGAGATCTACGAGCGGAAGTCCGGTCAGGAGCTCGCCGACAAGCAGCTGTACACGCTGACCGACAAGGGCGGGCGGCGGCTGGCGCTGCGCCCGGAGATGACGCCGTCGGTGGCCCGGATGATCGCCGGGAGCGCGAAGTCGCTGTCGTTCCCGGTCCGCTGGTACAGCCACCCGAACTGCCACCGGTACGAGGCGCCGCAGCGCGGCCGGGTCCGTGAGCACTGGCAGATCAACGCGGACATCTTCGGCTCGGACAGCGCGAACTGCGAGATCGAGATCTTCGAGCTGGTGCACGACCTGATGGCCGCGCTGGGCGCGACGCCGGACATGTTCGTGCTGCGCGTCAACGACCGGAACCTGCTGACGTCGGCGCTCACCGACGTCGCGGGCGTCTCCGAGGACCACCTGGCCCAGGTGTTCGCGCTGGTCGACCGCTGGGAGAAGTACCCGCGCGAGAAGCTGGCGGAGAGCGCCGCCGAGATCGGCCTGTCGGACAAGGGGTTCGAGAAGCTGGCCGAGACGCTCAGTGCGGGCGAGGCGCTGCTCGACGAGCTGCCGGCCGAGGTGCGCGAGCAGTCGAACCTGGTGCGCGTCTTGAACGGCAGCGCGGGCAGCCTGGTGAAGTACGAGCCGATGATCGTGCGCGGGCTGGCGTACTACACGTCGACGGTGTTCGAGGTCTTCGACACCTCGCCGGAAAACCGCCGCGCCCTCTTCGGCGGCGGCCGCTACAGCGACCTCGCGTCGATGTTCACGCCGCAGCAGATCCCGGGCATCGGGTTCGGCATGGGTGACGTCACGCTGATGGACTTCCTCGACACGCACGGCCTCACGCCGGCGCCGCGCAGCGAGGTCGACGTCATGGTGATCCCGGTGACCGAAGACCTGTCGGACGAGGCCCGTTCGGTCGCGCGGTCCCTGCGCGCCGCCGGGCTCCGCACGTCGACGCCGATCGAGCACCGCAAGCTGGGCAAGGAGCTCGGCCGCGCGGACAAGGCGGGCGCGGTCGCGGTGGTGATCGTCGGCCAGGAGGACTGGGCGGCGGGCAACGTCACGGTCCGCAGCCTCGCCACCCGCGAGCAGAACCCGGTCGCCATCGCCGACGCCCCCGCCGCGGTCCAGGCCCTGCTGGCCTGAACCCCGTGCTCAGCGGGGCATCACGCGTGTTCCCAGAGGCATCACGCGTGATTGGGGAGGCATCACGCCGATGCCCCTCCAGTCACGCGTGATGCCCGTCCAATCACGCGTGATGCCTCTCTGATCACGCCGGGTCGGCGCGGAGCAGGCGCAGGGTGAACGTGGCTCCGTCGCCGGGACGGCCTGCGGCCGCGATCGTGCCGCCGTGGCCCGTCACCACTTCGCGGACCAGGGCCAGGCCCAGGCCGAAGCGGCGGCCGTCGCCGTCCGAGCCGCGGGCGAACCGCTCGAAGATGCGTTCCGCGTCGGCCGCCGGGAAGCCGACGCCCGTGTCGCGCACCCGCAGCTCCACGTGCCGCTCGTCCGGCACGCCCAGCCACACCTCGATCGAGCCGCCGGGTGGGGTGTGGCCCAAAGCGTTGTCCAGCAACGCCGAAAGCACGCGCCGCAGCGCCGTCGGGACCCCCTGGACGACGTACTCGCGCCGCTCGCGCGTCACCGCCAGCCGGACGTGGCCCTCCCCCGCGCGCACCGCCTCCGCCGCGACGGCTTCCTCCGCCAGCGACCCGAGTTCCACCAGCTCCAGCGATTGCCGGTCGCACGCCTGCGCCGACAGCAGCAGGTCTTCGACGACGTCGCCGAGCTCCCGCGTGCCGCGCACCAGCTGGTCGAGGTCCGCCGCGTCGCGGCCGGACGCGCGCCGGGCCAGCAGTTGCGCCCGCGTGTGCAGCCGGGTCAGCGGGGCACGCAGCTCGTGGGAGGCGTCCGCGACGAACGTCCGTTGCCGCCGCAGCGCGTCGGCCAGCGGGCGGATCGCGCGGCACGCCAGCACGCGGCCGCACAGCACGGCCGCCAGCAGGGCGAGCACCTCGGCGACGATGAGCCCGGACACCAGCGCCGAACGGTCCTGGATCTGGTACAGCTCCTCGAAGAACGCCTGCGAGACGACGCCGCCACGGTTCTCGACGCGGATCGTGTACGTCATGCCGCCGATCGAACGCCGTTCCGTGTGGACGTCGCCGGGGGACGGCACAGTCGCGGTCAACGCCGGGATGGGCATCCCGGCCGGCGGCGGGCCCGCGGGTGCGTGCAGGGCCGGGGTGAACAGCCAGACGCACCCCGGCGGGGTCGCGGCCGGGCCCAGCTCGGTCGTGCGGGCCAGCGTGCGGTCGGCCTCGGCGTGCTGCCGCGAAATCAGCATCCCGTAGGCGATCCCGCCCGCGACCGCCACCAGCAGCGAAACCACCACGGCGATCTGCGCGGTGATCGCCCACCGCGCCCGCCGCAGGGCCCGCTCTTCGGGGTCGGGTCTCATACCGCGCCGATCTGGTAGCCGAGGCCGTGCACGGTCCGGACGACGTCGCGGCCGAGCTTGCGCCGCAGGTAGTACACATAGGTGTCCACAATGGACTCCCCGGTGGAGTCGGCGAAGACGCTCGTGCGCAGTGTCGCGCGCGGGTGGATCGCCTTGGGCCGCTGCGCCAGGGTCCGCAGCAGCTCGAACTCCCGCCCGGACAGCGTGATCCGCTCCCCGCGCGGCAGCACGACCTCGTGCCGCAGCAGGTCGAGGGCCGCGGTGCCGACCGGCAGGCACTCGGCACCCTCGAGGTCGCGACGGCCGAGCGCGCGCAGCCGGGCCAGCAGCTCCTCGGCCTCGAACGGCTTGACGAGGTAGTCGTCGGCACCGGCGTCGAGGCCGCCGACGCGGTCGGCGAGCTCGCCCAGCGCCGAAAGCACCAGGACCCGCGTGGTCACCCCGCGCGCCCGGAGCCGGACGAGCAGCTCGAGCCCGTCCAGCACCGGGAGGCGACGGTCGATGACCATCACGTCGTACTGCCCGGTGAGCCCGAGGTGCAGGCCCCGCTGGCCGTCGTGCGCCGCGTCGGTTTCGTAGCCCTCCTCCGCGAGCAGTTCGGCGAGCAGGCCCGCCAGTTCGCGGTCGTCCTCGACCAAGAGCACTCTCGGTTTAGCCGCCCCATCGTGCACGAACCCATACTGGCAGTGATCTTCCGGAATTGAACCCTCAACTTTTCCCGGTTACCGGGACCGGCTCGGCCGTCGGGAGCACCTCGCTGGTCCCCTTGCGGGCATCGCGCCGGTCGAGCCACCCGAGCACCGGCGCGGTCATCACGGTCGTGACCAACGCGACGAGCACCAGCACCGTGAACAAGGCGGGCGAGACGATCCCGGCGGCCAGCCCGACGTTGAGCGCGATCAGCTGCATCAGCCCGCGCGCGTTGACGAGCACGCCGACGCGCGAGGCGATCGCCGGCGGCTCCCCCGCCAGCCGCGCCGCGCCCCAGGACGCCCCCAGCTTGCCGACGATCGCGACGAGCACGCACACCACCGCGAACGCGAGCAGCTTCGGGTCCGCGAGCAGCGCGAACCGGGTGTTCAGGCCGGAATAGGTGAAGAACAGCGGCAGGAACACGATCCGCCCGATCGGCATGATCTTCGCGAGCACGGCGTCGGCCGCGGGCGCGCGGGGGAACGCGATGCCCACGCAGAACGCGCCGAACACCGCGTACAGCCCGATGGTGTCGGTGAACCAGGCCGCCGCGAACAACGTCATCGCGGTGATCAGCACGCGCTGGTCGACGCTCACGCGCTCGCTGCTCATCGCCTTGGCCAGCAGCCGCCGCCCGACGATGAACACCAGCCCCGCGAACAGGACACCGCCGCCGAGCGCGAGCGCGACCGGCCCGGCCGAACCGGCGTGCATGCCGAGCACGACGGCCAGGAGGACCCACGCCAGCACGTCGTCGAGCGCGCCGCAGGCCAGCGCCAGCGAGCCGAACCGGGTCGAGGCGATCCCGCGTTCGGTGATGATCCGCGCCAGCATCGGGAACGCCGTGATCGCCAGCGCGACGCCGACGAAGGCCATCGACGTCACCGGCGAAACGCCCTCCTTGCCGATGCCGACCCAGCTCAGGCCGACGGCGCTGACCCCGAAGCCGAGCACCAGGGGCACGAGCGTCCCGGCCGAGGAGATCGCGGCGACCGCCTTGCGGGACTTCCCGATGCTGCTCAAGCTGAACTCGTAACCGGCGCCGAACATGTAGATGACCAGGCCGATCTGGCCGCCGACGTAGAGCAGCGACCGGATGGCGTCGGGGAACAGGGCGGCCTGCACGCCCGGCAGCAGCAGGCCGAGCAGCGACGGGCCGAGCAGCACGCCGGAGATCATCTCCCCGACCACCGGCGGCTGGCCGAGCTTGACCGCGACCAGGCAGACCAGCCTGACCACGACGAGGATCACCACGACGGCCAGGAAGAAGACCGGCGCCGCTTCGGACGGGCTCATGACTCACCTCCGGCGAAGTACCTGGAACAGAGGGCTTGCTTCCGCGCGTCGAGCACCATGTACGTCCCGAAGACCAGCTGGGCGAAGCTGCGCCAGACGTCTTCCCAGCGGTCGCGGACCGCGAGCCACACCAGCGGCGCGTGCTTGCGGCGGGCGCCGCGCGGCGTGAGCAGCACCGGGCCGCGGTTGGGGATCGAGCGCGTGTGCCCGGCCGTCGAGGCGAGGCTGAACCGGCGCAGGACCTCCTGGGCCACGACGCGCATGGTCACCGGGGCCAGGCCGCGGGCCGGGCAGGCGCGGTTCTGCGCGACCCCGAACGGGATGAAGTCGTCCTTCGCCGTCTGCGAGGCGAAACCCGGGTAGCTGAAGCACAGCACTGTCCCGGCGGGGATCGTCAGGTCCGGCAGCTCGATGTCCGCGGTCGAGATCCGGTGCGCGATGCCGAACAGCGGGAACGCGCGCAGGCCGTCCAGGATCACCTGGTCCAGGTAGGCGTCGTCGTCCGGGTGCGCGGCGAGCCGGGCTTGGACGTCCGGGTCCTGCGCGATGATCATCAGCAGGTGCGCCATCGCCTCGGACATCTGCACGACGGCGGTGTTGAAGAACGTGCCCTGGAGGTAGAAAGCCTGCTCC
The DNA here is from genome assembly GCF_054781455.1 of Amycolatopsis stemonae. Classification (NCBI taxonomy): domain Bacteria; kingdom Bacillati; phylum Actinomycetota; class Actinomycetes; order Pseudonocardiales; family Pseudonocardiaceae; genus Amycolatopsis; species Amycolatopsis stemonae. The sequence continues at coordinate 175,835 of NZ_BAAGUJ010000008.1, read as the reverse complement.
TCCGGCGTCAGCGAGTCCGGCAGCGGGTGCGGGATGTCGGCGAGGCGCCGGCGCAGGTACTTCGTCAGCCGGGCCCGGCGGCGCATGTTCCGCGGCCGCACGCACTTCAGGGCCGAGACGACGTCGTCGGCGTGCCCCACGATGAGGTCCCGTGCCTCCGGCGGGCACGGCTCGTCGAACACCAGCTCGTAGTACAGCTCGGCCCAGATCGGCATCATCTCGTCGCGCAGCCGGACCAGCCCCGGGCCGAGGTCCTCGAGGACGTGCGCGGCCACCCGGCGGGCCAGCTCTTCGGAGTCCTTTTTGGACTTGACCAGGATGTGCCGGGTGCACTTGGCGACCTCGTCGTAGCGCGGCCCGGGTTCGAGGTGCTCCTGGTGCACCTCGGGCCCGGGTGCGAGCCAGTACCAGAACAGGTCGGACAGCGCCGCGCCCTGGCTGCGGCCGTTCGCCGCCGGATCGGCGTAGACGCGCTTGAAGTCGCGGGCGCCGACCTGCTCGCCCGGGATCGTCACCGTGTCCTCGCCGTTGACCAGCGCGAAGATCTTCATGCGCAGCGCCACGACCCGGCCGGGCAGCCACGCGGGCGCGGTCGCCACGGCGGCCGCCGCCAGCGCCTTGCCGATCATCGCCGCACCTGGTCCGGGGTGAGGTCGGCCGGGTGCCGGCCGCCGCACATGGCCAGCGCTTGGTCGAAGTCGTCACGCAGCAGCTCCAGGACCTGCGTGACGCCGTCGCGGCCGGCCGCGGCCAGGCCCCAGACGACCGGGCGGCCGACGCCGACCGCGTCCGCGCCCAGGGCGAGGGCCTTGACGACGTCGGTGCCGCGGCGGATCCCGCCGTCGAGCAGCACCGGGATCGCCCCGCCGACGGCCGCCGCGATCTCGGGGAGGACGTCGATCGTGGCGGGCACGGTGTCGAGCTGCCGGCCGCCGTGGTTGGACACGACGATCCCGGCGACGCCGTGGTGCACCGCCAGCCGCGCGTCCTCGGGGTGCAGGACGCCCTTGATCAGCACCGGCAGCTTCGTCTTCCCCCGCAGCCACGCGATGTGGTCCCAGTTCAGCCCGGCCGACATGACGATCTCGCGGACGTGGCTGGTGTTCCCGCCACTGCGGTTCTCGCCGATGTTGCGCAGGTTCTCCACGACCAGCCCGGCCGGCAGGTCGTGGAAGTCGTTGCGGTCGTCGCGCTCGCGGCGGCCGAGCACCGGCGAGTCGACGGTCACGACGAACGCCTTCACCCCCGCGGCTTCGGCGCGCCGCACGATCGCCTCGGTGAACTCCAGGTCCGGCTGCAGGTAGAGCTGGAACCACAGGCCCGGATCCGGCGCGACCTCGCGGGCCGCCGCGGCGATGTCCTCGATCGCCGTGGTCGAGGCCATGCTGACGATCATGATCGTGCCCGCCCGGGCAGCGGCCCGCGCGGTAGCCACCTCACCATCGGCGTGCGCGAGCCGGTGGAACGCCGTCGGGGCGACGAGGATCGGCATCGAGGACGGCGTCCCGAGCAGCGTCAGGCTCAGGTCGCGCTTGTCGCTGCCGCGCAGCACCCGGGGCAGCAGCCGCAGCTTCTTGAACGCCGATTCGTTCTCCGCCAAGGTGATTTCGTCCTGCGCGCCGCCCGCGAAGTAGTCGTAGTGCACCTGATCGAGGCGTTGCCGGGCCGCCGCCTCGAACTCCGCGACCGTCCGCATCACAGCTCCCGCGCGAAGAACGCGGTCAGCGGCTCGACGTGCACCTCTTTGTCCCATTCGTTCTCGAGGTTCTCGGTGACGTGGTGGGTGGCGACGAGCTCGCCGCGGCGGTAGTGCCGGACGATCGGGTGCAGGTAGTGGCCTTCGCCGTGGTCGTTCGCCTTGTCCTGGGCCGCGCGCGCGACGAAGTCGAACGGGTCGATCTTGTCGTGGTCGGGGCCGTAGTCGAGGGTGACGACGTAGGCGTCCTCGGGCGGGTTCGCGAGGACCCGGTCGACCGGCACCTCTTCGCGGTAGCGGGCGGTGTCGCCGTCGATCTCGAGGACGTCACCGAGGAAGCCGAACTGCTGGTACAGCGCGGAACTCCGGTTGATCCGAGTGATCACGGCTTCGGTGAGCGCGTCCGGTTTGGCGGGTAGTTCGACGCTCGGCCACGGCGTGTCGTGGTACCGCTCGTCCAGGACCTTCGCCAGCGCGCGGACGCCGTAGCGGAAGCCGTGGATGAACGCGCTCGTGGCCTTCTTGAAGTCGCGGACCTGCGTGATCGTGCCGGCGAAGTAGAGGCCGGGCACGTTGACCGACTCCCAGTCCGGCGTCTGCGCCGGGAAGCGGTCGTCGATCGTCAGCTCGGGACGGCAGTCCTCGTCGAACAGGGAAGCGTCGAAGCGGAAGCCGGTGCAGCCGATCACGCGGTCGTAGCGGATCTCCTTGATGACCTCGTCGGCGCGGGCGAAGGAGAACTTGACGTGGTAGCCGTCGGCGTCCTTGCGGACCTCGCGGACCTCGCCGTCGAGGATCGCGTGCTGGAGCTTGAGCTGGTACATGTCGAGGATGCCCGCGTTGTAGGCGCGGAGGTGGCCGACGAAGTGGGTGCGCCAGGCGAGCTTCACCGGCCGCGGCCCGCCGACGTGCACGACCGCGGCGGTCTCGCACAGGTTGTCGGCGGTCTCGAAGGCGGAGTTCCCCTTGCCCAGCACGAGAACACGCTGGCCGGTGAAGCTCTTCGGGTCGACGTCGACGTCCGCGTACTGGTCGATCAGCTCGACGCCGGGGAACTGCGGGATGTACGGCTTGGTGACGCCGGTGGCCAGGACGAGCCGGCGCGCCTGCCATTCGTCATCACCGGCGGTGACGATGAAGAGAGCGCTTTCCGGATCGCGGCGGATGCGCGTCACCCGGGTGTCGTAGCGGACCTGCACTTGGTGTTTCGCCGCGTAGTCGGCTAGGTAGCGAAGCAGATCCGGGGCGTCCGGGAAGAGCTTCTCGCTGTAGTCCGTGAACAGGACCGGCTCGTCGTCGCCTTCCGCGAGGATCGAGTTCCAGTCCATCCGCAGGCGCAGCTCGGGATCGCCGTACCTGGTGTGCTTCTTGTTGATGGAGATGAGGGTCCGGTGCCGGGGGAAGGTCTCGAAGAAGTGGCCGGGCGCGGAACCGGCCTCCAGCACCAGGTACCGGTGCCCGGCGTGGCCGAGGTGCTGCCCCAGCTGCAGCCCGGCCGGCCCGGCCCCGACGACCAGACAATCGAGCACTTCCGCCACGACGACCTCCTGCAGGCTCGGCACCTTGATCGATGCCGAGCCTGCTCCGGAGATCTCAGAAAAGGCTCAGAAGGAGTTGCCTACCGGCCGGCGGCGCGCGCCAGCCGCTCCGGGTAGCGCTCCCCCGCGACGGCTTCCGCCGGCGCGGCCGCTTCGATGGCCGCGAGGTCGTCCGCCGTCAGGTCCAGCGAAGCCGCCGCCACGTTCTCCTCGAGGTACTTGCGGCGCTTGGTCCCCGGGATCGGCACGACGTCCTCGCCGTGGGACTGCACCCAGGCGAGCGCCAGCTGACCGGCCGTGACGCCCTTCTCCTCCGCCAGCTTCCGCAGCGCGTCGACGATCGCCGTGTTGCGCTCGAAGTTGCCCTCCGCGAAGCGCGGCAGGCCGCGGCGCATGTCGTCCTCGGGCAGGTCCGCCACGGACTTCACCGCGCCCGTCAGGAATCCGCGCCCCAGCGGCGAGAACGGCACGACGCCGATCCCCAGCTCCCGGCAGGTGCCGAGGATTTCGCCTTCGATGCCGCGGGTCCACAGCGACCACTCGCTCTGCAGCGCGGTCACCGGGTGCACCGCGTGCGCCGCGCGGATCGTCGCCGCGCTCGCCTCGGAGATCCCGGCGTACCGGATCTTCCCGGCGGCCACCAGCTCGCCCAGCGCGCCCCAGGTCTCCTCGATCGGCGTGGCCGGGTCGACGCGGTGCTGGTAGTACAGGTCGATGTGGTCGACGCCGAGCCGGCGCAGCGACTCGTCACAGCTCTTCTTGACGTACTCCGCGTCACCGCGCGCGCCCATCGCGCCGTCGGTCCACACGATGCCGAACTTCGTCGCGAGGACGACCTCGTCGCGCCGGCCGGCGATCGCGCGGCCGACCAGCTCCTCGTTGACGCCGTTGGCGTAGACGTTCGCGGTGTCCAGCAGCGTGACCCCGAGGTCGAGCGCCCGGTGGATCGTCGCGACCGACTCCTGCTCGTCGTCGCGGACGCCGTAGGACTGGCTCATCCCCATGCAGCCGAGCCCCTGGGCGCTGACCTCCAGGGCGCCGAGCTTCCTGGTCTTCACGCGGAAATCTCCTCCATGCCGGGTTCGACGCCGAGCACCTTGCGCTCGACCTGGGCGTAGTTGTCGATCTTGTAGTCGAGGACGTCGAGGCAGGCCTGCAGCTCGGCGATCCGCTCGGCGACCGACCGGCGCTGCTCCACCAGCAGGGCCTTGCGGCGGCCCGCGCTGGCCACGCCGTGCCGGCGCAGCGACGCGTACTCGCGCATGCTCTTGATGGGCATCCCGGTGGTGCGCAGCTTGGTCAGGAACCCCAGCCAGCCGAGGTCCTCGTCGGAGTAGGCGCGGCGCCCGGCGGTGTCGCGGGCGGGCGGGTCGAGCAGTTTGATGCGCTCGTAGTACCGGAGGGTGTCGATGGACAGTCCGCTACGTCGCGCGGCTTCCGCTATCGAGTAGCTCATGACCTCGACACTACGACCTGGAGTGCACTCCAGGTCAACTCCCGGCCTGGCGATTCATAACAGTGTTGCGCTACGCTGCGTGGATGGCTCGACCACGCACGCACGACGAAGCGCTGCGGCTGAAACTGCTCGACCGCGCCGGTGAGCTCATCGCTGCCGACGGGCCGAAGGCGCTTTCCCTGCGCAAGCTTGCCGCCGACGCCGGCACGTCGACCACCGCCGTGTACTCCCTCTTCGGCGGCAAACCCGAACTGGTGAACGCGCTCTACACGGAAGGGTTCCGGCGCTTCGGCGCCCGCATGGCGGGCACGCCCCTGACCGGCGACCCGGTCGAAGACCTCGTCGCGCTCGGCAGCGCCTACCGCGCCAGCGCGCTGGCCGACCCGAACCTCTACGGGATCATGTTCACGAAGTCCCTGCCGGGGTTCGAGCCCAACGAAGACGCCGAGAAGCTGGCCCGCAAAACGCTGGAGCCCCTGGAGGCGATCATCCGCCGCGCGATCGCCGACGGCGTCTTCCTCGACGTCCCCCCGGAGACCGTCGCGGTCGGCTGCTGGGCCTTCGTGCACGGGCTCGTCTCCCTGGAACTGACCGGCAACCTGCCGGAGGGCTTCGACGTCACGAGCTCGTACGAAACGGCGTTGCGGGCGAACGCCTCCGGCTGGCTGCGGCCTCAGGAACCGCTGTCCTGACCGAACTCCGCCCCCGCCAGTTCGAGGCCGGCGTGCTCGCCGTCTTCGAACTCGGCTTCACCGTCGAAGACGGCGTTCGCGAACTCGAACCGGCCGCCTGACCGGGTCCGGGTGAAGACGGCGTCGCCGCCGAAGTGCGCCCGGGTGAAGAACGCACCTTCGGCGAAGACCGTGCGGTCGAAGTTCGCGAGCGCGGTGAACTCCGTGCCGTAGAAGCCGGTCCGGCGCGCGAAGGTCGTGCCGCGGATGTGGACCGCGCCGACGAACTTCGCCCGGCTGAAGTCCGCGGCCTCCACGCTGCAGCCGCTCAGCCGGAAGTCGACGAGGGTGGCCCGCTGCAGGTCGAGCGACATACCGGGCCAGTAGCCGGCCGCGTCGTGGGTCAGGTGCGCCTTGAGCAGGTCCTGCGCGGCCAGCCGGACCAGCGTTTCGCCCGCGTCGGGGTCCTCGGCCAGCCGGCGGGCGGTCGTGCCCCTGAGCCCCGCGGGCGGGCCGTCAAAGGGCATCCGGAGGTAGGCGCACAGCACGTTCACGATCGTCTGGCGCTGCTTCGGGTTGTCCTGCCCGAGCCGCTCCAGCGCGTACAGCCCGCCGAGGCGCACCGGCGGCTTGTCACTGCCGAGCTGCTCGACGGCCTTGGTGTACAGCTCGGTGACGCGCCGCTCCTCCAGGTCCCGCTCGGTCACCCCCGCGACGCGGGTCGTCTCGGCGAGCTGCAACTCGAGCGTGCGCTGGCGGCGCGTCGCCAGCCACAGCGCGAACACCCCGCCCGCGCCGGCGCCCACGCCGAACGCCGTCTTGACCGCGTCGATGCGCACCGGCGCGTCCGGTTGCCCGGACCAGGCCAGGAAGAGCCAGAGCAACCCGGCCGTCACGACCGCGACCCCGGCGGCCGTCACGGCGATCCACCGCCACTTCAGGACCGGCAACGGCTCAGACGGCGCCGTACTGGCGATCACCCGCGTCGCCCAGGCCCGGCACGATGAAGCCCGAGTCGTTGAGGCGCTCGTCGATGCTGGCCGTGACCACCCGGACCGGCAGGCCGGTCTTCTCCAGGTGCGCCAGGCCTTCCGGCGCGGCCAGCGCGCAGATGGCCGTGACGTCGTCGGCGCCGCGGTCGGTCAGCAGCCGGATCGTGTACTCCATCGAGCCGCCGGTGGCGAGCATCGGGTCGAGCACCAGGACCGGCCGGTCGGCGAGCGACTCCGGCAGCGACTCGAGGTACGGCGTCGGCTTGAGCGTCTCCTCGTCGCGCGCGAGGCCGACGAAGCCCATCTGCGCGTCCGGGATCAGCTTGTGCGCCTGGTCGGCCATGCCGAGGCCGGCCCGCAGGACCGGGACCAGCAGCGGCGGCTTGGCCAGCGTGTAGCCCTCGGTGCGGGCGACCGGCGTGTGGATCCGCTCGGTCTTCACCGGCACGTCGCGCGTGGCTTCGTAGACCAGCATGACGGTCAGCTCGTGCAGCGCGGCCCGGAACGCGGCGCTGTCCGTGCGCGCGTCGCGCATCGTGGAGAGCCGGGCCTTCGCGAGGGGGTGGTCGACGACGTGCACATCCATGCGGGTCAATCTAGTCGTTTCGCGAAGCTCTTCACCCAGCCGCGCTGCCAGGGCGTTTCGACGGCGCGTTCGTGGTAGTGCTCTCGTGTCCAGGCGACGGCTTGGTGTGCGGGGACGCCGGACAGGATCGCCAGGCAGGCCATGACCGTGCCGGTGCGCCCCGCGCCGCCGTAACAGGCGACTTCGACGGATTCGGTCTTGGCACGCGCGTGGAGGGCTTTGATCTTTTCGCGGGCTTCTTCGGGGTTGACGGGCAGCAGGAAGTCCGGCCAGGTGATCCACTCGTGCGGCCACGTGATGCCGCCACCGTGCTTGCGCCGCAGCCGGCTCGTACCCAGGTAGAGCCCGAAATCCGGCTCGGGTCCCTCCGGGCGTGGCTTGCCCAGCCCCCGGCCTCGTACGCGGGTGCCGTCCGGAAACTCGACCATGGGCTCAGTGTCCTCCGGAAGATGGACACACAGGGTGGTTTTCGCCGCTAGGCTGCCCCGGGTGAGCGAACTGACGCCCGACCAGATGCGGGCTTCCGACGCGGACCGTGAACGCGTCGCGCAGGTGCTGCACAACGCCCTCTCGGAAGGGCGGATCACGGTGAACGAGCTGGAAGAGCGGCTCTCGACGGTCTACGCGGCGAAGACGCTCGGCGAACTCAAACCGGTGACGGCGGACCTCCCCACGTCGCCGGCGGCCATCGAGCCGGCGACCACGCGGGCGCTGGCCTTCCCGGACCAGCGCATCGGCGGCCACCCGGGCAGCCCGGTGTCGATCGGCGTGCTGTCGGGCGCGGTCCGCAAGGGCAGCTGGGTCCTCCCCCCGCAACACAACAGCTTCGCGTTCTGGGGCGGCACGGAGATCGACCTGCGCCAAGCCCGTTTCGCGGACCGCCAGTGCACGATCACGGCCGTGGCCATCATGGGCGGCATCCAGATCACGGTCCCGGACGACATCAACGTGGACGTCACGGGAATCGGCTTCATGGGCGGGTTCGTGCTGGAGGACAAGTCGGGGGCACCACCCGCACCGCCGACCGCACCGACGGTGAAGATCAACGGGCTCGGGTTCTGGGGCGGGGTCGTCGTCTACCGGAAGCCGGCCAAGCGGTCGGAACCACCGCAGATCGAAGGCGCTTAGAGCAGCCCGGCGAGGTCGACGTTCACCGTGAAGGGGTCGGTCACGGTGAACGGCCCGTCGTGCACGGCCGCGGGCGCGTAGGTCTTGGTCGTGGGGTCGAGCTGGTAGCGGAAGACACGGAGCTTCCCGGGGTCGTCGGTGTTCTCGACGCGCCAGAAGTGCTGGATCCCACCGGCGGCGTACTCGCCGGGCTTGTCGATCTGGTCCGCGGTGACCGAGCCGGGTGACATGACCTCGACCACGAGACTGCAATGTTCCGGCCTGAGCACCGCTTCGCCCGGCAAGCTCGAGCTGTACACCACGACATCCGGACGCCGGTTGAGCAGCGGCACGTCACGCAGCCGCAGGTCGACGTCGGTGGCGACCTCGAGGTCAGGGCCGGATGCCGCCTCGAGGACGTTCGCCAACCGTCTGGCGAAGATCTGGTGCGGGCGGCGAGGTGCCGGGTTCACGACGATGGCTCCATCAACGATCTCGATGCGACGGCAGATTTCTTCTGGCAACGCATCGTAATCGGCGACACTCAAGCCCGTGACCGGAAGCTCCATCCAGTCAGGCAGAGCAGTCATCTCGGCTCCCAACCCGCGCCAACCACTTTTCTCGCCTAAATAGAACCACAGTTGTTGCGACATTCCTTGGTCCCCGGCCACCAACGTGACACGACCTGCCGATAACGTCACACCGAGTGACCCACCTCCGGACCCCGCACACTGTCGGACCCGCCGCCTAGACTCAGCGGCATGACAGCCACGACCAGCACGTCAGCGGCGCCGGCCACCCCGGCACCGCTGGCGGACGCGACTCGCGACGAAGCGAGCCTGCGCCGGTTCCTGCTCGGGCTGCCCGGTGTCGACCAGGTCGGCGTCGAGCAGCGCGCGGCGGGCCTCGGCACGCGCAGCATCAAGAAGGACGCCAAGCGGTGGGCCATCGACACCGCCATCTCCATGGTCGACCTGACCACGCTGGAGGGCGCCGACACCCACGGCAAGGTCCGGGCGCTCGCCGCGAAGGCGGTCCGCCCCGATCCCGAGCGCCAGGACACCCCGCGCGTCGCCGCCGTCTGCGTGTACCCGGACATGGTCGCCACGGCCGTCGAAGCGCTCAAGGGCAGCGGGGTGCACGTCGCGAGCGTCGCCACCGGCTTCCCCGCCGGGCGCACCAGCCGCGAGATCAAGCTGGCCGACACCAAGATCGCCGTCGACGCGGGCGCGCACGAAGTCGACATGGTGATCGACCGCGGCGCCTTCCTCGAAGGCCGGTACATGGACGTCTTCGAGGAGATCCAGGCGATCAAGGCCGCGTGCGGCGACGCCCACCTGAAGGTCATCCTCGAGACCGGCGAGCTGGCGACCTACGACAACGTGCGCCGGGCGTCGTGGCTGGCACTGCTGGCCGGCGGCGACTTCATCAAGACGTCCACCGGCAAGGTCTCCCCCGCCGCGACGCTGCCGGTCACGCACATCATGCTGCAGGCCGTCCGCGACTGGTTCGTGACGACCGGCGAGCTGCGCGGCGTCAAGCCCGCGGGCGGCATCCGGACGACGAAGGACGCGATCAAGTACCTCGTCGCGGTGCACGAGGTCGCCGGCGAGCAGTGGCTGGTCCCGGACCTGTTCCGCTTCGGCGCGTCCAGCCTGCTCAACGACCTGCTGCTGCAGCGCCGCACCCAGGTGGACGGCCACTACAGCGGCCCCGACTACGTGACGGTGGACTGATGCCCGTTTTCGAGTACGCACCGGCGCCCGAGTCGCGCGCCATCGCGAACCTGAAGGACCACTACAAGCCGTTCGTCAACGGCCAGTTCGTCGACGGCTCGGGTGAGCCGCTCAAGACCATCAACCCGGCCACCGAAGAGGTCCTCGCCGAGGTCGGCACCGCGTCGAAGTCCGATGTGGACACCGCGGTGAAGGCCGCGCGCAAGGCGTACGACTCGGTGTGGTCCAAGATGCCGGGCACCGAGCGCGCCAAGTACCTCTTCCGCATCGCGCGGCTGATCCAGGAGCGCTCACGCGAACTGGCGGTGCTGGAGAGCCTCGACAACGGCAAGCCGATCAAGGAGTCGCGCGACTCCGACGTCCCGACGGCGGCGGCGCACTTCTTCTACCACGCCGGCTGGGCGGACAAGCTGGAATACGCGGGCTACGGGCCCAACCCGAAGCCCCTGGGCGTCGCGGGCCAGATCATCCCGTGGAACTTCCCGCTGCTGATGCTGGCCTGGAAGATCGCCCCGGCGCTGGCCACCGGTAACACCGTGGTCCTCAAGCCCGCGGAGACGACCCCGTTGACCGCGCTGGTGTTCGCGGAGATCTGCCAGCAGGCGGAGCTGCCGCCGGGCGTCGTCAACATCCTGCCGGGCGCGGGCGACATCGGCGCGTCCATTGTGGAGCACGCCGGCATCGACAAGATCGCGTTCACCGGCTCGACCGAGGTCGGCAAGGCGATCCAGCGCCAGGTCGCGGGCACGCCGAAGAGGCTGACCCTCGAGCTGGGCGGCAAGGCGGCGAACGTCGTCTTCGAGGACGCGCCGCTCGACCAGGCCGTCGAAGGCATCGTCAACGGCATCTTCTTCAACCAGGGCCACGTCTGCTGCGCGGGCTCGCGGCTGCTGGTCCAGGAGTCGATCGCCGAAGAGGTGCTGGAGAAGCTGCGCTACCGGGTGTCCACGCTGCGCATCGGCGACCCGCTGGACAAGAACACGGACATCGGCGCGATCAACTCGGCCGAGCAGCTGGCGAAGATCCGCGGGCTCGTCGAGTCCGGCGACGCCGAGGGCGCGCAGCGCTGGACCAGTCCCTGCCCGGTGCCGGACCGCGGGTTCTTCTTCGCCCCGACGGTGTTCGCGAACGTCCACCAGTCGATGCGCATCGCGCGTGAAGAGATCTTCGGCCCGGTGCTGTCGGTGCTGACGTTCCGCACGCCGGACGAGGCCGTCGCGAAGGCGAACAACACGCCGTACGGGCTGTCGGCCGGTATTTGGACCGAAAAGGGCTCCCGGATCCTGTGGATGGCGAACCAGCTGCGCGCCGGCGTGGTCTGGGCCAACACCTTCAACCGCTTCGACCCCGCCGCGCCGTTCGGCGGCTACCAGGAATCCGGCTTCGGGCGCGAAGGCGGCCGCACCGGCTTGGAGGCCTACCTCGATGTCTGACCGGATTTCCGTCGCCAAGACGTACAAGCTGTACATCGGCGGCAAGTTCCCGCGATCGGAGTCGGGCCGGGTCTACCCGGTGACGGACCCGAAGGGCAAGTTCCTGGCGAACGCGGCGCACGCGTCCCGCAAGGACGTCCGCGACGCGGTGGTGGCGGCCCGCAAGGCGTTCCCGGGCTGGTCGGCGGCGACGGCCTACAACCGCGGCCAGGTGCTCTACCGGGTGGCCGAGGTGCTGGAAGGCCGCCGTGACCAGTTCATCGCCGAGGTGTCGGCGTCCGAGGGCCTGACCGCGAAGAAGGCCGAGTCCATCGTGGACGCGGCGATCGACCGCTGGGTCTGGTACGCGGGCTGGACGGACAAGATCGCGACGGTCCTCGGCGCGGCGAACCCGGTGGCGGGCCCGTACTTCTCGTTCACGGTCCCGGAGCCGACGGGCGTGGTGGGCGTCTTGGCGCCGCAGCAGTCGTCCCTGCTGGGCCTGGTCGAGGTCCTGGCCCCGGTCCTGGCGACCGGCTCGACGGCGGTGGTGGTCTCGAGCGCGGAACGTCCGTTGCCGGCGATCACCCTGTCGGAGGTCCTGGCAACGTCGGACGTCCCGGGCGGAGTGGCGAACATCCTGACGGGCCACGCAGCCGAGCTGGGCCCATGGCTGGCATCGCACGGCGACGTCAATGCCCTGGACCCGACGGGGGCGACCCCGGAGGACCGCCCAGGGTTGGCACGCGAAGCGGCGAACACGGTGAAGCGAGTGCTGACGGTCCCGGCATCCGAGCCGGACTGGACAGCAGCCCCCGACCTGACCCGGCTGCGGAGGTATCTGGAGGCCAAGACGGTCTGGCACCCCCTGGGCGTCTGAGTTCCCGACGACGGAGGCCACCGCCCAGGCGGTGGCCGCCGTCGCTTCGTTGCTGTGCACCCTCTTCTTCGGCGCCACCTTCACGGCGAACATCACCTGGAACGACGCCCCGCATCCGGCGAACGTGCACCCGGTGACCCCGGCGATCGCTCTCTACCTGATGCTTCCGCTCGTCGCCGTCGGGCTGACAGTGACAAACCTCGTGGTCGGCTGGCCGCTGTTCCGCCCGTCGCAGCGGACGATCCTGCGGTACGCCCGCTAGCTCATCGTCACCGAGAAGTCCGTCAACGTGAACCGGGCCTTGCCGCCGCCCGTTGAGCAGAACTCGATGCCGTAGCCGATCTGGTTGACCGTCGGGTTCGCCGGGATGAGGCCCTTGCCGATCGCCCACGCGATCATCGCCTTCAGGTCCACGCTTCCCGAGTACTGCGTCGCGCGGGATACGAACGCCAGGTAGCCGCCGTCGTTCGCCCAGACGTCGTACGTCTCTCCGGCCGCCGTGTACGTCGTCAGCTTGTCGCCCGACGGGACCTGCTTCAGGTTCTCCGTCCACACCATCAGCTCGCTGACACCCGGGCCGTCGCCGACGCCGTTCAGCCACAGGTCGTACGCCACGTCGTAGATGCCGACACCCGGACCGCGGCCGGCGAACGTCGATTTGATCACCGAATAGTCGTTGAACGGTTTTCCGTTGAGGTCGTTAATGTCCTTGTGGACGTTCGGGTAGGTTTTCACCGACGTCGAATCGGGCTGGCTGGAATCCACGTACCAGTTGTCGTACGCGCACGCCCGCAGCGTTTCCGGGCCCGCCTCGTCGGAGTTCCACATGTTGTTGTGGACGTAGTAGCCGCCGTCCGACCAGCCGCCGTCGGGGTCGCTCGTCGAGAACTCCGGGCTGCGGCAGCCGCGCACCGGCGTCGTCGACGGTGCGGCCGGAGCCGGTACTGCCGCACGGGAAGAAGGCGTGGTAGAGGCCGGCGAAGACGGCGGTGACGACGAAGACGGCGAGGTGGTCGCCGGCACCGGGACCGAGGCCGGCGCGGCCACGCCGCCCACCGGGCCGTCGCCGCAGCCGGCGAGCACGAGAAAGGGAATCGCCCACAACGCGGCCAGCATTCTTCGTCGCATTTTCCCGCCCGCAGCCTGATGTCCGGCAGAACGAGGCGGGACCTTAACACGCGAATCTGAGAATCAGGTGTGGTCGTCCGCGGGATCCAGATCGTGCGACGTGATCGGCCGCCCGGGCAGTTCCGAGCCCGGCCGCGCCGAAAGCCCGTCGATCATGATTCCGACGCACCGGCGAGCCGCCATCTCCGCCACTTCCGGCGACTTCGCGCGCATCTGCCGCAGGAGCGTCGCGAACAGGATCGCGATGTCGCCCGCGCCGACGTCCGGGCGCAGCATGCCCTCGGCCTTGGCGCCGTCGACGAACTCGTCGAGGACCGCCAGGATCTCGTCGCGCAGCCGCCGGACCTCGGGGTCGCTCTTCAGGATGACCAGCGCCCGCTGCGACACCATCGCCAGCTGGACGCTCAGCTGCAGCTCCACCGACTGGCGCAGCAGCCGCTCCAGCGCACGCCACGCGGACGTCTCCTCGGCGGCGATCACCCTGGCGTCGACGAGCACGCGCTCGAAGTTGTCCATCGCGACCGCGCGGACCAGCGCGTCACGGTCGGGGAACCGGCGGTACAGCGTGCCGACACCGACGCCGGCGGCGCGGGCGATCTCCTCCATCGGCACTTCGGGCCCGGAGAGGGCGAAGATGCTCTTCGCGGCGGCCAGGATCTGATCGCGGTTGCGCCGCGCGTCCGCCCGCAGGGTGGTCTCGGGGTCTGCCGTCATGCCGTTCGCCTCTCGCTGAATCGCGCGGGGTGATTCTCGCATGGTCAGGGGGCCACGCACTCGAACTCCAGTGGGTCACCCGTTAGCTAGTGGACGACTTCCTTCCACTTCGGTACCTTGGGGACTAGAACCGGAATGTAATCCTCCGCATACGTTACGTCCGATTTAGGGGGCCCGAAATGACCGAAGTCGCCGAACCCACCACGAAGGGCGACGTCTTCCCGCTCGCCCGCACGTGCCCGTTCGCCCCGCCGCCGTCATACGAGAAGCTGCGCGCGGCAGGTCCGGTCCAGCGCGTCGGCCTGCCCGACGGCTCCGAGGCGTGGGCCATCACCCGGCTGGAAGAGGTCCGCGAGATGCTGACCGACCCGCGGTTCAGCTCGAACCGGTTCAACCCGGGCTTCCCCATCCTGACCCGCGAGGGCCGCCCGCAGCGCCGCCGCTTCACCGCGTCGCTGATCAACATGGACCCGCCGGAGCACGGCGCCGCCCGCCGCGAGGTCGTCGGCGAGTTCACCGTCAAGCGGATGAAGGCGCTGCAGCCGCGGATCCAGCAGATCGTCGACGAGCACATCGACGCGATCCTCGCCGGCCCGAAGCCCGCTGACCTCGTCTCGGCGCTGAGCCTGCCGGTGCCGTCGCTGGTCATCTGCGAGCAGCTCGGCGTCCCGTACGCCGACCACGACTTCTTTCAGTCGCGCAGCTCCACCCTGCTGAACCGGGAGGTGACGCAGCAAGCGCGCATGCAGGCGGTCGAAGAGATGCAGGGTTACCTCGACCAGCTGGTCAGCGCCAAGGAAGCCGACCCGACCGACGACCTCCTCGGCCGCCAGGTCCTCAAGCAGCGCGAGGAGCACGGCGACGTCGACCACGACTCGCTGGTCTCGCTGGCGTTCCTCCTGCTCCTCGCCGGGCACGAGACGACGGCGAACATGATCTCGCTCGGCACCGTCGCGCTGCTGGAGAACCCCGACCAGCTCGAGCTCATCAAGAACGACCCCGGCAAGACGCTCGACGCCGTCGAGGAGCTGCTGCGGTACTTCACGATCGCGGAGTTCGCGACGTCGCGCGTCGCCACCGAAGACGTCGAGATCGGCGGGCAGCTGATCCGTGCGGGCGAGGGTGTCCTGGGCCTGAGCTACTCCGGCAACCGCGACGAAAGCGCGTTCGAGGACGCCGACAAGCTCGACCTCGAACGCGGCGCCCGCCACCACGTCGCGTTCGGGTTCGGCCCGCACCAGTGCCTCGGGCAGAACCTGGCCCGGATGGAGCTGCAGATCGTCTTCGACACGCTGTTCCGCCGCATTCCGGAGCTGAAGCTGGCCGCGCCGGTCGACCAGCTGCCGTTCAAGCACGACTCGCAGATCTTCGGCCTCTACTGCCTGCCCGTGACCTGGTGAGGGGGACGCCATGACCACCGTCGAAAAGCACGAGTTCCCGATGACCCGCACGTGCCCGTTCGCACCGCCGCCGGCGTACGAGGAGATCCGCGAGGGCGGCTCCGTCGAGCGGGTCCGGCTGCCCGACGGCGGCCACGCCTGGGTCGTCACCCGGCTCGAGGACGTCCGGACCGTGCTGAACGACCGGCGGTTCAGCGCCGACCGGCAGCACCCGGACTTCCCGCAGCTGGTCAAGGGCGGGTTCCGCCGCCAGGGCGACGAACGCACGATGATCACCATGGACGCGCCCGAGCACGGCCCGGCGCGCAAGGCCGTGCTCGGCGAGTTCACCGTGCGCCGGATGGAGGCGCTGCGGCCGCGGATCCAGGAGATCGTCGACGGGCAGATCGACGCGCTGCTGGCCGGGCCGAAGCCCGGCGACCTGGTGGAGAAGCTGTCGCTGCCGATCCCTTCGCTCGTGATCTGCGAGATGCTGGGCGTGCCCTACGCCGACCACGACTTCTTCCAGACCCACACGGCGAAGCTCATCAAGCGCGCGACACCGCCCGAGGAACGGCGGGCGGCGTTCGACACCATCCGCGGCTACATGGCGGACCTCATCGCGGAGAAGGAGCAGAACCCGCCGGACGACCTGCTCGGCAGGCAGATCGTCAAGCTCCGCGAGGACGGCACGTACCGCCGGGAGTCGCTGGCGGCGACCGGGTTCCTGCTGCTGGTGGCCGGGCACGAGACGACGGCGAACATGATCTCGCTGTCCACCGTGGCGTTCCTGCGCAACCCGGAACAGCTCGCGGTGATCAAGGCCGACCCGGGCAAGACGCTCGACGCCGTCGAGGAGATGCTGCGCTACTGGACGATCGTCGACGCGGCCACCGCGCGCCTGTGCGTCGAGGACATCGAGGTCGGCGGGCAGCTGATCCGCGCCGGCGAAGGCGTCCTGGCGCTCGGCTACGCGGCCAACCGCGACCCGCGGGCGTTCTCCGACCCGGACGAGCTCGACATCGAGCGGGGCGCGCGCCACCACGTGGCGTTCGGTTTCGGGCCGCACCAGTGCCTGGGCCAGAACCTCGCCCGGATGGAGCTGCAGATCGTGTTCGACACGCTGTTCCGGCGCGTTCCTTCGCTCGGACTGGCCGCGCCGGTGGACGACCTGCCGTTCAAGGACGACGCGAA
Organism: Amycolatopsis stemonae; assembly: GCF_054781455.1. Lineage (NCBI taxonomy): Bacteria > Bacillati > Actinomycetota > Actinomycetes > Pseudonocardiales > Pseudonocardiaceae > Amycolatopsis > Amycolatopsis stemonae. The sequence goes on along the minus strand of NZ_BAAGUJ010000008.1, from coordinate 159,346 downwards.
CATCTACGGCCTGTACCGGCTGCCGGTGACCTGGTAGAGATCGAAGGGCCATCCCACCACAGGAGAGAACCATGAAGATCATCGCGGACACCGGCAAGTGCGTCGGCGCCGGTCAGTGCGTGCTCACCGAGCCCGACCTGTTCGACCAGAGCGAGGACGACGGCACGGTCATCGTCCTGAACGAAACGCCCGAGGGCGCGCTGGTCGAAAAGGCCCGCGAAGCGGTGCACGTCTGCCCCAGCCAGGCCCTCTCCCTGCAGGAGTAGCGACGGAAACGGCCACCTCGCGGGCAAGGGGTTTCCCGCGAGGTGGCCGTGGTCTGTTCTTTCAGGAGAGGCGGAGGGTCGTCTCCGGGTTGAAGGCGTGGGTTTCGCCTTCGCCGCGCAGGCCGACCCGGACGTTGTCGCCCATCCGCGGCGGCGTGCGGCCGTCGACGCGGACGACGAACCGGTCGTCGCCCACCTTGCCGTGCAGGTAGGCGTCCGCGCCCAGCTCCTCGACCAGCTCCACCACCAGCTCGAAGCCGCCTTCGGAGACCAGCTCCAGCGACTCCGGGCGCACCCCGAACACCACCTCACGCAGGTCACCTGCCGCGGAGAGCACCGACCGCGGCAGCGGCAGCACGACGTCACCCAGCTTGACGCCGCCTTCGGTCAGCGGCAGTGTCGCCAGGTTCATCGCCGGTGAGCCGATGAACCCCGCCACGAACGAGTTCTTCGGGTTCTCGTACAACTCGCGCGGCGACGCGCACTGCTGCAGCACGCCGTCCTTCAGGACCGCCACCCGGTCACCCATCGTCATCGCCTCGACCTGGTCGTGCGTGACGTAGATGGTCGTCGTCCCGAGCCGCTGTTGCAGCTGGGCGATGTTCGCGCGCGTCTCCACCCGCAGCTTCGCGTCCAGGTTGGACAGTGGTTCGTCCATCAGGAACACGCTCGGCTCGCGCACGATCGCCCGGCCCATCGCGACGCGCTGCCGCTGCCCGCCCGACAGCGCCTTCGGCTTGCGCTCCAGGAACTTCGACAGGTCCAGCAGCTTCGCCGCTTCGGCCACCTTGGCGTCGATGTCCGCTTTGGACAGTCCACGCAGCTTCAGCGCGAAGCCCATGTTCTCGGCCACCGTCATGTGCGGGTACAGCGCGTAGGACTGGAACACCATCGCGATGTCCCGGTCCTTCGGCGGCAGGTTCGTGACGTCCCGGTCGCCGATGTGGATGGCGCCCTCGTCGACGTCCTCGAGCCCGGCGAGCATCCGCAGGGCCGTCGACTTGCCCGAGCCCGAAGGCCCGACCAGCACCAGGAACTCGCCGTCCGGCACGGCGAGGTCGAGCTTGTCGACCGCGCGCACTTCCTGGGCGCCCGGGTAGATCCGCGACGCCTGTTCGTAGCTCACTCCGGCCATGACTACTTCACCGCTCCCATCGACAGGCCCCGGACGAGGTGGTTCTGCGCGATCCAGCCGACGATCATCACCGGCAGCGAGGCCAGCAGCGCGGCGGCGGAAAGCTGGGCCCAGTACAGGCCCTCACTGGTGATGAACCCGACGAGGAACACCGGCACGGTGCCGGCGCGCGCCGCCGTCAGGTTGACCGCGTAGAAGAACTCGGTCCAGGAGAAGATCACGCAGATCAGCGCCGTCGCCGCGATCCCGGGCGCGACCACCGGCATGATGATCTTGCGCAGCAGCGTCGGCAGGTTGGCGCCGTCGATGCGGCCCGCCTCGATCATCTCGTGCGGGACTTCCAGGAAGAACGACCGCATCATCCAGATGGCGAGCGGCAGGTTCATCGACGTGTAGAGGATGACCAGCGCCCACACCGTGTCCAACAGCTCCGTGTTCTGGGAGATGATGTACAGCGGGATGATCGCCGCGACGATCGGCAGCATCTTCGTCGAGAGGAAGAAGCCCAGGGCGTTCGACGTGCCCTTCACCGGCGCCAGCGACAGCGCATACGCCGCCGGGACACCGAAGAGCAGCACCAGGATCGTCGACAGGATCGTGACGAACGCCGAGTTCGACACGTACGGCAGGAACCCGCCGTTGAGGACGTTCGAGATCTGGTCGAACGTCGGGCTGAACAGCAGTTTCGGCGGGTCGGTGTAGGCGTCCGCTTCCTGCTTGAACGCCGTGAGGATCATCCACAGCAGCGGGAAGACGAAGAGGATGGCCAGCACCCAGGTCGCCAGGGTCAGCGACCCCTTCCCGTAGGCGCGCTTGCGCGGACGGCTTGCGACAGCGGCAGTCATTTCACGCCTCCGCTCACGGAGAAGGTGCGGAACATCAAGCGCAGCGCAAAGGTCGCGACGATCATCGTCAGGATCACGACGATCACGCCCATCGCCGACGACTGGCCGACGTCGAAGCCTTCGAACGCGCGCTGGTAGATGTAGTACGGCAGGTTGGTGCTCGCCGTGCCCGGCCCGCCCTGGGTCATCAGGAAGATCGCGTCGAAGCTGTTCACGATGTAGATCGCGCCCAGCAGCGTCGCCAGCTGCAGGAACCGGGACAGGTGCGGCAGCGTGATGGAGACGAACGTGCGCCACCGGCTGGCACCGTCCACAGAGGCCGCTTCGAGGACCTCCTTGGACTGGCTCTGCAGGCCCGCGAGGATGAGCAGCATCATGAACGGCGTCCACTGCCACACGATCTGCGCCATCACCGAGGCCAGCGGGAACTCCGAAAGCCAGTCGACGTCGGTGCCGAAGACGAAGTGCAGCAACCCGTAGGTCGGGTCGAACATCGTCGTCTTCCACAGCAGCGCGCCGGCCGCCGGCAGGATCAGGAACGGAGTGATCAGCAGCGTCCGGACGACGCCGCGGCCGAAGAACTTCCGGTCCAGCAGGATCGCCAGGCCGAGGCCGAGCAGCAGCGCGACCAGCACGCACACGACGGTCAGCACCACCGTGTTGAGCAGTGCGACCAGGAACGTCGTGTCGCTGAAGACGTCGATGTAGTTGTCGAGGCCGACGAAGTGCCGCGAACCCGGCCGGACCAGGTTCCACGACTGGAACGAGTAGAACACGGTGAGCAGGAAGGGCAGCTGCGTCACCGCGATGACGAAGATCAGCGCGGGCAGCAGCGGCAGCCGCCGCTTGGCCGCCGTGCTCAGGCCCTTCTTCTCCTCGACCTTCGCGTGGGTGTGGGACTGGGGCGTGTCTACGGAGAGCGTGGACATCACTGCACCGCCTTGTAGGAGTCGCCCACCGTCTGGGCGTAGTCCTGGGACTGCTTCAACGCGTCGTCAACGGACTCGCGGCCGGCGATCGCCGCCGACAGCTGCTGGCTCACCCGGGTGCCCAGGTCCTGGAACTCGGGGATGCCGACGAACTGGATGCCGGGGTAGGGCACCGGGTTCGCCATGGCCTTCTGCTGGTTCGCGTCCGCGATGCCGTCCAGCGTCGGCTTCGCGTAGGCCGCGGCGGCCTTCGCGTAGTCGGGGATGCCGTAGGTCGACTGGCGCACGCCCGGCGGGACGCGGTTCCAGCCGTAGGTCTGGCCGACCTTCTGCACGTACGCCTTGTCGGTCATCCAGGCCATGAACTTCCAGGCCGCGTCCTTGTCCTTGGCGACCTTCGGGATGCCCAGCGCCCAGGTGTAGAGCCAGCCGCTGGCCTGCGTCTTGACGACCGGGGCGGGCGCGTAGCCGGACTTGCCGACGATCTTGCTGCTCGACGGGTCCTCGTTCGTGCCCGCCATGACCGTCGCGTCGTACCACATCGCGGCCTGGCCCTGCGTGTAGCGCGTGCCGCACTCGGAGAACCCGGCGCTGGAGGCGCCGACTTCGCCGTGATCGCGGATCAGGTTGACGTAGAAGTTCGCGGCTTCCTTGAACTCCGGCGACGTCAGCTTGGCGTTCCAGTCCTTGTCGAACCACTGCGCGCCGAAGGTGTTCGCCACGGTCGTGAACGGCGCGAGGCTCTCGCCCCAGCCGGGCTTGCCGCGCAGGCAGATGCCGCTGACGCCGTTGGCCTTGTCGTCGAGCTTCGCGGCGTACTCGGCGATCTGCTGCCACGTCGGCTTGGCCGGCATGGTGATCCCGGCCTTCTCGAAGAGGTCCTTGCGGTAGGCCAGGAACGACGACTCGCCGTAGAACGGCACCGCGTACATCTGGTTCTGGTAGGACAGCGACTGCTTGATGCTGGGGATGAAGTCGCCTTCGTCGTAGCCCTGGGTGGCCGCCATGTGCGGTTCGAGGTTCTCGAGCCAGCCGTTGGCCGCCCACTGCGGGGCCTCGTAGTTGCTGATCATGACGACGTCGAACTCGCCGCCCTCGGTGGCGGTCGACGCGGTGATCTTCGCGCGGGCCTGGTTTTCCGGCAGCGACACGAACTTCAGGTTGATGCCGGTGGCCTTTTCGAACTCCGGCGCGAGCGAGATCGCGTCCTTCATCTGCGGGTTGGACACGATCGCGATGACGAGCGTGCTGCCCCCGGTGCCGATCGAGCCGGCGCCCGCGCAGCCGGTGGCCAGCAGCGACGTCGCGGCGAGGAGGGTGAGGAGCTTACGCACGGCCGCCTCCCGGGAGTACTTGGACCTTGAGGCCCGAGCCGCTGCGCATCTTGGCCAGCGCTTCGGGGTACTGCTCCAGCGGCAGCGTGTCCGTGAGCAGCGAATCGGTGTCGATCGCGCCGCCGGCGACGAGGTCGAGCGCGGTGCCGAAGCTGTGCAGCACGGCCATCGAGCCGACCACGGTGATTTCGTCGTTGTAGATGCGGAACGGCGAAAGCGCGACGCGGGCCTCGGCCGGTGCGACGCCGAAGACGAGCAGCCGGCCGCCGCGCCGGATCGAGTCGAAAGCGGCTTCGATGGCGGGGGCGGCGCCGGTGGCGTCGACGGCGACGTCGAACTTCTCGCCGTTCAGCTCGCCGACGTCGGTCGCGGTGGCGACGGCGCCGAGGCTGGTCGCCCGCGGCAGCCGGGCCGCGTTGCGGTCGACCACCGTGACCTGCGCGCCGGAGCGCTGCAGCAGCTGCTGCATGATCAGGCCCATCGTGCCGGCGCCGACGACCAGGAACCGTTCGCCGGCCTCGACGCCGACGCGGCGCACGCCGTGCACCGCGCAGGAGACGGGCTCGACCAGCGCGCCCTGCTCCCACGTCATCGAGTCGGGCATGCGGTAGCAGTTGGCCGACGGGACGGCGACGAACTCCGCGAAGGCGCCGTCGACGGTGTCGCCGGTGGCGCCCCAGTTCGCGCAGAGGTTGCCGTGGCCCGCACGGCACGGGCCGCAGTAGCCGCAGAACAGGGACGGGTCGACGGCGACGCGGTCGCCGATCTTCCACTCGCCCGGCACGTCCGCGCCGAGCTCGACGATCTCCCCGGCGAACTCGTGACCGGGGACGATGGGGTACGGGGTGGGCGGGAAGTGCCCGTCCGCGATGTGCAGGTCGGTCCCGCAGATCCCGCACGCTCCGACCTTGACGACGACCTGACGTTCTCCGGGTTTCGGATCGGGCACCTCGCCGACCCTGATCTCACCGGGCCGGTCGACGATGGCGGCACGCATGCCTAGCCCCTTCCTCGCGCTCATATGAGCGGCGTTGACCTATGGCGTCGAGAACATGTGAAGGCATTACAGGTCTGACGTCGGTGTTACGTCAACCTTTCGGGCAGATTTCGGTCTATAGTGCTCATATGAGCGCGTCTAAGAAGCAGTCTTCGCTCACGGAGGCGATCCTGCTGGCCACCATCGCCCGGCGCTTCTACGTGCAGGGACGCTCCAAGCTGGAGATCGCCGACGAGTTCGGCGTCAGCCGCTTCAAAGTCGCGAGGATGCTCGACACGGCCATGGAGTCCGGCCTGGTGCGCGTCGAGTTCTCGCTGCCCGCGCCGGTGGACCTGGCGCTGTCCGACGAGGTGCGCTCGGCCTACGGGCTGAAGCAGGCTTTGGTGCTCGAACGCTCAACCGAGCGCGAGCCGAAGGAGGTGGTCCGGGCCAAGATCGGGACCCTGGCCGCCCGGCTGCTGGAGGAGATCGTCCGGCCGGACGACGTCGTCGGGCTGTCGTGGGCGCGTTCGGTGAACGCGATGACCGAGGCGATCCGGTCGCTGCCGCGGTGCCCGGTCGTCCAGCTCTGCGGGGTGCAGGCCGGGATGGACATGCGCGGCCGTTCGGTGGAGACGGTCAGCCGCGTGACGGCCGTGTCCGGCGGCGACGCCTACCCGATCTTCGGCCCGCTGGTGCTGCCGGACCGCCGGACCACGGAGACGTTGCGGCGTCAGCCCGGCATCGCGGAAACGTTCGGGCAGTTCCGGCACCTCACGAAGGCCGTGGTCAGCATCGGCGCGTGGCAGCCGGGAGAGTCGACGGTGTACGACGCGCTGGACGAAGCCGAGCGAGCGGCGATCGCGGCCCGCGGCGCGACGGCGGAGGTGGCGGCGCGCCTGTTCGACGCCTCGGGGAACGCGTTGTCGACGGGGCTGGCGCACCACGTGCTGGCGATCAGCCACGAGGAGCTGATGGCGGTCCCGGAGGTGATCGCGCTGGGCTACAGCCGTCCGAAAGCGGCGGCGGTGGACGCGGTCCTGCGGTCCGGCATGGTGTCGACGCTGATCACCGACGCCGCGGCCGCGGTGCCGCTGCTGACCCTGGCCGCGAAGAACCCCCCGTCGTGAGAGCCCGGGCCGCGCCCGATGTGCCGTCGCCGTGCGCGCCCGGCCGTCCTAGCGCCGGCCGGGTGAGAATGACGCGGTGGGACTGATCGAACACCTCGAGGAGCGGCTGGGCCCGCTCACCGGCGGCTGGCGACGCGACGGCTTCCAGGTCGGCGCGTACGCCGGCGCCTTCGGCGCGAAGTGGTTCGCGACCGCCGGGCTGAGCCGGCACCCCCTGCATTCTCCCCGGTCGGGACGGCACCTGTGGCTGGAACTGGTCGCGGGCAGCTACCCGGGCGAGTTCGCCGAAGGCCTGCCGCACCTGCTGGGCCAAGTCGCGGACGAGGTCATCGCGTCGGGGCGGCCGCTGCTGCGCGGTGACGTCCTCGGCCCGCGCGGGCCGTTCACGCCGGGCAGCGCGATGGAGGCGCTGTACGCGGCGAGTCCCGTGTACTTCGACGACGCGTTCGCGGCGGTCGACGTCGACGACGGGAACCGGGCGGCCATCGTCTGGCTGGTGCCGATCTCGGCCGGAGAGGCGGCTTACGTCGCTTCGCACGGTTGGAAAGCCTTCGAGGACGAGCTGATCCGGCTCGACCCGGATCTGCTGGACCCGGGCCGCGCCGGGCTACCGCCGGCCTGACCGGTCAGAGGCCGTACTCGATGGCGGTCGCGTCGGTCGCGTACTCGACCGCCGTCGCCGCCGTGGCCGCCGGGGCGAGCACGAACGCCAGCACTCCCGCGGCGAAGATCCCCGCCAGCAACCGCTTCACCATGGTTCCCTCCCAGGTTCCGGAGCTTCCACGCTAGCGCGGGAAGCGCCCTGCCCGGCGGCGATTGCGCCGTTGAGCGCACCGACTGCGTCGATGTCGCCCATGGCCAGCTCCGCCGCACGGGCGCGCAGGGGTTCGCCGCCGCGCGGGACCACGGTCACCAGCCCCGAGTCCAGGTCCGCGACCAGCGTGCTCACCGTCATCAGGTCGTCGCCGCCGGTGGCGTTGCGGTACACGCCGCCGGTCAGCGCCGAGACCAGCCACGCGGCGTCCGGGTCCGGCGCGCTCAGGTGCGCGCACAGCTCGGCCCGGTTCAGGCTCTCCTCCGGCGCGGCGTCCAAAGTGGGCGGCAGCTGCCGGAAGTGGTTGGTGTGCCAGGAAAGTCCACTCGCGACGGTCAGCACGGCCGTCTCGCTGCCCGCCTTCTCCACCACGGTGACGGACGGCGAGCCGACCTGTCCCATCGTGTACGCGAACCCGCCCGCCGACGGCCGCCTGCGCAGCAGGGACACCGCCTCCCGGACGTTCGTCGCGCGTTGCGCCGAGCGCGCCACGAAGTGCCGGCCCGCGCACGGCGAAGGCGCCACCACGCTCACGCTGTCGATCCCCCACACCAGCCCGTGGGTCGTGATGGTGAACGTGTTGGCCGGCAGGAAACCCGGGTACCACCAGACGCACACGCCGGGCTCGCCCTCGATCAGCAGCGTCAGCAGCCGCCCGATGCCGTCGAACACCGGGGCGCCGTCTTCGTTGTGCCCCAGCAGGCTCGGCGAACCCACCCACGCGAGGTCGGTGCACCCGGTGCCGTCGCCGGTGCCGAGGTCGCCGCGCAGGTTGGCCAGCAGCAGGTCGTCGAACGGCACGCCCGCGCCCGCCGCCAGCGCCGTCAGCTCGGCGTACGCGTCGGGGTGCTCGACCTGCGACGCCGATTCGACCGCCCGGAACAGCACCGGCGACCGCTTCGCCCGCGCGGTCACCGGCCACTGCGAGAGTCCGTCGAGGACGGTCCGGATGTCCTCGGCGGCGTACTCCCCCAGCGCCCGGAAAGCGGCTTCCCGGGGACCCCGGACGATCGTCCAGCGCACGTCGCCGATCCGGTGCTCCCGCACTGTCGCCACCATGTGATCACGATGACTGAGCGGTCAGGAATCCGCAACGGTTACTGCGGCCCCACCTCGGTCACCCGCACCACGGCCGCACCCGCCTCGTCCGACGCCGCCAGGTCGACCTCCGCGCTGATGCCCCAGTCGTGGTCGCCCGCCGGGTCGTCGAAGATCTGCCGCACCTTCCAGACGTCCGGCTGCTGCTCGATCATGAGCAGCTGCGGGCCGCGCGCGTCCGGGCCCGTGCCGAGCGAGTCGTACTCCTCGAAGTAGTCCTCGACGGCTTCCTGCCACGCGTCGGCGTCCCAGCCGGACGCCGCGTCCAGCTCGCCGAGCGGGAACCACGCCCGCCGCGCGAACAGCTCGACCCGGCGGAACAGCTCGTTGCGCACCAGGACGCGGAACGCGCGCTCGTTGCGCGTGACGGCGGGCGGCTCGGCCGGCGGCCGGTGCGACACCGGGCCTTCCTCTTCCGGGTGCCGCAGCGCCTCCCACTCGTCCAGGAGGCTCGAGTCGACCTGCCGGACGAGCTCGCCGAGCCACTCGATGAGGTCCTGCAGCGCCTCGGTCTTCGCCTCGTCGGGCACGGTGTGGCGCAGCGCGTCGTAGACGTCGGCGAGGTAGCGCAGCACCAGGCCTTCCGACCGGGCGAGCTGGTAGAACCCGATGTACTCGACGAAGTTCATCGCGCGCTCGTACATGTCGCGCACGACCGACTTCGGCGAGAGCTCGTAGTCGGCGACCCACGGGTGGCCCTGCCGGTAGCTGCGGAACGCCGCTTCGAGCAGCTCCTCGAGCGGCTTCGGGTACGTGACGTTCTCGAGCAGCTCCATCCGCTCGTCGTACTCGATGCCCTCGGCCTTCATGGCGTTCACGGCCTCGCCGCGGGCCTTGAACTGCTGCTGCGAGAGCACCGGCCGCGGATTGTCCACAGTGGATTCCACGATGGACACGACGTCGAGCGGGTACGACGGCGACTCCAGGTCGAGCAGCTCGATCGCGGCCAGCGCGAACGGCGAAAGCGGCTGGTTGAGCGCGAAGTCGAACTGCAGGTCGACGGTGAGCCGGATGATCCGGCCCTGGTCGTCCGGTTCGGACAGCCGCTCGACGACGCCGGCGGCGAGCAGCGCGCGGTAGATCGCGATCGCGCGCAGGATCAGCTTGCGCTGCGACGGCCGGTCCTCGTGGTTGTCCTCGAGGAGGTGGCGCATCGAGTCGAACGCGTTGCCCGGCCGCGAGATCACGTTGAGCAGCATCGAGTGCGTGACCTTGAAGCTGGAGGTCAGCGGCTCGGGGTCGGCCGCGATCAGCCGGTCGAACGTGCTCTCGGTCCAGTTGACGAAGCCTTCCGGCGCCTTCTTCCGGACGATCTTCTTTTTCTTCTTCGGGTCGTCGCCCGCCTTCTCCAGCGCCTTCGCGTTCTCGACGACGTGGTCGGGCGCCTGCACGACGACGTAGCCGTCGGTGTCGTAGCCCGCGCGCCCGGCGCGGCCCGCGATCTGGTGGAACTCGCGCGCCTTGAGGTGGCGCTGGCGGACGCCGTCGTACTTGGTCAGCGCGGAGAAGACCACCGTCCGGATCGGCACGTTGATACCGACGCCGAGGGTGTCGGTCCCGCAGATCACCTTGAGCAGCCCGGACTGCGCCAAGGTCTCGACCAGCCGCCGGTACTTCGGCAGCATCCCGGCGTGGTGGACGCCGATGCCGTGGCGGACCAGCCGCGAGAGCGTCTTGCCGAAGCCGGCGGAGAAGCGGAAATCGCCGATCAGCTCGGCGATGGCTTCCTTTTCCGCCTTGGTCGTGACGTTGATGCTCATCAGCGTCTGCGCGCGCTCGATGGCCGCGGCCTGCGAGAAGTGCACGACGTAGACCGGCGCCTGACCGCCGTTGAGCAGCTCGGACATCGTCTCGTGCAGCGGCGTGAGCGCGTACCTGAAGGTCAGTGGCACCGGGCGCTGCGCCGACGTCACGACGGCCGTCGGCCTGCCGGTGCGGCGGGTGAGGTCCTTTTCGAAGAAGGACACGTCGCCCAAGGTCGCCGACATCAGGACGAACTGGGCGTTCGGCAGCTCCAGCAGCGGCACCTGCCACGCCCAGCCGCGGTCGGGCTCGGAGTAGAAGTGGAACTCGTCGGCCACGACCTGCCCGACCGGCGCGTCCGCCCCGAACCGTAACGCGATGTTCGCCAGGATTTCCGCCGTGCAGCAGATGATCGGGGCATCCGGGTTGACGCTCGAGTCGCCGGTCATCATCCCGACGTTGTCGGCGCCGAAGATGTCGATGAGCTGGAAGAACTTCTCCGACACCAGCGCCTTGATGGGCGCGGTGTAGTAGCTGCGGCGGCCCTGGGCGAGCGCGGTGAAGTGCGCGCCGACGGCCACGAGGCTCTTCCCGGACCCGGTCGGCGTCGAGAGGATGACGTTCGATCCGGAGACGACCTCCATCACCGCCTCCTCCTGCGCCGGGTACAGCTCGATGCCCCGCTCGGCCGTCCAGGCCGTGAAGGCTTCGAACAGGGCGTCGGGGTCGGGATCCGCAGGCAGGAGGTCTGTGAGAGTCATCAGACGTCCATCGTGCCATCCGCTCGTCGCAAAGTCGGCAGGGGCGATCGCATCGCGCGTGGTAAACCCGTAGGCTTCGCGGTACCGCGATGGTCCCGGGAGATACTTCCGGTCTCGCGCGCACACGGGCGGTACTCCGGAGGGCTAAGGAATGGCACAGGACATCATCCCGATCGAACTCGGGCTGCCGCAGGGCGACGTCGTCACCCTGTGGGCGCCGCGCTGGCGGGAAGACGGCGAGGAGTGGGAAGCGTTCCTCGGCGACGAGGACGACCTGTACGCCTTCCCGGACGCCGCCCACCTGGCCGCCTTCGTCCGCACGTCCGAGCGGCACGACCTGATCGACCACCCGGCGTGGGACGCTGTGCCGTCGCTGAACGTGCCGGAGCTGATCCCGGACGAGGACCACACCTACGACCTCGTCGGCGTGCCCGAGCTCGTCGCCGAGGAGCCGGACGTCTGGCACATCGCCGAGCTGGCCGAGATCGTCGGCATCGTGCGGTCGCTCGCCGACGTCTGCGACCTCGAAGAGGTGCACGAGATCCTCGACTCGACCGAGGGCTTCTCGCTGCTGGACCAGGGCACGTTGCCGTTCACCGGGAGCGTCGGCGTCCAGGTGTGGAACGACCTGTCCGAGACGGTGTCGCAGAAGTGGGACACCGTCCTCGACGCGATCGACGGCCTGGTGACCCAGCCGGACGTCGACGAGAAGGTCCTGGAGCAGACGGCCGAAGAGCTGGCGGCGTTCCACGAGGAGTCCGCCGAAGCCGAGGCCGGTGCGGAGGGCGAAGAGGACCTCGAGGCCATCGACTCCGCGGACTCCGACGACGAGGACGAGGAAGACGACGCCCCGGTCGGCTTCTGGGCCGAGGTCGGCATCGACCCGATCAAGATCATCACGTCCGGCGCGGAGTACTACACGCTGCGCTGCTACCTCGACGACGCGCCGGTGTTCCTCGGCAGCGAAGGCGAGATCGACGTCTTCACGTCGGAGAAGGCCCTGGCGCGCGCCCTGGCCGACGGCAAGGACCTGGCCGACACCGACCTCGCCGACGTCTCGACGTGGGAAGAGGTCCTGGCGAAGGCGACGGCGGGCGAGCTCGAGATCGAGGTCGACACCGAGAACACGTACGTCCTCACGGGTCTGGACGCGGACATCGCGGAAGGCCCCGAGGCGATCGACCCGACGCAGCTGGAGCTGGCGGTCGAGCTGATCACGGACGCAGCCGACTGGGCGGGCGACGACTCGGCGGAGACGGCACTGGCGGGCAACGAAAGCCTGGGCTGGCTGGTGTCGTTCGTGCTGCGCCCGGACCCGACGCGCCTCGAGCCGTCGGCCCCGTTCGACGCGGAGCAGAGCGCGTGGCGGAAGCTCGTGGAGACGTTCGAGAACCGCCTGACGGTAGCCTGACTTTCGCCTGATTTTTCCCGCCGAAGGCCGCCTCCCGGACCCGTCCGGCAGGCGGCCTTCGCCATGTCGACCCCTCAATCACGCGTGTCGACCCTCCAATCACGCGAGTCGACCCCGCAGTCACGCGTGTCGACCCTCCAGACACGCGCGGCCGGAGCCGGTTTACGTGCTCAGCCGGGCATCTCGCGTGATTGAGCAGGCATCTCGCGTGATTGAGCGGGCATCTCGCGTGATTGAAGGGGCATCACTCGTGATTGGAGGGTCGACACGGGGGTCAGTCCTCCGACGGGTGTTCGGCGCGGGTCGGGACCACCAGCACTGCCAGGGCCGGGAAGATCGCTGCCACGCAGAAGGCCAGCGCGTAGCGGCTGTCGCCGATCACCAGGCCCAGCAACGGCGGTGTCAGCGAGGCCGCGATGTTCTGGCCCGTGTTCTGCGTGCCCATCGCGCGGCCCGACCACGCCAGGCCGGCCAGCTCGGCCGAGGCCGTGAAGCCCAGGCCGTTGTCCGCCACCGTGATGACGCCCGCCAGGGCCAGCGCCAGCAGCACCAGCCACGGCCAGGAAACGTCGCCCAGCGCCACCAGCAGCATGACCAGACAGCTCAGCACCGCCAGCTGACGCATCGGGCGCAGCCGGCTGCCGACGCGGTCGGACCACCAGCCCGACCCGAGCCGCCCCGCCGCGCCCAGCACCTGGACCACCGCCAGGTACCAGCCCGCGGACAGCGGGCTCCAGTGCTGCACCGCCACCAGGTACACCGGCGCGAACGCCGACACCGCGAACTGCGGCACCACCAGCAACGCGCTCGCGCCGTGCACCCGCCACAGCGCCGCGTGCCGGTACGGCGAAGGCGGCTTCTCCCCCGAAGCCGGCCGCGGCGGGCGCGGCGGGTCCGTCACCAGCCACGCCACCAGCAGCGCGACGACGATCGCCAGCCCGGCCGGCAGCAGGACGGCCGCGCGGAACCCGAAGTGCGCGGCCAGCGGCGGCAGCCCGAGCGCGGCGACGCCGACGCCGAGCGGCTGGGCCGTCTGGCGGATGCCCATCGCGACGCCGCGCTCGGACTTCGCGAACCAGCCCATCACGACGCGACCGCTGGCCGCGTTCACCGAAGCCGTGCACGCTCCGGCCGCCAAGAACACTCCAAAGAGGAGGCCGACCGGGTGAGTGCCGACGCCGGCGTACACCAGGAGTAACCCCGACGCCCCCAGTCCGAGCGCCATGATCAGACGCTCTCCGTAACGGTCCGCAGCCGCGCCCCACACGATCAGGGTGAACAGCAGCCCGATGCTCGGCGCCGCGACGACCGTGCCCGCCTGGGCCAGCGACAGCCCCTGGTCCGCCTGCATGGCCGGGACCAGGAACGGGATGCCGTAGAGGAACGAGCAGCTCGCGGTCTGCGCGGCGAGGCCGAGCGCGAGGATGAGCCACCGCCGTGAACTCGCGTGCACCTGCTCACCCGCATCGCCAGCGACCTGCGCCATCATCGTCACCGTCTCAGATATTGAGAAGTACTTCCTACATAGTGAACGATAGTTGGCATGGCTAAGGACCGCAAGCGAGTTGCGGTCCGAAGCGGAAAGGCTCATCTCAGCGCGGCGTACCCGGGCTTGATGACGTCGTCGATCAGCGCGAGCCGGGAGTCGAAATCGATGAACGCGGATTTCATCGCGTTGATCGTGAACCAGCGGAAGTCGTCGAGGCCATACCCGAAGGTCTCGTGCAGCGCGGTGAATTCGCTGGTCATCGTGCATCCGCTCATCAGCCGGTTGTCCGTGTTCACGGTCACCCGGAAGCGCAGCCGCTTGAGCAGGCCGATCGGGTGCTCGGCGATCGAGCGGACCGTGCCTGTTTGGACGTTCGACGTCGGGCAGATCTCCAGCGGGATGCGGCGGTCGCGGACGTAGCCCGCCAACCGTCCAAGGTGGACCGTGCCGTCCGCGTCGGTCTTGATGTCCTCGACGATCCGCACGCCGTGCCCGAGCCGCTCGGCACCGCAGTGCTGAATCGCCTCCCAAATGGACGGCAACCCGAACGCTTCGCCCGCGTGAATCGTGAAATGCGCATTGTTCTGACGCAAATACTCGAAAGCGTCGAGATTCCGGGTCGGCGGGAATCCGTCCTCCGGCCCGGCGATGTCGAACCCCACGACGCCGGCGTCGCGGTAGCGGACGGCCAGGTTCGCGATCTCGAGCGCGCGGGCGTGCTGGCGCATCGCGCAGAGCAACGTCCCGACGCGGATCGTGCCGCCGTTCGCGGCCACCCGGCGTGTGCCCTCCGTGAACCCCGCCTGGACAGCCTCGACCACCGCATCGAGTGACAGACCGCGTTCGACGAACAACTCCGGTGCGTAGCGCACCTCGGCGTAGACGACGCCGTCGGCGGCCAGGTCCTCCACCGCCTCCGCGGCGACCCTGACCAGCGCTTCCTCGGTCTGCATCACCCCGCAGGTGTGCGCGAACGTCTCGAGGTAGGACACGAGTGAGCCGGAGTCCGCCGCCCGGCGGAACCAGGTGCCCAGCTCGGCGGGATCGGCGGTGGGCAGACCGGCGTAGCCGGTGGCTTCGGCGAGCTCGGCGACGGTCGCCGGGCGCAGGCCGCCGTCGAGGTGGTCGTGCAGGAGCACCTTGGGGGCTCTGCGGAGTGTCTCGCTGGTCAGAACAGGGCTTTCGTCAGGCATCCCCCAACGGTAACCTCGTTGTCATTCCCCTACATGGCCGTAACTCTCAGCCTCACGCTAACCCTCAGCGTCGACGATCATGTGACGAATCGGCCATCCGGGGGCTGCCTCCGCAATAGGCTCTTCACGGGGGCCATACAGACAGCAATTTTTGCAATCGATAAGCTTCGTGGCACGTCCCTCCATTTCCCCGCCGACGAAGGACACACAGCAGTGACCACTGACAACCACATTGCCGCCCCGTCCTTCGACCGGATGCGCAACATGCTGGTGCGCGCGGCCGAAGTGCGTGAGAGCGAGCAGCAGCAGATCTTCGACGCGCTCGACGACATCTACGCCCGCCTCGCGCCGGTGGACTCGCTGGGCGCGGTCCGCAAGCGGCTGTCCGAGATGCCCGACCGCACCGAGGTCAGCGTCCTCGCCGAGCGCCTCGACGAAGCGATGTCCCGCCTCGAGGCGCAGGACAACGTCCTCGCGGCGCTGACCCGCGCGATCGAGGCCCTCCCGGACAAGCTCGCCAAGCCCTTCGCCCAGCTCGACGGCCGCCTCGACGGCGTCGCCGCGCGCTTCGAGGGTGTCGCGGGCCGGATGGACGGGCTGGAGGACAAGCTCCAGAACATCCACCGCCGGCTCGACGAGCTGGGCGGGCACCTGGACAAGCAGGACGCGAAGCTCGAGTCGCTGCCGCAGTCGGTGCACGGCCCGGTCCGCGAGCGGATCGACCAGGCCGAGTCGACGCTGCGCGAGCGCGTCGACACCGCGGACCACGAGCTGCGCGCGAAGGTCGACGAGCTCGACCGCGCCACCAAGGAGCGGATCGGGGCCAACACCGAGGCGCTCAAGACCGCGCTGACCGAGACCGGCGAGATGATCGACGCGTCCGACCGGCTGGAGAACCTGGGCAACCGGCTTGAGACGGTCACCACCCGCCTCGACGAGCTGGCCGGCCGCCTCGACAAGGTGGAGGACGGCTTCCTCTCCGGCATCGGCGAGCTCGACGGCGCGCTCAAGAGCGGGCTGTCCAAGGTCGAGGACACGCTGGCGAAGCAGCCGGACTCCGACTCGGTCGACTCGCTGGTCCGCAAGAGCAACGACGAGAGCGTCCGCCGCATCGGCGGCCAGCTCGACGAGGCCATGGCGACGTTCGCGGAGCTCATGCTCGGCGGCGGCCCCGCGGTCCAGCAGATCGCCCCGCCCCCGCCCGCCCCGCGCCAGCCGCGTCGCAGCTCGCGCAACGGCCGGGCCCCGAAGGCCGCGGACCCGAAGGCCAAGACGGGCGAAGGCGCCGAAGAAGCCACTGAATAAGCAGCACTCATGAAGAAGGCCCCCGCCGGCGAACGGCGGGGGCCTTCTTCATGGCCTTCGAGAGGCGCGGGCGTCACTCGGAAGGGTGATCATCTCGGCGATGAGCCTCACAGCTCGCCGCGGATCGTCTCCCGGACGATCGGCGCCGGCTCGGGCGCCGACGAAGCTACCGAGTAGGCGCCTTCCAACGCCTCCAAGGCCGCCGGAACCGCTTCCGGGGTGTCCGTGTGCAATTCCAGCAGCGGCTCACCCTCGGTGACGGCGTCCCCGGGCTTGGCCAGGCACAGGATGCCCGCCGCCGCCTGGACCGGGTCCTCCTTGCGGGCCCGGCCCGCGCCCAGCCGCCACGCCGCGACGCCGACGCCGTACGCGTCCAGCGAAGCCAGCACGCCCGAAGCCGGCGCGACGACCGTGTGGACGTGTGAAGGCGTCGGCAGGGGCGCCGCCGGGTCGCCGCCCTGGGCGGAGATCATCCGGCACCACGTCTCGTACGCCTCGCCCGACGCCAGCACCGCCGCCGGGTCCGTCGAAATCCCGGCCAGGGCCAGCATCTCCCGGGCCAACGCCAGAGTCAGCTCGACGACGTCCGCCGGCCCGCCGCCCTGGAGCACCGAAACCGATTCCGCGACCTCCACCGCGTTCCCGACCGCGCGTCCCAAGGGGACGTTCATGTCGGTCAGCAGGGCCGTCGTCGGGACGCCGTGGTCGACGCCGATCGAGGTCAGGGTCGTCGCCAGCGACCGCGCCTGGTCGAGGGTCTTCATGAACGCGCCGGACCCGAACTTGACGTCCAGGACCAGCCCGGACGCGCCCTCGGCGATCTTCTTGCTCATGATGGAGCTGGCGATCAGCGGGATCGACTCCACTGTGGACGTCACGTCCCGCAGCGCGTACAGCTTCTTGTCCGCCGGGGCCAGCCCGGACGTCGCCGCGCAGACCACCGCTCCGACGTCCTCGAGCTGCGCCTGGATCTCCGAAGTGGACAGTGCGGCCCGCCAGCCGGGGATCGACTCCAGCTTGTCGAGCGTCCCGCCGGTGTGGCCGAGCCCGCGCCCGGACAGCTGCGGCACGGCCGCCCCGCACGCGGCCACCAGCGGCGCGAGCGGCAGCGTGATCTTGTCGCCGACACCGCCCGTCGAGTGCTTGTCGACCGTGGGCCGCGAGACGTCCAAGGAGAGCCGCTCACCGGACGCGATCATCGCGCCGGTCCAGCGCGAGATCTCGCCGGAATCCATGCCCCGCAGGAAGATCGCCATCGCGAGCGCCGACATCTGTTCTTCGGCGACCACGCCGCGCGTGTACGCGTCGACGACCCAGTCGATCTGCTCGTCGGACAGCCGGCCGCCGTCCCGCTTGACGCGGATCACGTCGACCGCCGCGAACGCGCTCACGGCAGGTCGTCCGGGCCGAACGCGTCCGGCAGGACGTCCGACATCGGCAGGATGCCGCTGGGCGTGTCCACCAGGCACGCGGACCCGCCCAGCTCGAACAGGATCTGCCGGCAGCGGCCGCACGGCATCAGCAGGTCACCGGCGCCGCTGCGGCACGCGACCGCGACCAGGCGCCCGCCGCCGGACAGCCGCAGCTGCCCGGCCATCGTGCACTCGGCGCACAGCCCGAGCCCGTAAGAGGCGTTCTCGACGTTGCACCCGGTCACCACGCGTCCGTCGTCGACGATCCCGGCGACCCCCACGTGCAGCCCCGAATAGGGCGCATAGGCGTGGGAAGCGGCCTCGATCGCCTGAGAGCGCAGCGCATCCCAGTCCACAGTAGACACTCAGTCCTCACCCCGCCGGTACGGCTGGCCGTCGGCCTTCGGCGGCCGCAGCCGCTGCGAAGCCACCGCCAGCACGATCAGCGTCACGAAGTGCGCGGTGTACGGGATCAGGTCGGACGGCAGCGTGTCGTTCGACCAGTAGATCGCGTACAGCACGCCGGCGCCGACGACGCCGAGCCCGGCCGCGATCCACTGGCGGCGGAACAGCTGCACGACGACGATCACGCCGACCAGGATCACCGCGCCGTACAGCAGCGCGAGCACCGCTTCGCCACCGCCGGCGAGCTGGAGACCGTCCGCGTAGCCGAACAGCGCCGCGCCGCCGAGCAGGCCGCCCGGGCGCCAGTTGCCGAAGATCATCGCCGCGAGGCCGATGTACCCGCGGCCGTTCGTCTGGTTCTCGAGGTAGTCCGCGCCGCCGCGCAGCAGCACCAGCGACGCGCCGCCCATGCCGGCCAGGGCGCCGGAGATCAGCATCGCGATGTACTTGTGCCGGTAGACGTTGACGCCCAGCGACTCCGCGGCCACCGGGTTCTCGCCGCACGAGCGCAGCCGCAGGCCGAAGCGGGTCTTCCAGAGGACCCAGAAGCTCACCGGCACCAGGATGATCGCGATCATCGTCAGCGGCGCCACCTCGGTGACCAGGCCCCGCAGGATGCCCGCGACGTCGGAGATGCCGACGCGCTGCTCCTTCTCGAGGTCGCCCAGCCAGTCCGAGAGGAACGTCGCGGAGTAGGTGTCGAACTTCGGCACCACCGGCGACTGCCGCGGGTTGCCCGACAGCGGCTCGAAGATCAGGTTCGCCAGGTACTTCGTGACGCCGAGGCCGAGCAGGTTGATCGCGACGCCGGAGACGATGTGGTTGACGTTGAACGTCACCGTCGCCACCGCGTGCAGCAGCCCGCCGAGCGCGCCGAAGACGAGCGCGGCCACGAGCCCGGCCCAGACCCCGCCGTTGTACGAACCCCAGGCGGCGCCCCAGGTCCCGAGGATCATCATGCCCTCGAGGCCGATGTTGACGACGCCCGCGCGTTCGGCCCAGAGACCGCCCAGCGCGCACAGCAGGATCGGCAGTGCGAGCCGCAACGCCGTCGACGCGGTGTTCGACGACGTCAGCGCGGAGACGCCGGTGGAGTACGACGCCGTCGAGATGACGGCGATGGCGACGACGGCCCAGATCACGCCGCGCAGCCAGCCGGGGATGCGGGACCGCTTGCGGTGCACCGGCATCGTCGTGCCGGCCCCCGGTTCCGGCCGGGAGAAGTCGGTGACGGCCATCAGACCGCACCCCCTTCGGCGACCGAAGCGCCCTTGCGGCCGTTGCCGCCGAGTGCGCGGCCGACCCTGCGTTGTTCGGCGGCCAGGTCGGCGCGGCGCACGACCTCGTACGCCACGACGACCGACAGCACGATGATGCCCTGCATGATCGTCGCGATCTCCTTGGACACGTTGATCTGCTCCAGCGACACCGCGGAGGTGTCGAGGAACGCCCACAGCAGCGCGCCGAGCGCGATGCCGCCGGGGTGGTTGCGGCCCAGCAGCGCGACCGCGATGCCGGTGAACCCGTACATCTGGGTCGAGGTGATGCCGTAGCTGTAGTCGCGGCCGAGCAGCTCCGGCATCGCGACCAGGCCGGCGACGCCGCCGGAGAGCAGCATCGCGATCAGCGTCATCTTCTTGGCGTTGACGCCGCCCGCGGCGGCCGCGGTGGTGGACTCGCCGGACGCCTTGAGCTCGAAGCCGAACCGCGTGCGGTTGAGCATGAACCAGTAGGCGCCGCCGATGACCGCCGCGATGACCACGAACCCGAAGAGCGTGCCCGAGCCGAGCGGGATGCCCGGGATCCGGCCGGACGGCTCGATCACGCGGGTGCCGATGTTGTTGCCGGTCTGCACGCCGAACTGGTCGGCGTTGATGAGGAACGCGATGATGCCGCCGACGATCGAGTTCAGCATGATCGTCGCGATCACCTCGCTCACCCCCCGGGTGACCTTGAGGATCGCCGGGATCGCCGCGTACGCCGCACCGGCGACCACGGCGACGATGAGGATCACCAGCGTGTGGATCACGGGCGGCAGCTTCAGCGCGCCGCCCGCGATGGCCGCGACGACCGCGGCGAACCGGTACTGGCCCTCGACACCGATGTTGAAGAGGTTCATCTGGAAGCCGATGGCCACCGCGAGCCCGGACAGGTAGTACACCGTCGCGAGGTTCACCGTGTCGACCGCGGTGGAGCCCTTGAACATCTGGCCGATCATCGTGCCGTACGCGGTGAGCGGGTCGGCCCCCGAAATGATCAGCGCGATGGCCGACAGCAGCACGGCGAAGACGATCGCCAGCAGCGGTGGCAGCAGTTTCGTGCGCCAGGAGGTCATTCTGCGTCACCTTCTCCGGCGCCGGTCATCGCCGAGCCCAGTTCCTGCGGGGTCACGGTGGCGGGGTCGGCCTCGCTCACGAGACGGCCGCGCAGCATGACGCGGATCGTGTCGGACAGGCCGATCAGCTCGTCGAGGTCGGCCGAGATCAGCAGCACGGCGAGGCCGGCCGCGCGGGCCAGGCGGATCTGCTCCCAGATCAGCGCCTGCGCGCCGACGTCCACGCCGCGGGTCGGGTGCGAAGCGACCAGCAGCACCGGCTCGCCGGACAGCTCGCGCCCGACGATCAGCTTCTGCTGGTTGCCGCCCGAAAGCGCGGCGGCCGGGACGTCGATCCCGGGCGTGCGGACGTCGTAGTCGCGCACGATCCGCTCGGTGTCGGCGCGGGCGCCCGCGATGTCGAGCAACTGTCCTTTGGAGACCGGTTCGCGGGTCTGGTAGCCGAGGATCCGGTTGACCCACAACGGTTGCGTGAGCAGCAGGCTGTGCCGCGTGCGGTCCTCGGCGATGTAGCCGATGCCCGCTTCGCGCCGCGCCAGCGTGCCCGCCTTGGTGATGTCGCGCGCCCTGCCGTCCGCGTCGACGAGTTCGATCGTGCCGCCGGACGGCTTGCGCATGCCCATGATCGTCTCGACGAGCTCGGTCTGGCCGTTGCCCTCGACGCCGGCGACGCCGAGCACCTCGCCCGCGCGCACGGTGAAGGTGACGTCGTCGAGCGCGTTGCGGTCGGATCCCTCGGCGCCCAGCGTCAGCCCGGTCAGCCGCAGAACGGGGCGGTCGGTGACGGTGGACTCGCGGGTCTCCGGGCTGGGCAGCTCCGAGCCGACCATCATCTCCGCGAGCTGGCGGGAGGTGATGGTCTTCGGGTCGGCGGTGCCGACCGTGGTGCCGCGGCGGATCACCGTGACGGTGTCGGCGATCGCGCGGACCTCGTCGAGCTTGTGCGAGATGAAGAGGAAGGTGTAGCCGTCGGCCTTCATCTCCCGGACGGTCGCGAACAGCGCGTCGACCTCCTGCGGCACGAGGACCGCGGTCGGCTCGTCCAGGATGATGATCTTCGCCCCGCGGTAGAGCACCTTGACGATCTCGACGCGCTGGCGGTCGGCGACGCCCAGCTCTTCGAGCAGCGTGTCCGGCTTCGCGTGCAGGCCGGTGCGCTGGGCCAGCTCGGCCAGCCGGGCGCGGGCCGCGCGGCCGATGCCGTGCAGGGCCTCGGCACCGAGGAACACGTTCTCGCCGACGGTCAGGTTGTCGGCCAGCATGAAGTGCTGGTGCACCATGCCGATCCCGGCGCGGATGGCGTCCTGCGGGTTGCGCAGGCGCACCTCCTCGCCGTTGATCGCGATCGTGCCCTCGTCCGGCGGCTGCATGCCGTAGAGGATCTTCATCAGGGTGGACTTGCCGGCGCCGTTTTCGCCACAGATGGCGTGCACCTCGCCCGTGGCGACGGTGAGGTTGACGTCGGAGTTGGCCACCACGCCGGGAAACCGTTTGGTGATCCCGGTCAGCTGGACGGCGGGCGCGCCCCGGTCGGGGACGGCCTCGGCCGGGGCCTCGGCAGTGCTCATGGGCGGGAGAATTCCATATCTCGTCTAAACGCGTGAGGGGCCCGGAGGAGAAATCCTCCGAGCCCCGACGCGAACTGCCTTACTTCTGCGGCTTGTCCGAAACGGTGATCGCGCCCGAGATGATCTGGGCCTTGTAGCCGTCGAGGACGTCCTTGATGTCGTCGACCTTGCCGCCGGAGGTGGCGTAGCCGACGCCGTCGACCTTGAGGTCGAACCGCTTCGGCAGGCCGCTCAGGTCACCCTTCGCGACGGCCTGCACGTAGTCGAAGACCGCGACGTCGACGCGCTTGAGCATGGACGTGATGATGACGTCCTTGTCCGCCTCGACGGTCTTCTGGTTGTACTGGTCGGAGTCGACGCCGATGGCCAGCGCGTTGCCCGACTTCGCGGCGTCGAAGACGCCCTTACCGGAGGCGCCGGCGGCGTGGTAGATCACGTCCGCGCCCTTGGCGATCTCGGCCTGGGCCTTCGCGTTGCCCTTCGGCGGGTCCTGGAAGCCGGAGAAGTCACCGGCCGGGGTCAGGTACTCGTCCTCGATCTTGATCTTGGACGAAACCGTCTTCGCGCCCTGCAGGAAGCCGGCCTCGAACTTCTGGATCAGCGGGGTGTTGACGCCGCCGACGAAGCCGATGTGGCAGCTCTTGCTCTTGTACGCGGCGGCGACGCCGGCCAGGAACGAGCCCTGCTCCTCGGCGAAGACCAGCGGCGTCACGTTCGGCAGGGTGATCGAGTCGTCGTCGACGATCGCGAACTTGGTGTTCGGGTACTTGGCCGCGACGACCTTGACCGACGGCGCGTAGGCGAAGCCCACCGCGATGATCGGGTTCAGGCCCGAGGAGGCCATCTGGTCGAGGCGCTGCTGCTTGGCCGACTCGGCCTCGCTGGCGCTGGCGGTGCTTTCGCTGACCGTCGTGACGCCGAGGTCGCTCTTCGCCTTGTCGGTGCCCGCGGCGGCGGCGTCGTTGAAGGACGCGTCACCCCGGCCGCCGACGTCGAAGGCCAGGCCGATCTTCAGCTTGCTGCCGTCCACCTTGCCGCCCGCGGCGGCCGTGCTGCTCGACGCGGCGGGGGCCGCGGGCGGCTTCTGCGCGGTGACGCAGTCCGAGCCGCCCGACGAAGGCGCGGCGCTGTTGTTGCTACTGCCACCGCTCGAGTCCTTGGCGCACCCGGCCAGGGCGAGCACCCCGGCCATGGCCGCGGCGGCCAGCGCGGTTCCACGCATGCGACGCAACGTGTTTCTCCCTCCCCGCTGATCCAGCGGATGTCCAGGGCACGACCGGGCCCACTGCCGGGTCGACTGGTGGACCGTACCCAACGGACAGGAATGCGCCATAGGAACGGCACGCTACGTAACACAAACGTTTACTCACGAGTCTTGCGCGCGACGAACTGGACACCGAACGTGATCATCGAGCACGCGCGGGCCTGCTTTCGGCGAGCGACCTCACTCTGGGACGGCCAAACTGCCGTTTTGTGTGACTCAGTGTGCCGGAATGTCCGAGGGTTGGGCCAGTCCGGTCACCCAGTGAGATCACGCCCGGTTCAGCCGCAGGTGAGCCGGGCGGCGGCCCAGTCGCTGCGGTCGTAGGAGTTCCCGTCGCCGCCGTCGGTGATCACCAGGCGCAGGTACTGGGCGCCGTGCAGGTCCGCCGCCAGCGGCAGCGCCGGGTCCTGCCAGGTGCGGACGCCCGTGGCGGCCACCTTCGAGCCGTCCGCCCAGATCTCGAACGTCGCCGAGCCCTGCTTGTTCGTCGCCTTGCGCTCGTCGTCGATGCCGATGTCCGCCGTGAACGCCGTGCACCGGCCACCGACGTAGAAGACCAGCTCGCTCGGGGCGTGCGCGCCCAGGCCCTTCGGGTAGCCGACGCCGTTGATCGTCAGCGGCTTGCCGTCGCCCGCCGGGATGCCGCCGTTGGACATGTCGCGCTCGACCGGGCCGTAGCCGTTCTTCTCCGCCGCCCAGCGCAGGTCGCTCGCCCAGGCGGGCGCGCCCGGGGGCGCCGCGGGCACCGTCAGCTGCTGGTCGCCGTGCCACGAGACCTGGCCGAAGCCGAGCGTCCGGTAGGTGACGCCGCTGTTCAGCACCGCCGTCGTGCCCTCGGTGCCGGACGGCGGGGTCACGCGCCAGCGCCCGGCCGCCGTGTCACCCGTGGCGAGGACGAACGCCCGTGGCCGGGCCAGCTGCTCGACCCGCCACCCCGCGGGCGCGGTCAGCGTGACCCGCGGGTCGAACACCGGGACGCGCGCTTCGTCGGTCGCGGACACCGTGACCTCGAACGGCTTCCCCGCCGGGGTGATCTCCCCCGGCACGCCCGGCACCGGCGCGGCCAGCTCGACGCCCGTGCTCACCATGGGCGCGTCGCCCAGCCACGCGCCGCCCGCGTGCACCCGGTAGACGACTGTCGCGTGTGGTGGGACGACCGCGGAGATCCGGCCCGCCGTCTGGAGATCGCGGTGCGCCCAGAGGTCACGCGCGGAGTACCCGGCGGCCTTCGGGAGCCCGGCGGCGGCGGCCGTGGTGCCGATCGTGGCGTTGGCGGACGTCTCGTTGAAGAGCGCGACCGCGACGTCGCCGTTCTGCAGCGGCTTCGCGAAGACCCAGCGACCGTCCTGGTTGGACAGCACCCGCGCCTGGACGCCACGCCGGTCCTGGTCGAGCGCGATGACCTCGGCGTTGCGCAGGACGTCGAAGTTCTCCGGCGACACCTTGCGCAGGTCGGCGCCGATGAGCAGCGGCGCGGCCATCATCGCCCACAGCGAGAAGTGCGACCGGTACTCGACGGTCGTCATGCCGCCGTTGCCGACCTCGAGCATGTCGGGATCGTTCCAGTGGCCCGGCCCGGCGTACGGCGCGAGCGGCGCGTTCGCCTTGAGGATCTGGAGCACCTTGGCCCAGTTGTCCTTGATGTCGCCGGTCGTGCGCCACAGGTGCCCGACGTCCGCACCCCACTCCCACGGCTTGTTCTCACCCCACTCGCAGAGCGAGTACACGATCGGGCGACCGGTCTTCGCGAGCGCGTCGCGCATCTTCGTGTAGCGCTCGAGCGCGGGCCGGCCCTGGTTGTTGCAGTTGTCGTACTTGAGGTAGTCGACACCCCAGTCCGCGAACGTCTGCGCGTCGACGTCTTCGTGGTCGAGCGCGCCCGGCTGGGTTTTCGCGCAGGTCAGCGTGCCCGCGCTGGTGTAGATGCCGAACTTCAGGCCCTTCGAGTGGACGTAGTCGGCCAGCGCCTTGATGCCGTGCGGGAAGCGCGCCTTGTTCGCCTGCATCCGGCCGTCGGCGTCGCGCTGGGCCTCCGCCCAGCAGTCGTCGACGTTCACGTACTGGTAGCCGGCCGCTTCGAGGCCCTGCGCGACGAAGATGTCGGCGGTGTCGCGGATGATCTGCTCGTCGACGGCGCACCCGGTGGTGTTCCAGTTGTTGAAGCCCATCGGAGGACTGAGCGCCAGCCCGTCCGGCAGGGCCCGGGCGGGAGTGACCGCCACCACGGGGAGCAGGGCCGCGACGGCGATCACCAAGCCGAGTCGTCTCACCAGAACGTCACCCCATCGTGAGAGATCCGATGTATGTGGGAGTGACAGTAGGAATAGGCCGCTAGTTGGTCAACAAAAAACCGGACGTACCAGCCTATCGGCCTAGCGCATCAGATATCAGATGTCGCAGAGATCGGATCACCAGTGAGGAGCGTGGACAGTTGGGCCGCACGGCCGAGTGTGCTGCGCCACACCGCCGGGTGGCGGGGCGGGAATACCGGTGTCTGGTCCATCACAGACAGGAACCCGGAGGTGAGCCGCGTGCCGGGTGCGGGTCTAGCATCCGATTCATCCAGGCTCGATGACGTTGATCTCGGCACTGCCGCCGCTTCACGGCGACTGCGGACCTCACGGCCACCGGGCACATAGTCAGACGTTGGAGGCCGTTCACCGATGTCCACCACGGCGAGCACTGCCCCCGAGGCAGGCGCGAGCGATCGGGCGGGTGCCTCACGCCGGCAGGGGACCTTCTACCGGGGTGACCCCGGCATGTGGTCCTGGGTGCTGCACCGCATCACCGGCGTGCTCACATTCTTCTTCCTGTTCGTGCACGTGCTCGACACCGCGCTCGTGCGCGTGTCGCCGAACACCTACGACCAGGTCATCGAGACCTACAAGACGCCGATCGTGAACCTCCTGGAGGTCGGCCTCGTCGGCGCGGTGCTGTTCCACGCTCTCAACGGCATCCGCGTCATGCTGGTCGACTTCTGGTCGAAGGGCCCGAAGCTGCAGAAGGCGATGCTGTGGGTCATCGGCGTGGTCTGGGTCGTCGTGATGGTCCCCGGTGCGTTCTTCATGCTGAAGCGCACCGTCGAAACGCTCTTCGGGGGTAACTGACATGGCCGACCTCGCCCTCGCGAACCCCCGCACGCCGAAGCGTCCCGCCGCGCGCCGCAGCAACTTCGAGCTCTACAGCTGGCTGTTCATGCGGATCTCGGGCCTGGCGCTGATCATCCTGGTGCTCGGCCACCTGCTGATCATGAACATCCTCGACGGCGGCGTCCACCGGATCAACTGGGGCTTCGTCGCCGGCCGCTGGGCCTCGCCGTTCTGGCAGTTCTGGGACCTGGCCATGCTCTGGCTCGCCGAGATCCACGGCGGCAACGGCCTGCGGACCATCATCGACGACTACGCGCGCAAGGACAGCACGCGGTTCTGGCTGAAGATCGTGCTCTACGTGTCCATGGCGCTGATCCTGGCCGTCGGCACGATGGTGATCTTCACCTTCGACCCGAACATGCCCGCGAACTGAAGCCCGGAGAGCTCCCACCATGCAGTTCCACAAGTACGACGTGGTGATCGTCGGCGCCGGCGGCGCCGGCATGCGCGCGGCCATCGAGTCCGGCCAGCGCGCCCGCACCGCGGTCCTCACCAAGCTCTACCCGACCCGGTCCCACACCGGCGCGGCCCAGGGCGGCATGTGCGCCGCGCTGGCGAACGTCGAAGAGGACAACTGGGAGTGGCACACCTTCGACACGGTCAAGGGCGGCGACTACCTCGTCGACCAGGACGCCGCGGAGATCATGGCCAAGGAAGCCATCGACGCGGTCCTCGACCTGGAGAAGATGGGCCTGCCGTTCAACCGGACGCCCGAGGGCAAGATCGACCAGCGCCGCTTCGGCGGGCACACGCGTGACCACGGCAAGGCCGCGGTGCGCCGCGCCTGCTACGCCGCGGACCGCACCGGGCACATGATCCTCCAGACGCTGTACCAGAACTGCGTCAAGTACGGCACGGAGTTCTTCAACGAGTTCTACGTGCTCGACCTGATCACCTCGGAAGACGAGAACGGCAACCCGATCGCCTCCGGCGTCGTCGCCTACGAGCTGGCCACCGGCGAGCTGCACGTCTTCCAGGCGAAGTCGATCGTGTTCGCCACCGGCGGCGCGGGCAAGATCTTCAAGACGACGTCGAACGCGCACACCCTCACCGGTGACGGCCTCGGCATCATCTTCCGCAAGGGCCTGCCGCTGGAGGACATGGAGTTCTTCCAGTTCCACCCGACCGGCCTCGCGGGCCTGGGCATCCTCATTTCCGAAGCCGTCCGCGGCGAAGGCGGGATCCTGCGCAACGCCTCCGGCGAGCGGTTCATGGAGCGCTACGCCCCCACCATCAAGGACCTCGCGCCGCGCGACATCGTGGCGCGCTCGATGGTGCAGGAAGTGCTGCAGGGCCGCGGGTGCGGCCCGAACAAGGACTACGTCGTCCTCGACGTCACGCACCTGCCGGTCGAGGTCCTCGAGACCAAGCTGCCGGACATCACCGAGTTCTCGCGCACCTACCTGGGCGTCGACCCGGTCAAGGAGCCGGTGCCGGTGTTCCCGACCTGCCACTACGTGATGGGCGGGATCCCGACCAACGTGCACGGCGAAGCGTTGCGGGACAACGAGAACGTCATCCCCGGCCTGTACGCGGCGGGCGAGGTCGCGTGCGTGTCCGTGCACGGCTCGAACCGCCTGGGCACGAACTCGCTGCTGGACATCAACGTGTTCGGCCGCCGCGCCGGCATCGCGGCCGCGGAGTACGCGCTGGCGCACGAGCACGTCGAGCTGCCGGAGAACCCGACCCAGCTGGTGGAAGAGCAGCTGGCGGGCCTGCTGTCGGAGCACGGTGACGAGCGCGTCGCCGACATCCGCAAGGAAATGCAGCAGACGATGGACTCGCACGCGTCGGTGTACCGGACCGAGGACACGCTGAAGCAGGCGCTGACCGACGTCCAGGCACTGAAGGAGCGGTACCAGCGGATCACGGTGGCGGACAAGGGCAAGCGGTACAACACCGACCTGCTCGAGGCCGTCGAGCTGGGCTTCCTGCTGGAGCTGGCCGAGGTCCTGGTCGTGGGCGCGCTGGCCCGCAAGGAGTCCCGCGGCGGCCACGCCCGCGAGGACTACCCGACCCGCGACGACACGAACTTCATGCGGCACACCATGGCCTACAAGGAGGGCTCGGGTCTGTCGTCCGACATCCGGCTGGACTACAAGCCGGTCACCTTCACCCGCTACGAGCCGATGGAGCGGAAGTACTGATGACTAGCGTTGCCGAAGCTCCTTCGTCTTCTGCCTCGGACGAGCACACCCCGATCACGGTCACGCTGAAGATCCTCCGGTTCAACCCGGAGGTCGACACGGAGCCGCACTGGGAGTCCTACGACGTCCCGGCGCAGCGCACCGACCGGCTGCTGAACCTGCTGTTCTACGTGAAGGACTACATCGACGGGACGTTCTCGTTCCGCCGGTCGTGCGCGCACGGCGTGTGCGGCTCCGACGCGATGCAGATCAACGGCATCAACCGGCTCGCCTGCAAGGTCCTGATGAAGGACCTGCTCGAGAAGGACGGCAAGAAGACCACGATCACGATCGCCCCGATCAAGGGCCTGACGACGTTGAAGGACCTGTACGTCGACATGGACCCGTTCTTCGAGGCGTACCGCGCGATCAAGCCGTACCTGATCACGTACGGGAACGAGCCGACGCGCGAGCGCATCCAGTCCCAGGCCGACCGCGACCGCTTCGACGACACGACGAAGTGCATCCTGTGCGCCTGCTGCACGTCGTCGTGCCCGGTGTACTGGAACGACGGCTCGTACTTCGGCCCCGCGGCGATCGTCAACGCGCACCGGTTCATCTTCGACTCGCGTGACGAGGGCTCGGAGGAGCGCCTGGACATCCTGAACGACGGCGAAGGCGTTTGGCGCTGCCGCACGACGTTCAACTGCACCGACGCCTGCCCGCGCGGGATCCAGGTGACGAAGGCGATCCAGGAAGTGAAGCGCGCGCTGCTCTTCAAGCGCGTCTGACACCTTCCGCAACATCGAAGGGCCCTCCGGCGACTATGTCGGAGGGCCCTTCGTTGTTGCACTCCTGTGAAACGGTGCGTAGTTGGGCTAACGTGAAGAGTTGCTGGTGGGAACGGTCTCTCTACGGGCCGACTACGGAATGCGAGCGCAATGGGTGCTGCTTCGGACATCCGGAGACTCGTCGCGCGCCGGTTGGTGCCCCTGGTCGCAGATCTCGAAGAGTACGTTTTCCGGCACGGCTACTTCCGCGCGCTGGCCGGAGCACTGGCCTCCCTCGGAACCGTCGGCCTGCTCGGCCAGATCCTCGGGCTGACTTGGCTCCGGATCACCTTCGCGACCTTGGCGGCCGGCCTGTTCGTGCTGGTCAGCGCCATTTCCTTCGCTGGGACGCAACGACTGCGCAGCCAGCTCAAGCACATTGAACAGCTCTTGCACACCTACGCCGACCAAATGCACTCCAGTTCACCGCTCGCGGTGCGGGAATGGCGGCAAGAAGTGGTCGTCGACGAGAACGGCGACGCCCGATGCCGGCGCGAACTGGTCCTCGACGCCGCTTCCAACGGCACTCTCCGGTACGTCTCGGTCAACCTCGTCTACTACGGGAGCACCCGCCTGACGAACCGGGCCAGGCGGAAGGTGCAGTGCAAGGCGTTCCATGCCGGGGAGGACGACACCGAAGAGCGCACACGGGCGAACGCCACCTCCGTGTGGACGTTCTCGCGGGAAGGAAAGCCCCGGCTGGACATCTACATCCACCTGGGTTCCGTGGTCCAGGCCGGCGACCTCGTCACGGTCGAGTGGGACTGGCCGGGATTCTCGGCGGACCTGATGAACGGCACGAGTCCGGAGAGCTTCGACGTGCTCTTCGCCAAGGAAATCGGGCAGTTCGAACACCGGGTGATCTTCCGGAACATCCGGTACCCCAACGCCTTCAAGGTGCGAAACCAGGGTGCCCAGAACCTGCAGCGGCTCCGGCGCGGCCAAGACGTGATCGTCGAGTTCTCCGCGCGCGAACCCGAGATGAACCAGCGGATGGGGTTCGTCGCCGACTATTCGCAGTCCTGACACGAGAAAGCCCGGAGCCACCAAGGCGGTCCGGGCTGCGGAGCACCGATCGAAACGATCAGTTGCCACCCGTCTCGGAGCCGCCTGACATGGAAATCCATTCCCGAGCCGCCGTTCCCGGTGGCTCTTTGTTCGGGCCAGTTGGTCCGGTCAGGTTACACCGGGCGAGGGAAAACAGCTCTCTTCCGCTGCGAAATTACACTCGGTCAGGCGAAGAAAGCGTTCAGTGGTCCGAACAAGTGAAAGGCTCCTCGTCCACATCGGACGAGGAGCCCTTCATCTCACGGTCAGCGCACCGCGTCCAATGCGTTCACCAAGCCGTGGCCGTAGTACGAGTTGTTCTTCGCCGGGCCTGTGCACTCCGTCTCCGCCGATGCGCACTTCACCGGGTCGGCCTCGCCTGTCAGGAGCCGGGAAAGCAGCTGCGGCGGCAGGCCGCGGAACTTCGATGCCAGCAGTGCCGCGACGCCGGCAGCGTGCGGCGAAGCCATCGACGTTCCGCACTTCGAGCCATAGGGCCCGCCGAACACCGTCGTCGAGAGGGGGCAGGCCGGACCGGCGCCGTCAGGAGGCTGCTGGGAGAAGTCCCCACCGGGGGCCGTCACGTCGATCTCGCCGTAGTTGCTGAACGACGACTTCGTGCCCGCGTAGCCCACCGATGAGACCGTCACCACGCCGTCGATCGCCTTCGGCAGGATGCCGCACGACGAATCCACCGGGTGCGGGCGGTTCGGGTCCGTGGTCTGCGTCCGGGTGTCGAAGCCCGAGTTGCCGGCCGCCGAGACGTTCAGAACGCCGTGGCGCGTCGAGAACTCGACCGCCCGACGCACCGCCTCGTAAGCCGCCGCGTCGCCCGGCTCGTGCGAGCAGAAGAACATGCCCGGGTCGATGTAGTAGCTGTTGTTCGTCACCTGGAAGCCGTGCTTGGCCGCCCACACGAAGCCGCACACCGCCGACTCCGGGAAGATGTAGCCGTCGTCGTTGACCACCTTCACCGAGGCCAGGCGGACCCCCGGCGCGATGCCCGTGAAGCCCGCTGCCGGGTCCTTGCCCGCGATCGTGCCCGCCACGTGCGTTCCGTGGTCGGACGTCGTCGGGGCCCACGAGGCCGGCGTCAGGTCAGGGGCGCCCGTGACGCAGCCCGCAGACGAAGAAGGCGAGACAGCGGCACGGAGAGCCGGGTGCGTGGCGTCGATGCCCGAGTCCAGCACGCCCACCGTCACCGACGAGCTGCCCTGGTAGACCTTGTTCGCCTCGGGCGCGTGGATCGCCTTCATGTCCCACTGCTGCGCCGAAAGGTCACCCGCCGCGGTGACGGACCGCGTGTCCTCCAGCGTCCGGACCGCCCCCAGCGAGGACCGGGCCGAAGCGGCGGAAGCCACGTCCTTGCCGCCCGAATAAGCCCGGTAGACGCCGATCTTCTGCTGGAAGTCCGCGTTGCGCGAGCTGGCGATCGCGACGCCGATCTCGCCGTAGTACGCCACCTTCGTGCCGCACTTGGCCGCCAGCTCGTTGTCGACCGCCGACGCGCGCGTGCCCGGCTGGTAGGTCACCACGTAGGTGTACGGCGTGCTCGTCGTGTCGCAGGCGACCGGCGCGGCCTCGGCCGCCGGTGCCGCGGCGAACAGGCCGCCCCCGACGACCAGTGCCAACGAGGCCGCCATTCGGCGTAAACGGGACATTCCACCTCCAGAGTCAGTGGCGTCAACCTAAACCGGCCCCGGGGACCGCGCCACCGACCAAAGTCAGGAAGCGGCCCGCGCACGCACCCCGCGCCACCCCAGCACGCCGATGATCGTGCCCAGCACGAACGACACCACGGTCAGCACCGCGTGCACCACGAAGTACGCCGTCGGCGAGCCGTCGGGCGTCCAGGACCGGTCGCTGTCCCACAGGTTCTTGGCGAACGTGATCCAGATGATCCAGGACCACACGCCGAAGGCCAGCAGGAACAGCGACGTGCCTCGCGAAATGCGCATGCCCCTGAGTATGCGGCCCGGGCCGCGGCGCTAGATTGCGTGGGTGCACTCCGCTGTTTCCCGGTCGCTCAAGGTCCTCACGACGACGCTCGCCGCCGCCCTCCTGGCCCTGAGCACGCCGGCCTTCGCGGCCGCGGCGCCGCAGCAGGGCCAGTGCGCGAACCGGCAGGCCCCGCCGGCGCCGGTCGACACGTCGGAGAAGCCGGCCCCGGGCCGCCAGGCCCCGGCGCCGCTCGCCGTGCCCGCCGACCCGGTCGGCGGTCCGCGGATGGCCGAGTGCGGCCTGATCACCCCGCAGGGCGCGCTCAACCCGCCGGACGGCAACACCGCGGCCTCGTGGGTGGTGCAGGACCTCGACACCGGCGCGATCATCGCGGCGAAGGACCCGCACGCCCGCGAGCGGCCGGCGTCGCTGATCAAGACGCTGCTCGCGCTCGTCGTCGTCACCCAGCTGAACCCGCAGCAGGTCGTCGTCGCGACGAAGGAGGACGCCGAGCAGGAGTGCACCTGCGTCGGGCTCGTCGCCGGCGGGCAGTACACCGTCGACCAGCTGTTGCACGGCCTGCTGATGCACTCGGGCAACGACGTCGCGCACGCCTTCGCCACGCAGCTCGGCGGGGTCGACGCGGCGGTGGCGAAGATGAACGCGCTCGCGGCCCGCATCGGCGCGCTCGACACGCGCACCGCGACGCCGTCGGGGCTCGACGGGCCGGGCATGTCGACCTCGGCCTACGACCTGAGCCTGATCTTCCACTACGCGATGAAGCAGCCGGAGTTCGCGAAGACCGTCTCGACGAAGAACTTCGAAATCCCGGCGACCGGCGGCAAGCCCGCCATCCCGATCTTCAACGACAACAAGCTGCTCGGCGTCTACCCCGGCTTCCTCGGCGGCAAGACCGGCTTCACCGACGACGCCCGCCACACCTACGTCGGCGCGGCGCAGCAGAAGGGCAAGCGGCTCGCGGTCGTCATGCTGCGCGCCGAGCAGAAGCCGACGCGGGTGGTCGACCAGGCCGCCAAGCTGCTCGACTACGGCTTCGCGCTGGAGGCCGACCACGCCGAGCCGGTCGGCAAGATCGACTACCAGAACGCCCAGGCGACGCCGCAGGGCAACAACCCGACGTCGCTCGCCGACGGCACCGGCGGCAGCGGGACGTCCTCGACCGCATCCGCCGCCAAGGAGGACCCGTTCGGCACGACCGGCTGGATCATCACGCTGGTGGTGTTCCTGATCATCGTCGGCGGGTTCGTCGTCGGGCACCAGCGCAAGAAGGCCGCCGGCTAGCGGAACCCCGGGCCCGGCTCGGGGGTCACCTTGTCGGTGGCGATCGCGCCCCCGCAGTGTCCACACGCGACATACGTGTCGGCGATCTCGCCGCAGTCCTTGTGCCGCAGCAGGATCGGCGGCCCTTCCGGCCCGGCGAGGTGCTTGTCGCCCCACTGCATGAGGGTGACGACCGCGCCGAACAGGTCGCGCCCCGCCTTCGTCAGCACGTACTCGGGCACGGGGTCGACGCGCTCGAGCACGCCCGCGTCGACGAGGGTCTTCAGCCGGGCCGACAGCGTCGGGCGCGGGATCGACAGGTGGCGCGCGAATTCCCCGTAGCGCCGCACGCCGAAGAACGACTCGCGCAGGATGAGCAGGCTCCACCGCTCGCCGACCAGGTCGAGCGCGCGCCCGACCGAGTCCGCGGTGAACCGGTGCCGCAGGTCGGTCACAGCGCGAGTACCAGCTTGCCGGTGTTCTCGCCGCGGAACAGCTTGAGCAGCGTCTCCGGGAACTTCGCGATCCCGCCCGCGACGACGTCCTCGCGCGACTTCAGCTTGCCTTCGCGCAACCAGCCGGCGAGTGCGTCGACCGCTTCGGCGTACCGGTCGGCGTAGTCGAAGACGACGAACCCGGTCATCGACGCGCGCCGCACCAGCAGTTGCATGTAGTTCGCCGGTCCGCGCGGCCCTTCGGTGCTGTTGTACTGGGAAACCGCGCCGCTGAGCACCACGCGGGCGCCGCGCGCGAGCCGCGCCAGCGCCGCCTCGAGGACCTCGCCGCCGACGTTGTCGAAGAAGACGTCGATGCCGTCGGGCGCGTGCTCCTTGAGGTCGGCGCGGACGTTCCCGGCGCGGTGGTCGACGGCGGCGTCGAAGCCGTACTCCTCGACGAGCATCCGGCACTTCTCCGGCCCGCCGGCGATGCCGACGACGCGGCAGCCGTGGATCTTCGCGAGCTGCCCGGCGACGATCCCGACCGACCCGGCCGCGGCGGACACCACGACCGTCTGGCCCGGCTCGGGCCGTCCGACGTCGAAGAGCCCGAAGTAGGCGGTGATCCCGCTGATCCCGAGCGTGCCGAGGAACGTCGGCGCCGGGGCGCGCGAGGTGTCGACGACCTGGACGTCCTTGCCGTCGGAGACCGCGAAGTTCTGGACGCCGAAGGTGCCGAAGACGTGCTGCCCGGCCGTGAACCCGGGGTGGCGCGACTCGACGACCTCCCCGATGCCGGCCGCGCGCATCACCTCGCCGATCCCGACCGGCGGCACGTACGAGCGGCCGGCGTTCATCCAGGTGCGCATCGCGGGGTCGAGCGAGAGGTACTGGACCTCGACCAGGAACTCCCCTTCGCCGGGCGACGGGACGGCTTCCTCGGTGTACTGCCAGTCGGTGTCCTTCGGCAGCCCGGCGGCCGGGCGGGCGGCGAGGCGGTACTGGGCGTTGACGGGCACGGGACTCCTCAGAGCTGTTCGGTGCGGGCGGGCACGCCCAGCAGGAGCTTGCCGGACAGCTCGAAGCTGGCCGGGTTGACCTGGAAGTGCGCGGTCGCCGTGTGGGCGTCGCGGAACCGGCGCTGCAGCGGCGAAGTCTCATAGATCGCGGCGCCGCCGCCGAGGTCGTACATGCTTTCGGCTACCTTCGCGGCCGTGCGCGTGACGTGCGTGGCGGCCAGGCGCAGACCGAGTTTCAGCTGGTCCGGCACGGGTTCGGTGCCCTGCGCGGCCTGCCAGGCGTCGTCGATGCTCGTGTAATACAGCAACCGCGCGGCGCGCAGCGCGGCTTCGGCCTCGGCGACCGCGGCTTGTGTCTGCGACCGTTCGGCGAGCGACCGGCTGGAGCCGAGCGGCCTGCGCGTCGAGGCGAGCTCGACGAGGTCGTCGATCGCGCCGCGCGCGTTGCCGAGCGCGGCCGCCGCGACCGACAGCGCGAAGTAGCCGAAGAGCGGGAACCGGTGCAGCGCAACGGCTTCTTCCGGCGGCCCGCCCAGCACCGAGAAGACGCGGTGCTCGGGGACGAACAGGTCGTCGGCGACGCAGTCGTGGCTGCCGGTGCCGCGCAGGCCGGTGGTGTGCCAGGTGTCGAGCACCTCGATGTCGGCCTTCGGCAGCGCCGCCACGGACAGCGCGCCCTCGTGCACGAACCCGGCGAAAAGCCAGTCACAGTGCGAGATACCGCTGCAGAACGCCCAGCGGCCGGAGATGGTGTAGCCGCCGTCGACCTTCTCGCCGGTGCCGCGCGGTGCCCAGACGCCCGCCGCGACCGTGTCCGGGTCCCCGAAGACCTCCTCGGCGCACTTACGCGGCGCGTAGGCCGAGAGCAGGCTGCTCGTCACGGCGATCGAGACGCACCAGCCCGCCGACGCGTCGCCGCGCGCGACCGTCTCGGCTGTTTCGAGGCTGAGCGCCGGCGGCGCTTCGGGGCCGCCGAGGTAGCCCGGGACGCCGCTGCGCAGGAGCTGGGCGTCGGTCAGCTTCGCGACCAGTTCGGCGGGCAGGGCGCGCTGCCGTTCGGTGACGGGTGCGAGCGTCCGGGCGAGCGCGGCGCACTCGCGGGCGGCGTCCAGCATGAAACCTCCGGTTCAGATTTCTTACCGGTTCAGTTTCTTTACCGCCGTGCTCGCTGTCAAGGCTTGCGGCGGCCCCCGAGCCACGCGAGCAGCGCACCGGCGCTGAACGCCCCCGCGACGGCACCCAGGCCCGGTCCGCGCTGGACCGTGACGCTCTGCTCGAGCCGCACCGGCGGCGGGGGCACGACGACCCGGCGCTCGTTCTCCTTCGCCGTCGCGGTCCAGGCCGTGATGAGCAGGAGGAAGCGCGAGACGAGGTTCGCGAACACGAGCAACCCGATGACCGGCCCGAAGATCGCGGCCGCGGGCGACTTCGTGACGCTCGCCAGGTAGACGGTGGCGACCTGCTGCAGGACGACGAACCCGACGGACGCGACCACGGCGCCCTTCACGGCACTGCGCAGCGCGACCCGCTCACGCGGCAGCCGCGCGATCACCCAGAGGAAGACGAGGGTGTTGGCGAGCAGGCCGAGGACGATCGTCGCGACGCGGAGCAGGAAGTTCGCCCAGCCGGCCCCTTCCAGCCCGACGAGCTTGAGCAGACTGTGCCCCACGAACCCGCCGACGGCGGTCAGCGCGAACGAGACGGCCAAGGCGACGCCGAGCCCGATCAGCGCGACGAGGTCCTTGAGCGTCTGCTTGACGATCGGCTGTGACTGCTTTTCCTGGCCCCACTGCGCGGTGAGCGCGTCCCGCAGGTTCGACATCCAGCCGATGCCGGAGTAGAGGGCGAGGAGGAGACCGAAGATCCCGATCCCGCCCCCGGAGTCGACCGCGCCGTTCACGATGCTCATGACGAGACCGCGCAGGCCCTCGGGCACGGAGTCGTTGATGCTCTGGGTGATGTTGTGGATGATCGCCTGGTCGTGGTTGACGACCAGCCCGAACACGGCGAAGCCCACCATGAACAGCGGAAACACCGACAGCACGCTGAAGTAGGTGATCGCGGCGGCGTAGTGGTTGCCGTACCGCTCGGTGAAGGCGTCGTTGGCGCGGATCAGGTGGTCGAGCCACGGGTACTTCCGCCGCAACCGCGGCAGGAGCTTTTCCTTCTCTTCGTTCGCCACTGTGAAACGCTAACCACGGCCCGTGACTCCCGCAACGCGAGCGGCCTACGCGAGGGAGGCGAGCAGGCCCGGGTAGGCGTCCGCGGCGGTGAGGGCCGGCACCCCGCGGCTCGCGGCGAACGCCTCGACGGCGTCGTAGGCCGCGTCCAGTTCGGACCCGCCCAGCGGCACGACGGCCTCGACCTCCGACGTCCCACGCTCGGCGAAGCGTTGTCGAGCCACTTCGCGCCCCGGCAGGAGCACGAACTCGTGGAAGGTCGCCTGCGTCTCGCGGGCCAGTTCCTCGAGCCGTTCCGGGAAGCCCGGCCGGGCGACCAGCTGCGGCACGACGACGTCGTGCCCCGCGATCAGGTGCGCCCGCGCGGCCGCGACGGCGACGTCACGTGCCAGCAGGCCCGCGTGGCCCGGCTCCGCGCGCCAGCCGCCCACCATCGCGCGGAGCCGGTCGACGTCGAGGGCCAGCGCCGGCGGGTGGTCGTCGGCGTACCGCCGGGCGAGCGTCGACTTGCCGCTGCCCGGCGGGCCGTTCAGCAGGAGCAGCTTCACCGCACCGGCGGCAGGAACCCGATCCGGCGGTAGGTCTTGGCCAGGGTCTTCGAGGCCACCTCACGGGCTCGCTCGGCGCCCGCGGCGAGCACCTTGTCGAGCTCGGCGACATCGTCCAAATAGGACTTGGCGCGCTCCTGGATGGGCGTGACCCACTCGACGAACAGCTCGCCGAGGTCCTTCTTCAGGTCGCCGTAGCCCTTGCCCTCGTACGCGGCTTCGAGGTCGGGGATCGTCCGCTCGCTCAACGCCGAGTAGATGGTCAGCAGGTTCGAGACGCCCGCCTTGTTCTCGGGGTCGAACCTGACCTCACGGCCGGTGTCGGTGACCGCCGAGCGGATCTTCTTCGCCGAGCGCTTCGGGTCGTCGAGCAGCTCGATCAGGCCGTTGACGGTGGGCGCCGACTTGCTCATCTTGGCCGTCGGGTCCTGGAGATCGTAGATCTTCGCCGTGTCCTTGATGATGTACGGCTCCGGCACGACGAACGTGGCGCCCAGCCGGTTGTTGAAGCGCTGCGCGAGGTCGCGCGTCAGCTCGAGGTGCTGGCGCTGGTCCTCGCCGACCGGGACCGCGTCGGCCTGGTAGAGCAGGATGTCCGCGGCCTGCAGGACCGGGTAGGTGAAGAGGCCGACGCTGGAGCGGTCGGAGCCCTGCTTCGCGGACTTGTCCTTGAACTGCGTCATCCGGCCGGCCTCGCCGAAGCCGGTCTGGCACTCCATGACCCAGCTCAGCTGGGCGTGCTCCGGGACGTGGCTCTGCACGAACAGCGCGGTGCGCTGCGGGTCGATGCCGATGGCGAGCAGCTGCGCGGCCGAGACGCGGGTGCGCTGCCGCAGGACCTTCGGGTCCTGCTCGACGGTGATGGCGTGCAGGTCGACGACGCTGTAGAAGCACTCGTGGGTGTCCTGCAGCCGCACCCACTGGCGCAGCGCACCGAGGTAGTTCCCGAGGTGGAACGAGTCGGCGGTCGGCTGGATCCCGGAAAGAACCCGCGGACGACGTGCGGCGGCGACGGTCTGCTCATCGGACACGCAAGGATTCTTCCAGGCCCGGGGCGGCAGCGGGCGCGGAGGGGGCCCAGCCTTGGGGTTTCCCCCAGGACGGCCGGTGTTCGCGGCGGACGCGGGACCCCGCTGAATTCGGGGTGGAATCTTCCCGAAAGGGCAGCCAGGCACCGCTCCAGCCGGGGTTCTCGGCGGTGAGCAGGGCCGTCCCGCGGCGAGCGAGCCGGGACCTCCGGCCGGTTCTCGGCCACAGCAGGGCCGTCCCGTGGCGAGCGCCTCCAGCCGGGTACTCCCTGCGGAGAGGCTGGGTCAGGCGTGCGGGCGCTGGGTGAACAGCGGGCGGGTCGGCGTCGCGTCGGGGTCGGCCAGGACCGCCTCGGCCATTGCCGTGACCGGGCCTCGGACCTCCGGGGCCGCCACCCTCGGGTCGACCGGTGGTGCGGCCGGGGCTTGCGCCGCCGTCGCCGCGGCTTCGCGGGTCTTGCGGCGCTGGCGCAGCACTCCCAGCGTCATGCCGACGATGCCGAGCGCGACCGCGACCAGCCCGACCGGGCCGAGCACGCCGAAGGCTTCCGCGTTGGTGTCGGCCTGCACGGTCGTCGCGTCGGCGAACGCGCTGCCGGCGCCGGCCAGGAGCAGCCCGGCCGGGGCGAGCGCGACGACGGCGGCCGCGCGGAATCCGCGCAGCGTGGACCGCATCAGGAGTTGACCTGGGTTGCGCACCGGAGTGCCTCCCGCGAGTGACGAGCGCAGTGTCTTCACCCAAAGTCTCACCCATACGAGTGAGACGCTGCGTGCTACTGGTCAAAAAACTACCGAGTGTGTCAAGGCCCGGAGGTCCCTGTCGACTCGGTGGCCGAGGGTATCGCCCAACCGAGAACACGATCCGGGCACCCCCGCGGTTCACGTCGCCACCCGAGTGGGTGTTGCGGAAGGCGGAACGCTCATACCCAAAGTAGAGAGTGGCCGATCCTTGTCCGGTCGTTCATCACCCGTTCAACCCAATCGGCTCTCACCCTCTGCCATTTGCCGCAGTGCCCACTGCTCCGATCGCGCCCTCTTATTCGGAAAACTTTTCACACGATAGTGATTGGTCTATACCTCTTGGAGTAGCCCATTCGGCTCGGTCGGACCGCGCACGACCGGCGTGATCAAGAGGAGTCCCGAATGTCGATCCCCCGGTTCCTGAAGCGCGCCGGAGTGGCGGTGAGCGCGCTCGCCGCCGCGGCCGCGGCCATCGTCCTGCCCGGCACGACCGCGTCCGCCGCCCCCGACGCCTCGTTCGTCGTCAGCGAGGCCCAGTTCAACCAGATCTTCCCGGGCCGCAACAGCTTCTACACCTACAGCGGCCTCACCGACGCCCTGTCCGCGTACCCCGCCTTCGCGAACACCGGCGACGACACCGTGAAGAAGCAAGAAGCCGCCGCGTTCCTCGCGAACGTCGACCACGAAACCGGCGGGCTGGTCTACATCGTCGAGCAGAACACCGCGAACTACCCGCACTACTGCGACGCGAGCCAGTCCTACGGCTGCCCGGCCGGCCAGGCCGCCTACTACGGCCGTGGCCCGATCCAGCTGAGCTGGAACTTCAACTACAAGGCCGCGGGCGACAACCTCGGCATCGACCTGCTCAACAACCCTTACCTCGTCGAACAGGACGCGGCCGTCGCGTGGAAGACCGGCCTCTGGTACTGGAACACGCAGACCGGCCCGGGCACGATGACCCCGCACGACGCGATGGTGAACCAGCGCGGCTTCGGCGAGACCATCCGCAGCATCAACGGCTCGATCGAGTGCAACGGCGGCAACCCCGCCCAGGTCCAGAGCCGGATCGACAAGTACACCCAGATCACCGGGATCCTCGGCGTCCCGACGGGCGACAACCTTTCCTGCTGAGCCGGGCGCGGCGAGAAGGGCCTTCCCGGGTTCGCCCGGGGAGGCCCTTCTTCGCGCTCAAGGCGTGTCGAACGCGGCGAGGAGCTTGCGCAGGACGTCGTCGAGCAGGGCGATTTCCTTACCCCCCAAGGAAGACAGCAGCTCGGTGACGTTCGCCGTGTGCTCGGTCATCGCGGCGTCGACGGCCTCGAAACCCTTGTCGGTCAACCGGATCCGGAAGCTGCGCCGGTCGTTCGGGTCGAGCGCGCGCTCGACGAACCCGGCCTTCTCCAGCCGGTCGAGGCGGCTGGTCATGCCGGCGCGGGACATCATCAGCGTCGCGGACAGCTCGGACGGGATCAGCGTGTACGGCGACCCCGACCGGCGGAGCGCGGCCAGGACGTCGAACTCCCCGCGTTGCAGGCCGAACTTGCCGAACACGCGCTCCTGGGCCGGCCCGAGCACGAGGCTCAGCCGCCCGAGCCGGCCGGCCACACCGATGGCGGTCAGGTCGAGGTCGGGGCGTTCGCGTTGCCAGGCCGACACGACGGCGTCGACGGCGTCTTCGTCACTCACCGGCCCAGCTTATTCGATGCCAGCACTATTCGTCGCCTGATAGTTTGACAGCGAACTATCAGACGTGGAATCATCTCGGGCATGACGACCTTGCTGGTACGGCACGACGAAGCCGAGACGCTCGGCTCGACCCCCGACACCATGACCCTGCTCGCGGACGTGTCCCACACCGGCGGGCACCTGAGCGCGAACCGCGCGTCACTGGGCCGCGGGCGCGACGGCGCGACGCCGCACTTCCACACGTCCTCGGCGGAGATGTTCTTCGTGCTGGACGGCGAACTGGAAGTGCTGAACGGTGAAGGGATCGTGACGGTGCGCGCGGGCGACATGCTGTTCGTGCCGCCGCACAACAACCACGCGTTCGGGGCGACGTCGAGATCCGGCGCCGACGTGCTGATCGTGTTCACGCCCGGCGTCGAGCGCTTCGAGTACTTCCGGATGATCGACCGGATCCGGCGGGGCGAGGCGTCGCCGGCGGAGATCCTGGCGTCGCAGGACCGGTTCGACAACCACTTCGTGGACAGCGAGGTGTGGCGCGCCGCCCGCGCGGCCTAGATGTCGTAGGTGGCGGTGACCGGCGCGTGGTCGGACCACCGCCGGTCGTAGGAGTCGGCGCGCTCGACCACGACCTCGACGACCTTCTCGGCCAGGCCGGGCGTCGCGAGCTGGCAGTCGATGCGCCAGCCGGAGTCGTTGTCGAAGGCCTGGCCGCGGTAGGACCACCAGGTGTAGGGGCCGGGGCCTTCGGGGTCGAGGCGGCGCTGGACGTCCGTGTAGCCGGCTTCGGCGTAGACGCGACCGAGCCAGGCGCGTTCCTCGGGGAGGAAGCCGGAGTTCTTGCGGTTGCCGCGCCAG
This sequence comes from Amycolatopsis stemonae, assembly GCF_054781455.1. Lineage (NCBI taxonomy): Bacteria > Bacillati > Actinomycetota > Actinomycetes > Pseudonocardiales > Pseudonocardiaceae > Amycolatopsis > Amycolatopsis stemonae. Next base: position 117,065 of record NZ_BAAGUJ010000008.1, on the reverse strand, counting down.
TTCTTGAGGTCGATGGTGTCGTAGGCGATGTTCCAGTCCCCCACGACGACGACTTCGCGCCCGGCCGCGGCGGCCTTCGCCCGGAGCTCGACGAGGTAGGGCAGGAACGCGGCCATGAAGCGTTCCTTTTCGTCCTGGCGTTCGGTGCCGACGTCCCCGCTGGGCAGGTAGAGGCTCGCGACGACGACGTTCGGCAGGTGCACTTCGAGGTACCGGCCGCTGTCTTCGAACTCGGGCTCGCCGAAGCCGACGCGGACTTCCTCGGGCTCGACCCGGCTGTAGACGGCGACGCCGTTGCGCCCCTTGGCGGCGGACGGCGCGTGCACCGCGAACCACCCCTCGGGCTCGACGACGTCCGCGGGAAGCTGCTCCGCCGTGGCGCGCACTTCCTGGCAGCAGACGACATCTGCCTTCGTGGCCGCGAGCCACTCGACGAAGCCCTTCTTGGCGGCGGCGCGGAGGCCGTTGACGTTCACGGTGGAGACGGTCAGCACGTCCTGCACGCTACCCGGCGAGGCGTCGCGCGTTGACCCGGGTGGCAGGCCCGCCGTGCCAGACTGCCGCCATGGACGAGAGTCGGCTGACCGTGCTCGGGAGTTGCGGTGCGTGGCCGGAACCCGGGCGGGCGTGCGCCGGATTCCTGTTGTCGCACAACGGCTTCCGCGTCGTCCTCGACCTCGGGTACGGCGCCGCCTCGCGGCTGTTCGCGCACAGCCGCGACCGGCTGCCGGACGCCGTCGTGGTGACGCACGAGCACCCGGACCACTGCGCCGACGTGAGCGCGCTCGGGCGGGCTTGGCACTACACGGTCCAGGCCGAGGCAACCGGCGAGCCGCCACGGCTGCCGATGTTCTGCACGCCCGGCACGGTCCATCGCCTCGAGGCGATGGAGCCGCGGCCGCACCCCGCGGAACTGTTCGACGTGCACGACATCGCCACACCGGCCGACCTCGGCCCGTTCCGCATGACGGCGTTCTCGTTGCCGCACTACGTGCCGAACTTCGGCGTGCGCCTCACCGCACCCGGGCTCACGGTGGTCTACACCGGCGACACGGGCCCCTCACCGGCCCTGGCCGACCTCGGCCGCGACGCGGACCTGGTCATCTGCGACGCCACCCTCCGCACCCCACCGGCGGAGGGGGAGCCTCGCTTCTTGATGACCGCGACCGAGGCCGGCGAGTGGGCCGCACGCGCCGGAGCACGCCGGTTGCTGTTGACCCACTTCTGGCCGGGCACCGACCGCGCCGCGGCCGCCGCGGAAGCCGCCGCCGAGTTCGGCGGGGAGGTGCTGGTTGCCGAGGAGGACCTCACGGTCGAACTCTGACGCGCGCGGAGGACCTCACGGTCGACCTCATGACGCGCGCGGAGGACCTTTCGGTCGACCTCATGACGCACGCGAGGACCTTTCGGTCGATCTCCGAACCGCGCGAGCGAAGTGAATCTCACCCCCGCGCTCGGACCCCCGTCCGAGCGCGGTCCCCAGGCGCGATCCCCCGGCAACCAGGATCCACCTGCCCGCGAGACTCCCCCTGGAGACCCCGCGGACACCGCCGCACCCCTGCCGCATTCAGTTGTCGCCCGGCCCCGGGCGGGCACCTCCTCTTCCGCGGCCCAACGCCGCCGACCTGCGAACTTCCACTGACCAAAGTTCTAGCACCCACCACCGACAAAAACGGCGCCTTGACGGCTCAGGCTACGGCAATTAGCTTTAAAGCTATGCACAGTAGCCAAGCAGATGTCACCTAGAGCGGGCCTGACCACCGAAGCGGTGGTCGACCTGGCCCTCACCCTCATCGACGAGGCCGGCCCGGAAACCCTGAGCCTCGCCAAGGTCGCCGAACGCGCCGGGGTTGCCGCGCCGTCGCTCTACAAGCACGTCAAGAACCTCGCCGACCTGCGGCGGCTCGTCGACCTGAGGGTCGTCCAGGAGATGGCTGAAGCACTCCGGGACGCCGCCACCGGAAGGGAAGGGGCGAAAGCCGTCGAAGCCGTGGCCGATGCCTACCGCGACTACCTGCGGCGGCACCCGCACCGCACCCGCGCGCTCGTCACCGCTCCTGACGAAGCCGATGCCGAACTGAGCAAGGCCACCCACGCCGTCGCGGAAGTCGTCTTCGCCGTGCTGCGGCCGTTCGGCTTCGACCACGTCCAAGCCGTGCACGCGACCCGGTGCCTGCGCGCGGCCGTCCAGGGCTTCGCCGGGCTCGAGGCGTCCGGCGGCTTCGGCCGGCCCGAGGACGTCGACCAGAGCTTCGAGGTCCTCAAATCCATGCTCGTCCAAGGTCTCACGAACTACGCGGAGCAACCATGAGTTTCATCATCGCCGTCCTGCTCTTCACCGTCGTGCTTGGCGTGCTCGACGCCCGTTTCCCCTGGACGGAGGCCCGCAGATGATCGCCGGGCACTTCGGGCTCGCCGCGGCCGTCAAGGCGGGACGGCCGGCCATTCCCGTGTGGACGCTCATGCTCGCCACCGCCTGGCTCGACGTCGTCTTCGTGCCCCTCTACCTGACCGGCGTCGAGACGGTCGACGGCGAGGGCTACGGCGGCGGCGTCATCCACGCCGACTACACGCACTCCCTCGTCGGCGCACTCGTGCTCGCCGCGCTCTTCGGCCTGGTCGCGAGCCACTGGCTCGGCCGCGAAGCCGGGCTCATCTTAAGCGGCGTCGTCTTCTCACATTGGCTGCTCGACCTCGTCGTGCACCGCGCCGACCTGCCGATCCTGCCCGGCAACGCCGGCGACCTGCCGACGTTCGGCTTCGGGCTCTGGCGGCTGCCCGCTGTCTCGGCCGTCGTCGAACTGCTCCTGCTGGCCGTCGGCATCGGCCTCTACTGGCGCGCCGCCGCGAAACGCGACCCGAAGCGCGCCCGCACGCTCGGCCTGTCGGCCGCGGCGTTCGGTGTCGTGACGCTCGCGGCCGACCTGATCGGGCTCTGAACGCGCTCAGCAGGTGGAGCCGGCGACCGGCTGGGTGAACGCCGCGGCGACCCACTTGTCGTCGGCCACCTTCCGGAAGCCGTTCTGCACGCCCGGCAGCGCGTCGAACTGGGCGTCCCGCAGGTACTTCCCGACGATCTTGGCGTTGCCGTCGGCCGTCTCGCGGGCGTTCAGGACGTCCGCGGTCACGGTCACCTTGCACCCGGTCGCCGAAGCTCCCGAGGCCTGCTTGTCGGTGTTCAACGCGTAGATGACGACGACCGCGATGACCGCACCGATGATGATCAGCGTCTTCTTCGACAACCCGAGCATGACGCCTTCCTCCAACCGCGAATCCCGTCCCGTGCCAAGGGTAGGCAATCCTTTACCCGGACGGACAGCGCCGGACGCAGCAACCACCCGGAGGCGCCAGCGGCGTCACTCCGTGGTGACACGGCGTGAACACGAAGAGGGCCCCTCCCCGGCGGAACTGGGAAGGGGCCCTCTTCGAAAGCGACTCAGCCCTGGGCGATCTTCTTCGCCAGGTTGTCGTCCAGCGTCGCGAGGAACTCCTCGGTCGTCTGCCACGGCTGGTCCTTGCTGATGAGCAGCGCGAGGTCCTTCGTCATCTGGCCGCTCTCGACGGTCTCGACGACGACCTGCTCCAGCTTGTTCGCGAAGCCGATCAGCTCCTGGTTGCCGTCCAGCTTGCCGCGGTGCTCGAGGCCGCGGGTCCAAGCGTAGATCGACGCGATCGGGTTGGTCGACGTCGGCTTGCCCTGCTGGTGCTGGCGGTAGTGCCGGGTGACCGTGCCGTGCGCGGCCTCGGCCTCGACGGTCTTGCCGTCCGGCGTGCGCAGCACCGACGTCATCAGGCCGAGCGAGCCGAAGCCCTGCGCGACCGTGTCGGACTGGACGTCACCGTCGTAGTTCTTGCACGCCCAGACGTAGCCGCCCTCCCACTTCATCGCCGCGGCGACCATGTCGTCGATCAGGCGGTGCTCGTAGGTGATGCCCTTGGCGTCGAAGTCGGCCTTGAACTCGTTCTGGAAGATCTCCTCGAACACGTCCTTGAACTGGCCGTCGTAGGCCTTGAGGATGGTGTTCTTGGTGGAGAGGTACACCGGGAGCTCGCGGTCGAGGCCGTACTGCAGCGAGGCGCGCGCGAAGTCCTCGATCGACTTCTTGAAGTTGTACATCCCCATGGCGACGCCGCCGCCCTCGGGGAACTGCGCGACCTGGAACTCCATCGGCTCGGAGCCGTCGTCCGGGGTGTAGCTGACGGTCAGCTTGCCCGGGCCGGGGACCTTGAAGTTGGTGGCGCGGTACTGGTCGCCGTGCGCGTGGCGGCCGATGATGATCGGCTTCGTCCACGTCGGGACCAGGCGCGGGATGTTCTGGATGACGATCGGCTCGCGGAAGATCACGCCGCCGAGGATGTTGCGGATCGTCCCGTTCGGGGACAGCCACATCTTCTTGAGGCCGAACTCCTCGACGCGCGCCTCGTCCGGGGTGATCGTGGCGCACTTGACGCCGACGCCGTGCTGCTTGATGGCGTTGGCGGCGTCGATGGTGACCTGGTCGTCGGTGCGGTCCCGCTCCTCGATACCCAGGTCGTAGTAGTCCAGGTTCACGTCCAGGTACGGGTGGATCAGCTTGTCCTTGATGAACTGCCAGATGATGCGGGTCATCTCATCGCCGTCGAGTTCGACGACGGTGCCCTGGACCTTGATCTTGGCCATGAGCAGCGGTGCTCCTTCCGCGGATCTTCGCGTTCTTCTTTAAGTCTTCGCCGGTAGCGGTACAAGCGTACTGCTTGACGGACCTGGATGGTTCAAGTAGTGGTCGGTATCAAGTCTCCACCCGCGCGTTGTGGCGAGCCTCACGGGGCGGTACCGCCGTTCGCCGGATCCGACCGCTCGCCGAGCGACCGTCGCGCGATGGGGTGAACCAGGGCACGATGCCACCCGTGAACTCATCATGCGGGAGGTGACGGCCTTGTCGACCCATCGGTACGCGGAGTACGAAGACGACTACGAGGACTACGACGACACCACGGACGTGCTGGACGAGCGGCCGCGCCGCGGTGTCGCCCACCTGGTCAGCGCGCTGGGAGGGCTCCTGCTCACACCGGTCGCGCTCGGCCTGCTGAGCTGGGGCGGCCTGCGCCAGCAGCAGCTGATCCAGGCGACGCTGAGCACCAACCGCGACCCGCTGGGCATCGCGCTGCTGGCCGGCGGGGCGATCCTGCTGCTGGTCGTCGCCGCGCTCGGCGCGCTGTCCGCGGTCGGCCCGATCCTGGGCGGGCTGATCTACGGCGTCCTGCCGGGCGTGGCCGCGATGGCCGTCCCGGAGTGGGGCTTCAAGCTGGTGAACCTGATGCCGAAGAGCGACATCGCGTACGGCGTCATGGACTTCCTGTTCATCGGCGGCCTGCTCGGCGTGGGCTTCCTGCTGGTCGGCAGCGGGCTGGCCAACGCGCTGGTGCGGCGGCGCCGGGAGGCCTGAGCGACGCCGGTGGGATCATCGCGCGATGGGTTTGTTCACCGTCGCGGAGGCACGCGACGAACTGGCGCGGCTGCGGCCGGTCCTCGACGAACTGGTCCGCGTCCGGGCCGACGCGGCCGAGCTGGCGGCGTCGCTGCGCCCCGGCGGGCGGGCCACGGAGCTGGGCGGGCTGCCCGAGTGGAAGGCCGCGCAGGCCCGGCTCGACGACCTGATGACGACGGTCCAGCACACCGGCGCGGAGCTGAAGGGGTTCGCGCCGCTACTGGTCGACTTCCCGGCCGAGCTCGACGGCGTCGACGTGCTGCTGTGCTGGCTGGAAGGCGACCCGGAGCTGGGCTGGTACCACCGCACCGACCTGGGGTTCGCGGGCCGCCGTCCCCTGAAATTCGCTGGTGAGCCCCACTAGGTTGGGTCCGTGGACCACGACTCGAGGGCAGCCCTCTTCGACAGCACGGCCGAGCACTACGACGAAGACGAATTTCACGCTTTGGTGGCCGACGCGCTGGTTTCACCACTCCCCTCCTCGCCGGGACTCGTCCTGGATGTCGCCACGGGGACGGGCTTCGCGGCGTACGCGGCATTGCAGCTGAAGCCGTCGCGCGTGCTGGCTGTCGACTTGTCGCCGGCGATGGTCGAGCGGGCCACGGCGAAGGCGGCTTCGCTCGACCCGGACGGGGTCATCGAGTGGCGGGTCGGGCCGGCGGTGCCGATGCCTTCACCGGACGCGTCGGCCGACGTGGTGCTGTGCGCGTCCTCGCTGCACTTCCTGGGCGCGGTCGCGTTCGCGGACTGGCTGCGCGTGCTCCGGCCGGGTGGGCGGCTGGCGTTTTCGGTGGTTTCGGGGTCGCGGTTCAAGCCGTCCGGCCCGTTCGCCGAGTTCGTGCCGACGGACCTGTCGTTCCCCCTGGACGAGGCCGGCGCGGGGGCCCTGGCCTCGGCGGCGGGCTTCGTGGAGGTGTCAGCCCGGACGTTCACCGCCGACGGCGGCGACCGGGTCCGCAGCGTCTTCCTGGTGCACGCCACGGCGCCGTGAGGCTGGACCGGTTCGCCGACGGCCACCTGACGGCGATCACCAGTGTCGGCGGCCGGGTCTCGGTGCTGCTCGAGGCGTACGCGGAGTACCGGCGGGTGCCGGGCGACGTTTCGGTGGTCGAGGTGTTCGAGCTGAGCGCCGATCAGGCCGAGCTGGAAATGGCCGAGCCGCCGGCTGCGGACCACACGATCGAAGAACCTTCATGGTGGGAGGACGGCGGGCGCACGACCGTCGAGTTCTTCGCCCCGCTACGGATCCGGGTCTCCGCCGCCGCCTTCGAGCTGAAGTCGCTGGGAATCGAGCGGCGGACCGTGCTTCCCAAGCCGTCCGCAAATGTTTGCACCCTCGCCATCGCCGAGATCCCGGCACTGGGTCCCGACGTCGTGTGGCGCACCTTGGGCGGCGAGGCGGGGGCGCCCGCCGATCCCGACGGCTGGTTCCTCCAGCGCCGGGACCGGCTGGCGTCCTCCACCACCGGCGTCTTCTGCACGACCTCCGCGGACCGCGTCACCTTCGAGCGCCGCGACGCCGACGACGACCTCTGGCGCGCGGTGCAGCTCCTCGGCGGCCACGCGAGCCGCGTGTGGTCCGGGAACTGCGTGTTCCAGCCCACCGACTGGGTCACCTGGTTGACGACAGGCCAGCTACCGCCGGTCGAGCGGCTCAGGCCGTGAAGTGGACCTCGCCGCGGGTGGCCGGGCCGTCCGGGGTGCCGCAGTGCTGGACGAACGTCGCGTCGACGCCCGTCGCGTCGAGGCGGTCGATCGTGAAGTCCGCGTAGTCGTCACCGCAGCCGAAGCCGCCCGTGACCGCCGAGAATCCCGGCGTGCTCAGCGCCGGGTCGCTCGGGCTGCGGTAGCGCGCGCCCGTGTACGTCCCGGTGTGCAGGGTCTCCCCCGCCGGGGCGCTCAACTCGATGCGGAGGTAGTCGAAGCCCGCGTCGACGTCGATCGTCAGCTTGCCGTCGCGCTGCCACACGGCGATCTCGTCGCCCGGCGACGCGTACTGGGCGCTGCCCCGCATCGGCCAAGCGCCGTCCTCCGAGGTGTAGCTCACCGTCCGCACCGGGTCCGCCGACGCGACCGACACGGGCGCCACGCCCAGGCCGGCCGCCGCCGTCAGGATCACGCACGCACGACGAAGTGAATTCACGGAACCCTCCCCAGTCCGAGCCGCTCTCCGCGGCGCTGCCGCCGATCATGGCAGCGAGCTCCGGCCCGGGAGGAGGTGTTTGCGCCGTTCGCCACGCTTTTCCCAGATGGGCAACCTGGACACCTCATGGGACGTCTATTTGTGGAGAGAAGCACCCTTGAGAATCTTGTCCACCGCGTTCTTCGGGCCGTGCACCGCCAGCCCGGCCAGCGCGAGCTTCTCCCCCGGCACCGCGCGGACCGCCGCCCGGTTGTCGACGTCGTTGCCCGTGTGGAACAGCTCGTCGGTGAAGATCGAGATGCGCAGGCCGCGGCCCAGCGCGCGGGTGTGCGCCGCCGTGAGGACGTCGCCCGGACCCGAGAAGACCAGCACCGGCTGGCCGAACATCGGCAGGTACTCCGTGTCGTCGGCGTCGCGGTAGGGCTCGCCCATCAGCTCCGGCGTCACGTGGGCGATCCCGCTCACCAGGAACGCGGTGACGTTGAGCCGCTGCCAGGACGCCAAGTCGTCGCGGAGCAGGACGGCGATCTTCGTGTCGAAGGAACTCATGGGCCCAGACTCGCCCGTCGGGGACCCGCGCGTCTTGTACGTTCTTGACATGGCCCACGTGGAAGCTTGGCGGCCGGCGGTCCCGGGGATCGCCGAGGTCTTCCACGCCCGCTTCACCACCCACGCCTACCCGCCGCACACGCACGACACGTGGACGCTGCTGATCGTCGACGACGGCGTCATCCGCTACGACCTCGACCGCCACCACCACGGCGCGCTCGGCCCGGCCGTGACGCTGCTGCCGCCGAACGTCGCGCACGACGGGCGCGCCGCGACCAGCCACGGCTTCCGCAAGCGCGTGCTCTACCTCGAGACGTCGGTGCTGGGCGAGGACCTCGTCGGCGCGGCCGTCGACCGGCCGAGCGTCGCCGACGGGCTGCTGCGCACGCGGATCCACCAGCTGCACGAGTCCCTCGCCCACCCCGGCGACGCGCTGGAGGCCGAAAGCCGGCTGGTGCTGGTCGCCGAGCGGCTGCACACCCACCTGGGCAGGCCCGCCCGCCACGAGCCGAAACGCGGTCTCGCCGACGACCTGCGCGACCTCCTCGACGCGAAGCTGCCCGAAGCGCTGACGCTCGCCGAAGCCGCCGAGACGCTCGGAGCGCACCCGGCGTACCTCGTGCGCTCTTTCGGCGCGCGGTTCGGCCTGCCGCCGCACCGCTACCTGACCGGCCGCCGCGTCGACCGCGCCCGCCGGCTGCTGCTCGCCGGGGCACCGGCCGCCGACGTCGCCGCCGTCACCGGGTTCACCGACCAGGCGCACCTGACGCGGCACTTCAAGCGGTACCTGGGCACGACCCCGTCGAGGTACCGGAAACCCCGTGACGGGCAAGAGCGCACGTAAGAAGAGGTCTCTTGTGTCAAGATGACGACATGCTGCGCGAACTGCACCTGACCGGCGACCCGGCCGCCGACAAGCTGCTCAACGACGACCCGTTCGCCCTGCTCGTCGGCATGCTCCTCGACCAGCAGTACCCGATGGAGCACGCGTTCGCCGGCCCGCGGAAGATCGCCGACCGGATGGACGGGTTCGAGCTGGCGAAGATCGCCGCGACCGACCTCGACACGTTCGTCGAGATGTGCGTGGTCCCGCCGGCGATCCACCGCTACGGCGGTTCGATGGCCCGCCGCGTCCACGCGCTGGCCGAGCACATCATCGAGAACTACGACGGCCGCACGGAGGGCATCTGGCTCGACGGGCGCCCCAAGCCCGACGGCCCGACGGTCCTGAAGCGCCTGCGCGCTCTGCCCGGCTTCGGGGAGCAGAAGGCCAAGATCTTCCTGGCGCTGCTGGGCAAGCAGCGCGGGGTCACGCCCAAGGGCTGGCGTGAGGCAGCGGGCGCGTACGGCGACCGCGGGTCGCGCCGGTCGATCGCCGACGTCACCAGCGCCGAATCCCTTGCCCAGGTCCGGGCGTTCAAGAAGGCCGCCAAGGCCGCCCCGGCGGCGGGCTGACGCACCAGGAACGCAGGGCTACCGCGTCGCGAACCACAACACGTCCGGTTCGCCGCGGGGGACCTCCACCGGCACCTCGCGGACGTCGGCGAAGTGCTCCCGTAGACGCGCGGCGAACGCCGGGGCCGTGGCCGCGCTCCACACCGCCAGCACGCCGCCCGGGTTCAGCACCTCACGCAATCGCGCCAGGCCGGCGTCGGAGTACAACGCGGTGTTGTCCTCCGTGACCGTCCACTCAGGACCGTTGTCGATGTCCAGGCACAGCGCGTCGAACCGCGCCGAGGTCCCGGCGAGCCACGAGACGAGGTCCGCCTCCACCACCGTGACCCGGGGATCGGCGAGGGCGTCGCCGTGGACCGTCCGAAGTGGACCCGAGCGGTTCCAGGCGATCACCGCCGGCTCCCGTTCCACCACCACGACCGAAGCCGCGCCGGCGTCGAGGGCCGCGCGCAGCGAAAAGCCGACGCCGAGGCCGCCGATCAGCACGCTCGCCCCCGGCGACAGGGCGCCCGTCACCAGGAGGCGCTCGGACTCGCCGTTGCGGGTGTCCATCAGGAACACGCCGTTCTCGATCACTTCGAACGCTTCGCCGTCGCGCCGCAGCACCAGTTCGCCGCCGCGGCCCGCGACCGTCTCCACCACCTCGGCCACCCGTCGACCTTCTCACAGCAGGCCGGCGAGCTTGTACAGCACCAGACTCCCCGCCACCGCGACGTTCAGGCTCGCGCCGTGGCCCACCATCGGGATTTCGACGACGGTGTCGAGGAAGTCGAGCGCTTCCGGCGGGATGCCGGTCCGCTCGTGGCCGAGCACGGCGATCGTGCGGCCGCGGGCGGCCGGGAGGTCCGCCAGCCGCACCGCCTCCTCGGCCAGCTCGACGCCGACGACCGCGGTGCCGGCGGCTCGTTCCCGTGCCAGCCAGGCCGGCGGGTCGTGCACCCAGTGCACGCATGCCGGGCGCCGCAACGTGTTCCCGCGGCGCAGCGCCTCCGGCACCCACGGGAACCGCGGTACGGCCAGGCACGCGCCGACCGCGTCACAAGTGCGCAGGAGGGTGCCGAGGTTCGCGCCGTGCATCGGCCAGAGCGGGGCGGCCACGAGGTGACCCCAACAGGGATGTGGCTGGGTTCGCCGGGACTTCCGCAGCTCGCGGGGCGTGCGGACCCGGATGGCGGGGCTCACCGGCGCCGAGGCGCGGCGCCTCCGTTTTCGTCGATCATGCCCTCGATTCTAACCCGTTCGCCGGGACCGCAGACCGGTTCGCGCTCCTACCCTGGACACGGAGGTGAAGCCATGTACGCAGGAGTAGGAGACGAAATCCAGGTACACGGCCGTACCGTCGGGTCGGCCGAGCAGCGCGGCGAGATCCTCGAAGTCCGCGGGCCCGACGGCGCCCCGCCCTACCTGGTGCGGTTCGCCGACGGGCATGAAGGACTCGTCTACCCCGGGCCCGACTGCGAAGTCCAGGCCCACGCCGACTAAGCGGCGACCGGCTCGCGGACCCGGCCCCACGCGGCCCCGACGAGCACCAGCGCGACCAGGGTCAGCGCGGCCGCGACCTCGGGCAGCACCAGCGGGCCGCCCGAGTCGAGCACCGCGCCCCCGACGACGCCCGACAAGCCGACACCGAGGTAGATCGCCGACGCGTTGAGCGACAGCACCAGACCCGCGTGGCCCGGAGCCAGCTCGATCAGGCGGTGCTGCACCGGCGGGCTGAACGACCACGTCGCCACGCCCCACACGAACAGCGCGACGCCCGCCACGACCGGCGTCGTCGTCGCGATCGGCAGCAGCGCCAGCACGACCGTGATCCCGGCCGTCACGACGAGCAGCGGCGCGCGCGAACCCCAGCGGTCGGCCGCCCGGCCGCCGGCGAAGTTGCCGACCGCGCCGCCGACGCCGTAGCAGAAGAGCAGCACCGTGACCGCCGTGCCGTGCAGGCCCGCGGTCGCGGCCAGCAGCGGTGACACGAACGTGTAGACCATGAACGCGGCGAGGCACCCGAGGACCGTGACGGCCAGCATGACGAGGACGCGCGGGTCGCGGCCCGCGGCGAACCGCTCGGAGAGGCGCACTCGCGGCGGCGCGGCGACCGGCGGCAGCGCCATCCGCACGGCCAGGGCGCTCGCCAGCGAGAACGCCGCGACCAGCGCGAACGCCGCCCGGTAGCCGAGGTGCTGCGAGATCAGGCTGCCCAGCGGGACGCCGAAGATGAGCGCGACGGTCAGGCCGCCGAACACGAGCGCGATCGCGCGGCCCCGGCGTTCCGGGCCGGTCAGCTGGGCCGCCACGGCACTCGCCGCCGGGGTGAACACCGCGGCGCCGATCGCGGTCACCACCCGGGCCACCAGGAGCGTGCCGTAGCCGGGCGCGAGGGCCGCGAAGAGGTTGCCGGCGGCGGTGACGGCGAGGGCGGCGACCAGCAGCGTCCGGCGTTCCCAGGTGCCGGTGACGGCGGCGAAGAGCGGCGAGCCGACCGCGTACGCGATGGCGAAGGCGGTGACGAGCTGCGCCGCGGCCGTGGCCGAGACGTGCAGCTCGCCGGTCAGCGCGGGCAGGAGCCCGGCGACGATGTAGCCGCTGGTCCCGACGCCGAACGCGCCGAAGGCGAGGACGGAGATCCTCGACGACGTGGGTGTGGACATGGGTGGGTCCCCCAAAGCAGGAGCAGGGCTTGGTTCGACGAACGTCGTAGTTCGACGATCACCGTACTACGCGGCCCCGACAATTTCGACCGGCGTCGTACAATGGCCCCATGGCCAAGCCCGCGACCCTGCCGCCGCTCGTGCACCCCGAGCGGGACGAGATCACCGTCGAAGGCGTGCTCCGCGCCCTGGCGGACCCGGTGCGGCTGGCGATCGTGCGCCAGCTCGCGGCCGCGGACCACGAGATCGCGTGCGGCGGGCTGACCGTGCCGGTGACGAAGTCCACAATCACCCACCACCTGAGCATCCTGCGCCAGGCCGGCGTCGTGGCCGGCCGCCAGGAGGGGACCACCCGGTTCAACTCGTTGCGCCGCAACGATCTCGACGCGCTGTTCCCGGGGCTTTTGGCAGGCGTGCTCGCCGCTCCCCGCTGATTACGTCGTTACGGTGTGGATCGTCACCCGAATACCCGGATGACAACGACCCCCTCCGTCGGTTGGACTGTCGGTGGGCAGCTCACGGCGCTGGGGCCGGATGGCTGTCTTCCTTTTTGAAACTTCACTGAACCGATCCAGTGACCCTGACCACGAGATCGGCCAAGTAATCGATTTCCCGCACAACCCTGGAAGGAGTGCCGTGCCCGTCGCGCTGCTCGCGCTCGCCATCGGAGCTTTCGGCATCGGGACCACCGAGTTCGTCATGATGGGCGTGCTGCCCCAGGCGGCCGCCGACTTCGGCGTCGACATCCCGACCGCCGGCTACCTGATCTCCGCCTACGCCCTCGGCGTCGTCGTCGGCGCCCCGCTGCTCACCGCGGTCGCCGTCCGGCTGCCGCGCAAGACCATGCTGCTGGCCATGATGGGCCTGTTCACGCTGGGCAACGGCCTGTTCGCGCTCTCGCCCAACCACGAGTTCGGCGTCGCGTTCCGGTTCCTCGCCGGGCTGCCCCACGGTGCGTTCTTCGGCGCCGGCGCGGTGGTCGCGTCCAGTCTGGTCGGCCCCGGCCAGCGCGCGAAGGCCGTGTCGATGATGTTCCTCGGCCTGACCCTGGCGAACGTCATCGGCGTGCCGCTGGGCACATTGCTCGGCCAGCAGGTCGGCTGGCGCGCCACCTTCGGCGTCGTCGCCGTGATCGGCCTGGTCGCCGCGGCGGCCATCTGGAGGCTGGTGCCCCACCAGGGCAAGCCCGCCGACGCGTCGCTGCGGGGTGAACTGGGCGCGTTCAAGCGGCCGCAGGTGCACCTGGCGCTGGCGATCGTCACGTTCGGGCTGGGTGGCGTGTTCGCCTGCCTGTCCTACATCACGCCGATGCTGACCGACGTCGCCGGCTACTCGCCGTCGAACGTCACGCTGCTGCTGTCCCTGGCCGGGGTCGGCATGACGATCGGCAACCTGCTCGGCGGCCGCCTGGCCGACCGCGCGCTCATGCCGGGCCTGTACGCGGCGCTGCTGTCCCTGGCGTGCGTGCTCGGGATCTTCACGATCACCGCGCAGGGCAAGGTCGGCGCGGCGATCACGATCTTCTTCGTCGGTGTCGCCGGGTTCATGATCGGCCCGATGATGCAGGCGCGGATCATGGAGAAGGCGGGCGGCACACCGTCCCTGGTGTCGGCCGCCGTCCAGTCCGCGTTCAACATCGCGAACTCGATCGGCGCCTACCTCGGCGGCCTGGTCATCGCGGGCGGCCTCGGCCTGGTCGCCCCGAACTGGGTCGGCGCGCTGCTGGCCGTGTTCGGGCTGAGCCTGGCCATCGTCTCCGGCACGCTCGACCGCCGCGAAGCCCGCGCCGACAAGCGCGAGCTGGCGATGGCGTCCTAGCTCGGGCTGAACGGGCCGCCGATGATCGTCAGGGCCACGTACAGCACGGCTGCCGCGAGGCCGGCGTAGGTCACGACGTCCACGACCTTGCCGCGGATCGCGAGCAGGCCCGCCCTGGCGGTCGGCAGCACCGCCCGCAGCACCCCGGCGAGGAGGAGCGCGGCGCCGATCAGCGCCGCGCCCTCCCGCCAGTGGTACTGCACGATCCGCAGGGCCGCCACGGCCACCACCAGCAGCACCACCGCGAACGGGAGCTGGGTGAACCGGGCCTGCCCGCGCCGGCGGTCGGACGTGTCCCGCCGGTCTTCCGTCATCGTCATCAGCCTTGGACCGAGCGCTCGGCCGCTTCGACCACGTTGCTGACCAGCATCGCCCGGGTCATCGGCCCGACCCCGCCCGGGTTGGGCGAGATCCACCCCGCCACCTCGGCCACGTCCGGGTGAACATCGCCGGTGAGCTTGCCGTCCACGTGGGACACGCCGACGTCCAGCACCGCCGCCCCCGGGGCGACCATGTCCGGCGTGATGATCCCCGGCACGCCCGCCGCCGCGACCACGATGTCGGCGCGCCGCACCTCGGCGGCCAGGTCGCGGGTGCCGGTGTGGCAGAGCGTGACGGTCGAGTTCTCGCTGCGGCGGGTCAGCAGCAGGCCCAGCGTCCGGCCGACGGTGATCCCGCGGCCCACGACCGTGACGCGCGCGCCGTTCAGCTCGACGCCGTGGCGCTTGAGCAGCTCGATGATCCCGTACGGCGTGCAGGGCAGGGCGCCCTGCTGGCCGAGGACCAGGCGGCCGAGGCTGACCGGGGCGAGGCCGTCGGCGTCCTTCTCCGGGTCGATGCGCTCGAGCACGCGGTTCGCGTCGAGGTGCTTCGGCAGCGGCAGCTGGACGATGTAGCCGTGGCAGGCCGGGTCGGCGTTCAGCTCGTCGATGACGGCTTCGAGCTTCTCCTGGGTGATGTCGGCCGGCAGGTCGCGGCGGATCGAGTTGATCCCGATCTTGCCGCTGTCGGCGTGCTTCATCCGCACGTACGAGTGCGAACCGGGGTCGTCGCCGACCAGGACGGTGCCCAGGCCCGGCGTCACCCCCTTCGCGGCCAGCGCCGCGACGCGCGGCTCGAGCTCCGCGAATATGGCGTTCTTGGTGGCCTTGCCGTCGAGAATCTTCGCCGTCACGCGCCCCATTCTGGCAAAGGGAGCCCCGCGCGTCGCTCCTGGCTCAGCCGGGCGCGGCGCGTAAAGTGATCGGCATCCCCGCTCGGTCCACTCGCGACGGCGACCGCGATCAAGCTGTGATCTACCGCACGTCGCATCACGCGAGGTCAGACCGTGTGCCACCGGGTCCCCGGGCGGCAAAACCCACATGCGGGGTGCACACGCGCGCGCGAACAGTCAAAATGTCCCCGTGGCACAACCGACGACGCAGCTGAACGCGACCGAGCAGGACACCCTGGTCAAGCAGATCGGCCTTGCCCTGCTCCGTGCCGCCCCGCGCGACTGGCGCAAGGTCACCGCGGAGTACCGGGCGGTCGGGAGGTACCACGAGCTGACCGGCGAGATCGTCACCGAAGACGGGACGGTCCACGAGTGGCTCGCCACCCACGACATCGCGACGCTGTTCGGGCGCCTGCGCGGCGGCATGTACCGCGACGGCCGCGGCACCTGGTTCAACGCGCGCTACCAGCTCGACCACCCGTCCAGTTACAACCTCGAGTACAACCGCGACGAGCCGGTGTGGAACCTCGCGCCGCCGCCGCAGGCCTACTCGGACGAGCTGCGGATGTTCCCGCGCACCGAGGACAACGTGCCCGACTGGCTGATCCGGCGGATGTCCGGGCTCGGCCCGGAGCAGCCGGGGCCGCACTTCCGGATCGCGCGGATCTTCGACACGATCGGCCCGGCCGGCCGGCCGGTCATCAACCGCCCCGACCTCGAGGTCGAGGAGCAGGACCGGCTGCTGGAGTACCTGGACCACGCGCCGCTGGTCGTCACCGAGCGCGGTTACGACATCGACCGGCTGGCCGCGACGCCCGAGGCGACCGTGCCGGTGGCCTTCCACAGCGACGGCCAGTGGATCTGGCCCGCCGCCGTCAACTTCTACCTGCGCAAGTACGGCGTTTCACCGGAATCGGACCTGGTCGAGCACGTCCGGGCGGTCGGCTTCGCGCTGCCACCGGTCGACGAGCCGACACTGCAGGCCGCCGGCGCGTACCTGACCCGGGGCAACCAGCCGCCGCCCCAGCAGCAGCGCCCGGCCGGGCCGCCGCCGCAGGGCCCGCCGCCCCAGCAGCAGGCGCCCGTGGGCCCGCCGCCCGTCATGGCGGCGCCGCCCCAGCCCGTCGTGCCGCCGCAGCAGCAGCCGCCCGGGCCGGTGGAGCCGCCGCTCGCGGCGCGCGCCCCCGAGCCCGAGGCCCCGGCCGAAGAGCACGAATACGCCGAAGAGGCCTACGACGACCAGGAGTTCGACGACCGCTTCGCCGACGAAGACCACCAGTACGGCGAAGAGGAGTACGACCAGGCAGAGCACGCCTCCGGCACGAACGGCTCGTCGCCGGAGCCGGGCCGCGTGCCCGACCTCGACGAGACCGCGGAGTACGTCCCCGACCAGCCGATCGGGCACGGCGAGCAGCCGCGGGACGACGAGGGCGGCCACGACGAGCACCCCTCGCACCGCGAGGACGAGGCACACCCCGCCTTCGACGCCGGGTCCCACCGGGACGACGAGCCGGCGCACGCCGCGTTCCAGCCCGGCCCGCGGGACGACGAGCCCGGGCACGCCGGTTTCCAGCCTGGTCAGCGGGACGTGGAGCCGGGGCACGACGCCTTCCAGCCCGGCCAGCGGAACGTGGAGCTGGGGCACGACGCCTTCCAGCCCGGCCAGCCGGACGACGAACCCGCACACGCCGGATTCCAGCCCCAGCGAGACGACGAGTCCGGGCACACCGGCTTCCAGCCTGGTCAGCGGGACGTGGAGCCGGGGCACGACGCCTTCCAACCCGGCCAGCCGGACGACGACGAACCCGCACACGCCGGATTCCAGCCCCAGCGGGACGAGGCGCCCGCGCGAGCCGCGTTCGAGTCCGGCCAGCCGCGCCGGGAGGGCGATGAGCCCGGCGGCTTCTCGCCGCGACGCGACGAAGCCTTCGAGCCGGACGAGCCGGCGCACGCCGCGTTCGACCCCGGTCCGCCGACCATGATCACGCAGACCGAGGTGCCCGGCGTGCTGCCGGTCCCGGAGCCCCCGGCGCCCGCCCCGGCCCAGCCCGCCGAGGCGCCGCAGCAGGCACCGCGGTCGGGCCGTCGCGCGCTGCGCCGCGAGACCCCGGACCACCCGGTGCTCGCCGGCCTGCAGAGCAAGCTGGACGAGCTCGAGGTGCCCGAAAGCGGCTACAAGCTGGGCGAGCCCGCCGAGCACGGCTGGAGCGTCGAGCAGGTCGACGAAGGCTGGCGCGTCGGCTGGTACGACGGCAAGCTCAGCAACCCCGCGGTGTTCGGCGACGCCGAGGACGCGGCCGCGTTCATGCTCGGCAAGCTGCTGCTCAACCCGGAGGGCCACGTGCCCGACGAAGAGCCGCCGCCGCTCGCCGAGCCGGAACCCGAGCCGGAGCCCGTGCCGCAGCGGGTCGTCGCGACGGTGTCGCCGGAGGTCGCGACCGGCTCGTACCCGGTCCGCAAGCCGGACCCGGTGCCGCCGCAGGAGCAGACGGCGTTCACCAGCGCCGAGGAGCTCTTCGGCGACCTCGAAGACGACGAGCCGACGGCCCCGCCGCACCAGCCCGGCTCGCCCACCCCCGTCCCGGCCGGGCCGCCCCCGGTGGCCCAGCAGCAGGCCGGCCCGCCGCCCGCGGCCCCAGCGCCGCCCCGGCGGGAGCCGCCGTCCGCGCCGACCGTCCTGGCCCCGCCGGTTTCGCCGGGTGCCCCGCCGGTCCCGCCCGCGCCGCCGGCCCCGCCGCAACGTCGTGACGAGCCGGCCCGCCCGGCCGTCAACGGCGGCGGTGGCGGCGGCCAGCAGCAGTGGCCGATCGGGCCGATGGCCGGCGAGCCGCCGCTGACGCTGTTCCGCGGCAAGGAGCTGCGCGAGCTGCCCGCGGGCAGCGAGCTGGACCGCTTCGGCGGCCCTAACGGCAACCTGACATACGCGGCGGGCACGCCCTTCGCCGAGCGCTCGCTGGTGCCCGAGTGGGTGAACCGGCCGTACCACGTCTATCGCGTGCAGCGGCCGCTCGAGACGCTGGCCGGCGTCGCGATCCCGTGGTTCAACCAGCCGGGCGGCGGGTCGGCGTACCTGCTGCCGGCGTCGATCGAGGAACTGCTCGCCGAGGGCGACCTGATCGAGCTCGACCCGGGCGAACCGCCGATCGACTGAGTCCCGCTTCGAAGGCCCCGGCGCTGCCGGGGCCTTCGTCGTGTCAGCGGATGACCAGGCCGTGGGCCGCGGCGAACGCCAGGGCCGTCTCGACGTCGACCTGCGCGCCCCGCAGGTCGGCCTGCACCAGGGCGTTCGCGTCGAGGCGAGCGCCGCGCAGGTCGGCGCCGTCGAGCTTCGCGGCCTGCAAGCGGGCGCCCGTGAGGTCGCTGTCCCGCAGGTCGGCGCCGGTGAGGTCGGCCTCGGTCAGGTTGGCTTCGCGCAGCCGCAGCCCGGACAGCCCGAGCCGGCGCAGCCGCGCCTTGGACAGCGACGCCAGCGAGAGGTCGCACTCGGTGAGCGCGATGCCCGCCAAGCCGCTCTCGGTGAACGACGAGCCGAGCAGCGAGCACGACGTCCAGCGGCTTTCGACGAGCACGGAGCGGTCGAAGGTGCAGGAGCGGAACGCCGACGCGTCGTGGCGCGACCGGGCCAGGTCGGCCCGGGTGAACACGCAGTCGTCGAACGTGCAGCCGCGGGTCCGCAGCCCGCTCAGGTCCGCCCCGGTGAAGTCGCAGCCGGTGAACCGGCGCTTTTCCCACCACTGCCCGGACAACACCGCTTCGCGGTAGTCCTCCCCCGTTTCCAGCACGGGGCCCAGGGTGCCACACGCGATCAGGGCCGGTTGCCGCACGGGTCACGCACGCGGCTGACGCGGTCGCCGAAGAACAACACGGTCCGCGGGTCACCTCGGTGGCGCCGGCCGCGATCGCACACCCTTGCGTCTCTTCACTGTCCGGCACGTGGAGCCACACGAAGCCCGGGTCTCGGCCCCAGCCCGCGGGCGAGTCGAACGCCATCGCGACCGCGTCGCCGATGCGGTGTCGCGGCCGATGATCCACGGGGTGATACCGCTGCATACTGGGCTCATGGGAGTTCCCCTGCGGCCGGTGGCGGCGCGGTCGGTGTACCGCGAGGTCGCCCCGCCCGCCGCGCTGGCCGGGGTGCTGGCCTGCGGCTGGCACGGGAGCACCGGCTGGGCGCGGCCGCTGCGCGTCCTCCCCGACGGCTGCGCGGACCTCGTCTGGGACGGTGCCGCGCTCACGGTCGTCGTCACCGTCGGGGCGCCGTTGCGGCTGTGGGTTCCGGCGTCCGCGTCGCGGGTCGGGGTGCGGCTGCGGTGCGGCGCCGCGGCCGCCGTACTCGGGACCGCCGTGCCGGAACTGCCCGCCGTGACCAGGTTGAGCGACCTCTGGGGCGCGGACGCCCGGCGCGCCGAAGAGCAGCTCGCGTCGTCCGATCCTGAGGCGCAGCGCGGAATTCTCGAATCGCTCGTCGCTCGCCGCGGCGCGATGCCGGACCGGCGGGTGCTGGCCGCCGTCCACGCTCTCGGCACGGCCGCGCGGACGTCCGATGTCGCGGTGGGCATCAGCGAGCGCACGTTGCGGCGCCACTTCGTCCACGCGGTCGGCGCCGGCCCGAAGCAGCTGCACCGCGTCCGGCGGTTCCAGCGGTTCCTGCGCCGGGTGGAACCCCTCGCGGGCGGGCGGACGACGCTGGCCCGCGTCGCCGCCGAACTCGGGTACGCCGACCAGTCCCACCTCGGCCGCGAATGCCGCCGCCTGTCCGGCTCCTCGCCCGCCGCCCTCGTACGGGTGGCCGAAAAGTTCCAGACACCCGCGGCGACCGCACGCCACGATCGACCGCATGTTCCGAGTCACCATCGCGGTGCGCGCTGACGACCTCGACGTCAACGGGCACGTCCGCGGCCCGGCCTACCTCGCCTACGCCGACCACGCGCGCTGGGTGTGCGTCCGGGCCGCGGGCATCGGCCCCGCCGCGCTGGCCGCGCGCCGGATCGGCCCGGTGAACCTGGAGACGACCGTGCGGTTCCACCGCGAGCTCGTCCCCGGCAGCGAGGTGTCGGTCGGCTGCGAATTCCACTGGGGCACCGGCAAAAACTCCCGCGTGACGCAGGAGTTCCACGCCCCGGACGGCACGCTCGTCGCTTCGGTGTCGTCGGTCTCGGGGCTGCTCGACCTCGACCGGCGACGGCTGCTCCCCGACCCCGGCGCGTACTGGCAGGAGCTGGCGGCGCGGCCGGAGCTCCTCGGCCTGGCCCCGAAAACGGCGTGATCTTCTCGGGCTCACTGGCTACGGTGACGCCGTGCCCGACCACGACTACGTCGACCCGTACCTCGCCTCGCTGTACGACGCCTTCAACCCGCGGGAGAGCTCCGGCGACTTCGAGTTCTACCTGCCGATGATCATGGCCGCGGAGTCGGTGCTCGACGTCGGCTGCGGCACCGGGTCGCTGCTGCACTGGGCGCGCGAGTCCGGCCACCGCGGACGGCTCGTCGGGCTCGACCCCGCCGAGGGCATGCTCCTCCAGGCCCGCCGCCGCGACGACGTCGAGTGGGTGCACGGCGATTTGTCGACCGTGGCTTGGGAGAGCGAGTTCGACTTCGCCGTGATGACCGGGCACGCGTTCCAGGTGCTGCTGACCGACGACGAGCTGCGGACGGCGTTCGCGGCGGTCCGGCGGGCCTTGAAACCCGGCGGCCGGTTCGGCTTCGAAACGCGCAACCCGGCGGCTCGCGGTTGGGAACGCTGGACGCCTGTGCACGTTTGGAAAGCCGGCGACGTGCGGTCGTGGAACGACGCCGGGCCGTTCGAGAACGGGTACGTCGCCTTCAAGACCACGTACGAAAGCCCGAGCTGGGACGCACCGCAGTACAGCGAAAGCACACTGCGGTTCCTGGACGTCCCTGCGCTGAACGCGTTCATCGAGGACGCCGGATTGGTCGTCGACGAGCAATACGGCTACTGGGACCGCACGCCGGTGACGTCCGAAAGCCCGGAGATCGTCACGATCGCGCGGCGCCCGCTCACTGGAAGTCCCGCGACTTCGCCTTGATCCGCATCGGCAGCGCCTCGACGCGGTGGGCGAGCACGCTCACCACGCCGTCGGCCTTCTCCAGCACGCCGCGGACCAGCAGCGCCGAACTGGCGCGCGCGACGCGGTGGTAGCGCTGCCACAGACCGAGCGTGCAGATCACGTTCACCATCCCCGTCTCGTCCTCGAGGTTGAGGAAGGTGACGCCGCCCGCGGTCGCGGGACGCTGCCGGTGCGTGACCGCGCCGCCGACCAGCACCCGTGCGCCGTCTTCGAGCTCGGCCAGCCCGCTCGCCGGGACGACACCCATCGCGTCGAGGCTGTCTCGGATGAACTCGGTCGGGTAGCTGCCCGGCGACACCCCGGTCGCCCACACGTCCGCCGCCGCGACGTCGAGGCCGTCCATCCCCGGCAACACCGGGGCCTGCCCGCCGACCAGGCCCGGCAGCTTCTCCGGGCGTTCCCCGGCGACCGCGCCCGCGGTCCACAGCGCCTGCCGCCGGTCGCCGCCGAAGCCGGCGAACGCACCGGCCGTCGCCAGCGCCTCGATCTGCGGCGTGGTCAGCCGCACGCGGCGGGCGACGTCGGCCATGTCGGTGTAGTCGCCGTTCGCCAGCCTTTCCGCGACGATCGCCTTCGCGAGGTCCTCGCCGATCAGCCGGACGGTGCTCAGCCCGGTGCGCACGTCGTGGACCTTCCCGGCGCCCGCCTCGAGGGTGGCGTGCGGCAGGCTGCGGTTGATGTCCGGGCCGTGCACGGTGACGCCGTGGCGCCGCGCGTCGGCGACCAGCGACTGCGGTGAGTAGAACCCCATCGGCTGCGCGCGAAGCAGGCCCGCCAGGAACGCGTCCGGGTGGTAGAACTTGAAGTAGGCGCTGGAAAACACGAGGTGCGCGAAGCTCAGCGCGTGGCTCTCCGGGAAGCCGAAGTTCGCGAACGCCTTGAGCTTCAGGAAGATCTTCCCGGCGAGGTCCTCTTCGACGCCGTTCGCGATGGCGCCTTCGAGGAAGCGCTGCCGCAGCCGTTCCATCTTGCGGTCCGACCGCTTCGACCCCATCGCGTGCCTCAGCTGGTCGGCCTCCGCCGCGGTGAAGTTCGCGACGTCCAGGGCGATCTGCATCATCTGCTCCTGGAACAGCGGCACGCCTTTCGTTTTGTGCAGCGCGTTCTTCAGCAACGGGTGGTCGTAGTCCCACTCCTCGATCCCCTGCTTGCGGCGGATGTACGGGTGCACCGAGCCGCCCTGGATCGGACCGGGCCGGATCAGCGCGACCTCGACCGCGAGGTCGTAGAACTCCGTGGGCCGCAGCCTCGGCAGCGTCGCCAGCTGCGCCCGGCTTTCGACCTGGAACACGCCGACCGCGTCGGCGCGGCAGAGCATGCCGTAGATGTTCTGGTCGGTGAGGTCCAGCTCGGCGAGGTCGATCTTCTCGCCCTTGTACTCCTCGACGAGGTCGAGCATGTAGTGCAGCGCCGAGAGCATGCCGAGCCCGAGCAGGTCGAACTTGACGAGCCCGGCGGCCGCGCAGTCCTCCTTCTCCCACTGGATGACGCTGCGGTCGGCCATCCGCGCCCACTCGACCGGCACGACCTGGCTCACCGGCTCCTCGCACATGACCATCCCGCCGGAGTGGATGCCGAGGTGGCGCGGGAAGTCCTCGAGCGCGAACGCGAGCTGCACCACCTCGTCCGGGATGTCGTGGTCGTGGTCCTTTTCGGTGGTGCGCAGGGAACCCCAGCGGTCGATCTGCTTGCTCCAGGCGTCCTGCTGACCGGGCGAATAGCCGAGCGCGCGGGCGGCGTCGCGGACCGCGGACCGGGCGCGGTAGGTGATCACGTTCGCGACCTGGGCCGTTCGGAGGCGGCCGTGCTTCTCGAAGACGTACTGGATGGCCTCCTCGCGGCGGTCGGACTCGATGTCGAGGTCGATGTCCGGGTAGCCGTCGCGGTCCGGGGCGAGGAAGCGTTCGAACAGCAGCTTGTTGGCCACCGAGTCGACCTTCGTGATGCCGAGCGCGTAGCAGACGGCCGAGTTCGCGGCCGAGCCGCGGCCCTGGCACAGGATTCTGTTCTCGTTGCAGAACCGGACGATGTCCCAGACGATCAGGAAGTAGCCGGGAAAACCGAGGTCTTCGATGATCGCGAGCTCGTGCTCGATCTGTTCGTTCGCCTTGTCTTCGTGGTCTTTGCCACTGAACCGCTCCGCCGCGCCCTTCTCGGTCAGCTTCCGCAGGTAGGTTGCCTCGGTGTGGCCTTCGGGGACGTCGAAGGGCGGCAGCTTGGGCGCGATGAGCTTGAGCGGGAACGCGCATTCCATGCCCAGCAGGGCCGAACGCCGGACGGCGCCGGGGTAGCGCCGGAACAGGACGTCCATTTCGGCGCCGCTGCGCAGGAACGCCGTCCCGGCCGCGGGCAGCCAGCCTTCGAGGTCGTCGATCCCCCGCCGGGCCCGGATGGCGGCGAGCGCGTCGGCGAGCGGGGCGCGTTCCGGCCGGGCGTAGTGCGCCGCCGTGGTGGCGACGGTGGGCAGGTGCATCTCTTCGGCGAGCTTCGTCAGGAGGTCGTTGTGCGTGCTGTCGAGCGGCTGGCGGTGGTCGGTGAGCTCGACGTAGACGTTGTCACGGCCGAAGCGCTCGACGAGGTTCTCCAGCGCTTCGGCGGCAGCACTCGGGCCATTTGTGACGAGCGCGGAGCGCACCGCGCCCTTGCGGCACCCGGTGAGGACGACGCACTGCCCGGCGACCTCCTCGGCCACCGCACCGAGGTCGTAGATCGGCTTGCCCTTTTCGGCGTCCCGGTGGATCTGCCCGGCGGTGATGGCGCGGCAGAGGGCCCGGTAGCCCTGGTCGCCGCGCGCGAGCAGCAGGAGGTGCTCGCCTTCGGGATCGGCGAAGCCGTTCTGCGGGCCGCTCAGCCCGAAGCTGAGCTCGGTCCCGAAGACGGTGTTGACGCCGAGTTCCCGTGCGGCCTCGGCAAAGCGGACGACGCCGTACATCCCGTCGTGATCGGTGAGGGCGATGGCGTCGAGCTGCAGGCGCGCGGCCTCTTCGACGAGCTCCTCGGGATGGCTGGCACCGTCGAGGAAGCTGAAGTTGGAGTGGCAGTGCAGCTCGGCGTAGGGGACGCGGACGGTCTCGCCACCATCGTCGTTGCGCCGCGTGGGGACGTCGTCCGGCCGCTGGTAGGCCTCGCGCCGCCGCCCCCAGGCGGGGCTGTCACCGTGGTCACCGGGAGGAACCCCGCCGGCCAGGGTGCGGGCGAGGTCCTTCCAGCGCACGGGCGGGTTGTTCCAGCCCATTCAGCGGTTCCCGTCGCGGTGTTCATCGGCGGCCGCGCGGCGTCGCCGATGCCAGTTGGAGGGGTGGTTCCAGCGACTGCGGGCTTCGGCATCGCTCATGCGGCAGCCGTTTTCGTCGGAGACGCGCGGTACCGGGAGGTCGATCACCGGACAGACCCACTCTTCGTCGAGGTCGGCTTCCGGTAGCTGTCCCCACACCGACCACTTCTCGGAGCCGGTCTGCGGATCCCGGTCGGCGGTTGGTCGCTCATCGCCGGTGCCGGGTTCCGGGAGCCGTTGGCCGGGCGTCCACCTGCCCTCGGCGGGGCCTGGCTCCGGGATCTCCCGCAGCCATTCGCGCTCGTCCGCTGGGCGGGGTGCTGCCTCCGGTTCGGCGCGCAGCCAGGCGCGGAGCTTGCGTGCGTAGTCCTCGTCCATGCTCAGTCGTACACTCCCTCGACCGTCCACAGTGGATTTTCCGTGCCCGCGCAGTGCACCAGCACCGCCTCGGGCGGGTCGTCCGCCTCGCCCGCGAGCAGCAGCTGCAGCCGCGCCCGCCGCGGGCCGGGTCTTCGGCGGTCGGCCGCCAGGGGCCACGGGCCCGCCCATCCCACGACCGCCCTCGGCGGGCCGCCCGTGATGCTCAGCCCGTGCGGCGGCGCCGTGACCTGCTCGCGCTGGGTGATGCCCACCGGCCGGCCGGTGGCGTCGAAGACCTGGGCCGGCACCGGGCGGTCGAGGACCGTCGCCGGGGACGGCGCCGGCAAGCGTCCCGGCCAGGTCGCGTCCGGCGGGGTCGTCCGCTCGCGCGGGTCGCCCCACGGCACCAGGCGGACGCGGCCCGCCGGGTCGCGGCCGCCGTCGAGCAGCGGTGTCACCACGCCTTCGGGGCCGAGCAGGCCCTGGACCCGCACGAACGCCCGCGCCGCGCGCTCGTCGTCCTCCTCCGAACCGCCGTTCTGCCACAGGTCGAGCTGCAGCGACCGCCCTTCGACGGTCTCCTCGGGTTCGAGCCGCAGCCGCACCACGCCGGACGTCGGCCGCTGCCCCGGGGCTGCGCGCAGCCAGCCTTCGAACTGCCAGCGCACGCGGTCGGCGACCCCGGCGGGCGTCAAGGGTTCCGCGCAGCGCCACGCGCGCCCGAGGTGTTCGCCGTCTTCCGTGACCGCGTAGATCCCGAGCCGGGTGCAGGCCAGGCCGTGGCCGGCGAGGGCGGCGCAGAACCGCGTCGCGAGGCCCTTGGCGAGGAACGCCGCGACGTCGACCCGCTCGACGACCGGGTCGAACTCCTCGGCCAGCGTCAGTTCCGGTGGTGGGCGACGGCGCAGCGGCGGACGTTCCGAGCGTCCCCGCGCCAGCCGGTGGGCCAGCAGCCCGGCGGCGCCGAAGCGGTTGGCGACGTCGCGCTCCGGCAGGTCCGCGAACGCGCCGAGCGTGCGCAACCCGAGGCGGCGCAGCAGGTCGACGAGCTCCGCGCGGTCGGCGCCGGGCTGGTCGAGCTCGGTGACCGGCAGCGGCGCGAGGAACTCGGCGACGCGCCCGGGTTCGACGAACTCCCCGCACCGAGCGGCGAGCGTCGCGGCGAAGAGCTCTTCGGCGACACCAACCTGACACTCGACGCCCGCGGCGGCCGACACCTCGTCGACGAGCCGCTCGACGAGGGCGTGCTCACCACCGAAGTACCCGGCGGCCCCGGCCACGGGAACGGCGACGAGCCCCGGCCGCACGACCTCGACCCCGACGACGAGCGCCTCGACCGCCCGCGCGACGGCCTCGAAGAGCCGCGCGTCCCGTCCGTCGTCGGCGGCGAAGACGGCCAGATCCGGACAGTTCGACTGCGCCTCCCGCCGCCGCATGCCCCGCCGAACGCCGTTGCTGCGCGCGACGGCGTTGCACGCGACGACCCGGTTGGCACTGAACACGGCAGCCGGTTCGGTGACGGGCACCTGCCCCACGGCCGCGGCGGCGACGGCGGGCCAGTCCGGGCACCAGAGGACGAGCATCCGGGTGGGCTGCTCGGAAGTACTGCGCTGCGCGGGGACGGTCATGCGGCCTCCCAGCCGGGACGGCTCGCGCACGCCGAGGGGTGGCTCGCCCACCCGGACAGTCGGCTCGCGTGATTAGCGGGTCGACACGCGTGACTGGAGGGTCGACACGGGGTTGGGTGTGGGGCCGGGAGGCGGGTGGGGGTCCACTTTGGACGGGAGGGGCTCATGCCGTCGCCTCGGTTCGGAGGGTCAGGCGGGGTGAGGCGGGAGCCGCGGCGCCGGACGGGCCGGGGAGGTGGAGGGTCGCCGTGACCGGGCGGGCTGCCGCGCCGCGGCCGTGGGCGCGGACCGTCACCCGGCGCTCCTGGAGGTGGCCGTACCCGTCCTCGAGACCCGTCCACGGCTCGACGCGGCAGGACAGCTCGACGTCCACGCCCGGCCAGGCGCCGAACGCCAGCAGGACCGCGCCGCGGTGCCGGGCGCGGGCCGACAGCCGCCGCGCCACGGCTGCCTGGACCGTCCCCGCGTGGACCGCCACCACGTCCACGCCGTCGAGGAGGGCCGCGACCACCGCCGGCAGCTCCGCGCCCGGACGTGGGACCAACGCCACCCGGGCGAGGTCGACGCCGTGCTCGGCCGCCGCCGCCAGCCCCAGCGACGGCATGCCGACCACGGCCGCCCACGACCCGGCGGCGGTGGCTTCGGCGAGCAGGGCGAGCAGCAGTGACGTCGCCCCGTGGACGGCCACCGTGCTCCCCCGCCGCAGCCCGGCCGCGGGCAGCAGCCCGGCCAGCGCCGGGGCGACCGGGAGCACCCTTCCCGTCGCCCGCGCCTGGCCGGCCTGGGCCGCGACCCGGCTCGCCGTGCTGACCCCGGGCAGGGCCGCCAGCCGGGCCACCGGCGGCTCCACCACAGCGGTCACCGCACGCACCTCCCCACCACGGACTGGGCCGGCGGTCGGGCCTCTCCCAAAAACACGACCGACGGCTCTGGTCCGCCGCGGGGAAGGCGGCGGTTCTACGTCGAACACTTGTTCGACGTAGACCAGTCAACCGTGAACCCCGGGACCTGTCAAGTCACCCACAAGCGGGGTAATGCAGTTGCCCGGGCGACCTCCCGATCGCTAGACAGACCCGCGTGGAGCTCACCGGAATCCGGCCCGAAGACTGCGCCGAACTGCTCGTTCTGCAGCGCTGCTGCTGGGTCCAGGAGGCCGTCCTCAACGGCACCCTCGACATCCCCGCGCTGCACGAAAGCCTCGAAGACGTGCGCGACTGGACGAAGACCTGGTCGGTGTGGGTCCTGCGGCAGGAGCACCGCCTCGTCGGCGCCGTCCGCGCCCGGCTCGAAGGGGACTGCTGGGAGATCGGCCGGCTGATGGTCGCACCGGACCTGGCCGGGCGCGGGCTCGGCCGGCGGCTGCTGGCGCACGCGGAGTCGCACGCGCCCGCCGAAGCCCGCCGGTTCGCGCTGTTCACCGGGGCCCGCAGCACCCGCAACATCACGCTCTACCAGCGCGCCGGCTACCGGCTCACCGACGCTCCCGCGGCCGGCGGCCACATCGCCGGCGCCGTGTACCTCGAGAAGGACGTCACACAGCGCTAAAAACTCGGTCCGCCCTTCTGACGCTGTGGGTTCGGCTAGATTGCCCGGTGGACTTCTGGGGGTGACGATGGCCAAGGGACCGGTTCTGTGGATCGCCGGGGCACTGGTCGTGGCGGGCGCGGTGGTGGCCGTGGTGGTCACCGCCGGCGGCGGGGTGCCCGGCGCCGACGCCGCGGCGCCGGCGCCGACGACCATCGGCGCGGAGTGGCGCTCGTTCCGCGCCGACGTCACCGGGATCCGCCCGGGCCCCGACGACGTCAGCCTGCTCGTGCAGGTCGCCTTGCCCGGCAAGGATCCCGGGTGCGTCCGGGAGCCGCGGATCGAGCAGGTCGTGGAGTCGAAGACGGACGTGCGCGCCGACGTCGTCTACTCGACGCGGCCCGCGTCGGGTGGCTGCCAGGACAAGGTGCCCGCGGAGCTGCGGCTGACGACGGCCGAGCCGGTCGCGGACCGGACCGTGATCCTCAACGGCGACAACGGGAACGCCTGGCACAAGCTCGGCGCCGGCTGGGGCCACTGCGCGCCCCAGGGCACCTGCGCCCCGCCCGCCGACCACTGCGACCCGGCGTGGATCGGCGCCGCCGTGTCCGCGACGGGCGCCGAAAGCGCGGGCACGACCCGCGCCTGCGACCCGGGCTGGCTGGTCCTCGACCTGGCGCCGCACCAGGCCGCCCCGCCCGCCCGCTCGGTGTTCCGCTGGAGCGACACCGGGTGGACGGCGTTCGCGCAGGTCAAGTCGGCCGGTTGCGCGGAGATCCGGGCGGCCGAGCCGAAGTTCCCCGTGGCGCTCTGCAAGACGCTGCCCGCACCCGCGTGAACGAGGTCGCGCTGCGCCCCTTCCGCGAGGAGGACCTGCCGGTCCTGGACCGGTTCTCGACCGACCCGGCGGTGCTGGGCCCGCACCAGTGGACCGGCTTCACCGACCCGCGGGCGCGCCGCCGCCGCTGGGCCGAAGACGGTTACCTCGGCGCGCACGACTCGGCCCTGGCCGTGACGGCCGGCGAGGTCGTCGCCGGCCTGGCGAGCTGGGAGGCGGCCGACCGCGGCGGACCGGCGGGCGGCTGCTGGGAAATCGGCCTGACGCTGCTGCCGGAGCACCGCGGCCGCGGCCTCGGCACGGCCGCGCACCGGCTGCTCGTCACGTACCTGTTTTCGGTCACCCGCGCCCACCGGCTGGAGGCGTTCACCGACGGCGAGAACGTCGCCGAGCAGAAAACGCTGGAGCGGGCCGGGTTCCACCGCGAAGGCGTGATGCGCGAGGTCACCTGGCGCGGCGGGAGCTGGCGCGACGAAGTGGTTTACGCGCTCTTCCGCTCCTAGCCCAGGCGCTTGACGACCTCGGTGCCGACCGTCTTCACCGCGTCGTCGGTTTCCTGCTGCGGCATCGGCGAGTTGGAGAAGAAGCCCTTGTCCCAGCCGGACACCTCGACGATGACGACCGTCGTGCCCGTGAGCACGTGCAGTTCGGAGCCGCTGAACGCGCTCTTGGTGACCAGGCGGACCAGCGCCGCCTTGTCCCCGATCCCCTGGACGCCCGTCGGCGGCAGGGCCGGGTCCCGCGGCTGGAACAGGGTGTTCGCCTGCTCGCGCGCGTTTTCGCCGGAGTACGCGGTGATCCGGACGCTCAGGGTGGCGTCGCGGACGTTCTCGTCCGGCCCCGGCTTCCAGCTGCAGTTGACCTGCTTCAGCCCGGGAACGTCGGCCGTGCCCGGACCGCCGGCGGCGAAGCTCGGGAAACCCGCCTTCGCCAGCGCCTGGGGCGGCACCTGGCACTCGGCGGGCACCGGCGTCGAAGCCGGTGCCGCGCCGGTGCTCTTGAAGTAGTCCTTCGCGAAGATGCCGAGCGGGATGCCCACGCCGAGCAGCACGACGACGACGCCGATGATCGCGAAGATCAGCCCCGTGCGCTTCTTCTTCGGGGGCGGCATCGGCGGGCCGTAGCCGGGCGGCGGGTACCCGGGCGGACCCGGGTACCCCTGCCGGCCTTGGCCGTAGCCGTACTGCGGCGGTTGCTGCATCGAGCCCTCCCTCTCGAAGCGAAGCCGGGGTCAGTGCGCGAAGTGGCGCGTGCCCGTCAGGTACATCGTGACGCCCGCCTTCTCGGCGGCCGCGATCACCTCGGCGTCGCGGACCGAGCCACCGGGCTGCACGATCGCGCGCACGCCCGCTTCGACCAGCACCTCCAGGCCGTCCGGGAACGGGAAGAACGCGTCCGACGCGCCGACCGAGCCCTTGGCCCGGTCACCCGCGCGCGAAACCGCGAGCCGCGAGGAGTCGACGCGGTTGACCTGGCCCATGCCGACGCCGACGGTCGCGCCGTCCGCGGCGAGCAGGATCGCGTTCGACTTCACCGCGCGCAGCGAGCGCCACGCGAACTCGAGGTCGCGCAGGGTCTGCTCGTCGGCCGCGGTGCCGGTGGCCAGCGTCCACGACGCCGGGTCGTCGCCCGGCGCGTCGATCGCGTCGACGGTCTGGACGAGCACGCCGCCGGAGATCTGGCGGAACTCGATCGGCGCCTGCGCGGTCTCGGGCAGCTTCAGCAGCCGGATGTTCTTCTTGCGCTGCAGGATCTCCAGCGCTTCGGCGTCGAAGTCCGGCGCCAGCACGACCTCGGTGAACACCTCGGCGATCTGCTCGGCGGCCTCGCGGCTGACCGGCCGGTTCGTCGCGATGACGCCGCCGTAGGCCGAGACCGGGTCGCAGGCGTGCGCCTTGCGGTGCGCCTCGGCGACGTCCGTGCCGACCGCGATGCCGCACGGGTTGGCGTGCTTGATGATCGCGACGGCGGGCTCGGCGAAGTCGAACGCGGCGCGGCGGGCGGCGTCGGTGTCGACGTAGTTGTTGTAGGACATGGCCTTGCCGTGCAGCTGCTCGGCGTGGGCCAGGCCGGCCCGGTGTCCCTTGTAGAGCGCGGCCTTCTGGTGCGGGTTCTCGCCGTAGCGCAGCACCTCGCCGCGCTCCCAGCTGACGCCGGAGAACTCGGGGAAGCCGGAGTCGTCCGCGGGCGCGTAGACGTTCGAGAACCAGGACGCGACGGCGATGTCGTAGGACGCCGTGTGCGCGTACGCCTGCGCGGCGAGGCGCTTGCGGTCGTCGAAGTCGAAGCCGCCGTCGGCGACGCGCTCGAGCACCCACGCGTAGCGGGCCGGGTCGACGACGACCGCGACGCTGCCGTGGTTCTTCGCCGCCGCGCGGACCATCGCCGGGCCGCCGATGTCGATGTTCTCGACGCAGTCCTCGACGCTCGCGCCGGACGCGACGGTCTGCTCGAACGGGTACAGGTTCACGACCAGCAGGTCGAACGCCGCGATGTCCAGCTTGCGCAGCTGCTCGACGTGGTCGGGGTTGCCCTGGTCGGCGAGCAGGCCGGCGTGCACGCGCGGGTGCAGTGTCTTGACGCGGCCGTCGAGCGACTCGGGGAAGCCGGTGACGTCTTCGACCGGCGTGACCGGGACACCCGCGTCGGCGATGACCTTCGCCGTGCCGCCGGTGGAGACGATCTCGACGCCGGCCGCGTGCAGGCCGGTCGCGAGGTCCAGCAGGCCCGCCTTGTCCGAGACGCCGATCAGCGCCCGGCGGACCGGGCGCCGTCCCAGGTCAGTGCTCACGAAATGTCACCTTTCGTCCGTCCACGGTGCAGCCACCGCGGCCGAGTCGCTCGATCGTTTCCACCAGCAGCCTGCGCTCGACGGCCTTGATCCGTTCGTGCAGGACGTCTTCGGTGTCGTCGTGCTCCACGACGACCGCTTCCTGGGCGATGATCGGCCCGGTGTCGACGCCGGCGTCCGCGAAGTGCACGGTCGAGCCGGTGACCTTGACGCCGGCCTCGAGCGCGTCGCGCACCGCGTGCATCCCGGGGAAGGACGGGAGCAGCGCCGGGTGGGTGTTGACGACCGTGAAGCGGCCGAGGAACTGCTCGCCGAGGATCTTCATGAACCCGGCGGAGACGACCAGGTCGGGCTCGTACGCGGCGACGGCCTCGGTCAGCGCCTTGTCCCAGGCGGCGCGGTCGGGGTGGTCGGCGACGCGGACGGTGAACGACGGGACGCTCACGCGCTCGGCGCGGGTCAGCGCCTCGATGCCGGTGCGGTCGGCGCCGACGGCGACGACCTTGGCCGGGAAGCCGGACCGGCCGGTGGCGTCCAGCACCGCCTGCAGGAGGGTGCCGGAGCCCGACGCGAGCACGACGAGCTTCACCGGAGTGGGCAGCTCCAACCGTTGAGACAGAGCGGGCTCCTTGCCGCGGGCGGTGCGCAGCCGGGCGCACGGCGCTTCACCAGGTCACGTCAACCCTAACGGTCGGTCTCGTCCGGCTCGACGTCGCCGCAGGTCTCGGTGCCTCCGGTCACAGCTTCGTCCTCGACCGGCTCGTCTTCGAGGCCCAGTTCGGCGTCGGCCTCGGCTTCGAGCTCCGCGTCCTCGGGAGACTCTTCGGGTTCTTCTTCGGGTTCTTCTTCGTCATCTTCGTCCTCTTCGGACGCTTCGAGCTCTTCGACGGCTTCGGCCGCCTCCTCGGCGTCGACGTCTTCGGCGTCCTCGAAGGCTTCGTTGTCTTCGAGGGCTTCAGGCGGCGCGGGCGGCTCGTGCTCGCCCGCGAAGAACGCCGTGAAGGAGCCCGGGATGACGATCCAGCAGAACGCGACGACCGAGGCGACCCCGACCGGCACGCTCACCGGGTCGAACGGACCGTCGCCGAGCCGGCCGCCGGACAGCGTGCCCAGCGCGAGGCAGCCGAGCGCGACGACCGTGCCGGCCACCGCGACCGTGCGGATGCGCTGCGCCGGGTCGGCGTCGGCCTTGCGCAGCGTCCAGCCGATCAGCACGCCGGTCGCCGCGGGCAGCACCAGCAGCGCGGGCCACCACGCCGAGTGGTGTTCGGGCAGGCCGCCGAGCAGCGGCACGCCGGGCACGGCGCCACCGCGGTAGCCGAACATCCCGACGTTCAGGTCGCCGATCGAGAAGCCGGGCCCGGTGACGAACGAGAGCGCGGCCGTCACGGCGTTCGGCAGGTACAGCACGGAAAGCAGGAACAGGCCGAAGCTGCTGCCGAACGCGGGCTCGTAGATGTCGGCGACCGTCCGCCAGGACAGCGCGGTCGCGACGGTGAACACGGCGGCGCCGCAGGCCACGAGCACCGCGAGGGCCAGGGCGCCGGCCTTCAGCCCGCGCACGGCCAGGGGGTCGAGGCGTTCGGCGACGGCGTCCGGCAGCCCGCAGCGCCAGATGATGCCCGCCGCCGACGCCAGCCCGGCGAGCAGACCCGGCACGGCGAAGGCGACCAGCGGGTTCGCCGTCACCGGGGAGCCCTGCGCGCACAACGCGATGACCAGGCCGAACACGGCGTGCGCGCCGGTGATCGTGCCGAACACCGGCAGCGCTTCGCGCGGCGAGCGGCACCCCAGGCGCTGCACGGCACCGGACGCCGTCCGCGCGGCCAGCGCGAGTGCGCCCAGCGTGGGCAGCAGCGGCAGCACGCCGAGCGGGTGCCCGCCGATGTCGAGGCGCACCTGGTGCGCGGCGAGCCAGCCGGGGCCGGCGGCCAGCAGCACGCCGATGCCGGAGAAGACGGTGCGCTCGGCGGTGAGCGTGACGAGCGTCAGCACGGTCGCGACCGCGGCGTAGCCCGTGACCAGGGGACCGAGCGCGGCGGCGAGCAACACCCGCACCCGCGCCGCCCGCGAGAGTCCGACGCCGGGTTCGAGGTCGCCCACCGGCTCTTCGCGGGAGTCGGTGAGCACATCCATGATCCGCACCCTGACATCCGCGCTGGTCCGTCCGGGTGAGCCACGCCGCCGCGCGGCGACGTGGGGAAGCTAACCCACCCGGTCGAGTGGCCCCGCCAAGTAGGCCAGGACCAGCGCGGTCGTCTCGGCGGCCCACGCGTCCCAGGTCAAGTCGTCGGGCCAGTACCGGCCGCTGGCGGCCCGGTGCACGCACGAGCCGATGATGGTCCGGCCGGCCATCCGGACGGCCGCCGCGTGGTCTTCGCCGAGGCCGGTCCGGACGGCTTCGACGAAGGCGTCCAGGATCGTGGCCAGCGCCTCGAGGCCACGGTCGCGGCCTTCGGCCCGCTGCGCGTCGAGCAGCTCGGGGAAGATCCGGTCGTGCCGCGCGAACGTGCGGGCCATGGCCTGGACGAACGCGCCGACGATCCCGCTCAGCCCGGGCCCGGGTGCGCGAAGCGCTTCGCCCACGGCGGCCTCCAGCTGGCCGAGCAGCTCGTCCTTCACGGCGTAGAGCAGCTGCTCCTTGCCGGCGAACCGGCGGTAGATCGCGCCGACCGACAGGCCGGCCTGCTCGGCGACCGCCGCGACCGTGAACTCGTCGAGGCCCTGTCCGGCCAGCACGTGCTCGGCGGCGGCCAGCACCTTCCGCAGGGACTCCCGGCTGCGCGCCTGCTGCGGTGGGCGGAAGGCCGGCTCGGCGGACTGCTCACTCACCGGCCGCACGTTACCTCCCCTCGCCTGAATGCGAATGATAACGTGCATTCGCATACCAACCGAGGGGGCACCATGGTGAGCATCGAGGTGCGGGACGCCTGCGTCGATTTCCCGGTCTTCGACGCCAGGACCCGGTCGCTGAAGAAACAGGTGTTCGGCAAGGCGGGCGGGCCCATCGGCGCCGACGCGAAAGTGCCGGTCATCGAGGCCCTGCGGGACATCACCCTGACGCTGGGCGAAGGCGACCGGGTCGGCCTGGTCGGGCACAACGGCGCCGGGAAGTCGACGCTCCTGCGGCTGCTGTCCGGCATCTACGAACCGACCCGCGGCAGCACGCGCGTCGTCGGCCGGATCGCGCCGGTGTTCGACCTCGGCGTGGGCCTGGACCCCGAAGTCTCGGGCCACGACAACATCATGATCCGCGGCCTGTTCCTCGGCATGAGCCGCCGGCAGCTGGCGAAGCGCGTCGACGACATCGCGGAGTTCACCGAGCTCGGCGACTACCTGCAACTGCCGTTGCGCACCTACTCCGCGGGGATGCGGGTGCGGCTCGCGCTCGGCGTGGTGACCACCATGGACCCCGAAATCCTCATCCTCGACGAAGGCCTCGGCGCGGTCGACGCGGCGTTCATGGCCAAGGCCCGCGACCGGCTGGTGGACCTCGCCCGCCGCGCCGGCGTCCTGGTGTTCGCCAACCACTCCGATGAGCTGCTGCGGGAGCTGTGCACGAGCGCGCTCTGGCTGGACGAGGGCCGGATCCACTTCGCCGGCCCGTTGGACGAAGTCCTGGCCGCATACAAGAAACACCCGCTGTGACCGGGCGTCACAGCGGGTGTTTCCAGGACCAACGTCAGTTCGACTTGCCGAACCCGCCCGGCGGCGTGCCGGGGTTCTCCGGCGGCGGCTGCTGGAAGAACTGGCCCTGCTGGGGGGCGTAGGTCGTGGCCTGCTGCCCCGGCGGCGGCGTGGTCGACGGCGGGTTCGGCGAGCCGTACTGGCCCGGCTGCGAGAACGGCGCCGACGGCTCACCGGTGGACGCCACCGGCCCCGGCTGGACCTGCGTCCCCTGCGGGTAGCCCTGGCCGGGCTGGCCGTACTGCTGCTGACCGGGCTGGCCGTACTGGCCGTACTGCGGCGCGGCGGGCTTCGGCGCCGGCGGCTTGATCACGTCGTACTCGAGCAGCAGCGCGCCGACCGCGACGATCATCTGCAGGATCCCCAGGATCAGGATGACGGTGACGACGCCCGGCGACGTCTGCATCCCGACCAGCGTCTGCAGGACCTCGAGCGCGCCGAGGACGCTGAACAGCGCCGCGAACGGCAGCGTCTTCGGGCCCTTCGGCAGCGCGTGCAGCCCGGCGAGCAGGCCGCCGCCGAGCAGGAACGTGCCGCCGAGACCGACGTCACCGGTTTCGGCGAAACCCAGGAAGTACTCGACCAGACCGAAGACCGCGACCACCAGCGCGAGCAGCAGCGGCAGGTTCTGGGGCAGGCCCGCGGCTCCGCCGGGCGACGGCGCCTGGTGCGAGTGCGGCGGCTGCTGCGCCGGGAAGCCACTGGACGGCGGTCCGGGGGGCTGCTGGCCGCCACCCTGCTGGGGGTAGCCAGGCCCACCGCTGGGGAAGGTCATCGGATGCACTCCTGTCGGTTCGACCGGCACTCCGGGGTACGAAGACACCCGGGGGAAGACGAGGCGGCTTGTGTGCGCAGAACGCTAGCGCACTACGCGGCCACCGACCCAACAGACGCGTGAATACCTCAGGAGGTTTCGTCCCCAAACGCAGTGAGGCCGGGCACCGCAGTCGGTGCCCGGCCTCACCAGGAGCAATGCGTCGAATTCAGCCGAGGCTGTTGTACAGCTCACGTGCGAGGACGGCGGTCTCGCTCGGGGTCTTGCCGACCTTGACGCCGGCGGCCTCGAGGGCCTCCTTCTTCGCGGCGGCCGTGCCGGAGGAACCCGACACGATGGCGCCCGCGTGGCCCATGGTCTTGCCCTCGGGCGCGGTGAAGCCCGCGACGTAACCGACGACCGGCTTCGTCACGTTCTCCTTGATGTAGGCCGCGGCGCGCTCTTCGGCGTCGCCACCGATCTCGCCGATCATCACGATGACCTTGGTCTCGGGGTCCTTCTCGAACGCCGCGAGGGCGTCGATGTGGGTGGTCCCGATGATGGGGTCACCGCCGATGCCGACGGCGGTGGAGAAGCCGATGTCCCGCAGCTCGTACATCATCTGGTAGGTCAGCGTGCCGGACTTCGACACGAGACCGATCGAGCCGGCCTCGGTGATGTCGGCCGGGATGATGCCGGCGTTCGACTTGCCCGGGCTGATCACGCCGGGGCAGTTCGGGCCGATGATGCGGGTCTTGTTGCCCTTCGCGACCGCGTGCGCCCAGAAGTAGGCCGAGTCGTGCACCGGGATGCCCTCGGTGATGACCACGGCGAGCGGGATCTCGGCGTCGATCGCCTCGATGACCGCGTCCTTGGCGAACTTCGGCGGCACGAAGATGACCGACACGTCGGCGCCGGTCTCCTTGATGGCCTCCTCGACCGTGCCGAACACGGTGAGGTCCTTGCCCTCGATGGTGACCGTCTGGCCGGCCTTGCGGGCGTTGACGCCGCCCACGATGTTCGTGCCGGACTTCAGCATCTTGGTCGCGTGCTTCATGCCCTCGGAGCCGGTGAGCCCCTGGACGATGACCTTGCTGTTCTCGTTGATGAAGATCGACATCTCACGCACCTGCCGCGGCGAGCTCGGCAGCCTTGTCGGCCGCGTTGTCCATTGTGTCCACCACGGTGACCAGCGGGTGGTTCGCGTCCGCCAGGATCTTGCGACCCTCCACGACGTTGTTGCCGTCCAGCCGGACGACCAGCGGCTTGCTGGCTTCGTCGCCCAGGATCTTCAGGGCCTCGACGATGCCGTTCGCCACCGCGTCGCAGGCGGTGATGCCGCCGAAGACGTTGACGAAGACGCTCTTCACGTCGGTGTCGTTGAGGATGACGTCCAGCCCGGCCGCCATGACCTCGGCCGACGCGCCGCCACCGATGTCGAGGAAGTTCGCCGGCTTCACGCCGCCGTGCTTCTCGCCCGCGTACGCCACGACGTCCAAAGTGGACATGACGAGCCCGGCGCCGTTGCCGATGATGCCGACCTCGCCGTCGAGCTTGACGTAGTTGAGGTTCTTGGCCTTGGCCTTCGCCTCGAGCGGGTTCTCCGCGTCCTTGTCCACCAGGGCCTCGTGGCCCGGCTGGCGGAAGGAGGCGTTCTCGTCGAGGGTGACCTTGCCGTCGAGGGCGATGATCTTGTCCTGCGGGTCGCGGACCAGCGGGTTGACCTCGACGAGGGTGGCGTCCTCGGAGACGAAGGTCTCCCAGAGCTTCACGACGACGTCGGCGGCCTCGTCGATGATCTCGGCCGGGAAGTTGCCGGCCTTCAGGATCTCGAGCGCCTTCGCCTTGTCGACCCCGGCGATCGCGTCGACCGGGATCTTCGCGAGCGCGTCGGGGCGCTCGACCGCGAGCTGCTCGATCTCCATGCCGCCCTCGGAGGACGCCATCGCCAGGAACGTGCGGTTCGCGCGGTCCAGCAGGAAGGAGAAGTAGTACTCGGACGCGATGTCCGAGGCTTCGGCCACCAGCACGCGACGCGTGATGTGGCCCTTGATGTCGAGGCCGAGGATGGCTTCCGCCTTCTCCTTCGCCTCGTCGGGCGTCTGGGCCAGCTTGACGCCGCCCGCCTTCCCGCGGCCGCCGACCTTCACCTGCGCCTTGACGACGACCTGGTTGCCGATCTGCTCCGCGGCGGTCTTGGCTTCTTCGGGGGTGCTAGCCACCGAGCCCGGCAGAACCGGTACTCCGTGGGCGGCGAAGAGATCCCTCGCCTGGTACTCGTAGAGGTCCACTACTCCAGTCTCCTGACGACACGCCACTGTGGTGGTCCGTGTTACCGGACCGCGCTGTCGGACCAGTCGAGGTTAGCGACCTGCGCAGACGCAGGGGACTCCGCACCTGGTGAAGTCGGTCACCGTACGCGGTCAGGTGGTGTTCCCGCGGTGTGAGACCGCCCACCGGCCAACGATTCCACGACTTCTCCGGGGTCCGCGGCGGTGAACACGCGAACGCCGTTCAACGCCCCGGCGAGCTCCGGCGGCGGTTCGTCGCCGAGCACGCCGACGGCGTCCGGGTCCTCCTGCTCGGCGGTGCGGACGATCTGCTCGACGGTGTCCACCGGGCCGGCGTGGACGACCTCCATGCCTTCGTCGCGCAGGACGCGACCCAGTGCGACGGCGGCCGGGTCGGGCCGGGTGAACTCGACGAGCAGCACCCGGAGGCGGTCACGAGGCACGGCGTCCGCCCGCGGCCGAGAGTCCCGCCGCGACGAGCAGCGCGACCACGGCGGCCAGTGCGACCCAGAACCCGGTCGACGGGCTCGCGCCGCCGAGCGCGCCACCGACGAGCGGCAGCTCCGCGGCGTGCAACGCGACGAGCAGGGCGGCGCCCGTCAGCAGGGCCGCGGCCGGCTTCGGCCGGGACCTCAGCGCCAGCAGAGCGGCGCCGACGACGACCACGGCAGCGGTCAGCAGCCCCCACGAAGGCGTGTCGAAGTCCGACCAGAGCCCGGGCGCGACGTAGCCGGGAACGCTGAAGACGGGCAGCCCGAACGCGGCGACGGCCAGCACCGCGCCGGCGACGACGGGGGTGAGCACGTTCTTGTCCGGCGCGGCGCCGTCCCCGGCGTCTTCGCGTTCGACGACGCCGGTCCCGACGGCGGCGAGCCCGGTCAGCGCGGCGAGCACGAGCGCGGCGAACGTCCAGGCCGCGCCGGCGCCGAGGTCGTAGGTGAAGGCCGGGGTGGCGCCCGAGGTACCGCCGAGGTTCGCGCCCCCGAACCCGGCGAGGTTGCCGGCCTGGGTGGCGGTCAGCGCGGTGTTCAGGACGGCCGTCCCGGCCAGGACGATCCCGGCCCAGGCGAGCCCGAGCACGGACCGCGCGCCCGGCGCCGTCTTCGGGACGAACGTGCCGAGGGACGGGACGGCGACCACGAGCGCGGCGACGAGCAGGAACCACCGCGCGGGACTTTCGGCGGCGGCGCTGACCGGCGCGGCGGCGCCCGGGTTCAGCGCGCTGACGGCGACCTGCGGCGCGAAGGTCCCGACCAGGGCGGCGACGGCGGTGGCGAGGCCGAGCACGCCGGTCGTCAGCCGCCACCAGAAGAGCCCGGGCAGCTTCGCGCTGCCGGCGAGGTCGCCTTCGGGCTTCTCGGGGGCTTCGGCCAGGGGCGTGAAGGCGAGGCCGGCGATGACGAGCGTCGCGCCGAGCGCGAGGAGCGGCCCCCAGGTGACGTCGAGGTCGGCCCGGAAGAGGGCGGCCAGCACGGGCGGCACGGCGACGGCGAAGGTCCCGGCGGTCAGCCCGAGGAGCGCACCCCGGGCCGTGCGCTCGGACGGCGCGGCGAGTGCGACGACGGCGGTCAGCGGCAGCGCGGCGGCGAGCAGCAGGTAGCCGCCGAGCGCGGGCCAGGGCCCTTCGAAGGCCGCGCGGGCGAGGAGGAAGCCGTTGGCGGAGTCGACGGGCTCGGTCAGCAGCCCGACGGACGCGGTCACCGCGAGCAGCGGGACGAACAGGCGCCACCGCCGACGTTCGGGTTCGTCGTCTTTCCGGCTCGCGCGCCAGGCGGCGACGCCGGCGGCCCCGGTGAGGACGTGCCCGGCGACGAGCAGCCAGAACCCGGCCCCGACGGCCGAGCCGCCGACGAAGTGGTCGGGCAGGTAGAGCTCGGGCCGGATGGTGAGCGGCCCGTTGACGGCGAACTGCAGGTCGAGGACCAGCCGCCCGGGAGCGAGCGCGGCGAGCCCGAGGACGATCCCGGCCCCGAGCCCGGGCTTCCCGGCGGCGGAGACCCAGACGGCGGCGACGACGGGGGCGAGCGCGAGCAGGACCAGCCACGGCCAGCCGGCAAAGCCGGGACCGGCGGCGGGCGAGACGCGAACGAAGGCCGCGGCGGAGAGAGCAACGGCCCCGAGCCCGGCGAGCCCGAGCGCGACTGTGGGCCGGCGGTCGTCTTCGGCCCAGGTGAGCGGCTCGCTGCGGGTGTCCGGCTGCGCGCGCTTTCGCTCGCCGGAGGGCGGCCGGGAGGCGGGATCGTGCTCGTCCGGAGTGGCCGGGGACCCGGGCGCGGTGCCGGGAGGCTCAGATCGTGGGGGCATTGGCAGCGACGCTAGCAAGCCCGAGGGTCGAGGGAGACGCCCGCGGGGTGGCGGGTCGTCAAGCGGCGGCAGAGGCCGGGCCGGACGGAGGGCAGCGGGCCGAGCAAGGCGCTACCGGGCCCGCGCGGGTGGCCAGTGGTCGCCGGGGCGTCACCCAGGTGCGCGGGTCACGCCGTCACGGGCGGGCGGGGTCGGCCGAGAGGCCGCGAAAAGCGACAAAACGGACCGCTGGCGACCGCTTCCGTACCCGAGTCGGCGAGCGGTCAAACTCCGTCGTTGAACGGTCGGCTTGCGTCGCGGCTCGACAGTCACCGTCGCCGTCGCGAGAGGGCGGGACGCGGGCGCGAGACGTCGAAAGTGCCCAAACATCCGCAGGCAAACCCTTATTCCGCCCCTTTCCGCCGCCACTGCCCATAGGTGGTTTCGCACCGAGCACAAGAGCTGTAAGCCAAGTCACAACGATCGTTGTAAACCCCTTCTAACTTTGGGTAATTCCCACAGGTGGGCGCCTGATCGATGCCACCCGATCGGCCGACGCGCGGGGCAGATCTTGCTTACAGCGGTGCCCCTTCGTTACTGTCCCCCGGTCCCCATTACAGTCAGGTCACGAAGCAGGACGACGAGCGAACCACCCCCGAGGTTGGCTCACCGGGTTCCCCCGCCCGCAGTCCTCAGACCCGGCTCCCCGACGATGGAAGGCTCTGTCTTGGCTTCACACCGCTCCCCCGGCGGCCAAGCTCCTTCCCCGGCACTGAAGGACGCACTCGAAGGTGCGGTCGTCCGTGTCCGGGGTGCGCACCGCATCGCCCCGCCCTCCTCGGCCCTTCGTGGCCGTGTCGTGGTCGCCGCCGTGGCGGCCGGTGCGTTCGCCGCCGCAGCTGCGGGACAGACCCTCAAGACCGTCACCGATTCCGACGCCGCCGTGACGCCGCTGGCCAACAGCCAGGACGCCAGCGCTTCCCTGACCGCGGGAGGTGCGGGCTCCGGGGGTGCCCCCGAGCTCCTGCCGACCGGGCACGCCGTCGACGCCTCCGCCGAGGCCGCGAAGATCGCTGACAGCGCCTCCATCACGCAGGCCCGTGAGCAGCGCGAAGCCGACGCCGCCAAGAAGGCCGCCGAAGACGCCGCTCGCCCCAAGACCTGCCTCCCGGCCCACGGGACCTTCACCTCGGGCTTCGGTGCCCGGTGGGGCACGAGCCACCTCGGCATCGACATCGCCAACGCGATCGGCACCCCGATCTACGCCGCCTCCGACGGCACCGTGATCGAGGCCGGCCCGGCCAGCGGCTTCGGCCTCTGGGTGCGCGTCCAGCTCGACGACGGCACGATCCAGGTCTACGGCCACATGAACAGCTTCTCCGTCAAGGAGGGGCAGAAGGTCAAGTGCGGCCAGCAGATCGCCGAGATCGGCAACCGCGGTCAGAGCACCGGCCCGCACCTGCACTTCGAGGTGTGGCAGAACGGCACCAAGAAGATCGACCCCCGGCCCTGGCTGGCCGCGCGCGGCATCGTCATCTGATCCGTTCACCCCACTGCGATCTTCGTCCGCGAAG
The DNA here is from genome assembly GCF_054781455.1 of Amycolatopsis stemonae. NCBI lineage: Bacteria > Bacillati > Actinomycetota > Actinomycetes > Pseudonocardiales > Pseudonocardiaceae > Amycolatopsis > Amycolatopsis stemonae. The sequence goes on along the minus strand of NZ_BAAGUJ010000008.1, from coordinate 74,681 downwards.
ACGCCGCATTCGAACAGTCCGGCTGCAGCGCCATGATCCGCCGCTGAGGGCCGACGACGTCCCTCGGCCGCGCGAAGAACGGCAGCCCGCAAGGGAACGCCGTGGCTGATCAAAAGGTGGCTGATCAACAGCCGAAGAATGGTCCAGACCGGCGCAGCCCGCCCGAAGTCCCTCAGGGCGCCCGAGACCTTCTTGAGCCCCCGCAAGGCCGTCAGAAACGGCCTCAGGGCCCGGAACCGGCTAGCGCTGCCCGCCCGGCAACCGGCGGATGAAGTACGCGACCGCGACCTGCCACACCGTGCACAGCCCCGCGCGCCGCCGCACGGGCAGCCGGTCCCAGAACAGCCGGTCCCAGAACAGCCGACCCCGCACTTCGGCGCCCCCCGCGGAGCGGACACGCGCGGCGCGACGTGTCGTCCAGCGGCGTCCCCGGCCGCAGGACACACAGTGCCCACAAGTGACGCAGTGACCGTCCGCGCCCAGCTCGTGCTGCCTGAGCAGCGCTTGCCAGGCGGCGGCCAGCCGGCACGCCTCCGCTCCCGCACGCGAAGGATTTCCCGGGGCCCCCGAAGGCGCCCGACCCCGATCGGGAACCGCAGTCCCCAGGACTCCTCGCAAGTATTTCTGTACCCCTTCGGCCAACAGGTGAAACAGCACCGCGTCCACACCACACTACCCCCTCCGTCGAACTCTTGTTCGATCACGGGGTCAGTTGTACCGGGTGGGTACGACGATTTCGGCGGCGATCGCGAGGATCGCCGCCGGATTCACTCGTCCGGGTAACGCGCGCTAGAGCTTCACCATGGGGACGCTGCCGATCAGCATCAGGCGGACCTTGCCGGCCGCGCCGAAGTCGATCGTCGCCGTGGCCCGGGGGCCGACGCCGTCGCACGAGATCACCGTGCCCAGGCCGTACTTGTCGTGGCTGACCCGGTCGCCGACGTCCAGCTTCAGCGCCACCGTGTCCTTCCAGCCCTTCCCGAACGGCGACGTGCCCGAAGACGGCGAAGGCGAAGACCGGCGCCCGCCCCACGTCGTGGCCGCCCGCGGGGTGCCGCGCGAACCGCCGCCGAAGCCGAACCCGGGGCTGGACGGCTCGAGCCGTCGCCAGTCGACGAGGTCCGGCGGCAGCTCGTCGAGGAACCGCGAAGCCGGGTTCATCGACGGCTGGCCCCAGGCCGAGCGCGTGATCGCGCGTGAGACGTACAGGCGCTTCCGGGCCCGCGTGATCGCGACGTACGCGAGCCGCCGTTCCTCGGCCAGCTCGGTCGGGTCACCCAGCGCGCGCATGTGCGGGAAGACCCCGTCCTCCCAGCCCGTGCAGAACACCACGGGGTACTCCAGGCCCTTCGCGGTGTGCACGGTCATCAGCGTGACCACGCCCGCGCCGCCGTCGCCTTCCTCGCCGCCGTCGGGCGAAGGCACCGAGTCGGCGTCCGCGACCAGCGACACGCGCTCGAGGAACGCCGGCAGCGAACCCGGCGCCGGGACACCCTCGTCCACGACCAGCTCGGCGTTCTCGTCCGCGACGACCTCGGCGGTGATCTCGGTGAACTCGCGCGCCACCGTGACGAGTTCGTCCAGGTTCTCCACGCGCGTGTGGTCCTGCGGGTCTTCGGACTCCTCGAGTTCGATCCGGTAGCCCGTCTTGTCCATCACCGCTTCGAGGACGTCGTGCACCTCGGCGCCGTCCGCGATCAGCGCGCCCAGCTCGTCGAGCATGGCGACGAACCCGCCGATCGCCTTGACCGAACGCGGGTTCAGCAGCGCCACCTTGCCGTCGACGGCGTCGCGAAGCGCCTGCGCGAAGGAAATGCGCTCGCGCTCGGCGTGCGTCGCCACGACGGCTTCGGCGCGGTCGCCGATGCCGCGCTTGGGGACGTTCAGCACGCGGCGCAGGCTGACCGTGTCCTCCGGGTTCGCCAGCACGCGCAGGTACGCGATCATGTCGCGGACTTCGCGCCGCTCGTAGAACCGCACGCCGCCGACGACCTTGTACGGCAGGCCGAGCCGGATGAAGATCTCTTCGAAGACGCGGGACTGGTTGTTGGTGCGGTAGAAGACGGCGACGTCGGAGTAGTCCGCCTCGCCCTTCTCCGCCAGCGAGTCGATCTCACCCGCGACGAACGCGGCCTCGTCGTGGTCGTTGTCCGCGACGTAGCCGACGATCTTCTCGCCGTCACCCGAGTCGGTCCACAGCCGCTTCGCGCGACGGTTCGGGTTCCGCTCGATGACAGCGTTCGCCGCGGACAGGATCGTCTGCGTGGAGCGGTAGTTCTGCTCCAGCAGAATGGTGTGCGCGTTCGGGAAGTCCCGCTCGAACTCCTCGATGTTGCGGATCGTCGCGCCGCGGAAGGCGTAGATCGACTGGTCCGCGTCACCGACGACGACCAGCTCGGCCGGGTCCACCCCGGCCTCGTTCGGCGCGGTCCCGGCCAGCTCGCGGACCAGGGTGTACTGCGCGTGGTTCGTGTCCTGGTACTCGTCGACCAGCACGTGGCGGAACCGGCGGCGGTAGTACTCGGCGACCGCCGGGAACGCCTGCAGCAGCGAAACCGTGCGCATGATGAGGTCGTCGAAGTCGAACGCGTTGGCCAGCGAAAGCCGCCGCTGGTACTCGACGTAGACCTCGGCGACGCGGCGCTCGAGGTCGTTGGCCGCGTTGGCCGACGCCGTGTCCGGGTCGGTGAGCTCGTTCTTCAGGTTCGAGATGTGCACGGCGAGCGTGCGCGCCGCGTACTTCTTCGGGTCGATGTCGAGGTCGCGCGCGACGAGCGTGATGAGCCGCTTCGTGTCGTCCGAGTCGTAGATGGAGAAGTTCGACGACATGTCGAGCGTTTTGGCTTCACGGCGCAGGATCCGCACGCACATCGAGTGGAACGTCGACACCCACATGGCGTTCGCGCGGCGCCCGACGAGCGCGGCCACGCGCTCGCGCATCTCGGCGGCCGCCTTGTTGGTGAACGTGATCGCCATGATTTCGCCCGGGTGCACGCGGCGTTGCCCGAGCAGGTAGGCGATCCGGCGGGTCAGCACCCGGGTCTTGCCCGATCCCGCGCCCGCCACCACCAGCAGCGGGCCACCGGCGTGGGTGACGGCTTCGCGCTGGGCGGGGTTCAGGTCGTCGAGCAGCTCGGCCTGCCCGCCGGAAGCGGGCTTGCGCGCGGGGGTCTCGGCGGGGAGATCGAAGAGGGTGTCCATCGTCCGTCCACGCTACCCCGGGCGGGTCCGGCTCCGGGCAAAGCGTGCCGGGGTGGCGGCTCCGGGGTCCGCCGCGGCTACCGCGCCGGGCGTAGCGCGAGGTGTCGCCTGGCGTCCGACGCGCCGGCGGCCCGCCGCGCGGAGCATCGGCGGACATGGAAGACAACCGCACCGCCCGCATCCGGGCCGCCGACGCCGATCGCGAACGCGTCGCCACCGCCGTCCAGACCGCCGGCTCCGAAGGCCGGCTCACCCTCGAAGAGGTCGAAGAGCGCCTCACCCACGTCTACGCCGCGCGGTTCACCGACGAGCTGACCGCGCTCACCGCCGACCTGCCGCGGCCCGCGCCGGCCGCGCCCGGGTTCCCGCTCACCTTCGCCGCGCTGCGGCGGCATCCCGCGCTGCGGCTGCACCTCGCCGTGGTCGTGGCGATCGCGGTCGTGGCCATCGTCCGGTGGGCGGTGCTGGGCGCCGGGTTCTTCTGGCCCGCGTTCCCGGTGTTCTGGCTCGCGGTCAGCGTCTTCGTTCATGCCCGGGTGCGCTCGTTCCGGGAGACGCGCGGGACCGCTGTGCCATACTGAACCCATGCGGCACCACGCAGAGCGATTTTTTTACGGGACCCGGACTCCGGCTCCCGTGATCGCGTAGTGCCCGAACCGCCATCACGCCAGCCCCGGAGTCCACGGACCCGGGGCTGTCGCCGTCCCAGGGGCCGGGTCCGGGCACCGAGGGAGAGGTCCCGATGAACGCACAAGCGACGAACGCCGACGGCCAGCCCGCCGAGCACACCCCCGCCGGAGACGACATCGCGTCGCTCCGCGAGGAGATCGACTGGCTGGACAAGGAGATCCTGCGCCTGGTGAAACGCCGGGTCGAGGTGTCCAAGACGATCGGGGCCGCGCGGATGGCCGCGGGGGGCACTCGCATCGTCTACAACCGCGAGATGGACGTCCTCGCGCGCTACCGGGAGCTCGGCCCGGACGGCAGGCAGCTGGCCATGGCGCTGCTCAACCTCGGCCGCGGGCGGCTCGGCCGGTAACGGTTGTCCGAATTCGGGGTCTTCCCTGAGGCACCGGCGGCCCGGCTGCGGGCAGACTGGACGCATGGACTGGCTCGTCAACCTCATCGCCGTCATCGTCGCGCTCGCGAGCGTGCTGGCCGCGCTGGGCCATGTGGGTTATCTGGCGCTGCTGAACAACGCGGCGGGTAAGCGCGGTGCCAGTGGCGCCCCGGTCGGGCAGTACGTCCGCAGCCGCTGGGCCATCGCCGGTGGTACCACAGCGGCGTCCTTGTTCGCCTGGCTGCTCACGGCCGGGGGACCGACGCTCGACGTGGTGGCGATCATCGTCGCTGCGGGTAGCGGTGTGGTGGCGACGAAGGCCCTGCAGTCCACGCGGGACCGTTACCGCTCCGGAGGCTGAATCCCCTGACCTGGGGTGATGGCGCTGAGTGAAACTCCGCAGCGTCAGCTTCCCCCTATCGGTCGCGCCCGACCGAGTGAAACCTGTGCAACTTGCAGGTTTGGGGGCGACTTTCTACGCCGGATGCTCCTAGGGTTGACGCCGTGAGGACCCTTGCGTCTGGGTCGGGCGAAGCCCGGAGGACGCGCGGGGGCACCGGCCCCGCGCGCCCAGTCTCGCATGCGCGTGCATCTGCGCAGGATTCGGAACGCGAAGCCGCTCGTGAGGATGGTGCTCCGATCGGGTCGTCCTGCGGCCGGACGGCGTCAGGACGGGGCCGCCGGGTGGTCGAGCCCACATGACCCACGGCACGGAGTTCCACGGACGCGGCACCGCGCCCGCGCATCCCGGGCGGCACCGGCTCGGCGGTTCGGACGGCTGGACGCCGCCCCTGCCCCCGGCCCGCGCCCCGCGCCACCACGCGGCCGGCCCGGCCCAGGTCGACCCGCCCGTCTCCGGGTCCCTCCCGCTCCCCCAGCCGCTGCCGCAACCCCGCGACCGGCGGCCCGCGGCCCCGCTCTTCCCCGCGTCGCAGGGCAGCCTGCCGCTGGAAGACGAAGCCGAGATCACCACGGAGTCGCGCGCCGACCAGGCGGCCCGGCGTACCCGCGTCTCGCTCGCCACCCCGCAGGCACGCGGCGTGGAGGAGGACGAAGACGTCCGGATCTACGCCGCGCCCCCGATCGACGGGCTCGGCGGCTTCACCATCGGCTCGGTGCCGGCGTCCGTGACCCCGCCCAAGACGTGGAAGAAGGCGGCCTGGTTCGCCACCGGTGCCTCCGGTGCCGTCGTCGTCGGGCTGCTGTTCGCCGGGTCGTACCTGGTCGGGAAGCCGCCGGCGGACGACGCCGTGCAGGGCGCGTGGCCCGGCTACCAGGGCGCCCCGACCGTCATCGACCCCTCCGGCGAGCCCCCCACCGACTCCCGGCAGGGCGGTTCCGCGGCGGGCCCCGACAGCTCGTCCCGGCCGGACAAGGAGGCCGGGCGGACCAGCGGCGGCGGCGCGGGCCCGGTCGACGGCGTCGCCCCGCCTCCCCCGGCGAGCACCGACGGGCCGCGGACGACCGACACCACGACCAGCCCGAGCGCCGCGCCGCAGAAGCCCCCGGTCACGCCCGCCCAGCGCGAAACCCCGGCGAAGGCGCCGTGGTGGTACTCCTTCCCGCCGGACGCCCAGACCATGGGCGACAACTCGGAGAAGTTCTTCAACACCGTCACGACGGACCCCGCCACGGCGTCGTCGGTGACCACCGGCCAGCTGCACGACCAAGGCGCGCAGGCCCTCGCGGAGCGGTACGCCGGCATCGCCTACTTCGAGGTCAAGAAGGTCAGCATCGACCAGCAACGCGGTGTCACCGTGAACACAGTCGAGATCACCCACACGGACGGTTCCAAGACGATGGAACAGCGCACGCTGACGTTCGGGGACGGCGACAAGATCACTTCTGACGGTCAGTAGCTGCACCTGCACGTGCGGTTCGCCCGTTCCGATGCACGTGCGGTGCGCTGAGCGGTTATCCCTGGTCCGGGTGGGTGACATAAGCTGCCGCTCGTCGTATCGCGACGGCATTCCGGCGACAGAGCCTGGTGATGCCCGTCCGCACAGGGTTACCTGACGACAGCGGATCCGGAACCGGCCACGAGTCGGCCATCCGGACCAACGGAAGCCCGGCCGAACGGCCGAGCCGCCGTCCCCGGAACCCAGAGCGAGGACATTCGTGCTTGATCGGCAGCGAACACGGCGTGAAGCACCGCACGCCGTCCGCGTCGAGGACGTGATCCCGGCCGAGATACTCGACGGCGTCGGCGACGCCGACCGCGACTATCTCGAGCAGGTCTTCCGCGACCCGCAGAAGTTCCTGCCGCCGCGCACGGAGCCCGTCCGTGAGCCGGACCAGGACGACGACGCGGGTGACCCGGAGAGCCGGTTCGTCCGCCGCGCCAAGCTGGCCGGGCTCGTCGCCGCGGGGGCGCTCGTCGCCGGCGCGGTGGTCGCCGCGCCGATGCTGACCAGCGCGCACCGGGCGGTGTCCGACACCGCCCAGGCCACGCCCAGCGGCTTCAGCGGCGCCGCGGAGCTCGGCGGCCTCGCCGTCCCGCAGCACCAGGCCGGGGGCGGCGCGCCCGAGCAGCGCAGCGTGCCCACGGCGAGCACGCACTCCGGCGGCGCGCCGTCGGCGGAGGAGTCCAGCGGCGGCAGCCCGCAGCCCCAAGCCGGGCCGGCCCCGGCGGACGCGGTGCCGGACGCGGCGGCCGACGCGCGCAGCGCGGCCCGGAAGATCCAGGCCGTCAAGGACTTCTACGCCGCCATCGCGCGGGATTCGGCGGGCGCGCTCGCGCTGCTGAGCCCGTCCCTGGCCGACGGCGCGGCCGGCGAGCTGGTCCGCACCTGGAGCTCGATGGACGCCATCGACGTCCAGGAGGCCGACACGCAGATCAAGCCGGACGGCTCGATCCTCGCGGTCGCCACGCTGCACCGGCCGGACGGCGCCCTCGTGCGCGTGACGCAGCTGTTCCGGGTCGCCGACGCCGGCGGGCTGATCACCGAGGCCGAGCTCATCTCGGCCCAGTACATGTAGCCCTCGGCGATCACCCCTTCACCCGTGGTTCAAGTGCCTGTACCGGATTCGTGTGCGCAGAGTGAGCGCCTAGCCTTGTCACGGGCCGGTCTCAGCGAAGCCGGCACACAGCCCACGACATGTGCATACGCTCCAGCGAAGCGGCGTGCGCGTGGCCGCGTCACCAGGCACCGATCCTCACGCCCTGGTGAAGTCGGAGCCCAAAGGGAGGTCGCGTGAGCGACGAGGGTCGCCTGGTCGCCGATCGATACCGCATCGTCGGCCGGATCGGCACGGGCGCGATGGGGGCGGTCTGGCAGGCGCACGACGAGGTCCTGGGCCGCACCGTGGCCATCAAGCAGCTCCTGCTCCAGCCGCACCTGGACGAGCACGACAAGGAAGACGCCCGGCAGCGCACGATGCGCGAGGGCCGGATCGCGGCTCGCCTGCACCACCCGAACGCGATCTCCGTCTTCGACGTCGTCACCGACGACAACGGCCAGCCGTGCCTGATCATGGAGTACCTCAACTCCACCAGCCTGGCCGCCGTGCTGCAGGAACGCCGCACGCTGCCGCCGACCGAGGTGGCGCGCATCGGCGCCCAGGTCGCGGCGGCCCTGCGCGAGGCGCACGCGGTCGGCATCGTGCACCGCGACATCAAGCCGGGCAACATCCTGCTGGCCGGCAACGGCACCGTGAAGATCACCGACTTCGGCATCTCGCGCGCCAAGGACGACGTCACGGTCACCAAGACCGGGATGATCGCCGGCACCCCCGCCTACCTGGCCCCCGAGGTCGCGATCGGCGGCGACCCGGGGCCCGAGTCGGACGTCTTCTCGCTCGGCTCGACGCTCTACGCGGCGTGTGAAGGCCAGCCGCCGTTCGGGCTGTCGGAGAACACGCTGAGCCTGCTGCACGCGGTCGCGGCCGGGCAGATCATCCCGCCGCGCCAGTCCGGGCCGCTGGCGAGCGTGCTGGCCGTGCTGCTGCACCCCGACGTCCAGCACCGGCCGACCGCCGAGGAGTGCGAAGAGCTGCTCGCGGCCGTCGCCCGGGGCGAGACGCCGCTGGGCGCCCCGGCGGACGAGACCGTGATGTCGCCGTCCGCGGGTGTCCTCGGGGCCGGTGCGCTCGGGGCCGGCGCCCTCGGCGCGGCCGCCGCCGCGGACCCGAACGCGACCCAGATGTTCGACGAGGTCCCGGCGGGCCACTCGGGCAGCCTCCTCGACGGCGGTCAGGCCCCGACGCAGGCCGTGCCGTACTACGACGAGGACGACTACCCGGAGGGCTCCGGCTACCCGGAGGACGACTACGACGGGTACGACCGCTACCCCGAGGACCACCAGCCGCAGCAGTACGTCGGCGGCGTGCCGCCGGGCCTGGCCGCGACCCGCGCCGTGCCGGTGCCGCCGCACGAGCAGGGCCGGTACGCGGACGACCCGTACGACGACTACGACGACGAGCCGCCCCCGCCGCCGCGGCGCGCGACCGGCCCGGTCGACGACGAAGACGAGCGGCCCGGCGCCTGGAAGCGCCCGGCGATCATCGGCGGCGTCGTGGTCGTGGCCCTGGTCGCGCTGGCCGTCTGGCTGCTGAGCCCGAACAACCCGGAGGCACCGGCGGCGCCGGTGTCGAGCAGCAAGCCGAAGCCCGCCGCGACGTCGGAGTCGCTCCCGTCCACGACGGAGGAGCCGATCAGCACGGCGGAGGTGCCGCCTCCGGCATCGGAGACGACTACGTCGAGGCGCACGACCACGCGGAGCACCGAGCCGAAGACGACTCCGAAGACCACGACGCCGGAAACGACACCCACGACGCCGACGACTCCCACGAAGCCGACCGACACCGGCACCGGTTCGACGGCGCCGACGTCCCCAGCTAGCGGATGATCAAGGATCCGACTTGAGTTCTGAAGGAACCATCGTCGGCGGCCGGTTCCGGCTGGACCAGCCGATCGGCCGTGGCCGCGCGGGCATCGTGTGGCTGGCGTTCGACACGCGGCTGTTCCGCACCGTCGCGATGAAGCGGATGTACCTGCCGGTCGGGCTGACCGGCGAGCGCGCCGAGCAGGCCCGCGCGGCCGCCATGCAGGAGGGCAAGGACGCGGCGCGGATCGAGCACCCGTGCGCGATCAAGGTGTTCGACGTGCTGCCCGACGGCCAGGACGTCTGGCTGGTGATGGAGTACATCCCGTCGCGCAGCATGGCGACGTTCCTCGCCGAGCACGGCCGGCTGACGCCCGACCAGGCGGCGCTGCTGGGGATCCAGCTCGGCAACGCGCTCGCCGCGATCCACGCGGCCGGGTTCGTGCACCGCACGCTCGAGCCGGGCACGGTGCTGCTGGCCGACGACGGCGGCGTGAAGCTCACCGACATCGGCATCAGCGGCGGCGGGCCGCACGCGGCGTACGTGGCGCCCGAGGTGGCGCGCGGGCTGCCGCCGACGCCGCCCGCGGACGTCTTCTCCCTCGGCTCGACGCTCTACACCGCGGTCGAGGGCGTGCCGCCGTTCGGCGACGACGGGCAGTCCTCGGAACGTCCGCCGCAGAACGCGGGCGTGCTCACCGAGGCGCTGCGGAAGATGCTGCGCCCGGACCCGACGACGCGCCCGACCATGGCGGACACGGTCCGCTCGCTGAAGGCGATCACCGAGGGCCGGGAGACGGCGTTCATCCCGCCGACCGCGCCCGCCATGCCGACGATGCCCGTGGGCCGGCCGCCGATGCCGCCGTCGGGACCGCAGTTCCAGCAGCAGATCCCGGTCACGCCGCCGCCCGGCTACGCGGCCCAGGGCGTGACGCAGCAGATCCCGCCGGTGCACGCACCCCAGGCGACGCAGTACGCGCCGCCGCCGGCTCCTCAGCCCCCGCAGCAGCAGGGCGAGTGGACGCTGCCGGTGTCGAAGAAGACGCTGATCACCGTGGCCGCGATCCTGGCGGCCGTGCTGGTCGGCATCCTCGTCTCGGAGCTGTTCTTCGTCTAAGCCACCTTGGCGGTCGCCGCGCGCATGGCCTCGAGCAGCGTGCGGACGGCCGGGTGGCCCCACGCGCGCGACGCCACGGCGGCGTGGATCGCGCGCGCCGGCTCCGGGTTGCGGATCTTGCGGACGACCACGCCCGGGTGCTGCGCGCCGAGCCCGAGTTCCGGGATCAGCCCGACGCCGATGCCGGCGGCGACGAACCCCTGCGCCGTCTGGTAGTCCTCGGATTCGACGACGACGTTCGGCGCGAAGCCGGCGGACGCGCAGGCGCTGTCCAGGATGTCGCGGCAGACGCCGGGCAGGCCGTCGACGCCGACCCACGGCTCTTCCGCGAACTCCGTCAGGTCGAGCACGCGCTTGCGGGCCAGCGGGTGGGTCTTGGGCAGCACGGCGCGGTACGGGTCGTCGAGCAGGTGCACCAGCTCGACGCCCTTGGCGGGCGGGGTCCTGCGCGGGAAGACGGTGATCGCGACGTCGGCTTCGCCCGCTTCGACGTCGGCCATCGGGTCCTGCGGCTCGACCAGCTTGAGGTCGAGGCGGACGCCGGGGTGCTCGCGCCGGACGGCGGCGATGGCGGGCGGCACCAGGGACGCGCCGGCCGTCGCGAAGTAGCGGATCGCGACGCGGCCGATGCGGCCCTCCTTGAGCTCGGTCAGCGCCGCCTCGGCCTTCGCGAGCTCGGTGCTCAGCGTCTCGGCGTGTTCGGACAGCAGCGCGCCGGCTGCGGTCGGCCGGACGCCGCGCCCGACGCGTTCGAGCAGTTCGGTGCCGGCTTCGCGTTCCAGGGCCGACAACTGCTGGCTGATCGCGGACGGCGTGTAGCCGAGGTTGCGGGCCGCGGCGGTGATCGACCCGCTGGTGATCACGGCGCGGAGGACCTGCATGCGGCGGACGTCGAGCATGGCCCGATCGTACAGCTGAGCTTAAGCGTCCCTGCAGTTATTTTCGCTTGTCCTTATGACTTCGCGGCGCGAAGCTGGCGCTTGATCGGAGAAGGAGGACCGGGTGGGAGAGACGAAGACCCTGCTGAGGATCGCCGCGCTGGCGTTGATGTGGGGCTCGAGCTTCTTCTGGATCAAGCTGGGGCTGGGGATGTTCTCGCCGGTGCAGCTGGTGCTGGCGCGGCTGGTGCTCGGCGCGGCGACGCTGGTGCTGCTGTGCCGGCTGCAGGGAGCGCGGCTGCCGCGCGGCCGGCGGATGTGGGGGCACCTGGCGGTCGCGGCGTTCTTCCACAACGCGCTGCCGTTCCTGCTGTTCGCGATCGGCGAGACGACGGTCGACTCGGGGATCACCGGCGTGCTGAACTCGACGACGCCGCTGTGGGTGCTGCTGGCGGCGCCCCTGATGGGGACGTCGTCGCGGATGACCGGGACCCGGCTGGCGGGCCTGGTCGCCGGGCTCGGCGGGATCCTGCTGATCTTCGCGCCGTGGCAGGCGTCGGGACTGCTGAGCTGGGGCGCGCTGGCCTGCCTCGCGGCGGCGGCGAGCTACGGCTTCGCGTTCGTCTACGAGGGCAAGTACCTGTCTGCGACTTCGGTTTCGCCGTACGCGATTTCGGGCGGGCAAATGCTGCTGGCCAGCGGGATGCTCGTGGTGGCGCTGCCCGCGGGCGGGTTCACGCCGGTGCACGTCTCGCCGGTGCCGCTGCTGGCGATGCTGGTGCTCGGGGTGGGGTCGACGGGCATCGCGTTCGCGCTCAACTACCAGCTGCTGGCGAGCGAAGGCGCGGTCGCGGCTTCGGTGGTCGGCTATCTGCTGCCCGTGGTCTCGGTGCTGCTGGGCGCGGTGTTCCTGGGTGAGCAGCTGAACCTGCGGGTGATCGCGGGCATGCTGGTCGTCCTCGGCGGGGTCGCGCTGACCCGCCTCCGGAAGCCGGAGCGAGGGGCCCTGGAGGAGCCCGGTGACCAGGCGGATGGGCTTGGTGACGACACCGCCGGGCGCACACCCCGGCCTCTCGCTCCCCTGGCCGACTGATCGGGTCGGTCCAGCGATGAACGATCTGGTTCGTTAGCAGCGGCTTTCTCGGGCGCCCTGTTAACGATCTAGTTCGTTAGCGTCCACGGCCAATGAACGTTCCAGTACGTTAACGGGCTCGGCGCGATGAACGAACCGGTGAGTTAACGCCGAGCCGAGGCTAGTGGACGATCTAGTTCGTTAAACCGCCGGGCAGGGCGGCCGCAATGAACGATCTGGTTCGTTCGGGCCGGGCGGTGGAGAGCGAACGGGCGGCGGTCGGAGCGACGGCTGGGAAATCAGACCAGGCGGCGGTCGGAAGCCCAGCGAGACAGCTCGTAGCGGTTCGAAAGCTGAGTCTTCCGAAGAACGCTCGAAACGTGCGTCTCGACGGTCTTCACCGAGATGAACAGCTCCGACGCGATCTCCTTGTACGCATACCCCCGCGCCAGCAACCGCAGGACGTCGCGCTCCCGCGGCGTCAGCAGGTCCAGCTCCGGATCGTTGATCGGCGCCGAACCGGGACGGTCCGCGAACGCGTCCAGCACGAACCCGGCCAGGCGCGGCGAGAAGACCGCGTCGCCGTCGGACACCCGGACGACCGCCCGGACCAGTTCCTTGGACGAGATCGTCTTCGTCACGTACCCACGGGCACCCGCGCGGATGACCGCGATGACGTCCTCGGCCGCGTCGGACACCGACAGCGCGAGGAACACCACGTCCGGCAGCTCCGGGCGGACCCGGCGCAGCACCTCGGCGCCGCCGCCGTCGGGCATGTGGACGTCGAGCAGCACCACCTGCGGTTTCGTCCGGGCGATGCCTGCCACCGCCTCGGCGACCGAGCCGGCTTCGCCGACCACCTTGACCTCGTCGGTGATCGAGTCGAGCTCCGTGCGCACCCCCGCGCGGAACAGCGCGTGGTCGTCGACGAGGAACACCTTGACCGGTTCGCGCTGGGTGTCAGTCACGTCGTCGAGCATAGCCGCCTCACGCTGCCCCCTTGCCCGCTTTCACCGGCATGGCGAGCTGCACTTCCGTGCCCTCCCCCGGCGCGGTGCGCACCTTGCACGTGCCGCCGTGGCGGGTCATCCGGCCGCGGATCGAGTCCGCGAGGCCGTGGCGGTCGTCCGGGACGAGGTCGGGGTCGAAGCCCTTGCCGCGGTCGCGGACGAACACCGTCACCGAGGTCGGCTCGACCTCGGCGAAGACGCTGACCTCCTCGACCCCGGCGTGCTTCGCCGCGTTGACGATCGCCTCGCGCGCGGCCTGGACCAGCGCCACCAGGGACTCGTCGAGCTCGGCGTCGCCGACGACGACCTGGCCGACCGAGATCGCGAACGTGTCCTCGACCTCGCCGCACGCCGTTGCGAGTGCTTCCGACAGCCGGCCGGTGGTCTGGGCTTCCTCGGCCGGGGACTTCTCGGCCGGCTTGCCGTAGCCGTTGGGGCCGTAGAGCCAGCCGCGCAGTTCACGCTCCTGGCTGCGGGCGAGCCGGGCGACCTCGCGGGGCTGCTCGCTCTGCTTCTGGATCAGGGCCAGGGTCTGCAGGACGGAGTCGTGCAGGTGCGCGGCGATCTCGGCGCGTTCGTCGGTGCGGATGCGGGCCTTGCGCTCGTCGGACAGGTCCCGGACCAGCCGCAGCCAGAACGGCACGGTCAGCACGGCGACGCCGATGAGCGTCGCGACGACCGCGATCAGCGCGAACTGGACCTGGTCGAGCGTGCCGCTGCGCAGCACGACGACCGTGATGCCGGTGATCACCAGCGCCACGCCGGCGACGATCCGGATCGCGGCCGACCAGCCGCCCCCGCCGAGGAACGCCCCCGCGAAGCCGTCCTTCGCCCCGACGCGCCAGCGGCGGCGCTGCGACTCGTCGGCCTCCCGCCAGACGACGGCGAGACCGATCATCGCGACCGCGAGCGGCACGGCGACCCAGCCGCTGATGAACCCGGTGAGCGTCCCGCTCGCGACGGCGAGGCCGACGCCCAGCGCGATCAGGCCGAACGCCTGCTGGCGCTCCTTCGACGTCGGCGCCTTCGCGGTTTCTTCGGTCTGCTGCTGGACGAACACCCAAAGGAGCCCGTACGCGAGCAGGCCGGCGCCGTTGAGGGCGGCGAGCAGCGCGAAGGCCGTCCGCACCCAGACGACCGGCACCCCGAGGTGGTCGGCGAGACCACCGGCGACCCCGGCGATCGCCCGCCCGGACCGGCGCCGGAACATCTTGGGCTTCTCCGGGACGGCCACCTGCTCGGTGGTGACGTGGTCGAGGGACTCCTGCACGGGGTCCATGGTCACACGCACGGGCCTGGGGTTCCATCGGGGAAGCCCCTGATCCGGTCCCAGGGGCGCGCCCCTCTCCGGGGAGAATCAGGGACCATCCCGGATGTCCGCCCGACCGGCGTGCCGCATGCTCTTCGGTATGAGTGGTGCGAGTGAGACACGGGCACCGAAGCCGAGTCCTCTGAACGGCTTCGAGGAAACCGTGAAGGACTTCTGGGTCAGCCGTCCGCGGCGGCCGCACGCGGGGCGGAAGGTGGCCGGGGTGGCCGCCGCGATCGGGTACCGGTACGGGATCGACCCCGTCGTCGTGCGGGTCGCCTTGGTGGTCGCGACGATCTTCGGTGGGTTCGGTGTCCCCTTCTACCTGCTGGGGTGGCTGTTCCTGCCCGGCGAGAGCGACGAGGTCTCCGGCTTCGAGTCGCTGATCGGGCGCGGCCGGTCGTCCGTGTCGCCCGCGTTCGCCGTGGTGCTTTGCGTCCTCACCGTCGTCAGCGTCGGGGGCAGCTTCAGCGGCTCGTGGTTCGACGGCGGGGCCCTCATCAGCTTCGCGCTCATCGCCATCGCGCTCTACCTGCTGCACCGCAGCCGCGGCCAGGAGAACCGGCCCGCTCCGGTCGTCTCACGGGCGCACTCGACGTCCTTCACCGGGAACGGAGCCTTCACCATGACCGACACCGCGACCGCCGAGGCGAAGTCGCCGTCCCAGGGCTGGGATCCCCTCGCCGCCGACCCGGCCGGCTGGGACCTGCCCGAGCCGCCGTCGTCGCAGCCGCCCGCGCCGCCGACGTCGGCGCACGAACCACCGCGCCACCACCCGCGCCGCCGCAACTCCAAGGTGGGCTCGGCGACCTTCGGGCTCGCCGTGGTCACCGCCGGCGGTGGCGTGCTGGCGAACCTCAACGGCGCCACCTGGTTCTCCGCGCAGCACATCATCGGCCTGGTGCTGGGCGTGGTCGGGATCGGCCTGGTCGTCGGGGCGTTCGCCCGCGGCGGGCGCGGCCTGATCGGGCTCGCGGTGCCGCTGGCGATCGCCGGCATGATCCTGACGACCGTGCCGTTCCAGAACTTCGACTTCCGCGGCGGCGCGGGCGACCTCAAGGTGACGCCGCGCTCGGCGACCGACGTGAAACCGCTCTACCAGCACGCCGCGGGCGACATCGACCTCGACCTGACCGCGCTGCCCGCCGGCTCGCCGATCACCACGGAGGTGGTCAACGGCGCGGGCGACACCAAGATCACCGTGCCGGACACCGCGGACGTCACCTACGACTGCCACACCGGCGCCGGCACGACCGACTGCTTCGACCGGTCCGTCGACGGCATCAGCCAGGACACCCTGAGCGGCACCGACTACGGCACGGACGGCCCCGGCGGCCAGAAGATCACCCTGCACGTCAAGAACAGCGTGGGCAACGTGGAGGTGCGCCGTGGCTGACCAGAACCCCTACGCCTACGACAACCCGGCGGAGGCTCCGCCCGCGCGGCGCGGCGTGGACGTCTTCACCCTGATCGTCGGGGTCGCGACGCTGCTGATCTCGGCCTACGTCCTCTCGGACGGCGCGAGCTGGCTGCCGACGTTCGACTTCCGCTGGGTGATCGCCGGCGGCGCGGTGTTCGTGGGGCTCATGCTCCTCGGCGCGTCCTTCGGGAAACGCCGCCGCTAGCACCGAAAACCACCACTCTCTCGAGGCCCCGGATCCCACGCCGGGGCCTCGAGTCCTATTCCCACTCGATGGTGCCCGGCGGCTTGGACGTCACGTCCAGGACCACGCGGTTGACCTCCGCGACCTCGTTGGTGATGCGGGTGGAAATCCGCTCCAGAACGTCGTAGGGCAGGCGCGTCCAGTCCGCGGTCATCGCGTCCTCGGACGACACCGGGCGCAGCACCACCGGGTGGCCGTACGTGCGGCCGTCGCCCTGGACGCCGACGCTGCGGACGTCCGCGAGCAGGACCACCGGGCACTGCCAGATGCTGCGGTCCAGCCCGGCCGCCGTCAGCTCCTCGCGCGCGATCAAGTCGGCCGCGCGCAGGGTGTCCAGGCGCTCCTGGTCGACCGCGCCGATGATCCGGATGCCCAGGCCGGGGCCGGGGAACGGCTGGCGCTGCACGATCGTCTCGGGCAGGCCCAGCTCCAGGCCGACGCGGCGGACCTCGTCCTTGAACAGAAGCCGCAGCGGCTCGACGAGCTCGAACTGCAGGTCGTCCGGCAGGCCGCCGACGTTGTGGTGGCTCTTGATGTTGGCCGTGCCCTCGCCGCCGCCGGACTCGACGACGTCCGGGTACAGCGTGCCCTGGACCAGGAACTTGTAGTCGCCCTGCGCCTTGAGGTCGCGCTCGGCCTGCTCGAAGACGCGGATGAACTCGCGCCCGATGATCTTGCGCTTCTCTTCGGGGTCGGTGACGCCGGCGAGCGCGTCGAGGAACCGCTCGCGCGCGTCGACCGTGACGAGGTTGACGCCGGTCGCGGCGACGTAGTCCCGCTCGACCTGGGTGCGCTCGCCCGCGCGCAGCAGGCCGTGGTCGACGAACACGCAGGTCAGCCGGTCGCCGATGGCGCGCTGCACCAGGGCCGCGGCCACCGCGGAGTCGACGCCGCCGGAGAGGCCGCAGATCGCGCGGCCGTCGCCGATCTGGTCGCTGATCCGCTGGATCTGCTCTTCGACGATCGACGACGTCGTCCACTGCGGCTTGATGCCCGCGATGTCGTGCAGGAACCGGCGCAGGACCTCCTGGCCGTGCGGCGAGTGCGCGACCTCGGGGTGGTACTGGACGCCGGCGAAGCGGCGCTCGACGTCTTCGAAGCCGGCGACCTCGGCGCCGTCGGAGGACGCGGTGACGACCGAGCCTTCCGGCGCCTTGGTGACGCTGTCGTTGTGGCTCATCCACGCGGGCTGGTGCGCGGGCAGCCCGGCGTGCAGCACGCCGCCGTCGCCGGTCACGCGGACCTCGGTGCGGCCGAACTCGCGGACCCCGGTCGGCTCGACGACGCCGCCGAGCGCGCTGGCCAGCAGCTGGTGGCCGTAGCAGATGCCGAAGATCGGGACGCCCGCTTCGGTGAGCTTCGGGTCCATGCTCGGGGCGCCTTCGGCGTACACGCTCGAAGGGCCGCCGGAGAGGATGATCGCCGCGGGGTTCTTCGCGAGCATCTCCTCGACGGTCGCGCTGTGCGGCACGACCTCCGAGTAGATCTGTGCCTCGCGGACGCGCCGGGCGATCAGCTGCGCGTACTGCGCCCCGAAGTCCACGACGAGAACCGGACCGGTGGGACTGGGCACCTGGCGACCTCCTGGCTGCGGCGGGATTGACGTCCATCGTCCCAGGTGGGCTGGGTCACCCGGGATTCAGGGCCGCCTCTGTCCTCGATCCTTCCTATGGTTCCCGCATGGCTGTGAACTGGACCAAGGAACTGACCGACCAGCTCGACTTCCACTGGCAGGTGCACACGCGCCCGAAGCTCGAGGGCCTCACCGACGACGAGTACCTCTGGGAGCCGGTCGCGGGCTGCTGGACCGTGCGGCCGCGGAAGTCGGACGACGAACCCGGCACCGGGCCGTTCACCATCGACTTCGCCTTCCCCGAGCCGGCCCCGCCGCCGGTCACGACGATCGCGTGGCGGCTCAACCACGTCCTCGTCGGCGTCCTGGGCATGCGGACGGCGTCCCACTTCGACGGCCCGGCGATGACCTACGACGACTACCCGTACCCGGGGACGGCGGCCGAGGCCATGGCGTTGCTGGACGAGTACTACGCCCGGTGGGTCGAAGGCGTGAAGTCACTCGACGACGAAGGCCTCGCGAAGGCGTGCGGCCCGGCTGAAGGCCCGTACGCGGAGTACCCGATGGCGACGCTCGTGCTCCACATCCACCGCGAGATGATCCACCACTGCGCCGAGGTCCTCCTCCTGCGCGACCTCTACCGGAGCCGGTGATCTGTAACGCCGAGTCACCGTCGGCCCGACACAACGGGTATCGAGGGCGGCGCCGACCCGGGGCCCGCCACCGCCGAGGGGGCCCGCATGCTCTACCGACTCCGCCCGCCCGGCCGTCTGACCTGGTGTGACGTGCCGGGTTACGCGGTCTGCCGCCCCGACGACCAGCCCCTGCCCGACTGGGAACGACTGTCGTGGGTGCCCGCCGAAACGCGTGCGTTCAGCAACAACCTCCTGCGCATCGCCGTCCGCTACGGCACCCGGTCGGGCAGCGGGATCGTCCTGGACGCCCGGCACACCGAGGACCTCGGGCGGGCCGACGAACTGCGGTGCGAGCAGATCGCCGTCGCCCAGGCCCGGGCGGACCTCCACCGGGGCACCGGAGTGGACGTGCTCGACGCCGGCCGGGAAGCCCAGTCGTGGGACCGCGCCGAGGAAGCGGCCCGCCAGGCCGAAGCGGACCTCGCCGAGCTCCTGGCCGTGCCCCCGCAGCCGCACCTGGTCGCGCACTGGTGCCGCCTCGGTGGCCACTACCCGGACTGAACACTCCCGACCGGCCGCGGCAGGCTCAGGAAGCCGAGTGCCATTCCCAGCAGCAGGGGCAGGCCGTGGTTGTCGTGGACGAGCGTGTCGGCCACGGCCAGCACCGGCGCCGCGAACGCCAGGACGCGGAACTGCACCGGCAGCGTGACGCCGTAGCGCCGCGAGGCCACCAGCACCACCACGGCCAGTGCGCCGACCAGGCCGGCCACGCACATCGAGTTGCCCGCGCCGACCGGGTTCAGCCAGACGTAGCTCATGAACTGGCCGAACAGCCCGCAGCCGAAGTAGAGCAGCAGCCACCGCGCGCGCCCGAAGACGCGCTCGGCGAGCGTGCCGGACACCGCCAGCCACACGAGGTTCGAGACCAGGCCGAACGCCCGGCCGTCCTGGAAGAACATGCCCGTCACCAGGCGGTACCACTGGCCGTCGTCGATGCGGGCCGCGTCGCGGACGACCGCGTCGTACAGCGGCGGGTGCACCAGCTGCGCGATCCCGCACGCCAGCGTCACCGCGAAGACCGCGGCCGTGAGGTACGGGCGGCGGGCTCCCATGGCGAGGGCGGCGAACGGGTTGCGGGATGCGGTGCCGGTGGTCATGGACGAAAATCCAGGCGCGCCACCGCCGTCGCACCCCCGACGTTTGTCACGTTCCGCCCAGGGAAGGCCCCAGTATGCGAGCGACAGTCATCTACGGCGCCGGCGACGTCCGGGTCGAGACCGTGCCGGACCCGAAGCCGGCCGAGCCCACCGACGTCGTCCTGCGCGTCGTGCGGTCCTGCATCTGCGGCAGCGACCTCTGGCCGTACGCCGACATGCCGCCGCGCGAGCACGGGCGCCGGATCGGGCACGAGTTCCTCGGGATCGTCGAAGAGACGGGCGCCGACGTCACGACCGTCAAGAAGGGCGACCTCGCCGTCGCGCCGTTCGTCTGGTCGGACAACACCTGCGAGTTCTGCCAGGAGGGCCTCCAGACGTCGTGCCTGCACGGCGGCGGCTGGGGCGCGAAGGGCGTCGACGGCGGCCAGGGCGAGGCCGTCCGCGTGCCGCAGGCCGACGGCACCCTGGTCAAGCTGCCCCACACCGAGGACGACGACCTGCTGGCGTCGCTGCTGACGCTGTCGGACGTCTTCTCCACCGGCCACCACGCCGCGGTGAAGGCGCGCGTGAGCGAGGGCCAGAACGTCACCGTGATCGGCGACGGCGCGGTCGGCCTCTCCGCCGTCCTCGCGGCGAAACGCCTCGGCGCCGCCCGGATCGTCCTCATGGGACGCCACCAGCCGCGAACCGACCTCGGCCGCGAGTTCGGCGCGACCGACGTCGTCGCCGAGCGCGGTGAGGAGGGCATCGAGAAGGTGCGCGAGCTGACCAACGGCCGGGGCACGCACGCCGTCCTCGAGTGCGTCGGCACCAAGGGTGCCTTCGAGATGGGCGTCGGGGTCGTGCGCGCGGGCGGCGCGGTCAGCCGCGTCGGCCTGCCGCAGTACGAGGACGCCCCCGTCGGCGTGGGCGTGTTCCGCCGCAACGTCACCATCACCGGCGGCGTCGCGCCGGCGCGGCACTACATCCCCGAGCTGTTGCCGGACGTCCTCGACGGCAAGTACCAGCCGGGCCGGGTGTTCGACCGCACGATCGACATCGAGGGTGTGCCGGACGGCTACCGGGCCATGGCGGACCGCGAGGCGTTGAAGGTGCTCATCAAGCCGTAACCCGTCCGGGTGGGGGTTCCCACCCGCATTACGTTGGTGGGTATGGACACGATCACCCCCGAGCCGCGCCCCGCGTGGATCGCCGGCCGCCCGGAGGCGGGCGCCACCACCCTCGTCGTGCACCACCCGTACGACGGCAGCGAGGTCGCCACGGTCGCCGTGCCCGGGCCGGAGCAGGTCGAACGCGCGGTGACCGCGGCGGTGGCCGTCGCGAAGGAGCTTCGCAGCACGCCGGCGCACGTCCGCGCGGGCGCGCTCGAGCACGTCTCGCGCGTGCTCGCCGGGCGCGCCGAGGAAATCGCCGAAGTGATCACGGCCGAGAACGGCAAGCCGCTCAAGTGGGCCGAAGCCGAGGTCAAGCGGGCCGTTTCGGTGTTCCGCATCGCGGCCGAGGAGGCGCGCCGGTTCACCGGCGACGTCCAGCGCCTCGACACCGACCCCGCCGGCGAGGCGCGGCTGGCGCTGACCCGCCGCGTCCCGCGCGGGCCCGTGCTCGGCATCGCGCCGTTCAACTTCCCGCTCAACCTGGTGGCGCACAAGGTCGCGCCGTCGCTGGCGATCGGCGCGCCGATCATCGTCAAGCCCGCGCCGCGCACGCCGTTGTCGGCGCTGATCCTCGGCGAGATCCTGGCCGAGACGGACCTGCCCGAGGGCTCGTTTTCCGTGCTGCCGCTGGGAAACGAGGAGACCCAGGCGCTCGTCGCGGACCCGCGGCTGCCCGTCGTGTCGTTCACCGGCTCGGGCCCGGTCGGCTGGTCGCTCAAGGACGCCGCACCGCGCAAGCACGTCGTGCTGGAGCTCGGCGGCAACGCGGCGGCCGTCGTGCTGCGCGACTGGCCCGACCCCGAAGGCGCCGCGCACCGCATCGCGACCTTCGGCAACTACCAGGCCGGCCAGTCCTGCATCGCCGTGCAGCGCGTGATCGTGGACGCCGCCGTGGCCGAGGAGTTCATCCCCGCCCTGGTGGAGGCCGTGGAGTCGCAGCGGACGGGCGACCCGTACGACCGCAACACCGACGTCGGCCCGGTGGTCGACGAAGCCGCCGCCGAGCGGATCGTCGCGTGGGTCGACGAAGCCGTCGAGGCGGGCGCGAAGGTCCTCACCGGCGGTACCCGCGACGGTGCGACCGTCGCCCCCACGCTGCTCACCGACGTCCCGCCGGACACCAGGGCGTGGAACGAGGAGATCTTCGGGCCGGTGCTCGCGGTGTCCGTTGTGGACGGTGTCGACGAAGCCTTCCGCGCGGTCAACGAATCCGCGTACGGCCTGCAGGCCGGCGTCTTCACCACCGACGTCCAGCTCGCCTTCCACGCCTCGGCGGAGCTGGAGGTCGGCGGCGTGATCATCGGCGACGTCCCGTCCTACCGCGCCGACCAGATGCCCTACGGCGGCGTCAAGGGCTCCGGGGTCGGCCGCGAAGGCGTGCTCGCGGCGATGAACGACCTGACCGAGGAGCGCGTCACGGTCTTCACCGGCATCGACCTCTAGGCCTGGACGCCCTGCCCGAACCGGAAGACGTTGAAGGGGTCGTACTTCTTCGCGATGTCCCCGAGGCGTTTCGCGTTGTCGCCGTAGTAGGCGGCCTTCCAGTCGGGCAGGGCGGGGTCGATGTAGTTGACGTACCCGCCACCCGCGCCCGCCGCGGCCAGGCCCGCCACGACTTCGCCGATCGAATCCGCGACCTGCGAGCGCGTCTTCGTCGTCGCGGGCGCGTAGACCTGCACGCTCGCCAGCGCGTCGCGGTGCCAGAACGCCGTCGCGTCCTTCGCCGGCTCGGCGACCTTGCCGCCGAGGCCGTCGATGAGCAGGTCCATGCCCGCGCGCCCGTCGGCGAGCGCGACGACCTTCCCCGCGTCGACGGGGGACGTGATGATCCGCGACGACCCGAGGAACGACTGCCGTTCGGAACTGCCCGCGAAGTAGTTCATGGCGCCGAGGTAGTCCAGGCTCTTCACGGTCCGCTGCGTCGGGCGCGCGCCGGCGTTGGCCGTGAGGTTGTTCAGCAGCGTGTTCAGCCCGGACGCGCCGCCGACGTAACAGCCGCCGACGCGGCACTGCACGGGCGATCCGCCGGAGAGCACGCAGTTCGCCCACAGCTCCGGCGGCATCGCGGCGATCCACTGCTGCCACGCACCGAGCACGTCGGCCGCCGAACCGGCCGGGAACCGCAGGGAGAACACCGTGACGTTCGGCGCGGGATCGGTGTCGAAGGTGAACTCGGTGACGATCCCGAAGTTGCCGCCACCCCCACCGCGCAGGGCCCAGAACAGGTCCGGCTCCGAGCTCGCCGACGCCGTCACCAGCTTGCCGTCGGCCGTGACGACCTGCGCGGAACTCAGGTGGTCGCAGGTCAGGCCGTACTTGCGGGAGAGCACGCCGATTCCGCCGCCGAGGGTCAGCCCGGCGATCCCGACCGTCGGGCAGGAGCCGGCGGGCAGCGCGCGCCCGGCCCGCGCCAGTCCGGCGTAGACGTCCTTGAGCTTCGCGCCGGCGCCGATCACGGCCTGCGTGCCCTGGACGTCCACGTTGTTCAGGGCGGAGACGTCGACGATCAGGCCGCCCTCGGGGACGGAGTAACCGGCGTAGCTGTGCCCGCCGCTGCGCGCGGCGAGCGTCAGCCGCCCGGCGGCCCCCTGGACGCAGGCCTGGACGTCCTGGGGCGTCGCCGCCGTCGCCACCGCGACCGGGTTGTTGCCGTCGAAGAGCGGGTTGAAGGCGTGCTTGGCCGTGTCGTAGCCGTCGCCGCCCGGGCGCAGCAGGCCGCCGGTCAGCTTGGTGCGCAGGTCGTCCCAGTTCGGCGGGCCGGTCGGCGGGCGCGAGATGGGCGGCCCGGACGTCGTCGGGAGCGGCGGCGCGGTCGAGGCCACGGGATCCGAAGGCGCACCCGAGCCGCACGCGGCCGCGACGGCACCGGCCGCCGAGACGCCGGCGACCCGGAGGAACGCCCTTCTGTCCATACGGGGGTGGACGTGCGGCCGTCCGGCGGGTTGCCCGGTCACCGGACCGGCCTGCTCACGCTGTCCACATCGGACTCCTCGCTGCCGGGGACGCCCAGTTTAGGACCGGACCCGAGCGTCGCGCGCTCCCGACCGGTACACGGAGGACGGTCGCGGGGAGTTCACCCCCACGCGGGGATGCGCGGCACGGTCCCGTCGAGGCGCTCGCCACCGGAGCGCCCGCTGAGCCAGGCCAGCAGCTCCCCCGCCGGCCCGGTGACGGTCGCCCCGGGCGCGGCCCCCATCGACCACTCGAACCCGTCGGCGGCCAGGCGCAGCGCGGGCAGGTGGGCGCCGCGGGAGACGATCGCGTGCTGGACGACGTCCTCGGTGAGCGGGCCGAGCAGGCCGAGCACCCGGTCGAGGTCGTAGCCCCGGTCGAGGTCGGCGAGGTGGATGGTCAGCTCGGACAGCCGCATCCGCGCGACGACGGTTCCGGTGACGGGCGCGCCCTGCCGGTTGCGGGCTTCGCGCGCCCACGCGTCGTCCGGCATGGCGACGGCGTACTCCTCGAACCGCGCGGCGGAGGCGACGAAGTCGGCGAGGATGTCGGCGGCACCGCGCTGGGCGCCGGCCTCGATGTCCGCGTCACGGGCTTCCGCGCTGGCGTACATCGGCGTCTCGACGCCGGTGTTCGCCCAGGTCAGGAGGTTCTTGAGACCATCGGCGTTGCGGGCGACGTGCGCGAGCACGTGCGCCCGCGACCAGCCGGGCAACGCGCTGGGTTCGCGCAGCTCCGGTTCGCCGAGGCCCCCGATGGCCCGGGCCCATTCGTCGTCGAGCAGTTTGATCCCGTCGAGCAGCGCGTGCGCCTTCTCGGATGCCGTCACGGCCCCGAGTCTAGGACCGGCGCAGCGCCGCCGGTGCGTCCGCCGGAACCGCCGGGTTCTTCGGTGCCACCGGCTCCAGCCGGACGTAGGCCGAGTCCTGGGCGGGGCGGGCGTCCGGCTCGCCCTTGTTAGGCCAGAACGAGAACGCCCGCTCGGCCTGGGCGGTGATCGTCAGGGACGGGTTCACGCCCAGGTTGGCCGTGATCGCCGCGCCGTCCACCACCGACAGGCCCGGGTAGCCGAACACCCGGTGGTACGGGTCGATGACGCCGTCTTCCGCGGTGGCGCCGATCGGGACGCCGCCGATGAAGTGGGCCGTCAGCGGGATGTCGAAGATCTCGCCCCACGTGCCGCCCGCGATGCCGCCGATGTGCTCCGCCGTGCGCTCGTTGGCCTCGTGGCCGGCCGGGATGAAGCTCGGGTTGGGCTCGCCGTGGCCCTGCTTGGACGTGTACTTGCGCCGCCCGAACAGGCCGCGCCGCGTGTACGTCGTGATCGAGTTGTCCAGGCTCTGCATCACCAGCAGGATCACCGTGCGCTCGCTCCAGCGGTAGCCGTTGAGCAGCTTCGCGGCCTGGACCGGGTGCTTGAGCATGAACGTGACCGCCTGGCGCCAGCGCGGCACCGGCGACGCGCCGTCGGTCGCGATCGTCTGCAGCAGGCTCATCGCGTTGCTGCCCTTGCCGTAGCGGACCGGCTCGATGTGGGTGTTGTCGTCCGGGTGGATCGACGACGTGATCGCGACCCCGCGGCTGAAGTTGCGGCTCTCGTCGACGTCCGTGCGGGCCGCGCCGATGATCGCCTCGGAGTTGGTCCGGGTCAGCTCGCCGAGCCGCTTCGACAGCTTCGGCAGCGTGCCGGTGTCCTTCATCTTGTGCAGCAGGTTCTGCGTGCCCCAGGTCCCCGCGGCGAAGACGACCTTCTCGGCCGTGATCGTCGTCCGGAACTTCTTCGAGGTCGTCCCGGTCTTCTTCAGGTCGACTTCGTACCCGCCGTCGACCGGCCGCACGGACGTCACCGTCGTCAGCGGGATGACCTTCGCGCCGTCCTGCTCGGCGAGGTAGAGGTAGTTCTTGACCAGCGTGTTCTTCGCGCCGACGCGGCAGCCGGTCATGCAGGAGCCGCACTCGGTGCAGCCGACGCGCTCGGGCCCGGCACCGCCGAAGTACGGGTCCGCCGCCCGTTCGCCGGGCTTGCCGAAGTAGACCCCGACGGGCGTCGCGTGGAAGGAACCCTCGACGCCCATGTCCTTCGCGACCTCGCGCATCACGACGTCCGACGGCGTGATGGTCGGGTTCGTGACGACCCCGAGCATCCGGCTCGCCTGGTCGTAGTGCGGCGCGAGCTCCGCCTCCCAGTCGGTGATGTGCGACCACTGCCGGTCGCGGTAGAACGGCTTGAGCGGCCGGTAGAGCGTGTTCGCGTAGACGAGCGACCCGCCGCCGACACCCGCGCCCGCCAGCACCATGACGTCGTTGAGCATGTGGATGCGCTGGATCCCGTAGCAGCCGACCTGCGGCGCCCACAGGTAACGCTTGAGATCCCACGACGTCTTCGCGAACTCGTCGTCGGCGAACCTGCGCCCGGCCTCGACGACGGCTACGCGGTAGCCCTTCTCGGTGAGCCGCAGCGCCGCGACGCTGCCGCCGAACCCCGACCCCACCACGACGACGTCGTAGTCGGGGCCACCCGCACTGG
Organism: Amycolatopsis stemonae; assembly: GCF_054781455.1. Lineage (NCBI taxonomy): Bacteria > Bacillati > Actinomycetota > Actinomycetes > Pseudonocardiales > Pseudonocardiaceae > Amycolatopsis > Amycolatopsis stemonae. The sequence continues at coordinate 48,549 of NZ_BAAGUJ010000008.1, read as the reverse complement.
TGGTGGTGTTACTGGCAGTCACACCTTGAGCGTAACCCGGGGTTCCCGTCCTGACCAGAGGTAAGTTACTGGCCAGTCACCCTTCTGGACGCTTTCGCGGCCCACGACCGTGGGTACTTTCCCAAGTGCTCGATGTCCACGTCGGCGATTCACCGCTGAGCGGGACACAATCCCAGGAGGCACCACGATGAGCCCACGAACGCTCACCGGTTGGCGCAAGTCGAGCCACAGCCACTTCGAGGAGAACGCCTGCGTCGAGATCGGCACCGGTCCCGGCGTCGTCGGCGTGCGGGACACGAAGCAACCCGCGCCCCGGCCGATCCTCGTCTACTCGACCGAGGCCTTCGCCGCGTTCTTGGCGCACCTCACCGACGGACGGTGAGGCCCACCCGCTGGAACTCCTTGAGGTCCGAGTACCCCGTCTTCGCCATCGCGCGGCGAAGCGCTCCGAAGAGGTTCACGACGCCTTCCGCGTCGGACGACGGCCCGAACAGCAGCGTCTTGAGGTCGACCGCGTAGTCCGGGCCCGCGGCCACGCGCGAGCGCGGCAGGGACGGGTGGGCGGCCGCCGCCGTCCAGTACAGGCCCTGACCCGGCGCGTCCTGGGCGGCCGCCAGCGGGGAGCCGAGCATCACGGCGTCCGCGCCGCAGGCGATCGCCTTCGCGATGTCGCCCGACGTCGTCATGCCGCCGTCGGCCAGCACGTGCACGTAGCGGCCGCCGGTCTCGTCGAGGTAGTCGCGGCGGGCGGCCGCGGCGTCGATGATCGCGGTGGCCATCGGGACGCCGATGCCGAGCACGCGGTCGGTGCTGGTGACGCCCGGCGTGTAGCCGTGGCCGACGATGACGCCCGCCGCGCCGGTGCGCATCAGGTGCATCGCCGTGCGGTAGTCGCTGACCCCGCCGGCGATCACCGGGACGTCGAGGCGGCCGATGAACTCCTTGAGGTTCAGCGGCTCGGCGTCGCGCTGGACGTGCTCGGCGGAGATGATCGTGCCCTGCACGACCAGGATCTCGACGCCGGCGGCGATGAGGTCCGGGGTCAGCTCGGCGGCGTGCTGCGGGCTGACGCGCGCGGCCACCGTGACACCGGACTCGCGGACGGTCTTGATCGCCTCGGTCAGCAGGTCGAGCCGGATCGGCGCGGCGTGCAGCTCCTGCAGCACGCGGCCCACCGCGGTCGGGTCCTCGAGGTCCTCGGCCGCGCGGACCAGCTGGAAGATCGCGTCCTCGACGTTCGGGTGCCGCGCCCAGAGCCCTTCGGCGTTGAGCACACCCAGGCCACCCAGTTCGCCGACGGCGACCGCGGTGCCGGGCGACACGATGGCGTCGGTCGGGTGCGTGACCAGCGGCAGGTCGAAGCGGTAGGCATCGATCTGCCAGGAGGTGGACACCACCGACGACGACCGGGTCCGCCGCGAGGGCACGATCTCGACGTCGTCGAGGTCATAAGCCCGCCGCGCGGTGCGGCCCATCCCGATCTCGACCAGGTCCCGCACGTGAAGCCTCCTCCGACGACGACAATCTGCCGTGCCCCATTGTCGCTAGTCCGCGTGGGTGACCTGCGCACGGGGGTTGCAACCGGCCGGCGTCACACCCGCACGAAGACGACGACCGGGGCCAGCAGGGCGCCCAGGGCGAGCGCCAGCCAGGTCGCGACCGGCGGGTAGACGTTCAGCCGGACCGCGCCGAAGTACACCGCACCCAGGGAGAAGAGGGCCGCGAGGATGAGCAGCACCGGGCGCACCACGCCCGGCCGCAGGTCGACCACGCCGCCGCCGGCGTGCAGGTAGGCGATGCTGCCGTCCGCCGTCGAGATGTCGGCGACCACCGGCTGCCCGGCCGGCAGGTCGAGGCCCGGGTCGACGGCCGTGATGCGGTAGTGGCGTCCCTCGGCCGTGTCGATCGCGACGGTCTGGCTCACCGCCTGCTCGTCGCCGCCGACCGGGAGCGCGCCCCGCTCGTGGGACACGACGTGCCCTTCGACGCGGTAGGTGGGCGCGTCCCGGCCGGCGAGCACCTGGCACATCAGGCAGACGACCCCGCCGAGCGCCAGCGACACGAGCGCGACGGCCGTGAAGAACACCCTGCGCAGCACTCGCGTGAAGCGGCCGACCGTCATGCCCACCAGTGCACACCACGACGGCCACGCAAGGCGATAGGCCGATTACCGTAAGCACGCTAGGTTACGGAAACTCAGAACGAGACCTTCTCCACGGAGTCCGAACGCAGTACGGACTCCTGCTGGAACTGCTTTTCGTAGTCGGCGCGAAGGCCTTCGATCTCGCGCTCGGCGTCCCGGTCGGAGAACGGGTACAGCAGGACGATCACGTGCGTGTGCTCGCGGACGACCGCACCGGACGCACCGCGCCACTGGCCGCTGCCGTCGAGCCGGGTGAAGCCGTCCGGGAACGCCGGGGTGATCTCGCGGTCGGAAAAAGCGGCGAACTCCTTGTCGGTCACCTCGGTGCCGTCGGGCTTGCCGGTGCCGAAGAACAGCTCGGTGCGCTTCCAGAGCTCACCGGGCGACTGCTGAACCTGCGGGGCCGGCGTGCTGTCCGCGGCGGCTGCCCCGCCGCCGAGCCCCAGCAGCGCCGCGGCGACGGCCGTGCTCGCGAGTGTCCGCCTCGAGATGGTCATGGGCCGAGTTTCCCGGCCCATGACCAGCCGAGGAATGATCGAAAGGGCGGACTAACGCGTCGTGTAGTTGGGGGCCTCGACGGTCATCGTGATGTCGTGCGGGTGGCTCTCCTTGAGGCCCGCCGCGGTGATCCGGACGAGCTGCGCCTCCTGCAGCTCGGCGATCGTGTTCGCGCCCGCGTAGCCCATGCCCGAGCGCAGGCCGCCGACGAGCTGGTGCACGACGTTGGCCAGCGGCCCGCGGAACGGGATCCGGCCTTCGATGCCCTCCGGGACCAGCTTGTCCTCGCTCAGCACGTCGTCCTGGGCGTAGCGGTCCTTCGAGTACGACTTCGCCTGGCCCCGCGACTGCATCGCACCGAGCGAGCCCATCCCGCGGTAGACCTTGAACTGCTTCCCGTTGACCAGGATCAGGTCGCCGGGCGACTCGGCGGTGCCGGCCAGCAGGCTGCCCAGCATGACCGTGGACGCGCCGGACGCGATCGCCTTCGCGATGTCGCCGGAGTACTGGATGCCGCCGTCGCCGATCACCGGGACACCGGCCGGGCGGCACGCCTGGTCGGCCTCGTAGATCGCCGAGATCTGCGGCACGCCGACGCCCGCGACGATCCGGGTGGTGCAGATCGAGCCCGGGCCGACGCCGACCTTGACGCCGTCCGCGCCCGCGTCGACCAGCGCCTGCGCGCCCGCACGGGTCGCGACGTTGCCGCCGACGATGTCGACCGAGTCGCCCAGCTCCTTCTTCAGCAGCGTGACGGTGTCGACGACCGCGCGGGAGTGCCCGTGCGCGGTGTCGACCATCAGCACGTCGACGCCCGCGTCGGCCAGCGCCATCGCGCGCTTGTGGCCGTCCGGGCCGACGCCGACCGCGGCGCCGACGATCAGGCGGCCGTCCGGGTCCTTCGTCGCCTTCGGGTACTGCTCGGTCTTCACGAAGTCCTTGACCGTGATCAGCCCGCGCAGCTTGCCCGCGCCGTCGACGATCGGCAGCTTCTCGATCTTGTGCCGGCGCAGCAGGCCCAGCGCCGCGTCCGCGGAGACGCCGACCTGCGCGGTGACGAGCGGCGCCTTCGTCATGACCTCGGACACCGGGCGGCTGTGGTCGACCTCGAACCGCATGTCGCGGTTGGTGATGATGCCCACCAGCGCACCCGACGCGTCGGTCACCGGGACGCCGGAGATCCGGAACTTCGCGCACAGGGCGTCGACCTCGGCCAGCGTGGCGTCGGGCGAGCAGGTGACCGGGTCGGTGACCATGCCGGCCTCCGACCGCTTGACGACCTCGACCGCGGCGGCCTGCTCGTCGATCGGCAGGTTGCGCTGGAGGACGCCGATGCCGCCCTGCCGGGCCATGGCGATCGCCATCCGCGCCTCGGTGACGGTGTCCATCGCCGCGGACACCAGCGGGATGCCGAGGGTGATGTTCCGGGTCAGCCGGGAGCTCGTGTCGACGCCGCTGGGCACGACGTCCGATTCGGCGGGCAGCAGCAGCACGTCGTCGAAGGTCAGGCCGAGCATCGCGAACTTGGCCGGAACGGGGGCGGTGTTGCCGTCGCTGGTCATAGCGGGTGAAGGGCCTTCCTGGCGCGGGATGAGCGGGGTCGCTGTGGCGACCCGGAGCCTTCCCCTCATGATATCCGGCGGGCGGGCCTGCCCCGGGTGGTGGGCGAGGCGCCGGGACCGCCGGGTACCGTGCAGGCCGTGGCGCACGATGTCCTGCCTCCAGACCCGTTCGCGGACGACCCGGACGACCCGGCCCGCGCGTTCCTCGACCACGAGGACCGGCTGGACGAGCCGATCAGCGACCAGGAACGCACGGAGCTGCTGGCCGATCTCTCCGATCTGGCCGTCTACCAGGCCCTCCTCGAGCCCCGCGGGGTCCGCGGGATCGTCGTGGACTGCGGCGAATGCGACGAGCCGCACTACCACGACTGGCACCTGCTGCGGGCCAGCCTGGAGCAGCTGCTGGCCGACGGCCGGATGCGCCCCCACGAGCCGGCGTTCGACCCGAACCCGGGCGACTACGTGAGCTGGGACTACTGCCGGGGCTTCGCCGACGGCGTGACGGCCAACGAAAGCGCCTACTGACGTTGTGAAAAAGGCCCTGGTGAGCTTGCTCACCAGGGCCTTTTCAGTGGTCCAGCCAGATGGCCGCCCGCGTTCTCTTACTGGCCTCCGGCCACGCTCTGCCCGGTGCCGCCGACCGAGGACTCGCTGCGCGGCGTGCCCGCACCCGGGTCGTTGCCGCTCGCGGCGGTCGTGGTCGGCGTCGTCGGCGTCGTCGGCGGGGGCTCGGTCGTCGGCGGCGGGGGTGTCGGGGTCGGCGTACCCGTGCCCGGGAGGCTCGTCGTGCCGCTGCCGCTGCCCGGGATCGACGTCGCGGAGCCGGCCGGCGGCACCTGCGTGGCCGAGCCGCCCGGGGGGACCTGCGGCGTCGAAGTTTTGGTGGGGCCCTGGACCGGCGCTTCCGGGTTCTGCAGCTGCGCGGCGAGCTGCCGGTGCTGCTCCATCAGCTGGTCGCGGTTGTCCTCGGCGCTGACCTGCGACAACGCGGCCTGGGCGGCGTCAAGGGCTTCGCGCGCGGCGTCGAGGTTGCCGCCGGCGATGGCCAGGTTGGCCTTCTCCAGGTCGAGTTTCGCGTTCGCGGCCGCCTCGACCGAGCGGGTGTGATCGGAGTACAGGACCTTCGCGAGGCCCCAGAGGGTGTCGCCGGGTTGTGCGGAGCGCGCGGCCAGCCCGGTGCCCGTGAACGCGATCGCCAGCACGGCGGCGGCGACGGCGACCGGGACGAGCAGCCTGCGGCGGCGTCCGCCCGACGCGTGCTTCTGCGCGAGGTTGGCGGTGGTGACGGTCCGCACAGCGGTGTCGACGTCGACCAGTTCGGCCAGCGGCTCACTGTCGATGTCTCTTCGCCACGCCACCAGCAACGCGTTGAGCTCCTGGTCGCCGAGTCCGTCGGCCAGCGCCGGGTCGGACCCGCCGAGAGCGTCGAGCAGCGCGTCGTCCGCCTGGACCGCCGACAGGTCGGCGGCGAACTCCGCCTCCGATGCCGACAAGCCACTGCCGAAGACGTCGTCGGGCTCGAAACCTCTCTCGTGACCGGTCACTAGATCACCTCCTCCGCGGCCAGGACCTTTCTCAGCCGCGCGAGGGCGCGGTGCTGGGCGACGCGGACGGCGCCGGGCGTGGAGCCGACCGCGTCCGCGGTCTCCTCCGCCGACAGGCCGACGACCACGCGCAGCACCACGATCTCCCGCTGCTTGTCCGGCAGCACCTGCAACAACTGGGACATCCGCTCGTTCAGCTCACCTTGCAGCGCCCGCTGCTCGGGGCCGACCCCGCCTTCGACTTCGTCGGGGATCTCGGCCACCGGCTCGGCTCGGTTGCGCGCCGCCGCGCGGTGCGCGTCGGCGACCTTGTGCTGGGCGATTCCGTAGACGAACGCCAGGAAAGGGCGGCCTTGGTCGCGGTACGAGGGCAATGCCGTTAGCACCGCGAGACACACCTCCTGCGCAACGTCGTCCGCCGAAGCGAACGATCGCTCCTGCCTGCCAACCCGGGCGCGGCAATACCGCACTACCAGTGGACGGATAGCAGCCAGCAGCCGCTCCACTGCCTGGGGATCTCCCTCGACAGCAGCGGCGACCGGCTCATCCAGTCCATCCCCCACATTGGCCATCGCAGACAACAGTCCCAGTGTTACGTGTAGGCGTGCAAAGAATCCGGCCCGTGGTTGCCCTCCGCCGCGCACCGGTGACCGCTACCGTACCTGCGGCCCGCCTCGGGCCGACGCGCGCGGTACTCACCGGCGCGCCGCGACCTCCGGAGGCGCGGAAATACGGATTGTCCAGCTGGCTCGCGGTCGACAACGTCGAATCAACGAGCGAACGGCATCGCGGGTACGGGATCCGTCGGAGGGACGGGGGCCAGGACGGGAATCCGTCCGGGCGGCTGCCCTTGCGGGCGCCGGAGTGTGATGGGGACCACACAGGTACGGGCCAGGGCGGTGCCGCCCTGGCCCGTCGTCACCTGTATTCCGGCCGTGTCAGGATCGAGGAGAGTGCCGCGGGGACGGGAGGTCAGCTGACCAGGCCGCGACGGAAGCCGTGAGCCACGGCCTGCGCGCGGTCGCGCACGCCGAGCTTGCGGAACAGCCGCCGGGCGTGGGTCTTGACCGTGTCCTCGGACAGGTACAGCTCGCGGCCGATCTGGCCGTTGCTCTTGCCCTGGCTCATCCCGCGGAGCACCTGAAGCTCGCGCTCGGTCAGCTGGACGCCCGGGTCGGACGGCTGACGGGGCGCGGGCACCGAGGTGCTCGCCAGGGTGTGGGCCAGCGCGGCGACCAGCTCCGGCCGGGACGCGTCCCAGCGGAGGTAGCCGCGGGCACCGCCGGCGATCGCGGCGGCGATGCTGCCCGCGTCGTCCGGGGCGCCGAAGACGATGACGTTCGCCTGGGGGTTGGCCGAGACGAGCCGCCGGGTGGCTTCGACACCTGTCGGGACCGCGCGTTGGGTTCCGACCAGCACGACGTCGACGGGCTGACGGGAGTACCGGGCCAGCAGCTCGTCACCGTGCGCTACGCAGTCGATGCGACTGACCCCAGGGACCGCGGACATCACTCGGGTGAGCCCTTCACGGACACTGCGTCGGTCGTCGCAGATCAAGACCGTCGTCACGGGGTTTCCTTCCTGCAGCCGGGTGACATTCCACTTCCCCTATCGGACGCTTTAGCCCGAACCTTGACACGATCCGGTGGCTTTTTTTGAAGTTTCTTAGCCCGGATGCCGGAACACCCCATTCCGACGGCTCAACCACCCGGGGCGGGCACCCATGGCGATTCCCCCGCGATCCTCCTCCCGCAAGGATCTGCGCTTCGTAACACTGCGTGCAACACCTCTGCCACTCTGAATCGATACTCCTCGGCGTGTCCAGGGCGCAGATCGGCCATCACGAGCGCCGCCGGCCACGAAAGTGAAAGCAGTTCGCATTCCTCGGCGGTCGCCATTGCATTTCCGACAAGACCGTCCGAAATCTTCCGGTGATCGGGAGCCCCGGCGGCCAGCAGGGCCACGGCCAGCACAATCCCGGATTTCACCGCGTGCCGCCGGGCACCGCGCTCGACAGCGGTTTCGAAAGCGCGCTCGGCGTGCGGCACGGCGGCGCCGCCCTGACCTGCGGCGAGCTCGATCTCGGCGCCGACCCAGCCGCCCCGGACCCGGGCCCGCCACCCGGCGTGCTGCCCGGCGGCCCTGGCGGCCAGGCGCCGCGCGGCCGTGAGCCGGCCGAGGGCGAGGTTGTCGGCGGCCAGGCCGAGGAGGGCGTCGGCCCTCGCGCCCGCCGCGTCGAGACCGTCGGGGTCGGGCGCGCTCGTCAGGGGCGCGGCCTTCGCGAACGCCTCGCCGTCGAGCGCACGTGCCTGGCGGTGCCCGCCCAGCTGCCGCCGGTGGGCGGCGAGGGTGCTGGCGGCGAGGGACGCCTCGAGCGGGTCGGTTTCCCGCCGGAGGGCGTCGAGGAGGGTCGCGGCGGCCGCGTACCGGCCCTGGGCGCCGAGCACGACGGCGGCGAGGAGCCGTTCCCGTGGGGAGCCTTCGCCGCGGGTGGCGGCGGGCTCGGGCAGCGGGTCGCCCCCGAAGGCGGCGGCCCGGAGGGCGGGTTCGTGCACCCGTCCTTTCTAGCGGGTGGGACCGACAAGAACCGGATCGGAGTGACCGGCTTCGCGACCCGCTACCGGCGGCCGCCCACCAGGACGTGCTCGATCCGGTCGGCCGCCTCCGGCAGGTCGGGCAGCAGCTCCACCTTGTCCGGCAGGCCCGCCGGGTCCCACCCGGGCCCGCACGCGAACAGCCGGCTCCGCTGCCGCCCGCGCGACACCCGCGCGAACAGCCTCGTGTCCGCCACGCCGCGGCGGTGCGCCCACAGCACCACGGCCGCCGGGGCGCTCCGGCGCACGGCCACCGCCAGGACCTCCGCCGGCAGCGGCACGCCGAACAGCTGGGCGCCGATCCGCCGTCCGGCCAAGGACGCGGCCAGCGCGTACATCGGCATCGAATCCCGCTCGTCCGGGACGCAGCCCAGGAGCACCGGGCGGGTGTTGCGGGGTTCGTCCAGCACCGGGGTCGCGCGGACGAGCGCCGCGAACACGCACTCCGCGAGCAGGTACTCGACCTCGGCGCCCGCGCTCGCCCCGCGCCAGCGGGCACCCAGGGCCGAGAGCACCGGTTCGATCACGCCCGTCCACGCCGGGAGCACGCCCAGCTCGCCGATGGTGTCCGCGAGCATGCGCTGGACCGCGCCGACGTCCATCGCCAGCGCCGCCGTGCTCAGCCGGCGGGCCAGCCGGGACCGGACTTCGAGGCCGTCGTCGGCGACCGAAGTCCCCGGAGGCTCGTCGGGCTCCTCCGGCTGCGGCGGGCCGGAGCGCGGCATCTGTTCGAGGGCGTAGCGCGCGGCCTCGGCCGTCGACGCGCCGCTCAGCAGCGCGCGCTGCATGAGTTCGAGCCGGCCGATGTCGGAGCTGCCGTAGCGGCGGTGCCTGCCGTCGGTGTGGCGGCTGGGACCGAGCCCGTAGCGGCGGTCCCAGGTACGGAGGGTGGACGGGGCGACCCCGAGCCGGCGAGCGACCGAGGCCACCGGCAGGGTGGGTTCTTCGGTGCCCGACCCAGCTCCCACGAGCCTCAATATCCAGGCACTCAGCGGAGTCGGCAACCGGAGGCGAAACCCCTGCTCACACATCCGGGGGATGCCTAACGGCTGAATCGAACCGAATCTCTTGAACAACTATTGGCGCGCTTCTAACGTTACCGCCGTTGCACCGAATGGAGTATCGGCACCACAGCAGAGCAGCTAGCGGCATCGACCGATTGACGGAGGCGGTCAGGATGGCAGACACGCGCAGGCTCCCAGGACCCAACGCCGACATGTGGGACTGGCAGCTCGAAGGGTCGTGCCGGGGGATGGACAGCGCGTCCTTCTTTCACCCGGACGGCGAGCGCGGCCCGGCGCGGGCACGGCGGGAGGCCAGGGCGAAGGCGGTCTGCCTGAGCTGTCCCGTCCTGGAGATGTGCCGCAGCCACGCGCTGGCGGTGCACGAGCCCTACGGCATCTGGGGCGGGCTTTCGGAGTCCGAACGCGAGCACCTCATCAAGTCCGACAAACGCGCGCTCAGCATGTCCGGCGGCTGAGCGCCCCACAGACATCGGAGGGCGGCACCGGGTGGGGTGCCGCCCTCCGTGCTGTTCGGGGCATGAGAAACGGGGCGGCACGCGTGCCGCCCCGTTCCCGTGGAAAACGCGTCAGTGCGAGTGGCCGTGGCCCGCCGCGGCGGGCTCTTCCTCGACCGGCTTCTCGACGACCGACGACTCCGTCGTCAGCACGAGGCGCGCGATCGAAGCGGCGTTCGCCACCGCGGACCGGGTCACCTTGACCGGGTCGACGATGCCGGCGGCCAGCAGGTCGGTCAGCTCGCCGGTGGCGGCGTTGAAGCCCTGCCCCCAGCCCTGCTCCTGCACCTTGTTGACGATGACCGCGCCCTCGTGGCCCGCGTTGGTCGCGATCCAGAACAGCGGCGCCGTCAGCGCGTCCTTGACGATGCGCACGCCGGTGGCCTCGTCGCCCTCCAGGCCCAGGCCGTCCTCGAGCTCCTTGACCGCGTGGACCAGCGCCGAACCGCCGCCGGGCAGGATGCCCTCCTCGACGGCCGCCTTGGTCGAAGCCACGGCGTCCTCGATGCGGTGCTTGCGCTCGTTCAGCTCGGTCTCGGTGGCCGCGCCGACCTTGATGACCGCGACGCCGCCGCCGAGCTTCGCGAGCCGCTCCTGCAGCTTCTCGCGGTCCCAGTCGGAGTCGGTCGTCTCGATCTCCTTGCGGATCTGCGCGACCCGCCCGGCGATGTCGTCCTTCGAACCGGCACCGTCGACGATCGTGGTGTCGTCCTTGGTGACGACGATCCGGCGGGCCTGGCCGAGCGCGCCGAGGTCGACGTCGGACAGCTTGCGGCCGATCTCCGCGGAGATGACCTCGCCACCGGTGACGACCGCGAGGTCGTCCAGGAACGCCTTGCGGCGGTCGCCGAAGAACGGCGCCTTGACCGCGACGGCGGTGATCGTCTTGCGCAGCGAGTTCACCACGAGGGTGGACAGCGCTTCGCCGTCGACGTCCTCGGCGATGATCAGCAGCGGCTTCTTGGCCTCGACGACCTTCTCCAGCACCGGGAGCAGGTCGGCCAGCGCCGAGATCTTCTCGCGGTGCAGCAGGACGTAGGCGTCCTCGAGGATCGCCTTCTGCTCCTCCGGGTTGGTCGCGAAGTGCGCCGAGAGGAAGCCCTTGTCGAACTGGACACCCTCGGTGATCACCAGCTCGGTCGCCAGGGTCGACGACTCCTCGATGGTGATGACGCCGTCCTCGCCGACCTTCTCGACGGCTTCGCCGAGCAGGGCGCCGATGTTGGCGTCGCGCGAGGTCACGGTGCCGACCTGGGCGATGCTCTCGCGGCCCTTGACCGGGGTGGCCTTGCTCTTGAGGATCTCGACGACCTTGTCCGCGGCGGCCTCGATGCCGCGGCCGATGGACGTCGGGTTGGCGCCGGCCGCGACGTTGCGCAGGCCGACCTTCACCAGCGACTGCGCCAGCACGGTCGCGGTCGTGGTGCCGTCGCCGGCGACGTCGTTGGTCTTGGTGGCGACGCTCTTGGCGAGCTGCGCGCCGAGGTTCTCGAACGGGTCGTCGAGGTCGACCTCACGGGCGACGGTCACGCCGTCGAGGGTGATGGTCGGCCCGCCGAACTTCTTGTCGAGCACGACGTGGCGACCGCGCGGGCCGAGGGTGACCTTGACGGCGTCGGCGAGCTTGTTCACCCCGCGCTCCAGCGCGCGACGAGCGTCCTCGTCGAAACTGATCTGCTTGGGCATAGCGTGTTCCGCTTACCTTTCTCTGAACGCAAGAACGCCCCGCTCCCCGGTGTTGCGGGGCCCGGGGCGTCATGCGCTGCGAGCGGTCGTCAGTTGATGACGGCCAGCACGTCGCGGGCGGACAGGATGAGGTAGTCCTCACCGTTGTACTTGACCTCGGTGCCGCCGTACTTCGAGTAGATGACGACGTCGCCGACGCTCACGTCCAGCGGGACGCGGTTGCCCTTGTCGTCGATCCGGCCCGGGCCCACGGCCAGAACCTTGCCCTCCTGGGGCTTCTCCTTGGCGGTGTCGGGGATGACGAGGCCGGAGGCGGTCGTCTCCTCGGCCTCGCTCGTCTGGACAACGATCTTGTCCTCGAGCGGCTTGATGTTCACGCTCACCGGGTTGACCTCCACGGTCGTCGAAAGCGTTGGCAGGATGTGGTTACGGCTCTACCACCCCCGCCGTCGCGGGTGCCGGGGCTGTCGGGCCGTGCGATTAGCACTCTAGCCACGTGAGTGCCAGCTTCGCAAGGAGGGTGGCCGCGGGCGGGTCGAACGGGCGCGCAGGCGGTCTGACCGGCCGCTTTCGCCCCACCGCGGCACCGAGGGCCGACGACCGGTCCCCGAGCCGCTCAGGGCGCGATTGGGCCGTGTTGGCCTCTACCCCCGGCGTGAGTTTCTGGTTAGGTTCTCACCGTCTGGCACCTGAACCCTGGGGGTTTATGCCCATGTCCCTCCCGAGAACGGCGGCGCTGGTCGCCACCGCCACCCTCCTCACCGGGCTGGCCGCCGCGCCGGCCCAGGCCACCACCCGAGACCAGCGGCAGCGGGACTTCGCCGCCGCCGCGAGCGAGTTCGGTGTTCCCGAGAACGTCCTGCTCGGCGTCTCCTACCTCGAGTCCCGGTGGGACTTCAACGGCGGGACGCCCAGCACCGCCGCCGGGTACGGGCCGATGCACCTGACCGACGTGCGGGAGGCCGGCGTCGCCACCTCCCACCACGACGAGGGCACCGAAGACCCGCGTGGCGACGACGCGCGGCCCGCGCTGCACCCGCAGGCCGGGCCCGCCGTGCCGCCCGCCGGGCTGCAGACCGTCGACGAGGCCGCGCAGCTCATCGGCCAGGACGCCGGGACGCTCCGCGGCGACCCGGCGCAGAACATCCGGGGCGGCGCCGCCCTGCTGGCGAAGGACCACGCCGGAACGGCCAGCTGGTACGACGCCGTCGCGAAGTACAGCGGGTCCACCGGAGACGCCGCGAAGACGTTCGCCGACGAGGTCTTCGACACCGTCCGGACCGGGGCCGCCCGGACCACCGACGACGGCCAGCAGGTCAGCCTGGCCCCGACGCCCGACGTGCGGACCCCGCCGCACGAGCAGGGCCAGACCGGCCTCGAGTGCCCGCGGACCGTCACCTGCGAGTCGGTCCCCGCGCCCTACCAGGAGCTGCCGAACGACGACTACGGCAACCACGACCTCGCGAACCGGCCGGTGAGCCAGAAGATCGACCACATCGTCATCCACGACACCGAGGGCTACTGGGACAGCGTCCTCAAGCTCGCCCAGGACCCGACGTACGTGAGCTGGCACTACACCGTCCGCTCGAACGACGGCCTGATCGCCCAGCACGTGCCGACCAAGGACGTCGCCTGGCACGCGGGCAACTGGTACGTCAACGCGAAGTCCATCGGCGTCGAGCACGAAGGCTTCGCCGCGAAGGGCACCTGGTACACCGAGGCGATGTACCGCTCGAGCGCGAAGCTCGTCGGCTACCTCGCCCGCAGGTACGGCATCCCGCTCGACCGGGCGCACATCATCGGCCACGACAACGTGCCGGGCACGATCCCGTCGACGATCAAGGGCATGCACTGGGACCCGGGCCCCTACTGGGACTGGTCGCACTACTTCGACCTGCTCGGCGCGCCGCTCGGCGGGTTCGGCCGGCCCGGCTCGTCGCTGGTCACGATCGACCCGGACTTCGCGAAGAACCAGCCGATCTTCACCGGTTGCGACACCGCCGGCCAGCCGTGTGCCGCGCGGGGCTCGGAAGCCGTCGTGCTGCACAGCGAGCCCAGTGAGTCCTCGCCGCTGCTGAAGGACGTCGGCCTCCACCCCGACGGGACACCGTCCACGATGGACGTCGCGGACGTCGGCAGCCGCGTCGCGACCGGGCAGCAGTACGCCGTCGCGGACGTCAGCGGCGACTGGACGGCCATCTGGTACCTCGGCCAGAAGGGCTGGTTCCACAACCCGCGCGACGCCCGCGTCGCGAAGCCCGCCATCGGCTGGGTCGTCACCCCGAAGCCCGGCCTCGCGACGGTGCCGGTCTACGGGCGCGCCTACCCCGAGCCCGAGGCCTACCCGGCGAACGTGCCGGTGCAGGCCATCACGCCGTTGCCGTACACGCTGTCGGCGGGCCAGAAGTACTCGTCGGCCGGGACGGTCGGGTCGGAGTACTACTACGCGGTGACGTTCGACCTCGCCGACCACGTGGTGGTCAAGGGCAAGCTCGAGTACGTCCAGATCCAGTTCGGGCACCGGATCGCGTTCGTCAAGGCGGACGACGTCCGGTTCCTGCCGGCGTTCTGACCGGCGGCGGAGGTCGCGCTCACGCGTCGAGCGCGACCTTCGCCCCGGCCGCCTGTTCGGTGTTGCGGCGCGTCTTCGCCCAGCCGTTGCGGCGGCGCACCAGCCGGAACAACGCACGCCACGACGTCACGTAGAACGTGTAGATGTACGCCGCGTACGCGAAGCCGAGCCCGATGCCGCGCAGGACGTTCTTGCTGCGCAGGCACTTCAGCTGGTAGATCGGGCCCCAGACGAGGAACGGCAGCAGCCCGAACGAGCCGTAGATGGCGAACAGGATCCACGCGCCGCCGGTGAACCACGCCCACATCTGCGCCGGGTCGCCCGCGGTGCTCACCACCAGCAGGACGAACGGGATCGGGTACAGCAGCGAGCCGAGCAGCTGCAGCCACGGCTGGGCCAGGTAGTACATCATCTCCGCCGCGCCGAGCGTGCTGACGTGCGGCGAGTCCCAGATCCGCCGGAGGTACCGCGCGCACTGCATGGTGCCCTGGCCCCACCGCGTGCGCTGCACCAGGAACCGCCGCAGGCTGTACAGACCTTCCTGCGCCACATGGGAATCCGGGGTGAACCCGGTGCGCCAGCCTTCCGTCAGCAGGTGGACGCCGAGCTCGAAGTCCTCCAGCAGCGAGCCGCGCCACGGCTGGTCGTCGGGGCCCGCGATGGAGTCGAGCGCGGTGAGCCGGGTGAACTGGCCGTTGCCGCCCATGGAGATCGTGCCGGTGAAGCCGCGGGACGTCTGGATCGCCGCGATGGCCGTCCGGAACTCCAGGTCCTGCAACTGCGCGAGCTTCAGGCCGAACCAGCGGCCGACCGGGTTCCGCGACGGCGGCGGCGTCGCGACGTTGCTCATCCGGACGTCCAGCTGGACCGCGCCGATCCCCGGGTCGCCGAAGAGGTGCCCGGCCGCGCACACGTCCAGGCAGTTCGGCGCCGGCCGGCCGTCGGCGTCGACCACCACCACGACGACGTCGTCGCGGGAGGCGTCCGGGCCCATCCAGTCGTTCAGGGCCCGGTACGCGGCGTTGAGCGCGTCGCCCTTGCCGGTGCGGGCTTCGGGCCGCACGCGCGGCACCAGGTGCAGGTACGGGTCGTAGCCGCCGTGCCGCCGCCACAGCATCCGGACGACGCGAGCGGTCCGGTCCTCGGAGTCGTCGTCGACGACCCAGACGTGCGCCTTGCGGAACGTCGTGCGCAGGTAGCGGATGGTGTCGCGGATGACGGCCTCTTCGTCGCGGCACGGCACGAAGAAGTGCCACGTGAAGTCGGCCGCGTCGCCGACCGGGCCGGGCTTGCGGCGCAGGTACGGCACCACGATGAGGACGACGTAGACGAGGAACGCCACGCTCATCGTCAGCGCGAACGCCTGCGTGATCGCCAGCAGGACCTTGACGCTCATGCGGTCTTCTTCCGCGTGGCGAGCCAGACGAACAGCACCAGCGAGACGGCGCCGCCGAGCACGCTCACCATGGAGCCGAGCAGCGTGTGGCCCCAGTAGTAGCCCTCGTCGGTGCCGAACCCGTGGACCAGCCCGACGATCGTGAGAATGCGCAGCTGGTTCACCAGCACGACGACGAGGGCGGAAACGCCGAGCGAAAAGAACAGCCGTTTCGCATTGCCCGGCCGGAAGTACAGCATGACCATGGTCACAACGAGCAGTGGCAGTAAAAGGAACGCCGACGAACATTCCGGCGTCATTCTCAACCCGAACGGAGCAGCGCTGCTCAACCCAAAGTAAACGGACTCCCGATCGGGGGCGACATAAACACCCGATGTAGTGATGACTTCGAGGATCGCGCCGGCGAGGCGCACTTCCAGTTCGCGGTAGAACCGCTCGGCCAGCACCAGCACGACGCCCGCGGCCGCCAGCGCGCTCAGCGCCACGACCAGCGGAAACCGTGCCATGCCTGCGTTCGGAGCGCTCGCTACGGCCACGACGGTCCTCTCGGTCTGGGTTCTTCGGTCAAGCTGCGGACCCCCGGGCGAGCGTAAGACACGACCGTGCCCCGGCTCTACCCGGAGGTGTGGTTTAAGCGGCCATTCGGCAAATGTCGCGGCGAACTTGCTAGGCCGACCGGGTGATGCTTCCCGCGACCTGCAAGAACGTCCTCCGGGAATACCCAATGCGGTGATTCGGCGAATTTGGTGTGCTATTCCGGCCTCGCTTGGCGATAGTCGATTCGCGTGCCGAGTCGAGGCAAGCCGGGTCGATCCGCGCCACCGTCACGCACCCAACCCGGACAACCCAGCGAATTCGGAGGACCAGTAGATGAAGAGCTCCCTCGTGCGCCGCGGCGGCCTGCTCGCCGCGGTCGTGGCGAGCGTCGTGCTCGCCGGCGCGGCCCCCGCTTCGGCGGCCCCCGGCGACGGGTCGGCGTACGGCGTGAACGTCGACGTCACCCTGCTCGGCCAGCCGGCCGTCAAGGCGGGCCCGCTCGCCGCCGCGAACACCGCGGGCCCGACGACCAGCACGCTGGCCAGCGTCGGCCTGACCGGGATCCTGAGCACCGGCGTGATCACCACCGAAGCCAAGCGGGACGACAACTCCGGCTCGGTGACGGCGAAGGCGAGCACGGCCGACGTCGGCCTGCCGCTGCTCAAGGCCCTCGGGAACAACGTCGGCGCCAAGGCCGTGGAAGCGGTCTGCACGGCGACCCAGGAAGGCGTCAAGGGCAGCACCACGCTGGTCGGCGCGAACCTCGGCAGCGCCGGCGCGGTCGACGCCACCCCGGCGCCGAACACGCAGGTCAAGGTGGCGATCGCCGGGATCAACGTCGCGACGGTCATCCTCAACGAGCAGATCCGGAACAAGGACGGCAGCCTCACGGTCAACGCCCTCCACGTGAAGCTGCTCGGCGGGGTCGTCGGCGCGCTCGGCTCGGGTGACGTCATCGTGTCGTCGGCGACGTGCGGCCCGGCCGCGCCGCCGATGCCGCTGGCCTCCGGTGCCGGCCTGTGGATCGGGCTCGGGCTGCTCGGCGCGATCGCCGTGCCGTTCGGGACGCGCATCTACCGTCGCCGCACCGCCCGGGTCTGACCGTGTACAAGATGCCGGGCGCGGGCGTCGGCGTGGCCGGGGGTGGCGTGGGCACCCTCGCCGCCACCGGCGCCGACATCGGGTGGTGGCTGGCCGTCGGCGTGCTCCTGGTCCTGCTCGGGACCGCCGCGCTGATCGCCGTCCACCGCCGCAACCGCCGCCTCTCCCGGGCGCGGGAATAGGGAAACGGCCGTCGGCGTGCGCCCCTCGCACGCCGGCGGCCCCCTTGAGAGAAATTTTCCTGGACACTGGACTATGTGGAGAAGGGGCACCGCGGGGTGGATGTGATGTTGCTGGCCGGGACGCGCCCGGAAGCGCTGAAGCTCGCGCCGCTGGCACTGGCGCTGGACGAGCACCCGGCGCTGCGGCCGGTCCTGGTCCACAGCGGGCAGCACGCGGGCATGGTCGAGCAGGCCCTGGCGCCGTTCGGCCTGGTCGCGGACGCCTGGCTCGACGTGCCGCCGCGCGTCACGGGCGGCCAGGCGGAGCTCGTCGCGGGCCTGCTCCCCGCGCTGGACGACGTCCTGCGCCGGCACGCGCCGGCCGCGCTCGTCGTCCAGGGCGACACGACGACGACGCTCGCGGGCGCGCTGGCCGCGTTCTGGCTGGGCATCCCGGTGGTGCACCTGGAGGCCGGCCTGCGCACGCGCGATCTCGCGGCGCCGTTCCCGGAGGAGGGCGCGCGGCAGATGGTGTCGCGGCTGGCGGCCCTGCACCTGGCGCCGACGCTCGGCGCGGCGGCCGCGCTGCGCTCGGAAGGCGTGGCGCGCCAGCGGATCGCGGTCACCGGCAACACGGTCGTCGACGCGGTGCTGGAGATCGCGGCGCGCGACCTGCCGGCGCGCGACACGGCGTTGGCGTTGCTGGAGATGGAGATCGCGGAGGCGGGCGAGCGGCTGGTGCTCGTGACCTCGCACCGGCGGGAGTCGTGGGGCGAGCCGCTGGAGCGGACGCTGGCCGCGGTGCAGCTGATCGTGGCCGAGCACCCGGACGTCCAGGTGCTGTTCCCGGCGCACCCGAACCCGCAGGTCCGCGCCCAGGTCGACGCGGCTCTCGGTGGCCTGCCGCGAGTGACGGTGACGGACCCGCTGGAGTACCCCGACCTGGTGCGCGCGCTGCGGCTGGCGTCACTGGTGCTGACGGACTCGGGCGGCATCCAGGAGGAGGCGCCGACGTTCGGCACGCCGGTCCTGGTGCTGCGCGACGTCACCGAGCGGACCGAGGTCGTCGACGCCGGCTGTGCGTGGCTCGTGGGCACGGACACCGAGCGCATCGCCGACACGGCCGCGCGGCTGCTCAGCGGAGCGCTGCGGCCGGCGCAGGTCGGAAACCCCTACGGCGAAGGCAATGCGGCGATCCTGGCGGTCGCGGCGATCGAGGAACTGCTGGGCGTGGGCTCCCGGGCGCACCGGCACGCCGCGGCGTCCTAGGTCAGAGCGAGACCACGTTCACCGGCAGGGCCGGGTTCGCGCTGAAGTCCAACGGCGTCGTCGGGAGCTTGGCCGCCACCACGTGCGCGCCCAGGGCCGCGATCATCGCGCCGTTGTCCGTGCACAGGCGCGGCCGCGGGACGCGCAGCTCGATCCCGGCCGCCGCACAACGCTCCGCGGCGAGGGCGGACAGCCGCGAGTTCGCCGCCACGCCACCGGAGATGACGAGGGTGCCGATCCCCTGCTCCTTCGCCGCGCGGACCGCCTTCATGGTCAGCACGTCCGCGACGGCTTCCTGGAACGACGCCGCGACGTCGTCCACCGGGATCTCCTCGCCGCGCCGGGCCGCGCCTTCGACCCAGCGCGCCACCGCGGTCTTCAAGCCGGAGAAGGAAAAGTCGTTCTTGGCGTCGCGCGGGCCGGTCATGCCGCGCGGGAACGCGATCGCCGCCGGGTCGCCGTTCTTCGCCGCCTTGTCGATCGGCGGGCCGCCCGGGTACGGCAGGCCGAGCACGCGCGCGACCTTGTCGTACGCCTCGCCTGCGGCGTCGTCCACAGTGGACCCCAGCTCGGTGATCCCCGACGCGATGTCGTCGACGCGCAGCAGCTGCGTGTGCCCGCCCGAAACCAGCAGCGCCAGGCACGGCGCCGGCAGCGGCCCGTGCTGCAGTGTGTCCACGGCGATGTGCCCGGCCAGGTGGTTGACGCCGTAGAGCGGCACGTCCAGCGCCGTCGCGTACGCCTTCGCCGCGGAGACGCCGACGAGCAGCGCGCCCGCCAGGCCCGGCCCGGCCGTCACCGCGATGGCGTCCACATCGGACAGTGCCAGCCCGGCCTTCTCGAAGGCACGCGCGGTCGTCGGGACCATCGCCTCGAGGTGCGCGCGGCTGGCGACCTCGGGCACCACGCCGCCGAAGCGCGCGTGCTGCTCGACGCTGGAGGCGACCTCGTCGGCGAGCAGCTCGACCGTGCCGTCGTCGTGCAGCCGGACTAGGCCGACGCCGGTCTCGTCGCACGAGCTCTCGATGCCCATGATGATGCGTGACATCAGCCCGCCACCTCGTCTCGCGTCCGCGCCGGGCGGACCATTGTGTACGCGTCGGCGCCGGAAGGCTGGTAGTAGCGCTTCCGGATGCCGAGCCGTTCGAAGCCGTGGTTCTCGTAGAGCGCGAGCGCCGTTTCGTTGTCGGTGCGGACCTCGAGGAAGACCGGCGCCTCGAACTCGTCGGCCCGCTCCAGCAATGCCCGCAGCAGGGCCTTGCCGATGCCCTGGCCCTGGTGCTCGGGCGCGACGCCGATGGTGTGCACGGTCGCCTCGTACTCGCCGCGGCGCCGCCCGACGACGGCCAACCCCGCGTAGCCGAGCAGCTCGTCACCCTCGTCCGGGCGGGCGGCAAGGTAGAAGTTCCCGGCGTCCAGTTCGGAGTGGAACGCGCGCGAGCTCCACGGGTCGTCGCCGGGGAAGAGGATCTGCTCGATCTCGACGCACCGGGCGATGTCCCGGCGGCGCAGGGGCTCGAGTCTCACGGCGCGGTCACCCGTTTCGGGGCGGCGGGCTCGGCGGCGTCGGGACGGCGCAGGTACAACGGCGTCAGCGGCGCGGGCGTTTCCTTCGCCAGCAGCGCGCTCCGGGCGGCCTTCACGAGGCCGGCGGGCGACGGGAAGCGCGGCTCGATCGGCTGGACGTCGAGCGCGGCGGCGTACAGCACGGCGCCGTCGCCGGCCGCGACCTTGACGTCGGTCTCCAGGTCGGCCGGGCGCCGGACGTGCGGGCCGTCGACGCGGTTCCCGGCGGCGTCGTAGCTCGCCCAGTAGACCTCGCGACGGCGCGCGTCGGTGAGGACGAGGAAGGCGCCGTCACTCGGGGCGACGTCGGCGGCCAGCGCGTCGAGGCTGCAGACGGGGTACACCGGGATGCCGAGGGCGTACCCGAGCGCGGCGGCGGTGGCCATCCCGGCGCGCAGGCCGGTGAAGGGGCCGGGGCCGACACCCGCGACGATCGCGTCCAGATCCTTGAGGCCCACGCCGGCGGCTTCGGCCGCGGCCAGCGCGTGCGGCGTGATCAGCTCGCCGTGGGCGCGCGGGTCGACCGTGACGCGGTCGCCGCGCGTCTCGACCCCGTCGCCGTCCACCGCGACGACGCCCGCGGTCACCGCCGGGGTCGAGGTATCGATCGCCAGTACCAACACGGTAACCAAGCGTACGACCAGGGTCTTCGACGGCTTGCTGCAGGGGACTGATCCGCAAGGTAACGTGCGGTTGGAGTCCGACTCTGGGAGGTCCCCGCGGTGCCCGCCCCGTTGTTCCCCGCCCTCGCCGACGGTTCCGCCAAAGAGGCTCTGCGCTTCGGCGACCACGTGCTCACCTACGACGATCTCGGCGCTGTCGCCGGCCACCTCGCCCGAGACCTGCCGCGCGGCCGGGTCGCGGTCTGGGCGACGCCGACCGTGCACACCAGCGTCGCCGTCGTCGCCGCGCTGCTGGCCGGGGTCCCGGCCGTGCCGCTCAACCCGAAGATCGGCGAGCGCGAGCTGGCGCATATCCTCGCCGACAGCGAACCGCAGCTGGTGCTCGCCGAGCCGGGCGCCGAACTGCCCGAGGGCCTGGCCGGCCTGCCCCGCCGCGACATCCCGTTGACCGGCGAGAAGACGCCCCTGGCGGCCGAGCCGGACGCCGAGGCGCCCGCGCTGATCGTCTACACGTCCGGGACCACCGGGCCGCCGAAGGGCGTCGTCCTCCCCCGCCGGTCGATCGCGACCACGCTCGACGCCCTGGAAGACGCCTGGCAGTGGACCGCGGACGACGTCCTCGTGCACGCGCTCCCGCTGTTCCACGTGCACGGCCTGATCCTCGGCATCCTCGGCCCGCTGCGCCGCGGCGGCTCGGTGCGCCACCTCGGCCGGTTCTCGACCGAGGGCGTCGCGAAGGAGCTGACGAACGGCGCGACGATGATGTTCGGCGTCCCGACGATGTACCACCGCATCGCCGGCGAAGTCGGCACGAACGCCGCCCTCGCGGAAGCGCTTCGCAAGGCGCGGCTGCTCGTCTCCGGGTCCGCGGCGCTGCCGGTGCACGACCACCAGCGGATCACCGAAGCGACCGGCCAGCAGGTCGTCGAGCGCTACGGCATGACCGAGACGCTGATGAACACGAGCGTCCGCGCGGACGGCGAACGCAAGCCCGGCACCGTCGGCGTGCCGCTGCGGGGCGTCGAACTTCGGCTGCTCGGCGAGGCGGGCGAGGTGATCGACGACGTCGAGACTGTTGGCGAGATCCAGGTGCGCGGCCCGAACCTGTTCACCGAGTACCTCAACCGCCCGGACGCGACCGCGGCCGCGCTCGACGGCGGCTGGTTCCGCACCGGCGACATGGCGACGCGCGACAGCGACGGCTACGTCAAGATCGTCGGGCGCAAGGCGACCGACCTGATCAAGAGCGGCGGCTACAAGATCGGCGCGGGCGAGATCGAAAACGCGCTGCTCGAACACCCCGGCGTCGCCGAAGCGGCCGTCACCGGCGAGCCGGACGACGACCTCGGCGAGCGGATCGTCGCGTGGATCGTGCCCAGCGGGCCACCACCGTCGGCCGGGGAGCTGGCCGACCACGTCGCGAAGCTGCTCTCGCCGCACAAGCGCCCACGGGTCGTCCGATACCTGGATGCCTTGCCGCGCAACGACATGGGCAAGGTCATGAAGCGGGCGCTCGGTGCCTAGGCAGCCGGCGCGCGAGGTCGTCGCCGCGATCGCGAACGACTTCGAAGAGTTCCCCACCCCGCTGCGCGACGAGCCCGCCGACGGGCCGATCGACTGGCCCGGCTACCGCGAAGCGCGCTCCGCCGCCGAAGAACGCACCGGCGAGAAGGAGTCGGTCATCTGCGGGACGGCGAAGATCGGCAACGTGGAAGCCGTGCTGATCACGTTCGAGTTCGGCTTCCTCGGCGGCTCGCTCGGGCAGCGGACCGGCGACCGGATCGAGGCGGCGTTCGCGCACGCCCGTGATGCGCGCCTGCCGGTGGTGTCGCTGATCTCGACCGGCGGCAGCCGCATGCAGCAGGGCATGCGCGCGTTGATGCAGCTTCAGCGCGTCGCGCGGGCCTCGGCCTTGACGCGTGCTTCGGGCATCCCGCAGATCTCGGTGCTGCGCGACCCGACGACCGGCGGCGGCTGGGCGACGCTCGGCGCGGGCGCCGACGTCATCCTCGCGCTGCCCGAGGCTCAGGTCGGCTTCGCGGGCTCGCGGGTGCGTCCCGCGGGTTCGCCGGAGGCGTACACGGCCGAGGCGAAGCTCGAGTGGGGCCAGGTCGACGAGATCGTCTCGCCGGACGCCCTGGGCGTGACGCTGGAACGGTGGCTGCGGCTGCTCACCGCGCACTCCTCGGCGGCGGCTCCCCCGCCGTCCGCGCTGCGGCCGGCTACGGTGCCGGACACGGGCTGGGAGGCGGTGCAGGCCGCGCGCTCGCCCCGGCGGGCGCGGGCGCACGAGTACCTCGACGCGTACTTCGAGTGGCGCTCGGAGGTGAGCGGCGACCGCGCGGGCGGCGTCGACGAAGGGGTGTCGTGCGGCTTCGGCTGGCGCGACGGCCGGACGATCGCGTACGCGGCCCAGTGCGGCACGCCGACGTCGCCCGCGGGCTTCCGGACGGCGGCGCGGCTGGTGCAGCTGGCGTCCCGGCTGGGCATCCCGGTGCTGACGCTGGTCGACACCCCGGGCGCGGCGAACGACGCGGCCGCGGAGCGCGCCGGCGCGGGCGGCGCGATCGCGGCGATGTTCGAGGCGGTCGCGACGGCGTCGATCCCGGTGACGACCCTGGTGATCGGCGAAGGTGGCTCAGGCGGCGCACTGGCGTTCGCGGCGGCGGGCTCGACCTGGGTGGCCCCCGACGCGTACTTCTCGGTGACGTCCCCGGAAGCGGCCGCGGCGATCCTCAAGCGCCCGGTCGAGGAGGTCCCGGCCATCGCGAACCAGCTCCGGCTGCGCCCCCAGGACCTCGTCGACCTGGGCGTGGCCCGCGCGGTCGTGAGTGAGAAACAGGGTTAGCACACGGTTTCCCACTCACGACATCTTGGCGAGCTCCGGTACGCGGTCGGCCCAGGTGCCGTGGGGTTCCAGGGTGACCTCGCGGACGTCGTCCTCGCGGCGGTCCAGCCGGACCACCAGGTAGTCCTCCGACAGCCGCTCCGCCGAGCCCTCGCCCCACTCGACCACGATCGCCGAGCGCTCCAGGTCCGGGTCCAGGTCGAGGTCGTCCAGCTGGGACAGGTCGCCGCCCAGGCGGTACGCGTCCACGTGCACCAGCGGGACGCCCGGTGCACCCGCCGGGTGGACGCGGGCCAGCACGAACGTCGGGCTGCTGACCCGGCCGCCGACGCCGAGGCCGTCCGCGATGCCGCGGGTCAGCGTCGTCTTGCCCGCGCCGAGCGGGCCCGCCAGCAGCACGAGGTCACCGGCGCGCAGCACGCGGCCGAGCACGCGCCCGAAGTCCATGGTCTCTTCGGGCGTGGGAAAAACGAAGGTCAACGCTGCCACCACCAGTTTCGCCGGGACGTAGATTCGCCGTCCACACCGGAACAGCGTTGCAGGAGATCGATCAGATGGCTGTTCACCAGCTCGGGCTGCTCGAGCTGCACCATGTGGCCGGCGCCGCGGACGCGCACCAGCTCCGCGTCGGGCAGCTCGGACGCGATGCGCTCGGCGTGCGAGAACGGCGTGAAGCGGTCCGAGTCGCCGCCGATGACCAGCACTTCCGCGTGCTTCAGCCCGGCCAGGGCGGCGTACCGGTTGTGGCTGCCGAGCGTGTCGACGAAGTTGACCAGCCCGCGGACCGGCGTCACTTCCAGCATCTCGAGCATGAAGTCGACGAGCCGGGGCGCGACGTCGCGGCTGCCGAACGCCAGCCGTCGCACGGCCTGGCGGGTCAGCTGCCCGCCCGCGGCACGCACGAACTCGACCAGCCCCGGCTGCCACCCGGCGAGCCCGCCGGCCGCCCGCGTCAGGGGGTTGTACTTCGAGAGCAGCGGACGCGGCAACCCGCGTGCGCCCACTTCGCCCGCGGCCGTCGCGATGAAGGCGACGCCGCACACGCGGTCTTCGAACAGCTCCGGGAACTCGGCGGCGAGCTCCATGATCACCATGCCGCCCATCGAGTGCCCCATCAGCACGATGGGTCCCTCCGGCACCACGGACCGCAGCACGACGTCGAGGTCGCGCGCCAGCTGCTCGATGGTCGACGTCTCCGCGTTCGCCGCGCCGGACAGGCCGTGGCCGCGGTGGTCGTAGTACACCTGACGCACGCGCGGCAGCCTCAGCGACGCGAGGTCGCGGCGCTGGAAGTGCCAGCAGCGCCGCGAAAGCGCGAAGCCGTGGACCCCCACGACAGTCAGTTCCGGTTTCCCGCCGTCTTCCGGGTCGATCTCCTCGACCGAAAGCGGCGTGCCGTCCTCGGCCGCGACCGTGGAAGTACGGTCCGGCTTCAGCTCCCCCAGCGGCTCGTCCACGTACGGATCCTCACTGTGCCGCCGCTGCTGCGCGGCGACGATAGCGGCGGCGGTCCCGGTGGCGATGGCCCCGACCCCGCCCGCGATGGCCAGCAGTCGTCGTGAAGGTGTCACGAGCGCTCCCCCAGATACCGGCGCCGCACCCGCGGCCGGTACATCGACGTCACGATCTCGTAGTCGATGGTGCCCAGCTTGTCGGCCCATTCGCGAGCCGTCGGCTCGCCCTGTGCCCCGGCGCCGAACAGCACGACCTCGTCGCCGGCGGACGGCTCGAAGTCGCCGCAGTCGACCACCAGCTGGTCCATGCAGACGCGCCCGGCCACGGGCCGCCGCTGCCCGCCGAGCCAGACGTCCATCCGGCCGGACAGCGACCGCGGCACGCCGTCGGCGTACCCGGCCGGGACCAGCGCCAGGTTCGTGGCGCGCGGGGTGGTCCAGGTGTGGCCGTAGGACACCGATTCCCCGGCGTCGACGCGCTTGACCAGCGTGACCGCCGACCGGAACGTCATCGCCGGGCGCAGGTCTTCGGCCTGCGGCACCGGGTTGAGCCCGTACATCGCGATGCCGGGCCGCACGAGGTCGAAGTGCAGGTCCGGCCGGGTCAGCACGGCCGCGGAGTTGGCCAGGTGCCGCTTCGGGTCGAGCCCGGCCGCGCGGGCCGCGTCGTACGCCTCGGCGAACCGCTTGGCCTGCATGTCGATCGACGGGTGTTCGGGCTCGTCCGCGCACGCGAGGTGGGACCAGATCGCGACCACCTCGACCCGCGGTTCGGCGGCCGCCGCTTCGACCAGTTCGGCCCAGCGGGCGGGCGGGCAGCCGTTGCGCGACAGCCCGGTGTCGATTTTGAGGTGCACACGCGCCCGGGTACCCGCCGGCGTGGCGGCCGCGATGCGGCGTAGCTCACCCAGGGAGCTGGCCGCGAGGTCGACGTCCGCTTCGATGCCCGGCGCGAAGTCGACGTCCGGGGTGTCCAGCCAGCTGAACAGCCGGGTCGTGATCCCGGCTTCGCGCAGCGCGAGGGCCTCGGCGAGCGAGCAGGTGCCGAGCCAGCTCGCGCCGGCCTCGACCGCGGCGCGCGCCACCGGCAGCGCGCCGTGGCCGTAGGCGTCGGCCTTGACCACGGCCATCACTTCGGAGCCGGGCGCGCGGGCGCCCAGCACGGTGAGGTTGTGGCGGATCGCGTCGAGGTCGATGTCGACCTGGGCGCGCGGGAAACTGGAGGACATAACGCCTCCAGTTTCCCATGACCCGAGGTCAGGGCAGGCGAGCCCCGTCACCTGTGGCCGAGAACACGTGCAGCTCGTCCGGGCGGATGCGCAGGTGGAGCGTGTCGCCCATGGCGGGCGGCGTGCGCGGGTCGACGCGGGCGACGATGTTGGACTGCGTGCCCTCGGCGTCGCTCTCGGCCAGCTTGCCGTAGACGTACGCGTCCGAGCCCAGCTCCTCGACCAGGTCCACCTTGATCGGCAGGGTGCCGTCCTCGCTGGTGGTGACCTCGAGGGCCTCCGGGCGGAAGCCGAGCTTGACGGTGTCGCCGTCGGCGGCCGCGATCGTCTCGCGCGACAGCGGCACGCGCGCGCCACCCAGCTCGGCACCCTCGGCCGTCAGCTTCGCCGTGACGAGGTTCATGGCGGGCGAGCCGATGAACCCGGCGACGAAAGCGTTTGCGGGCCGGTCGTACAGCGCGCGCGGGGTGTCGCACTGCTGCAGCAGGCCGTCCGACAGCACGGCGACGCGGTCACCCATCGTCATGGCCTCGACCTGGTCGTGCGTGACGTACACCGTGGTGACGCCGAGGCGGCGCTGGAGCGCGGCGATCTGCGTGCGCGTCGAAACACGCAGCTTCGCGTCGAGGTTCGACAGCGGCTCGTCCATCAGGAAGACCTGCGGCTCGCGGACGATCGCGCGGCCCATCGCGACGCGCTGGCGCTGACCACCGGAGAGCGCCTTCGGCTTGCGGTCGAGGTACTGCTCGATGTCCAGCAGCTTCGCGGCCTCGAGGACCTTCTGCTTGATCTCGGACGCGGGGCGGCCGGCGATCTTCAGCGCGAAGCCCATGTTCTGCGCGACCGTCATGTGCGGGTACAGCGCGTAGTTCTGGAACACCATCGCGATGTCGCGCGAGCGCGGCGGCAGCTGGGTGACGTCGCGGTCGCCGATCCAGACGGCGCCGTCGTCGATGTCCTCGAGCCCGGCCAGCATGCGCAGGCTGGTCGACTTGCCGCAGCCGGACGGGCCGACCAGCACCAGGAACTCGCCGTCGGCGATCTCCAGGTCCAGCGCGTCGACCGCGGGGCGCTCCGAACCGGCGTAGCGCCGGGTCGCCTTGTCGTAGGTGATGGAAGCCATCGGTCAGTCCTCTCCGAGAGTCCGCCGGACCCCGTGCGCCGCTTCGCGGGCTTCGAGGTGGCGCTGCTGGATCCGGTGGCCCTCGGCGCGCTGCGCCTCGGTCGGCTCGTCCAGCTCGAGCCGGAGTTTTTGGTTCTCCTGCCAGGACGGGGGTTCCGCACTGGAAGCCAGGGCCCACGCCGCCTGCCGCGCCGCGCCGATGGCGACGTACTCGGCGACGTCGGGCAGCTGCACGGGCACGCCGAACACGAGCGGCGCGACCGCGCGGACGGCGGCCGACTGCGCGCCCCCGCCGATCAGCAGCACGCGGTGGACGTCGAGGCCGTGCGCGCGCACCGCGTCGAGGCCGGCGGCCAGGCCGCACAGCATGCCTTCGACGGCACTGCGCGCGAGGTTCTCCGGGGTCATGTTGGCCCGGGTCAGGCCGGTCAACGAGCCGGTGGCGTCCGGCAGGTTCGGGGTGCGCTCGCCGTCGAGGTACGGCAGGAACGTCAGGCCGCCGGCACCCGGCTCGGCGCCGAGGGCGAGGCGGTCGAACTCACCCAGGGTCGCGCCGAGCATCGTCGCCGTCGCGGTGAGGACGCGGGCGGCGTTGAGGGTGCAGGCGAGCGGGAGGAACCGGCCGGTGGCGTCGGCGAACCCGGCGACCTCGCCGGACGCGTCGGCTGCGCCGTGCTCTGCGACACCGAACACCGTGCCGCTGGTGCCGAGCGAGACGACGACGTCGCCCGGCTGCAGTTCGAGCCCGAGCGCGGCGGCCATGTTGTCGCCGGTGCCCGCCGAGACGAGCACGCCGTCCTTCGTGTGGCCGGCGGCGTCGGCCGGGCCGAGCACGGTGGGCAGCTCGGGCGTCCGGCCGCCGAACGCGTGGCTCAGGACGTCGAGGCGGTAGGCGTTGTCCGACGGCGAGAAGTAGCCCGTGCCGGACGCGTCGCCGCGATCGGTGACCGGGTCGCCGCCCGTGAGCTTCCAGGTCAGCCAGTCGTGCGGGAGCAGGACGCGCGCGACGCGGTTGGCCAGCTCCGGCTCGTGCTCGGCCAGCCAGCGCAGCTTCGTCACGGTGAAGCTCGCGACCGGAACCGAGCCGACGGACTTCGCCCAGACCGAGGGCCCGCCCAGCTCGTCGATGAGGTTGAGCGCCGCCTGCGCGGAGCGGGTGTCGTTCCACAGCAGCGCGGGCCGGACGACCTCGCCCTGCTCGTCGAGGGTCACCATGCCGTGCTGCTGGCCGCCGACGCCGATGGCCTTGACGTCGTCGAGGACGCCTCGGGTGGCTTCGGTGAAGGCGTCCCACCAGGCGGCGGGGTCGACCTCGGTGCCGTCGGGGTGCGGCGCGCGGCCGGTGCGGACGATTTCCCCGGTGCGCGCGTCGCACACGACGACCTTGGTCGACTGCGTGGACGAGTCGATCCCGGCGACCAGCTCAGCTGTCATAGGGCTGCCCCTCTGCGACGTGTTCGACGATCTCGATCGCGGTGCCCGCGTTGAGCGCGGCCTCGATCTCTTCGGTGGGGGTGAACTCACCGGTGATCAGCAGGTCGTAGTCGCCGACGTCGCCGTGCGCGTAGGTGGCGGTGCGGCCGAACTTCGAGTGGTCGACGACGAGGACGGTCCGGTTCGCGACCTTGAGCGCGGCCTTCTTGAGCTCGGCGTAGTCGCGATCGGGGTGGAAGAGCCGCCCGACCGCGACGGCCGTGACCGACACGAACGAGATGTCGGCGCGGATCGAGTCGAGCAGGTTCAGGACCTCGGGACCGGCGCAGGAGTCGTACTCGTGGGAGTAGCGGCCCCCGGCGAGCACGACGTCGACCTTCGGCCCGAGCAGCCGCGCGGCGTGCAGCGAGTTGGTGACGACGGTGAGCGCGTCGATCTCGGCCAGGCGCTTGACCAGCGGCAGGAGCGTGGTGGAGTCGTCGACGAAGACGGTCTGGCCGGGCTGGACGTGGTTCGCGGCGGCTTCGCCGAGCGCGTCCTTCTCGCCGTGGTGGAGGGTGTCGCGGAAGCGGGCGGCGGTCTCGATGGTGAGGGCCGGGTAGGCCTCGACCTTGCCGCGCAGCTTGCGCAGGAGGCGGCGCTCGGCGAGGTCGTCGAGGTCGCGGTGCATGGTCATCAGGCTGACCTTGAACCGGGTGGTGAGGTCGTCGATGCGGACCTCGCCCTGCTCGATGACGTGGTCGAGGATCTCCTGCCGACGCTGTTCGACGGCAGCGTCGGACGGCCGGGTCTTCCGGTCTCCGGGTGCTGTGCCGCCGCTCACACGGCATTCTTACCAGATTTGTCCCCTGGAGTTAACAGAGAACTCGATAACTCTGCTCAGGACATGAGGGAGCGGACCGACCGAATGGCTTCCGGGATCGCGTGGACCAGGCCCGATGCCGACGTCGGCGCGTTCTGGGCCGCGATCGCGCCGGCCAGCGAGTGGACGTTCGCGGCGGCCGCCGCGGCCAGCCACGGGTCCAGGCCCGCCGCCAACAGGGAGCCGACCAGGCCGGACAGGACGTCGCCCGACCCGGCCGTCGCCAGCCAGGCACCGCGCGGGGTGTTCACCGCGACCCGGCCGTCCGGGGCCGCGATCACCGTGACGTGCCCCTTCAGCAGCACCACCGCGTCGTACTTCTTCGCCGCTTCGCGCGCCGCCGTCACGCGGTCGGCGCCCGGCTTGCGGCCCATCAGGCGCTCGTACTCGCCCGCGTGCGGTGTCAGGACCAGCGGCGTGTCCGGGTCACGCGCGTCCAGGACGTCCGGGGACTTCGCGATGATCGTCGTCGCGTCGGCGTCCGCGCAGACCGGGACGCCCTGGCCGAGCACGTGCCGCAGCACGTCCCGGCCCTCCGCCCCGGTGCCGATGCCCGGGCCGACCACCCACGCCTGGACCCGCCCCGCGTCCGCGACCGTGCCCGTCGCGATGATCTCCGGCCACTGCGACCGGACGACGTCGGCCGCGTGGCCCGCGTACCGGACCATGCCCGCCGTCGCGCGGACCGCCGAGCCCGCCGCCAGCACCGCCGCGCCCGGGTACGTCGCCGAGCCCGCCGCGACCCCCACGACGCCCTGGCTGTACTTGTCGTCCTCGGGCCCCGGGACCGGCCACGCCGCGGCGACGTCCACGACGTCGAGCCGCTGGAGGTCGGGGTCGGCCAGGTCGAGGCCGATGTCGACCAGCACGACCTCGCCGCAGTGGGCGGGCGCCAGCGCGTGCACCGGCTTGCGGGCGCCGAACGTCACGGTGCGGGTCGCTTTCACGGCCGGGCCGTCGACCGCGCCGGTGTCCGGGTCGACGCCGCTGGGCAGGTCGACCGCCACGATCGGTGCCTCGACGAGCTCGACGAGCCGCGCGGCGTCCGGCCGCAGCGAGCCCTTCGCGGAGATGCCGACGATGCCGTCGACCACGACGTCCGCCCGTTCGATCCACTGTGGACCTTCTTCGGCGGGCACCGCGCGGCCTCCGGCCCGCTTCAACGCTTCGAGTCCCTTGGCGTGGGCTTTCTCGGGCTTGAGCAGGATCGCCGTGACGGCCACCCCGCGTCGGCGCAGGAACGCGCCCGCCCACAGGGCGTCACCGCCGTTGTCGCCGGAGCCGACCAGCAGCACGACCCGGCGGCCGGAAACGCCGCCGGTGTGGTCGTCGAGGAGATCCGCGATCTGCACCGACAAGCCGAAGGACGCGCGCCGCATCAGCTCGCCTTCCGGCGTGACGGCGAACGCCCGCCCCTCCGCCTCGCGAATCCGTTCCGTGGTCCAGATTCCCTGCACGGCGGGGCCTCCGCTTACTCGACAGTGACCGACTTCGCCAGGTTACGCGGCTTGTCGACGTCGTACCCGCGGGTGCGGGCGATCTCCGCGGCCAGCACCTGCAGCGGCACCGTGGACACCAGCGGCTGCAGCAGCGTCGGCACCGCGGGGACCTCGATGAGCTCGTCGGCGAACGGCCGGACGGTCTCGTCGCCCTCTTCGGCGATCACGATCGTGCGGGCGCCGCGGGCCTGGATCTCGCTGATGTTCGAGACCAGCTTCGAGTGCAGGACCGCGCGGCCCTTGGGCGACGGCATCACGACGACGACCGGCAGGCCCTCTTCGATCAGCGCGATCGGGCCGTGCTTGAGCTCGCCGGCCGCGAAACCCTCGGCGTGCATGTACGCGAGTTCCTTGAGCTTCAGCGCGCCTTCGAGGGCGACCGGGAACCCGACGTGCCTGCCGAGGAACAGCACCGCGCGCGAGTCGGCGATGCGCCGGCCCAGGTCCCGCGTCTGCTCCACAGTGGACAGTACCTTCTGGACGGCCGCGGGCATGGCCTCCAGCTCGGCGAACTCGCGGGCGACCTCGTCCGGGTACTTCGTGCCGCGGGCCTGCGCCAGCGCCAGGCCGACCAGGTAGTTCGCCGCGATCTGGGCGAGGAACGCCTTGGTCGACGCGACGCCGATCTCGGGACCGGCGTGGGTGTAGAGGACGGCGTCGGACTCACGCGGGATCTGCGCGCCGTTGGTGTTGCAGACGGCCAGGACGCGCGCCTTCTGCTCCCGCGCGTGCCGGACGGCTTCGAGCGTGTCCGCCGTCTCGCCGGACTGCGACACCGCGACGACCAGCGTGTCGCGGTCGAGGACCGGGTCGCGGTAGCGGAACTCGGACGCCAGCTCGACCTCGACGGGCAGGCGCGTCCAGTGCTCGATGGCGTACTTCGCGACCAGGCCGGAGTGGTAGGCCGACCCGCAGGCGACGACGAAGACCTTGTCGACGTCGCGGAGGTCCTGGTCGGAGATGCGCTGCTCGTCGAGGATGACCCGGCCGGACTCGAAGTGCCCGCGCAGCGTGTTGGCAAGCGCCTCGGGCTGCTCCTCGATCTCCTTGAGCATGAAGTACTCGTGACCGCCCTTTTCGGCGGCGGAGAGGTCCCAGTCGACGGTGAACGGCTTGGCCTGGGCGGCGTCACCGTGGAAGTCGGTGACCTCGTAGCCCTCGCGCGTGATGACGACGAGCTGGTCCTGCCCCAGTTCGACGGCCTCGCGGGTGTGCTCGATGAAGGCGGCGACGTCCGAGGCGACGAAGTGCTCGCCCTCGCCGACCCCGACGACCAGCGGCGACGACCGCCGGGCGGCGACGATGGTGTCCGGCTGGTCGGCGTGCGTCACCACGAGGGTGAAGGCGCCTTCGAGCCGCCGGCAGACGGCGGCGACACTGGCGGCGAGGTCGCCCTTGGTGTCGCCTTCGGTGTAGGCGCGGGCGACGAGGTGGGCGGCGGTCTCGCTGTCGGTGTCGCTGGCCATCTCGACGCCGTCGGCTTCCAGCTCGGCGCGGAGGGTGGCGAAGTTTTCGATGATGCCGTTGTGCACGACGGCGACGCGCTGGGTCGTGTCCCGGTGCGGGTGCGAGTTGCGGTCGATCGGCGCGCCGTGGGTGGCCCAGCGGGTGTGGCCCATGCCGGCGGTGCCGGTGATGGTGTCCCGGCCGACCTTGTCGAGCTCGGCTTCCAGGTTGGCGAGGCGTCCGGCCTTGCGCTCGACGGTCAGTTCGCCGCCGTCCAGCACGGCGATCCCGGCCGAGTCGTAACCGCGGTACTCCATGCGCCGGAGCCCGCCGAGGACGACGTCCAGAGCCGGGCGGTGCCCGACATATCCCACGATTCCACACACGCGCACCAGCCTAACGAGGGATGTTCGGCGGGTTGACTGGGTCCGGAAAGGGTTCTTCACCTGCGGTTATCGCTGTCGTTGTGGTCCGGACCAATGCGGTGTCACCCACACGTGTGCGGTTCGGGAGCCGCCACCCCGAAGTCTGATTGTGACTACGGCCGGCAGTGTTCTGGCTTCGGATCGGGGTTGCGGGAGGGGCTGGGTGGAGTGCCGGTTGCGCTCTTGGCTGCCGGCTCCGAGCGCGGCGGGCGCGCCTTCGGCGGAGGTGCACAGTAGGGTTCCCGCATGGCCAGCAAGCCCAAGCAGCTGCTCGCGGAGTTGACGCACCCGGGTCCGCACGAGGTCCTGCGGGGCAATCTCGCCCTGGTCGGGCTGCCCGGCGTCGTCTTCACGCCGCGCGCCGGGCTCGGGTTGCCCGCCGTGGCCTTCGGGCACGGGTGGCTGCAGCCGCCCGAACGGTACCGGCAGCTGCTGCACCACCTCGCCAGCTGGGGCATCGTCGCCGCCGCGCCCGCTACCCAGCGGGGCCCGCTGCCGTCGCACCGGCTGCTCGCCGCCGATCTGCTGACCACTCTCGACGTCGTCACCACGGTGCGGCTCGGGCCCGACGGCATCAGCGTCGACCCGGCCAAGCTCGGCCTCGCCGGGCACTCCACCGGGGGTGGCTCCGCCGTGCTGGCCGCGGCTCAGGACGCGCAGGCCGAAAACCCGCGGATCAAGGCCGTCGCGACCATCGCCGCCGCCCAGACGCTGCCGCCCGCGACCGAGTCCGCGAAGGCCATCACCGTTCCCGGCCTGCACCTCGCCGCCGAGGAGGACCTCGTCGCCCCCAAGATCGGGCACGCCGAGGCGATCACCGACGCCTGGGGCGGCGAGGACGTCCAGCTGCGCACCCTCGGCAAGGCGACCCACCTGGGCGTCACCGAGGGCCGGCACTGGTCGCAGCTGATCATGCACGGCAAGCCGCACCGCAAGACGCAGCAGGTCACCCGCGCGCTGTTCACGGCCTTCTTCCTCACGCACCTGACCGGCACCGACAAGTACCGGCCGCTGCTCGAAGCGGACGTCAAGCTCGCGCCCATCGACCGCGAAGAAGAGCCCGCCCACTGACGCGGGCGGGCTCCGGGGACATCTCTCAGACCAGCCAGCTGGTGCTCGAGAAGTCGTCCTCGTCGTCGGGCTGGCGGGCGTGCCGCCCGCGCTTCGGCGGCTCCGGCGCCGGGGGTGCGGCGGGAGGTTCCGGCGCCGGCGGGGGCACCGCCGCCGCGGCCGGGACGGCCGGCGTCCCGTAGCTCGGCGTCGGGTAGGCCGTGTAGCCGGTGTCCGCCTCTTCCTCGTGGACGCCGAACTCCATCAGCGACTCGCGGCCCTTGTCGGCCAGGGTCTTCTCCGTCGCCCAGCCGCCCGCGCTCTGCTTGCGCTTGTTGAGCTCGTCCATGTGCTCGGCGTACTTCTGCGCGGCCGCCAGCTCGTTCTTCAACCCCTCGCGGGCCTGCGTCTCGGCCTCCGCGACGCGGCGTTCGCGCAGCCCCCGCTGCTCGTCCTGCTCCCGCGCCGCGGCGTCCATCGTCGAGATCGCCGCGCGATACCGCTCTTCGGCGCTGCTCATCGGCCCTCCTCGGCCCTCGTCACCGGTCGTACCGGATCGAACGGTCACCCTCGTCGTCCAGCGAGCCGCTGATCCGGCCCTTCGCGCCGCTCGTCTCGAAGACGCCGCCTTCGATGCGGTACTGGCTCGGCCCGCGCTGCTGGTCACCGCCGCCGCCACCGGGCGACTGGCCCATGCCGCCCATCATGCCGCCCATCCCGCCCATGCCGGACATCCCGCTCATGCTGCTCGACGAGCTCGCCGCGGCCTGGTGCACGCCCGGGTCGACCGGGGTGGCCCCGAGCCCGCCGCCGTCGGCCGCGGGCAGCGACGCGTCGCTGCCGGTGTGGGCACCCGGCTCGAGCGACACCGCGCCGGCGAAGTCGGCCGAACCGCCGCCACCGGTGATGGCGGAACCGAAGTTGCTCGCCCCGGCCGTCGTGGTCGCGTCTCCGCCACCGCCGCCGGCCACACCGGAGTCGCCGCCACCGACGCCCGCGCCGGCCGTCGCGACGGCCGGCTCCGCGCCGGCGCTGCCGCCGAAGTCACCGGAGAAGTCCTGCCCGCCGGGCGCGGAGAACCCGCTCGACGCCGCCGCCGAACCGTGCGTGAAGCCGGGGTCCGGGTTGGCCGGCGCCGGGTCCTTCGTCAGCGGCGACTGGGCGCCCGGGTCGTGCTTCACGGCGGAGCCGCTGCCGTCGGTAGCCGACGCCGGGTCGGTCTTGAGGTCGCCCGCCTTCGGGTCGTGCTTCTCGTCGAGCGTGTAGGTGGTCGGCTCGCCCTTGCCGTCGTCGACCGTGACGATCGTCGGGCCGTTCGGGCCCTCGGGCCGCTCGGCCGTGATCTTGAGGTTGCCGTCCTGGATGTGGATCTTGCCGTCCGGGCCCGGCTTGTAGCTGCCGTCGGCGGCGGGCTGGCCGTCCTTGCCCGCACCCGCGTGCTGGCTGCCCTGCGGGCCGAAGCCGTCCTTGCCGTCGGCGGCGGCGCCGTCCTTGCCGTCCTTGGCCTTGTCGTCGTCACCCCAGTCGAGGTGGAAGTCCTTCTTGTGGCCGTGGCCGTCGTCCACGGAGATGTCCTGCTTGCCCTGCTTGTCGGGCTCGGACATCTCGATCGTGTTGTCGCCCTTCTTGACCGACACCGTGTCGGTGTCGCCGGTGTCCTTGATGGCCTCGCCGGTGGTCGGGTCGATCGGGTACGGCTTCCCGGTTTCCGGGTCCGTTTCCAGCGGCTTGCCGGTGATCGGGTTCTTCCCGTCCTCGTGCTTCGCCGGGTCTTCGGCCTTGGGCGGCTCGGCCGCCGACGGCGTCGTGCTGCCGCCGCCACCCGTGCTGCCGCCACCGCCGGTGCTGCCCCCGCCGCCGGTGGACCCGCCACCGCCGTTCGAGCCGCCGCCGTTCGAGCCGCCGCCGTTCCCGTTGTGCTGGTCGCCGCCGCTCTGGTCCCCGCCCTTGTCGGTCCCCGCCGCCTCGGTCAGCTGGTTGCGGTAGCCGCCCATGAACTGCTCGAGCGCGCCGAACTGCTGGTCGATGGTGTCCTTGGCGGACTTGCAGGAGCCGTTGAACGCGTTGATCAGGCCCTGGTACTCGGTGGTGAACGCGCCGTCGCGCCAGTAGCGGCAGACGTTGCGGCCGTACTCCTTGTTCTCGTCGTTGAAGCCGCAGTCGTCGTTCTGCAGCCGCTCGGCGAGGTTCGTCTGGTTGCCGTTCTTCGCGTTGACGGCGTCGACCCAGCCGGCGACCTTCATGAAGTCGTCGAACTTGTCGGTGTCGCCGTTGGCGATCTTGAGGACGTCCCCGGCCATGGTGATGTCGGCCTGGGCGATCGTCGTCCGGTGCAGCGCGAGGACCTCGTCGACCTTCTTCTTGACGGCCTCGAAAACGCGCGTCACGGTCTGCGGGATCAGCTTCGCGGCGCCGTCGATCTGCTGCGACAGCTCCTTGGAGTGCGGCTTGATGATCTCGTCGTACTTGATCTCGGCCGCGTTGGCGCCCTTGCCCTTCCACTCCCCGAAGAGGGTCTGGAGCTCGGTGTCGCTCGTGGTGAGCGTGTCCTCGACGACCTTGTGCGCCTTGCTCAGGTCGTCGGCCTCGGTGAGGAACTTCTGGAACTGGATCCCGCGGTTCTCGTGGAACTTGTCCCGGAGGTCCTTCTGGGAGTCGATGTGCCCGGTGCCGCCCTTGATCTTGTTCCAGATCTCGTCGGTCCACTGCACGAGGAAGTCGACCGCGACGTTGCCCTGGTCGAGCAGCTCGTCGGAGCTCTTCGCGCCGACCCCCAGCGTCGGCGGCGTGATTCCGTCGAGGTTCTTCTTCGCGGTGTTCTTGCGGTCGGTCTGGGCCTGCTGTTCCTTGCCCTTGGCTTCGGATTCCTGCTTCGCGCGGGCGACGATCTCGTCGGTGTCGTCGTTTTCGAAGATCTGGTAACCGTCGTTGTCGCCGTCGGAGTACCCGTCGATGTATTCCTTGGCGTACTTCTCTTCTTCGTCGTTGAAGTTGAAGGTGTTGCGGTCGTACTCCTCCATGAGATCCGACTTCGTCTTCATGGAGACGTTCGGATCGTCGAGGATCTTCTTGATTTCCGCCCAGTCCGCCATTACTTGCTCCCCGCCGCTTTCGCCTGCGCGCCGGCGTCCGCCTCCTGGGAGGTGTACTTCGAGCCCGCGGTCCCGATGCCGTTGCCCAGGTTCGTCAACGCGTTCGAAAGCCCGGCCAGGCCGGCGCCGATTTCGTCGATCCCCGACTTGTACTTGTCGAAACCGTCGCCGTGGACGCGGCCGAAGTCTTCTTTCTTCAGCTCGGTGGGCGCGACCTTCTTCCCTTCGGCTGCCGGGTCGTCCGCGACGTCCGCCAAGCGCATCTGCGCCCGCGTCATCGCCTCCGAACTCGCTGCATAACCGTCTGGCATGGTCGCTGCCCCCTTCGATCCCACAGTCCCTGTCCCGGGTTCCGAGACTGTGACGCACCCGGACGCCATTCGGTGCCGTCGCAGATGCACACAGAGTCTAGCGTTCGGCCCCGCGCCCTACCTGGGCTTTGCCGAAGTGCACTCACCCAGTGGGGCGCTGCGCGGCGACCGCTTCGGAAATCACCTCGGCGACACCCCGGACGTCCACCAGGCGCTCGAGTTCGTCCAAGTCCACCGACACGCCGAAGTGCACCTCGGCGCGCGCGAGCAGCTGGACGCGCTGCCGGGACGTCATGCCGACGTCGTCGAACGGCGTCGAGTCGGTGAGCCGCTCGGGCGGGATCTCCAGCGCGAAGCAGACGATCTTCCGGATCTCCTCGGCGTAGGCGGCCGTGTCAGTCATGGCGCCCATTCTCGCCCCACCAGCGGTCGCGGGCCGCGGTGCGGGACACCTTGCCGCTGGAGGTCCGCGGCACCGCGCCCGGCGGCACCAGCCAGACGGCGCGCAGCGGCAGGTCGTGGGCCGCCGAGACGGCCCGCCGCACCGCGGTCTCGACGGTCTCGTCCGGGGCCGCGCAGCCGGCCACGACGGCGACGCCTTCGCCACGGTCGTCCCGCACGGCGAACGCCGCGACGCGCCCGGCCCGGATGGCCGGGTGCGCGGCTTCGACCGTGGCCTCGACGTCCTGCGGGTGGTGGTTGCGGCCGTCGACGATGATCAGGTCCTTCAGCCGCCCGGTGACGTACAGCTGCCCGGCGTGGACGAAGCCGAGGTCGCCGGTGCGGAGCCAGCCGTCCTCGGTGAAGAGGCCGCGCTCGTCCGGCCGGCCCCAGTAGCCGTCGGCCAGGTTGGGCCCGGACACCTGGATCTCCTTGTCGACAATGCGGACCCGCTGGCCGTACGGCCGCCCCACGGACACCAGCGGCGAACCGCCGTCGAACGTCGTGACCGTCGGGCCTTCGTCGCCCGCGCTCGCGACGAACACCGTGGCCTCGGCCAGGCCGTAGCACGGCTTGACGGCAGTGAGCGGCAGCCCGGACGGCGCGAAGGCGCGCTGGAAGGCGCCGATGCTGGCGGCGCGGACCGGCTCACTGCCGTTGAGCACCGAGTTGACGTGCGAAAGGTCCACCAGCTCCCCCGCTGCCTCCGCCGCGAGGTCGAAGGCGAAGTTGGGCGCGGCCGTGACCACCCCGGGGTGGTCGGCGAGCAGCCGGATCCACCGCATCGGGTCGCGCACGAACTCCATCGGCGTGAAGAACACCGAGTGCGCGCCCAGGAAGACCGGCGTGCCGATGAGCAGGACCAGGCCCATGTCGTGGAAGAACGGCACCCAGCCGGCGACGTGCGTCGACGCGCTCGCGTGGTAGCACTCCGTGGTCTGCCAGCAGGCCGCCACGAGCGCGCGGTGCGAGATCACGGCGCCGGCCGGGCGGCGCGTCGAGCCCGACGTGTACTGCAGGTACGCCGGGTCGGCCGGCGCGATGTCGGCGGGCGGCTCGGTGCCGTCCGGCTCGATCTCCTCGACGGCCAGGGCAGCGCTCGGCGGGATCTTGCCGAGGAGATCCGCCGAGGTCAGGCAGGCCGCCGGGGTGGCGTCCGCGAAGGCCGATTCGATCCGGGCGCGGCCGGAGCGGCCGGTCGGGACGGACAGCGGCACCGCGACGCGGCCCGCGTAGAGCGTCCCGAGGAACGCCACGACGTACCCGAGGTCCTGCCGGGCGACGATCGCCACGCGATCACCTGGCCGGGTGGCCCGCCGCAGCTCCCGGGCGACACCGCGGACGCGGTCGAGCACCTGGGGCCACGTCAGCGTCTCGTCGGCGGGTCCGGGGAAGGTCCGGCAGGTGAAGGCCGGGCGGTCTTCGGCGGCGTTGCGAAGCAGGTAGTCCGTGAACGGTGTGGTCAGGACCTCGTCCGGGACGTCTGCGGGCGGCACGGGCCCATCCTGCCCTACCGTGTCGAAGCGATGGACGAGTTCGAGCGGCACGGGATCGGTGTGGTCTCCGGCCGCGACGCGTGCGCGCGGGCCCTGCGCTCGCCGGAGCTGACGTCGGATCCCGGCATCGGCTCGCCCAGCGTGCTGCTGCGCGACGGCGACGGCCACGCACGCGTGCGCGGGGTGCTGCGGGACATCATCGCCGGACTGGAACCCCTGCCGGGCCCGGTGGTCGCCGGGATCGAGGCGGTCGTGGCCGGGCTGGGGTCGTCGTTCGACCTCGTGCGCGACTTCGCGCGGCCGGTGGCGGGCGCGGTGACGTCGGCGGTGCTGGGCGTGCCGCTCGACGACGTCTTCCTGGACCACCTGGAGCGGACGACGGCGAACCTCGACGTCTTCGGCGGCACCGACCGGGCCGGGCAGGCGTCGGCGTTCCGGCTGGCGGTGCAGCTCAGCCGGACGCCGGCCGGGCCGGGCGGGCTGACGGAGTTGCGGGCGGCCCACGCCGCCGGCCGGCTCGACGACGACGAGCTGGTGCTGAACCCGGTCGTGCTGGCCCACGCGGCCTACGAGAACTCGCTGAACTTCCTCGCCTGCGCCGGGCTGGAGCTGGCGACCTCGCCGGCTCCGCGGAGCGTGCGCGAGCTGGTGACGTCGATCTGCCCGGCGCGGTACGTCCTGCGCTTCGGCCCGGACGGCCCGCTGGCGGTGTCGCTGGCCGACGGCCTCCCGTTCGGCCTGGGCCGGCACGCCTGTCCAGGGTCCGGAGTCGCACTGGCCGAGGGCGAGATCGCACTGGCCGCGCTGGCGAAGGTGCTCGGCGGCGGCTGCCGGGTGGACGAAGTGCGGTGGAAGACCCACCCGGTGTTCCACGGCCTGGTCTCGGCGCGGGTTGTCGTGAGTGGTTAGGGCGGGTTTCTAACCGCCCTGACCACTCACTACAGCCGCGGCAGACTCAGGAAACCGCCGACACCACGCCGGCCAGGCGATCCGCGGCCGCCTGGGCCGTGGACTGCGCCGGGGCCTCGACCATCACGCGGACCAGCTGCTCGGTGCCCGACGGGCGCAGCAGCACGCGGCCCTCTTCACCCAGCTCGGCCTCGACCTCGCCGACCGCGTCGCGGACCTCGGACGAGCCGGCCACCGCCGCCTTGTCCGCCACCGGGACGTTCACCAGCACCTGCGGCAGGCGGTTCATCACGGCCGCCAGGTCTTCGAGGGACTTGCCCGTCTCGGCCATGCGGCTCATCAGGCGCAGGGCCGTGAGCAGGCCGTCACCCGTCGTCGCATGGGCCGGCAGCACGACGTGGCCGGACTGCTCGCCGCCCAGGGCGTAGCCGCTCGCGCGCAGCTCCTCGAGGACGTACCGGTCGCCCACCGCCGTCGTGACGACGTTCACACCGTGGGCCTTCATCGCCAGGTGCAGGCCGAGGTTGCTCATCACGGTCGCGACCAGGGTGTCCTTGACCAGCTCGCCGGCCTCGGCCAGCGCGAGCGCCAGCACGGCCATGATCTGGTCGCCGTCGATCAGCTCGCCCGCCGAGTCGACGGCCACGCAGCGGTCGGCGTCGCCGTCGTGCGCGATGCCGAGGTCGGCACCGTGCTTGACGACCGCCTCGCGCAGCCGCTCGGGGTGGTTCGAGCCGCAGTGCTCGTTGATGTTGATGCCGTCCGGCTCCGCGTGCAGCGCGACGACCTCGGCGCCGGCGCGGCGGTAGACCTCGGGCGCGGCGGCCGACGACGCGCCGTTCGCGCAGTCGACGACGACCTTCAGCCCGGCGAGCGAGTGCGGCGTCGCGCTCAGCAGGTGGGTGGCGTAGCGGTCGAGGGCGTCGTCGACGTCGTGGACGCGGCCCACGCCGGCTCCGGTCGGCCGGACCTTGCCGTCCGCGAGGCCGGCTTCGATCTCGTCCTCGATGCCGTCGGGGAGCTTGTGCCCGCCCGCGGCGAAGAGCTTGATGCCGTTGTCGGGCATCGGGTTGTGCGACGCGGAGATCATCACGCCCAGGTCGGCCTCGAGCGAGCCGACCAGGTAGGCCACGGCCGGCGTCGGCAGCACGCCGACACGCAGGACGTCGGCCCCGGCGGACGTGAGGCCCGCGACGACCGCGGCCTCGAGCATCTCGCCGCTGGCGCGCGGGTCGCGGCCGACGACCGCGACCGGCCGGTGCGAGCGGTCGTGCGCGGCGAGCACGCGGGCGGCGCTGGCCGCCAGCGCGAGCGCGAGCTCCGGCGTCAGCTCGGCGTTGGCCAGGCCACGTACCCCGTCGGTACCGAACAGGCGTGCCATCGATCGACCTCCTTGTGGATGACCACGACAACCTAGCGACGCGGGCGGACCGCCTTCGCCCACCCCTGAGTGTCGCTCCAACCCGCGGAAACGACACACCCCCGAAAAGCACCGGAGCGCCCATCCGATGGACGGATGGGCGCTCCGGGTGGTTGCGCCAGGGGCGCGATCAGCGCTTGCTGTACTGCGGGGCCTTGCGGGCCTTCTTGAGGCCGTACTTCTTCCGCTCCGTGGCGCGCGCGTCACGGGTCAGGAAGCCGGCCTTCTTGAGGGCCGGGCGGTCGTCCGCGTCGACCTCGACGAGCGCGCGGGCGATCGCCAGGCGCAGCGCACCGGCCTGGCCGGAGACGCCGCCGCCCTTGAGGTTGGCGAAGATGTCGAAGGAGTCCGGCTTCTCGACCGTGACCAGCGGCTCGCGGATGAGCTGCTGGTGCACCTTGTTCGGGAAGTACTCCTCGAGGGTGCGGCCGTTGAGCTTGAACTCACCGGTGCCCGGGACGACCCGCACGCGGACGACGGCCTCCTTGCGGCGGCCGACCGTCTGGGCGTTGCCGCCCGCGGCCCGCGACGGGCGCGGGGCGGCGGGGGTTTCGCTGGTGGCCACGGCGCCGGTCTCGGTCGCCTCGGTGGCCTCAACGACCTCGGGGGTCTCGGTCTCGGTGCTGGTCACAGACTGTTCCTCACTCACTGCGCGACCTGCGCGATCTTGGTGATCTCGCGC
The DNA here is from genome assembly GCF_054781455.1 of Amycolatopsis stemonae. Lineage (NCBI taxonomy): Bacteria > Bacillati > Actinomycetota > Actinomycetes > Pseudonocardiales > Pseudonocardiaceae > Amycolatopsis > Amycolatopsis stemonae. The sequence continues at coordinate 6,057 of NZ_BAAGUJ010000008.1, read as the reverse complement.
GCCTGCGGCTGCTGCGCGGCGTGCGGGTGCTCAGCGCCGGCGTAAACCTTCAGCTTCTTCGCCTGGGCGCGGCCGAGCTTGTTCTTCGGCAGCATGCCCTTGACGACCTTCTCGACGAGGTGCTCGGGCTTGGTGTCGAGCAGCTCGCCGAAGGAGCGCTTGCGCAGACCGCCGGGGTAACCGCTGTGCCGGTACGCGAACTTCTGCTCGCGCTTGTTACCGGTGAGCGCGACCTTCTCGGCGTTGACGATGATGACGAAGTCACCGGTGTCCACGTGCGGGGCGTAGGTCGGCTTGTGCTTGCCGCGCAGCAGCGTGGCGACCTCGGTCGCCAGCCTTCCGAGCACGACATCCTCGGCGTCGATCACGTGCCAGGCACGAGTGACGTCGCCGGGCTTGGGGCTGTACGTGGGCAAGGGTCTACCTCGTCGTCAACATTGCGTGTGGGTTCTGTGCGGGCCTAGCGCTTACGCGCCGCAGCGCACAACGACATGTAAAGATACCCCCACGCCCACCGCACCCGTGCATCGGGGGTGGTGGAGGCGCCCATACTAGGCTCCGAGCTGCCCGGGCGCAGCCGGGATTCTACCCGGTTTTCCCGTCGAAGTGCCTGCACGCGACCGCACGACACGCGAGGATGGGACGACACGGGCCGCGCACAGCCGAGCAGGGGACAGCATGAGGAAACGACCGACGGCGATCTTCGTCCTGGGTGCCCTCCTGGCCCTGGTCAGCGCCTGCGGCCAGGCCAAGGCGGGCACCGCGCTGCCGAAGGGCGACGACGCGGCGGACTACGTCGGCGGCAAGTTCGAACAGGTCATCGGCAAGCTCGGCGACGCCATCACCGACACCCGCGACGTCACCAACTCGCTGGACGCCTACTTCAAGTTCGACGCCAAGTGGATCCACAGCACCGTGACGTCGGCCCGGACCGGCAACCCGGAGAGCCGCGCGGTGCGGCACCGCTCGCAGAAGAACCCCGACGAGATCATCGACACGTACACCCCGGCGGACGGCACGGTCGAGTACACCTACCTCGGCCCGATGTACGTCCAGAAGGGCGTCTCGCCGACGGCGTGGGTGTCGATGCCGAAGCCGGAGACCGGGCTCGTCCAGCCGTGCGTCTGGGGCGGGGTGCTGACGCCGTGCCGCATGGCGGCCTCGACCGTGGACGCCTACAAGACCGACAAGCGCGCGGTCCGGGGGGCGAAGAGCCTCGGCGACGGGAAGACGGCGCTGACGGTCAACGTGCCGTTCGCGATCTTCGTCAAGAACCGGGTCGAGATCCTGCCGCCGAGCATCACCGACCTGATCGGGCCGGAGCTGAAGAAGGCGATGGTGCCGACCACGATCACGCTGAACCCCGACGGCAGCCTGGTCTCGTTCGTGATGGACGCCAAGTTCACCGGCGACGGCCACAACGTCGAGCTCAAGTACGAGTTCAAGTTCACCGGCAAGGCGAGCCTGCAGGACATGCCGAAGCTGCCGGACGCGTCGCAGATCACGGTGCTGCCCGACCGGGCGGCGATGAACGCCTTCTACCAGCGGCTCGGCGAAGCGCAGGGCCAGTGACCGCCGCGACGACCCGAGGTGAGCACCGATGACCCAGCCACCCGACCAGCAGCAGCCGCAGTGGTGGCAACCGCCCGCCAGTCCGCCTTCCGGGTGGCAGCCCGAGCAGCAGGCGACCGGCCCGCACGCCGGGCAGTGGCAGCAGAACGCGGACCCGGGCACGGGCTCCTACACCGGCCAGTGGAACCAGGCGCCGCAGCAGCCCGGCACGAGCGGGTCGTTCTCCGGGCCGTGGCAGCCGGGCCAGCCGGCGGCCGGCCCGTGGCAGCCGCCGTCCCAGCCGACGCCGCAGCAGACCGGAACCCCGGCCGGCGGCCGGCCGGCGCAGCCTCAATACGGCGGAGGGTTCCAGCCGACGCAGTACGGCGGTCTCGGCGCGTTTTCCCCCGCGCCGGAAAAGAAGCCGAAGTCGAAGAAACCGGTGCTGATCGCGGGAGCCGTGGTTCTGGTGCTCGTCGTCGTCGGCGGCGCGGCCTGGCTCCTCGGCGCGTTCCGCGGGAACGTCCTCGAGCAACAGTCCCTTCAGGACGGTGTGGTCAAGGTCCTCAACGAGAGCTACGGCGAACCCGACGTGAAGAACGCGCAGTGCCCGGCGAACGAAGCCGCCGAGAACGGCACGACGTTCGACTGCACGGTGAAGATCGCGGGCCAGGACAAGAAGGTCACCGTGCGCGTGCTCAACGACCGGCCCGAGTACGAAGTCGGCGCCCCGCACTGAGTTTTCCCCACCAACGAAGAAACGGCGGGCGCCGCACCGAAGTGCGGCCCCGCCGTGGTTTCCGGGACTACCGGCTCAGAACAGGCCTTCGACGGCGTTGTCCGTGGCCTGGTAGCCGTCGGCGATCTGCGGCAGGGCGGCGGCGATCTGCGCCAGAACCTGCTTCAGGTCCTCGAAGCTCTGGTCCCAGGTGCGCTGGGCCTGGTCGTACTGGTCCTTCGCGGAACCGGTCCAGGTGGTGATCAGCGGCTTGAGGTCGTCCTTCAGGCGGTCGAAGGCCTGCTGCAGCTCGCCACCGGTCTGCTGGCAGTCGTCCGCCGCCGCGCGGATCGTGGCGTAATTGACCTTGATGCCGGCGTCATTGGGCATGATGTTCTCCTTGTGCGCTGGGAAAGTTTTGGTTGCGGGAAAGGAAGTTCAGGGTGAAGCTCAGCCGAGCGCGTCGAAACCGCGGTTGACGGCGCCCAGGATCTCCTGCTGCTGCTGCTCGGAGCGCTCGTACTTCGAGCCGGCTTCCTTGAGCAGCTCGGCGATGCGCTGCAGCGACTGGTTCATCTTGCGGCCGTCTTCGTCGAAGCGCTGCATGACGTGGTCGAACGCCTTCTGCGCGTCGCCCTGCCAGCCCGCGCGGGTGGCCTCGATGCGGTCGCGAAGCGTGGACAGGTTCTGGTCCATGGCGGCGCGGACCTCGGTGACGCGACCCTCGGCCTCGGTGAACTGCTGAACTGTCCCGGTGAATCCAGCCATGCTGGAACCCCCTTCTCAAGAGTGGTTGTCCGTACCAAGCTTGTTCGTTGTACGGCCCTACGACGCAGACCTTGCCATGTCCGGTTCCCCCTTGTCGTGCTTTGCCGGTAAGTAGTTGCTTGCGTGAACGCCCGTGGCCGGAACCGGTCGCCGCCGGTATTCCGCGAACCCCACGACACAGCTACGCGTCACCCGAAAATGCGTTCGCCACCAGGGGAATTAGCACACGCACAGCGATCACGGACGGAACTCATGCGTCGCGTTTCATGATTCGCATCTGGGAAAAGTCTTCGTCCTCGTCACCCGTTCGAGGGGCGCGAGCGGAGGGTTGCGAACGCGAAGGAACCGAATCGGCCGGATCCGGAACCGCGGGAACACCGAGCCCGCGCGCCCGGCGGAACCGTTCCGCGGCCGCGCGCAGCGTGCCGGACGCCGGGTCGCCGGGTTTCGCGCCGCGCCCGCCGCGCTTGAGCAGTTCGGCGTTTTCGCTGTGGTGGCGCAGGCTCCGCGCTTTCGCGTTCCCGGCGACGCGCCGGGCGTGGGTCACCGCGTCCTGGCCGATCCGTTTGAAGGACGCCGCAGCGCTTTCGAACTCTTCGGACGGCACCGCGTGCCCTCCTCTCTCAATTGAGGATCTCGACCGTGCGCACGGCCTGCGTGCACGCGGCGGTGACCCGGTCGCGCAGCCGCGCCGTGGCGTACTGGCAGCCGATGTGCACCCGGATCTTGCCCTTCGCCACGACGTACCAGTCGACCTGGATGTCGGGGTGGTCCGGCTTGACCTCGTGGTAGCCGATGACGGTCTTGCCGGCGTAGGCGAGGCTCGGGTTGAACCCGCTCCAGCGGTCCGGGTCGCTGTCCGCGCTGCGCTTGAGCTCGTCGGCGAGCTTCTGCGGGTCGGCGGTCGCGTCGTAGTCCATCACGTACTCCTGCGCGACCAGCAGGTCGTTGCCGTCCCGGGACTCCTGCGGGTGGATGACGACCTGCCGCTCGGCGACCCGGTCGTCGGTCTGGACCCAGTCCTCCGGGGAGACGAACTTGAAGTCGTACTGCGAGAGCGTCCGACCGCTCTCGGCCGGGCTGCCCGGGTCGCGGAACAGGAGGACCCCGCCGACGACGAGCGCGGCCACGACGACCGCGGCGACGCCGAGCACGCCCCACAGCTTCCCGCGCCCCTTCTTCTTCACGGGGGCGGCCTCCGGCGGCCCGCCGGGCCGGACACCGGGCGGGCCCGGCTGGCCGGCGGGCGGGGTCCACGGCCGTGCCGCGGGCTGCCCGTGGGGCGGCGAAGGCGGGGCCGCGCGGTTCGGGAACCCGGCCGACGGGGGTGCCACGCGCGGCGGGGCCGGGCGCGGGGCGACGTCGCCGGGGCGGACGACCTCCGTGCGCTGCGCCGCCGGGTTGAGGGCGGCGCCCGGCACCGCGCCCAGCCGGGCCATCGCTTCGCCGGGCAGCGCGCCGGTGCGGTCCGGGTCCACCAGCACCGCCCGCAGCGCGCCGCGCGCGACGACCGTTTCGGGCTGGTCGAGGCTCGTCGGCACGACGCCGGTGCGTTCGTGCACCAGCCGGGAGATCATCGGGATCCGGCTCGACCCGCCCACCAGGAAGATCGCGGTGAGCTGCTTCGGCCGCAGGCCGGCGTCGCCGATCGCCGCGACCGTCAGCTCCACCGCGCGGCCCAGCGGCGAGGCGATCAGCCGTTCCAGGTCTTCGCGCGTCACGTGCGCGTCCGCGAACGGCGGCGGCATCGGCACGTCGGTGTAGGCGTGCCGGGAGAGCGTCTCCTTGGCGCCGCGGACGTCCTGGCGCAGCACGCGACGGCGGCGCCGGTCGACCAGTTCGCGACCCTCGACGAGCTGGCGCCACGCGTCGGGGTCCACCGCCGACACCAGGGACCCGACGTGCTCCAGCAGCGCCTGGTCGATGTCCGCGCCGCCGAACGCGGGGTCGCCGCGCGTGGCGAGCACCTGGAACCCGCCGCGCTGCGGCCGGCCGGCCCGGTCGCGCGCGGTGTCCGGCGGCAGCCGCCGCACCACGCTGACGTCGACCGTGCCGCCGCCGAGGTCCAGCACCGCCAGCGCGTCACCGGGACGGCCGCTGAACTCGACGGTGCGGTCGCGCGTCACGTCCTGCGGCGCGAACGTCGCCGCGTGGTAGACCGCCGCCGCGACCGGCTCCGGCACCAGCGCGACTTCGCGCGCGAGCCCGCCGGCGGCCTGCCGCAGCAGCCGGGTGCGGATGGCGCCCCAGTCCGCGGGGTGGGTCAGCACCAGCAGGTCCACCTCGGCGTCCCCGGCCAGGCGGCGCGCTTCGGAAACCGCGCGCCCCAGCACGGCGTGCACGACGTCGGTGACGCGCAGGACGCTTTCGCCGAGCAGCAGCTCGCCTTCGTCGATCCGGCGCTTGGGGTTCGGCTCGTAGCGCGACGGGTCGACCGCCGCCTGCCGCTCGGCCTCCTGGCCGACGAACAACGTGCCGTCCGCCGCCGCGAACACGGCCGAGGACATCAGCGGCTGGCCGTCGATCACCACGACCTGCGGATCGCGCCCGTTCACCGAGGCGACGACGCAGGTGCTCGACGTCCCGAAGTCCACCGCAACCCGGACCGTCACCAGCAGCTCCCGCAGTGTTCGTTCCCCACGCCCGGCCGACGGGGCGCACCCTCGGGGAGGAACCTACCCCCCACCGCGGCACGCCCCGCCACCGTGCTCAGTCGGGTTGGATCCACGACACCTGGATGAGCTGCTTGCCGGACTTGCGGGTGAGCAGGTTGCCCCGGCCCGGGGGCATGGCCGAGGGTTTGATGTTGCCGACCAGGGCGCCTTCGTCCCGGGAGCCGTTCATGACCATGCCCGGTGCCGCGATCTCCTTGAGCTTGCCGATGATCGGGTCATACATCGCCTTGGACGCGCCACCGGTGCGGCGCACGACGACCAGGTGCAGGCCGACGTCCTTGGCCTGGGGCAGGAAGTCGGAGATCTTCCGCAGCGGGTTGTTGCTGGAGGTGGCGACCAGGTCGT
>NZ_BAAGUJ010000007.1:0-533821 GCF_054781455.1 Amycolatopsis stemonae | reverse complement strand
CCGACCCGGATCTCGTGGAGGCGTCGCGGGCGCTCGGGTTCAGCCGCGCGGAACGGCTCTGGCACGTCGTGCTGCCGGGTGCGTTGCCGCAGGCGCTCGTCGGGCTGCGGCAGTCGCTGGGCCTGGCGTGGCTCGCGCTGATCGTGGGTGAGACGGTCAACGCGGACGCCGGGGTCGGCTACCTGATCAACAATGCGCGGGAGTTCCTGCGCACGGACGTCGTGGTCGTCGGGCTCGTCCTGTACGCCCTGCTCGGCCTGGTCACCGATGCGCTGGTCCGGCTGCTCGAACGGAAGGTGCTGCGGTGGCGAACCCGGTAGCCGAGGTCCGTGACCTCACGAAGCGGTTCGGCGATCGTTGCGTGTGCCGGCCGATCTGGGCGTGACCGAAGATTCGGCCGCTTGTACTGCTGCGGCGACCGAGAGCAGCGTACCGACCGAGTCGTCACCCAGGGGGTAGACACCGACATGATCGGCTCCGGCTTCCCGATGGGCCAGCAGCCCGGTCGCGACCTCGGGGGGAGCGCCGTGGGCGACGAGTGCGTCGATGAGGCGATCGCTGCCGGCGTGGGCGAGATCGTCGTCGGTGTAGCCGAGCCGGCGAAGGTTGTCGGCGTAGTTGCGCACTCCCAGCGCTGTCCCGGGAGGGGCGGCACGGGCGATCGCCCGAGCACGGGCGACGTCCGGTTCGACCACGGCGAACTGCCCGGGCAGCAGGAGTTTTCCCGCGCCGAGCGTCGCGCGGGCCTGACGGGTGTGCTCGACGGGCACCATGCACGGAACCGTGCCGGCGGCGCGGTCGCGGGCCAGGCGCAGCATCTTCGGCCCGAGCGCGGCCACCACCGTCCGTTCGGCCGGCACGCCCTCCTGCGCCAGTCTGTCCAAATAGGACACCAAAGTGGCGTACGGTGAGGTGTACTCGGCGTGGACTTCGCGGTGCCCGATGCCGACGCCGAGCAGGAACCGGCCCGGATGCCGGGCTTCGATCCGGTGGTAGGAGGCGGCGACGGTGTCCGCGTCGGCGGTCCAGACGTTCACCACGCTCGTGGCGACGGCCAGCCGGGTGGTCGCGTCGAGCAGCTCTTCCACGAGAACGAGGTCCGCCGGCGGTGAGGCGTCCAGCCAAAGCGTGCCGTAGCCGGCGCGCTCGACTTCCGCCGCGGTCGCCGGGTCCAGTTCGTGCTCGCGCAGGTGGGCGCCGAGCAGGCCGAGATCGATGGTCATGCCCCGACTCCAGCACGGCTCCCGGCCGCGGGCGAGGGCCAACGGGCACGCGCAGCGATAACCTGACGGCATCGTCGCAGGGAGGGCCGGTGGAACTACGGGCGTTGCGGTACTTCGTCACGGTCGCCGACGAGCTGCACTTCGGCCGGGCCGCCGACCGGCTGCACATCGCCCAGCCCGCGGTCAGCAGGCAGATCGCCCGGCTGGAACGCGAGCTGGGGGTCCGGCTGTTCGACCGCTCACCACGGCGGGTCCGGCTCACCGAGGACGGGCACCGGGTGCTCGTCGCGGCGAGGGAGACGCTCGTGGCCGCCGACCGGGTGCGGGTCGCGGCGACCCCGCGGGCGGGGGTGATGCGCATCGGCACGGCGACGGGACAGTTCACCGCCCGGCTGGAACGCGGGATCGACGCGTTGCGGGAACAGGCCCCGGCGTTCGACGTCGTGCTCGTCGACCTGCCGCTGCCCGCGCGGCTGAACGCCCTGCGGCAGGGGGACGTCGACCTGGCCCTGGCACGGGGCGTGCGCGGAGCACCAGGGTTGCGGGTGCTGCCGACGTGGACGGAAGCTCTCTTCGCGGTCGTGTCCACGCGGCACTCCGCCGCCGGTCGCGCAGCGGTCGGCTGGGCCGAACTGGCCGACGGTCCGTTCCGGACCGCCACCGACCACGATCCCTCGGTGGTCGGCGCGGTGCGCGAGGCGGGCGTCCAGGCGCGGCCGGGCCGTCGCGCGGGCACGGTCGGTGACACGATCGTCGAGGTCGGTTCCGATCCGCGCAGCTGGACGGTGCTGCCCGCCGACCAGGTGGCCGAGCTCCGCTCGGCCCGGGTGCGCGCGATCCCGCTCGAACCGCACACGACGATCGTCGGCAGCGTGGTCGTCCCGGACGACCTCCCGGCCCCCTGCGCCGCGGCCCACCGGACGGCCTTCGGTGGCTGACGCCCGGCCCCGCCTGGTCGTTCCCTCCGCGCGCCTGCGTCCGGCCTGGCTCGACGCGCACGAGGAGTGGGGACCGGGCCCGCACGAAGACGGCTTCGGCCTGCTGGCCACCGACGAGGTCCGCACCGCGGCCGGGTTCTCGACGTGGATCGCCCGCCTTGCGGCCGACGCGAGCTGCACCTACCGGTGGATCGTCGAAGACGGTCTCGTGCTCGGCGGCATCGCCCTGCGGCACGGCACCGGCGAGTCCGTCCGGCGAGCCGGCCACATCGGCTACGGCATCCGGCCGGCCGCGCGCGGACGCGGCCTGGGCACGTGGGCCCTGGGAGAGATGCTGGCCGAAGCAGCCCGGCGCGGCATGAAGCACGTCCGGCTCGTGTGCGCCGCGGACAACGTCGCGTCGGCCAGGACGATCGAACGGCAAGGCGGAGTCCTCGAGAGCGTCCGCGAAACCCCGCGGGGTGCCGTTCGGAGCTACCGCGTCACGATCGATGGCCGTCAGTGAGCTGTGCGCGATCCGGAGTGGGACGTGGTCGGGTGGCTGTGGACGGTTCTGGTGACGAACGTTGTCCGAGAGGGGGCTATGACGGCCCCGTGCTGGTGAGTGGACTTCAGGTGGTGGTCTCGCGATGACCCTTCCGTTGCTGAAGGATTTCCTGGTCCGCGAGGCTGATGACTTCGTTAGAGCCGAGCTTCTCGGTGTCATCGATCAGTTGCGGGGGCAGCGGTACTTCACGTACGACACGTTCAACGTGTTCTTGGATGCCGACGCCCAACTCGCCACTGTCGAGGATGAATTGGACACTGAACGATCGGAGACGGTGCCCCTGGGCGCCTTCGCTGACCTCCTTCGAAGTGCAACACAGTGAGGTTTCTCAGTCGTGAGGTGTGTTGCCGGAGGTGGAAAAAATAGTGATTCCCACCCTGTCCAGCCTCTTCGCTCTCTCGCCTGCCGTGTCGATCGTGGCGCGAGCATCGATGAGATTGCTCAAGCTGCTTCGAGTGCCGTGGAATCCGAAGAACTTCGTGCGCTGTGGTCGGCGAGTCGTGAAGCGTGGCTGTTCGAAGCAGTTAGTCGTCGTTGCGGGCGTCGAGCCGAGCGGCGCCAAGGGAGGTCAGCGCGTCGGCCGCCGCCGGCCGTCCGTCCACCTTCGCTCTGATGAACCGCTCGGCGGTGGGTTGATCGGGCAGCGAACGTCGCCTGCGCGGCTTCTCCCCATAGCCTGTGGTCATGGTGTCGAAGGCGTGGGCCGTCCAGGTCGTGGAGCGGTACCTGGCCGAGTCGCCGGCTTGGGTGGGTGATCAACACTCAAAGCGAGCGCTACGTGCGCACGCGTGAACTACTCGACTTGGTGGTGGGCCACGGCAGCTTCCTGGTCGATGGGGCGGATGGCAGTCTGCACATGGTGCACGCGACCGCCGACCTTGAGCGCGGTAAGTGGATCGAGGACTATCTCGAGCAGGTTCGGGGGCTCGAACCCGATGACCCACTGCGGTCTCGGATCGCCGAACTGGTCGATTCGGGTCGGCGCCTCGACGCGCTCCGGTTGGTGCGGGCGTTCGCGCCCGATCTCGGAGCGCAAGGGGCCAAGGAGTACGTCGAGGCCGCTGTAGCCAAGGCGCCGGTCCCCGAGCACGTACTCGCTCGCCTGCCCCGCCCACCGGTCGGACGCCGGGTGTGGTGGCGTTTGTCGGACCCGAACCCGGAACCGTAGGTGTCAGAGAGTTCGCCGTCCGGACGTCGCTTCCTCGTCAGCGGTGAAGATCTCGCGCTGCGGCATGAGGTCTTCGCTCGGTGAGCTGGTTCCTCGACGGCCTCGCGGAAGCCACGACTGCGCGTGGATCAGAGCCGCGAAGAGGACCAAGCCGCCGACCTCGACCAGGAACTTCAGGTCGTTGGGCACCAGCTGCAAGTTCAGCGCGATGTAGAGGAAGACGAGTACGCCGACCAGGAGGCGCCGGACGTCGCTGCGCTGGTTGTCCAGCGTGATCGCGACCAGGCCGATGATCAGCGGAGCGAGCATGACGAAGACGCGTTGGGTGTCCGTGGCGACCAGCCGTCCGGCGAAGCAGCAGAGTGTCAAGTAGACGCTGGACACGAGCAGCGGGCTGAACGGGCCTTTCCGGCGGTACTGCTCGTAGAGGCCGTAGCCGAAGATGATCCAGAAGAAGTGGAACGTGTCGAAGAGGGCGGCGTGCTCGCTGTGTTTGTTCGACGACAGCGCGAAGACGATGTTCGAGGCGAGGCCTTTGTTGCCCTGTCCGCTGCCGAAGCCGTAACTGCCGCCGATCAAGTTCTGGGCCCACAGGCGGAAACCGACGTACGCCAGCGTCGCGAGGATCGTTGCCAGCACGCCGAAAAGTACTTGGCGGTCGCGCAGTGAGCGTGCTCGCGTCCAGGCCAGCAACGGGTACAGCGGGGCGAGCAGCAAGGTGGTCTCTTTGTTGATGGCGCCGACGACGATGACGAGGGTGAACAGCACCAGCTTGCGCTTGAACAACAGCCACAACGCGATGAGGTAGAGCAGATTGTTCAACGGGTCGGCCAGGAAAGGGTTGCTGAACGCGTAGGGGCCGTACCAGAACGTGCACGAGAGGGCGATCGCGGCGAGCACCGAAGTGAACAGGTGCAGGGCGAGGTGCCGCCGGCAGAATTCGAAGAACACCACGGCGCACGCGAGCGTGACGACGCCGGTGAACCCGAGCCACAGCACGTCGAGCGGGAGCCCCGTCACCTTGCCGGCCAGGTGCACCAGCCACGGGCTGAGCATCCGAAGCGCGAACGGGTTGTCGACCTGCGCTCCGGTGTGCTCGGACATGGCGTAGTAGTTGAGCGCGTCGCCCCAGGCTTTCTCGTGCGCCCGCACGTCCAGCGGGGCGTAGGAGATGAAGTTGATCAGCGAGACCATGGCCAGCGTCAGGTACACGGCCGCCCGCCGGGCGGTGGTCTCTCGCAGGACGGGAGCGGACGGCTTGATCGCTGTGGTCACCGCCAGAGCGTAATCAATGGCCGCGGCCGTCGATCAGGGACTGGCCGGCACCTGCGTCACCCGGACGTGAGGTCTCGGCGGGCTGGTGCTTGGCTGCAGGACGCAGCCCGGGCTTGGCGGTGGTGGCTGTCACGCCTGCCCACCGCCCCCGCCGCCGGGCGTCCAAGCACGGCTCGACCAGCTCGAGAAGGCTCGCAACGTCGCCGACCTGATCCCGGACGAGGCCCTGTTCCGCTGCTTCGGGGGCGGCGTCTCATCCGACCCGGATCTCCCGACTTCATGGACTCGGTACTGGCCCAAGCCGACCGTGGCAGCCCATGGGGCCCTGCAAAAGCTGCGCGAATATGGTGCGGGTAGCTGAGATGCCCAGATTTTCCGAGCGTGTCGAGGCTGACTTGCGGGCAGCAGGCTGGCGACCCGGCAGATTCGCCGACTGGGGCGAGGAAATGGGGTTGTGTCTCTTTCCGGTTGGGAGTATTGAATCTGGTCGATTAACGCCTGGCCTGGCGCCACATGGATGCCCGGGCCGCCTGGCCCGGGCATCCATGTGGCGTCGTTGGTCACTTGGTCATGAACTCGTCCAGCCGCAGCGCTCGGTTGACGATCCGGACGTCGCCGATCCAGCCGTGGAATACGTTGTCCAGGGCTCCGCCGTACTCGTGGCCACCCAGCAGCCAGGGCAGGCCCAACGACGCGATGCCCACCGAATCCGTGAACGGGTTGTCCGCCACCGGGGCGCTCTCCACGTAGACCTTCGTGTGGTGGCCGTCGTTCACCACCGCTAGGTGCCACCACTGCTCTTCCGCCAGGCCGTGGCTCCAGTTGGTCGTCGGGTACGTCTGGCTCAGTGGGTAGCAGTTGAACTGGACCTCGCGGCCGTTGTTCGTGGTCATCAGCTGGGCCACCGGCTCCTTCGGGTCGGTGTTCTTGCCGTGCTTGCCCGCTGCGCCCGACGCGCCGCGGCGGACCAGGACCGGCATGTTGCCGTGGATCCCGCCGTCCCAGTCGCGGGGGATCTTCACGAAGGTCTCGATCGTGTAGCCGTGCTCGAACGTCTCCGTGTTCAGCGGGGCCCGCGGGCCCGTCGTCAGGTACGCGCCGTGCAGGGGGCTCTTGCCGCCCGTGAACCGCAGGCTCGCGTGACCCGGTTGGTCGGGGTGGTGGTCGTCGGTCCGGGTCAGGGCGTCCGGGGTCGTTCCGGCGACCGGCTGCAGCGTCAGGTCGTTGCCGTGGCCCGACAGGTCGCGCACCTGCCGGACGGCGCTGTCAACGTTGTCAAAACGCCAGTACGCGAGCGTGCCCGGCACGAGGACCTCGCCGGCCGGACGCGCCGGGCGGACCGGCACCGGGATGAAGCCCGCGAAGCGCTGCTCGAAGTCGAACGGGATCGAGAAGCGGTCGACCGCCGTGGTGAGGCGCGCCTCCAGGACCTCCATGCGGTTGCGCTTGGCCGGGTCCTTCTCGAGGATCCACGGCGAGACCGTCTCGACGTCGATCGTGTTCCGGTCCAGGTCGAAGTGGTACAGCCGCAGCATGCCGCCGCCGCTCATGTAGCGGTTCTGGTAGTTCGTGATGTGCAGGTGGACGTCGTGCCCGGCGGTGTTCTTCTTCGTCACGCGGCCCGACGGCCAGTAGTGGCCGTTGAGCGTGAGGAAGATCTGGTCGTTGTCCTTGATCAGCGAGTCCCACACGGTCTGGCCGTAGCCGCTGAAGTCGGCGTTGTTCTCGGGGTTGCCGGACTCGTACGGGTAGACCTCGTCGCCGTAGGTCGGCCCGACGATCTCGTGGCAGGTCAGGATCACCGGCAGGTGCGGGTGCCGCTTGATGACATCGTTGGCAAAGGCGAAGCCGGCGGCCGAGGTGCGCCAGTCCATGGCCAGCAGCAGCCACTCCCGCCCGGCGGCGCGGAAGACGTGCGCGGTGTTGTAGCCGCTGGCGTCGGAGCCGAGGAAGGACTTCTGCCGGCGGAACCGCTGCGGGCCCATCGTCTGCAGGTACGGCGTGGTGCCGCGGGTGTCGTCACCGGACACGTCGTGGTTGCCCGCGAGCACGCTGTAGGCGACGCCGGCCGAGTCGGCGATCTTGAACGTCTTGTCGACGGCCTGGAACGACGTGACGTCAGCGTCCTGCGTCAGGTCGCCGAGGTGGGCCAGGAAGACGATGTTGTGGTCCGGTTTTCCGCTGTTCTCGATCACGTACCGCAGCGACGCTTCCTGCGGCTCCGGGTTGAGGCTGTTCTGGCTGCCCCAGTAGAGGTACTGGGTGTCCGGCATGACGGCGACGGTGAACTGGCGGCTCTCGCCGTCCGGCTTCCACCGGCCGCCGCCTCGGTTCGCTGCGTCCGCGGGGTCGGCTTCGGCGGGCGGGACGCCGAGCGCGCCCAGTGCCGTCGCGCCGACGCCGGCGAGCCCCGCGTTGCGCAGGAAGGACCTTCGGGTCGGGCCTGCCTGGTTTTCGGGCATGGTTTTCCTCATTCGGGTTTCCGGGGAGAATTCTTCGGCACCCGGACGCTATTCCCGTCTGCTTGAGCCGATGCGAACAGCAGGTGGCCGGATCGCGACGGTTCAGCGGAGGATGCCGAGCCGGCGCGCGGCGAGGACGGCTTGGTGACGGTTGTGCACGCCGAGCTTGGCCATCGAGCTCCGCAGGTAGGCCTTGACGGTCTCGGCCTTGAGCGCGAGCCGCTCGGCGGCCTCCGCGTTCGTGCAGCCGAGCGCCACCTGCTCGAGGACGTCGAGTTCGCGCGGAGACAGCGTGCTCTCCGCCGGTTCGGCCGGCGTGAACCGGCCGCACGCCCGGAGCAGGCGGTCGCGGAGCGGGCCGGCCGGGGTGCCGGCCGCGATTTCGGCCAGCTCGGCCCGCAGCTCGCGGAGCTGGTCCGCGGCGCCCGAATCGGCCGTGCCGAGCAGCTCGAGACGGCGGTCGACCTCGTCGCGGACCGCCAGCTCGCGCGCCATCCGGCCGGCGATGCGGAGCAGGACGTCGTTCGCGCGGTCGCCGAGCGGCAGGCCGGACCGGACCGCCGCGTACAGGACGCCGTGCACGCGGCCGTGCGTCGCCACCGGGACGGCGATCGTGGCGTGGATGCCCTCGGCCAGCACGGGGTCGTCGTAGTCGTGGGTGATCGTCCGGGCGGCCCGGTAGTCGGCGACCCCGTGCGGGCGCACCCGGTCGAGCACCGCGCCGCCGACGCCCTTGCCCGGTTCGACGTGCAGGCCGCGCAGGCCCGCCGAGCGCGAGCCCAGGAAGTGGGACAGCACCAGCCGGCGGTCGGTCACCTGGCCGGCGAAGGCGAGCGGCACCCCGGTGTGCCGGCGGATCCCGCGCAGGGCGTGGCGGTAGAGGTCGTCGTCGGCCGGTCGGAGCACCCCGGACACCCTGACCTCCTCGTCGAGTCCGCCCGGCGCCACCCCTGACCGGGGGTAGCGAGCCGGGTCACGCGGTTCGGATGATACGGCCTCGCACTCGACGAGGAGGCCCGATGACCACTGACTCCGCCGCGCTGTTCCGGTCCGCGCGCCGGTTCCTGCTGGAGCACCGCGAAGACCACGACGCCGCGGTGGCGGGGTTCCGGTGGCCCGAACTGGCCGAGTTCAACTGGGCCTTGGACTGGTTCGACGCGCTCGCCACCGACCCGGACTCCGCCGCGCGGCCCGCGCTGTGGCTGGTCGAAGAGGACGGCAGCGAGGCGAAGTACACCTTCGCCGAGCTGCGCGGGCGCTCGAACCGCGTCGCGAACTGGCTGCGGGCCCGCGGCGTGGGCCGCGGGGACCGGCTGCTGCTCATGCTGGGCAACCAGGTGGAGCTGTGGGAGGTGCTGCTCGCCGCGATGAAGCTCGGCGCCGTCGTCATCCCCGCGTCCACGCTGCTCGGGCCGGCGGACCTGCCCGACCGCGTCGAGCGGGGCCGGGTCCGCCACGTCGTGGCCCGCGACCGCGACGCGGCCAAGTTCCCGGCCGGCGATTTCACCCGCATCGCCGTCGGTGGGCCGGTCGAGGGCTGGCTGCCCTTCGCCGACGCGTACGGGAGCGAGCCGGAGTTCGCCGCCGACGGGCCGACCCGGGCGTCGGACACCTTGCTGCTGTACTTCACCTCCGGCACGACCGCGCTGCCGAAACTGGTCGAGCACACCCACGCCAGCTACCCGGTGGGGCATCTGTCCACTATGTACTGGATCGGGCTCGAACCCGGCGACGTCCACTTGAACATCTCCTCGCCGGGCTGGGCGAAACACGCGTGGAGCAACGTCTTCGCGCCGTGGAACGCGGGCGCGACGGTCTTCGTCCACAACTACGAACGCTTCGACGCCGTCGCCCTGATGGCACAGATGGACCGCTGCGGGGTGACGAGCTTCTGCGCGCCGCCGACGGTGTGGCGGATGCTCATCCAAGCCGATCTCACGGCGCTGAAGACGCCGCCGCGGAAGGTCGTCGGGGCGGGGGAGCCGCTGAACCCCGAGGTGATCGAGCAGGTCGAGAAGGCCTGGGGCGTCACCGTCCGCGACGGCTTCGGCCAGACGGAGACGACGGTCCAGATCGCCAATTCGCCCGGTCAGCCGCTCAAGCCGGGGTCGATGGGCCGGCCGATGCCCGGCTACCCCGTCGTGCTGGTCGACCGGGCGACCGGCGAGGTCGGCGACAAGGGCGAAATCTGCCTCGACCTGCGCGAGCGGCCGCTCGGGCTGATGGCGGGCTACCTCGACGACCCCGAGCGCACCGCCGAAGTTCTGCGGGACGGCTTCTACCACACCGGTGACGTCGGCAGCCGCGACGAAGACGGCTACCTCACCTACGTCGGCCGGGCCGACGACGTGTTCAAGGCGTCGGACTACCGGATCTCGCCGTTCGAGCTGGAGAGCGTGCTGCTCGAACACGACGCCGTCGCCGAGGCCGCGGTCGTGCCGTCGCCCGACCCCGTGCGGCTGGCGGTGCCCAAGGCCTACGTCGTCCTCGCCGCCGGGTACGAGCCCGACGCCGGCACGGCCGCGGCGATCCTGCGGTACGCACGGGAGAACTTGGCTCCCTACAAGCGCATCCGCCGCCTGGAGTTCGCCGGACTGCCGAAGACGATCTCGGGGAAGATCCGCCGGGTCGAGCTGCGGCAGCGGGAGGAAGAGCTGCACGCCGGGGACGGCTCGGTGCCCGGGGAGTACTCCGAGCGTGACCTCGGATGACGCCGGCGGTGACTCACGAGCAGGGCAAGGTCCCGCCGCGCAGGGCATGGCCCTTGTCCGCGCTGTCGTCGGACCACAGGACCGGCTTGGTGCCCGACTGGCACGACGGCCCGATCGCGAAGCCTTCGTTGTTGTAGTCCGGCATTCCGCTCGGGCGGGCGTACGTGGCCGTCGGGGTGAACTTGCCCTGGGGCGAGATGTCGAGCGTGGTCGACTGGCCGTGGCAGGTGTTGTCGCACTCCGCCCACAGGTGGCCGGTTTGCGGCTCGAACTCCAGGTCCATCACCGCCGGCAAGCCGCTCGGGAACGTCGCCACGCGGGTGTAGTGGTCGCTCGTGAGGTCCAGCGCGTACGCGTAGATCGCGCCCGTCGATTCGAGGCCCACCAGGTACAGGCCCTGGCCGTGGTTCGGGTAGGTCGCCGGGGTGTAGGCGGCTCCCGTGTGGTCGTCGCGGAAGCCGTGGGCGGTGAGGTGGCTGTCCGGGATCCAGGAGATCGCCTCGATGCCTTTGTTGGCCTCGGAATCCGGCAGGTCGGTCGTGAGGTTCCACGTGCCGGTCGCGTTGGGGGAGTCCGGCGACGGGTCGTAGCGGAGGATCTGCTGGAGGCTGCGGTCCTTGTCGTCGTTGTCGCGCTCGGTCGCCGCGAAGACGCCGTCTCCGGTCCTGACGACGCCCTCGGCGTCGGGGTCGCCGCTGCCGTCGGCGTAGTGCAGCGCCCGGCCTTTCCCGTCGGGCGTCCAGTTCGCGCCGTCGGGGACCAGGCGGTAGAGCGTGCCGGGGCCGTTGCGCACCGCCCACAGCACCGCCGGGCTCTCGAACGAGAGGCCGCTCAGGTTCTCGCCGAACGTGTCCTTGGCGTCCGCGTCGTGCACCGCGGAGCTGCCCGGCCAGGCGGTGGTGGCCGCGGCGGCCGGGGTGCCGGACAGCGTCAGGGCGGTGACGGCCAGGACGGCGAGTGTGCGCATGGACGGTCCTTTCAGCGGGGCGGGGCGGTCGAGTCGCGGACGACGAGGTCGGGACGGAAGAGCAGGGATTCGCCCGCTTCCGGCGTCTTGCCGTCGATGCGGTCGCGGAGGTGGGCGAACGCCGCCGCGGCCATCCGGGCGACCGGCTGGCGGACGGTCGTCAGCGGGGGTGCGGCCAGGTCGGCCAGCATGATGTCGTCGAAGCCGGTGACCGAGACGTCCGCGCCGACCCGGAGGCCGGCGTCGCGGAGGCCCGCGCAGACGCCGAGGGCGCAGAGGTCGTTGATCGCGACGACCGCCGTCGGCGGGGCGGGTTCGGCGAGGAGCCCGGTGACGGCCGCGCGGCCCACCCCCGCCATGTCGGCGTCCCCGTAGGCGCGGTCGTCCGCCACCGGGCAGTCCGAAGTGGACAGTCCGGCGGCGGCGAGCGCGCCGCGGAACCCGCGCAGCCGTTCGGTCCGGTTGACGCTGGCCAGCGAGCCGGAGACGAACGCCAGCCGGCGGTGGCCCAGGTCGATCAGGTGCCGCGTGGCCAGCCCGCTGCCCACCGCGTTGTCCACCGCGACGTTCACCAGTCCCGGCGGGTCGTCGGGCTGGGCGGTGCGGTCGAACGCCACCAGCCGCATGCCACGCTCGACCAGCGACGTCACGTGGGCCAGGGAGGGGAGCGCGGAGCAGAGGACGACGCCCCGGACGCCGTCGTCCCACAGCTCTTCGAGGTAACCGCGTTCGCGCTCGGGCTCGCGCTCGCTGTTGCACAGCAGGACGTGGTAGCCCTCGGCCAGTGCGGCGCCTTCCAGGTGCCGGGCGAAGGTGCCCCAGAACGGGTTCGCCACCGACGGCACGACCAGGCCGACGACGCGGGCGCGGCCGGTGCGCAGCTGCCGGGCCGCCTGGTTCGGCCGGTACCCCAGCCGGGAGATCGCGTGCTCGACCCGGGTCCGGGTGCCCGCCTGCATGCGGCTCGTGCGGCCGTTCAGGTAGTTGGACACCGTGCTCGGCGAGACCCCGGCCGCTTCGGCCACCTGGTAGATCGTCACCACGGCGCCAGTGTATCGGTGTACCGGCAAAAGTGCTGCTCTTGACGTTTTCGATGCACCGACCTAGCGTGTTCGTCGATCAACTTGGTAAATCGATGTACCGAGTGGGGGTCCGATGAGAGTCCGTGCGGTTCTGGTGGGGTGCTGCGTCGCCGGGGCGAGCCTCGCGGGGGTGTCCGGCGGTACGGCCGCCGCGGCGTCGTGCCAGTACCCCGCGCAGGTCCTCGACCTGGCGAACTGGAAGGAGACGCTGCCGATCGGGTCGGCCGGCAACCCGGCCGAGATCCGGCAGCCCGCGCTGGCCACCTACGTCAAGTCGCCGTGGTTCGTGCCCACCGCCGGGTGCGACGGCGTGCAGTTCCGGGCCGCGGTCGACGGCGTGACGACGAGCGGCTCGAAGAACCCGCGTTCCGAGCTGCGCGAGATGACGGGCAACGGTCGCGAAAACGCGTCGTGGTCGTCGACGTCGGGCACGCACACGATGACGATCTCCGAGGCGGTCACGAACCTGCCCGCCGGCCGGCCGTACGTCGTGGCCGGGCAGATCCACGACGCCGACGACGACGTCGCGGTGTTCCGCCTCGAAGGCGGCGATCTCTACGTCACCAACGGCGACGACAGCCACTACCAGCTCGTCGCGTCCGGCTACGTCCTCGGCACGACGTTCGAGGCCAAGTTCGTGGTGAGCGGCGGGAAGATCCAGGCGTACTACAACGGCGAGCTGAAGGCGACGATCGCGAAGAAGTTCTCCGGGGCCTACTTCAAGGCCGGGGCCTACACCCAGGCCAACTGCGGCACCAGTTCGCCCTGCGAAGACGGCAACTTCGGCCAGGTCGTGATCCGCCGGGTGACGGTCACCCACCGCTGACGCGCGACGGCGCCTCCGCGAACTCGCGAGCGCCGGCGGGATGACCCCTCCGGCCGCAAGCACGGCCGGAGGGGCCTGCGGTCAGCCCTTCGCGGTCAGCTCCAGCAAGCGGCCCGTGAGGTCGAGGTGCTCCTCCACGGTGCTCGTCAGGTAGGTCAGGTCGACGAACGTGTGGTCCGGCTCCAGGACCGAGACGATCTTCGTCACGGACTCGGCGATCAGCTCCGGTTCCGTTTCCGGGGCGGCGTTCACCCGCAGCGCCAGGCCGAGCGCCTGCGGGTCGCGGCCGGCCTTTTCGGCGTCGGCGCGGAGCTTGGCCACCGTGGACGTCAGGACGTCCGCCGGGAACTGCTCGGGCACCGACCAGACCGGCAGCCAGCCGGCGGCGCGCTCGGCGACGCGGCGCAGGGACTTCTCGCCGAAGCCGGCCAGGTGCACCGGCGGCTTGCGGACCGGCTTCAGGTCGACGTGCGACTCCGCGATCGTGTAGCCGACGCCCTCGTGCGTCACCGTCTCCTCGGTCCACCAGGTCTCGAGCAGGTCGAGCAGGTCGTCGAGCCGCTTGCCGCGCTCGGACATCGGGATGCCGACGGCCGCGTACTCGTCGGGCGACCAGCCGATGCCCAGGCCCGGCAGCAGCCGGCCGTTGCTCGCCACGTCGATGCTGGTCAGCAGCCGCGCGAAGTTCGCGGGCTGGTACTGGGTCGCGTTGATCGTGCTGGACCCGAGGATCGCCGTCTCGGTCACCGCGGCCGCGACGGCCAGTGCGGTGAACGGGTCCTGCGCCGTGTGGAACTCCTCGGGCATGGTGTCGTAGCCCGGGTAGGGCACCACCGGCGCGACCGGCGACAGCAACCGGTCACCGACCCACAGGCTGGCCGCCCCCGCCTGTTCGGCCTCGCGCGCGTACCGGGCGATCCCGCCCGGCGTGGCCGCCGCCTTGCCGAACACCGGAAGGCTGAACCCCAACTTCATGAATTCTCCCCTGAAGAGTGAACGGACCGTGCCGGTCCTGACACCACTAGTACTCCCGTCTAGTTGCCCGTTCAAGTATCTTGCGGGCTACCAGTCGATCTCCACGGGCAGGAACGGCCGGTCCTCCGGTGCTTCTTTGCGCGCCCGCAAGGCTTTCCCGGCCGGGGCGCCGACCGGCACCCGCAGCGGAGGAGCCGTCTGCTCGATCGTGGAGGCGACCGCGACGGCCACTTCCTCCGGCGTCACCGCTTCGCCGCGAAGGGCCGGAAGCGCCTTGTAGAGCGCCGCATAGGGGTCCTCTTCCGCGACGAACACCTTCGCGCGCTCGGCGCCGCCCGAGGAGACCGCGCCCGGCTGGACGATGCTCACCTTGACGCCGAAGTGACCCGTCTCGAGCGCGAGCGTCTCCGCGATCGCCTCCAGCGCCCACTTGCTGGCGCCGTACGGGCCGATGACCGGCAGCACCAGCCGGCCCTGGACGCTCGAGACGAAGACGAGGTGACCCGTCCCGCGTTCGCGCATCGCCGGCAGCACGCCTTGGGCGACCCGCAGCGCGCCCAGGGTGTTGAGCCGGAACAGCCGCTCGACTTCGGCGAGCGGAACGCTTTCCAGTGGCGACCGGACGGTCTCGCCGGCGTTGCTCACCAGGACGTCGACGACGCCGGCCTCGCGCAGCGCCTGGTCGACGCTGTCCTGGTCGGTGACGTCGAGGCGCAGGCGCGCCGCGACGGGGAGGTCGGCGAGCGCCTCCGGCCGGCGGGCGGTGGCGATCACCCGGTGCCCGCGGCGCGTCAGTTCGAGCGCGATGGCGCGGCCGATGCCCCGGGAGGCACCGGTGATCAGGATGGACGACATGGTGCTCCTCAGGGGACGAAGTAGGGGCCGCTGCCGGCGAAGGCGGCCTTGTGGGCCAGGACGAACTGCTCGACCGACTGCGGGGCCCGGCCGCCGATCCGCTCGACGACGTCGTTGGTGCCCGCGAACACGCCGTTGCGGTAGTCGATCGCGACGTGGCCCAGGTGCTGCACCAGGTGCGCGGGAAACCCGCGTTCCGTCATCGCCGTGGTGAACTCCTCGACGCTGATCGGCTCGTAGCGCACCGGGAGGCCGAGGGCGGCGGCCATGGCGCGGGCGATCTCGTGGTGGTCGAGCTCGACCGGGCCGTGCAGCGAGTACGCGGCGCGGTCGTGCGGCTCGGGGTCGGTCAGGACCGCGGCGATCACGCGGGCCTGGTCGGCCGCGGCGATCGGGGCGTGCCGGCCGTCGCCGAACGGGAGGCGCAGGCGGCCTTCGCCGGCCCGCAGTTCCCACCACGTCGGCAGCCACTCGGCGAAGAACGTCGGCCGGAGGTGGGTGGTGAGCAGGGGGGTCCGGTCCAGCAGGCGTTCGGCGAGCCAGTGCTGCCGGGCCGCGTTGCTGCGCGCGTCGCGGCGGGCGGAGATCTGCGACATGCCGACAACCGATCGGACGCCGGTTTCCGTGGCCGCCTGGGCGAAGACGGCGGTCGCTTCGAGCAGGCCTTCGCGGATCGGGTAGCAGAAATAGGCGCCGCTGATCCCGCGCAGGGCGGCCGTGACGCCGTCGAGGTCCAGGAAGTCCGCTTGGACCACCTCGGCGCCCGCCGCGGCGAGTGCGCGCGAGCGTTCGTCGTCCCGGCGGACCATGGCCCGGACCTGGTGGCCGCCGGCGAGCAGCAGGTCGATCGTCGCGCGCCCGGTCTTGCCGGCCGCGCCCGTGACGAGGTACATCGCATCCTCCCGTGGAGTTCATTCACTGAACCAGGTCACCGTAGCACGACGCAGTTCAGTGAACGAACTGCGAGGGCGTACGCTGGGGACATGGCCCTTCCGAGCACCTACTCCGACCGCAACTGCTCGCTGGCGCGGGCGCTGGAGGTCGTCGGCGAGCGGTGGACGCTCCTGATCGTCCGCGACGCGTTCTTCGGCGTGCGGCGGTTCGGGGACTTCGCCGCCCAGCTCGGGATCCCGCGCGCGGTCCTCACCAGCCGGCTGAAGTCCCTCGTGCGGGAAGGCGTCCTGGTCCACGCGGACGGCGAATACCGGCTGACCGACAAGGGTCTCGCGCTGTGGCCGGTCGTGCGCGCGCTGATGGGCTGGGGCGACGCGTTCTACTCGCCGGCCGGCGAGAAGCGCACGGTCCGGCACGACCGGGACGGCGGCCTGCTGGATCCGGACGGCCGGTGCCGCGACTGCGGCGCGGTGGTCCCGGTGCCCGAGATCCGGATCGAGCCGGGCCCGGGCTTCGAGCCGGCGCCCGGCGAACCCGACGCGGTGTCGGCGGCGATCAACACGCCGCGGCGGCTTCTCGAACCGGTGCTTACCACAGCCGAAAAACGAAAAGAATGGTGATTCCCGCGATTTTCCCGGTGTTCTTACTCCATTCGTGCTGAGAGAACACCAAGACGATCAACTTAGGTTGTCGGCGTCAGCGACCTTTTCCCCTAGCCCGGCCGGTGCCGTTCCCGGTTAGCTCATATCCGGAGCACCGCGCGGGCGGTCCGCCCGCGACGGAGGGGAAATCGATGAGCGAACTCGCGACCCACCGCGGGCGAGCACCCCACCGCGCGGAACCGCTCCCGAAGACCCGGCGGGAGAACTCCCCCCTCCCGCCTGCGAGGTACGACGTCCGGCCACCCAGCCCCCAGTACGGTGCGCCGGACGTCGTACCGCCACCGGCGGTCCGAAAAGGACGGGAGCCGGGCGGCTAGAACCGGCCGACGGCGGGCTCGGCCTCGAGGTGCCGCCGGGCGTTCTCGGTCAGCTCGTCGATGTTGCGGTCCAGCAGCGACTTCAGGTAGCCGGGACCGATGCCGAACTCGTCGAACCCGGGGACCAGGCCGCGCAGCTTGTCGATTCGGACCTCGCCGCGCTTGGCCGGGGTTTCGACCAGCTTGCGCTCGGCGCGGGTGCCGAGGCGCCGCTCCAGCTCGTCGACGATGCGCTCGATGGTCTCGGAGCGCCCGCTGGCCACGTTGACCACCTCGTCCCGCACGCCCTGGGTGAGCAGCGAGTCGAGCATCCCCAGCATGTCGCCGACGTCGAGCAGGTCGCGGGACACCCCCGAGTGCAGGGTGACCGAGCCGGAGAGCAGCTGACGGGTCAGCGACGGCAGCAGCTGGTGCGGCTGCTGGCCCGGCCCGACGATGTGCGACAGCCGCAGCACCAGCCACCGCGCGCCGGAGAGCGCGCAGACGCGTTCGAGGCAGAGCTTGTGCCTGCCGTACGGGGTGAGCGGGAAGACCGCGCCGGCCTCGCTGCCCATCGACTGGTCGGCGCCGTACATGCCGGTGGACGCCGTGGACAGGAAGATCACGGTGCGCCCGGCCGCGCGGCAGCGGTGGATCACGTCGTAGACCAGCGTGGCCTCGCGCTGGAACGCCGACACGTCGTTGACGAGCACCGTCGACACGCCCGCCGCGATGAGCGTGACGTCCGGGTGCCGGTCGCCGAAGAAGCGCCGGGTGTGGCGGGCGATGAAGCCGTTGCCGATGATCTCCATCAGGGGGTCACCGCCTCGGTGGCGCTCGCGCGCACGTCGTCGGCGAGGCGCGCGGTTTCGGCGGACGAGGTCAGCCACGCCGCTTCGCCCTCGTCACGCCCGGCCAGCGCGGCGCGGGCGAACGAGCGCACCGACAGCTCGAACTGGTGTGCCGGGGGCAGCCAGAGCTCCTCGACGTGGTCCTGTTCTTCGATGCGCAGCACGGGTTGCCGCCCCGGCGGCGGGGTGAACGCGCGGTCGAGCGAAAGCGCGGCGGTGCTGCCCCACAGGTCGTAGCGCGAGCGGTAGCTGTGCTCGAACCCGAATTCCACGGACGCGGTCACGCCGGTCGGGGAAGTGAGCAGGGCGTGCCCGGCGACGTCCACGCCGGTCTCGTCGAAGCGCAGGGTGGCGCCGGTGACCCGGAGCCCGGGGCCCAGCAGGAAGAGCGCGGCCCGCAGCGGGTAGACGCCGACGTCGAGCAGGGCCCCGCCGCCGAGCGACGGCTGGTAGCGGATGTCGTCGCCGGGCAGCGGCGGGATGCCGAACGCCGCGGTGAACGTCCGCAGCTCACCGAGCCGGCCGCCCTCGACGAGCTCGCGCACCCGTGTGTGCTGCGGGTGGTGCACGAACGTGAAGTTCTCGCGCAGCACCAGGTTCTGCTTCGTGGCCAGCCCGGCCAGGTCCTCGGCCTGCCGCCGGTTCAGCGTGAGCGGCTTCTCGCACAGCACGTGTTTCCCGGCCAGCAGGGCTTTTCGGGTCCACTCGTGGTGCAGCGCGGTCGGCAGCGAGATGTACACGGCGTCGACGTCGGAGCTGTCCAGCAGCTCGTCGTAGGTCGAGGTGGTGACGCCGAAACGCCGGGCGAACTCCTTCGCCTTCTCCGGCGAGCGCGCCGCGACCTCGGTCAGTTCGAGCTCGGCCACCCCGGCCAGGGCGGGCAGCGTGCGCCGCGCGGCGATCGACGAACAGCCGAGCGCGCCGAGCCGGATCGCCCCGGTCACCGCAGGCCCCGCAGGCACGCGATCAGGCTCCGGGCCTGCACGTTGACGTAGTGGCTGTGCCGCAGCAGCTCGTTGAGCTGGGCGAGGGTGAGCCAGCGGAAGTCGGGCAGCCCGGCGTCCGGGAAGTCCGCGGGCACCTCGATGATCTGGTAGTCGCTGTAGGCGTGGTGGAAGCGCCCGCCCTCTTCGGAGAGCTGGGCGGAGAAGAGGACTTGGTCCTCGCTCCTGGCGAGCACCATGTCGAGGAACGGCGGCCGGTCCGGTGGTGCGGTGAACACGTAGTTGTCCGGGGTGCACTGGACGGTCGGCGCGAGCTCCACGACGTCGAGGTAGCCGGGCTCGACCCGGGCGTTGAGCAGCGCGTGCAGCACGCCGTCGACGCGCTTGACCAGCAGCGCGACCACGCCCGCGCCGTGCGGGCGGACCAGCGGCTGGGTCCACTGCGCGACTTCGCGCCCGTTGGTGGCGATGTCGACGGCGATGATGCTGAAGAACAGGCCGAGCTCGTGCGAGATCGCGGACGGCGTCCGGACCCAGTTCGCGACGTCGCGCAGCGGGAGCGGGCTGGTGCGCACGACGTGCTGCGCCTGCCGCGAGGTGATCCAGCTGAGCACCTCGGTGCGGGTGTGCAGGCTGCCGGTGTGCTGCGCCGACGACCGCGCCACCGAAGCGGCGAGCTCGCTCACGGCGTCGCCCTCGTGCCCCTCGATCCCGGCGGGCATGCAGGACAGCACCGTGCGGGCGTCCATGTTGACGAGGTTGTCCTGCTTGAGCAGCTCGTGCAGCTGGCCGAGGGTGAGCCACCGGAAGTCGTCGGGCAGTTCGCCGTCCACGGCGTACTCCGGGGCTTCGACGATCATGTTCCGGTTGCGCTTGCGGTAGAACCAGGAGCCCTGCTCGGACTGCAGCACGTCGGCGAGCACGGTTTCCGGGTCGGGGTCGCGGAAGTGCTCGAGGTAGGGGACCGGCCGGCCGCCGTGGACGCGCGTGTAGTTGCTCTTCGTCGCCTGGACGGTCGGCGAAACCTGGACGCCGTTGACGTTGCCCGGTTCGGACTTCGCCTGCATCAGGCAGTGCAGGACGCCGTCGATCTCCTTGACGAGGATGCCGAGGATGCCGATCTCCGGCTGGTTGATGATCGGCTGGGACCAGTGCGTGACCGGGCCGTGGTCGGTGTCGACCGCCAGCCCCTCGACGCCGAAGAAGCGGCCGCTTTCGTGGCGCAGGTTCCCGTTCCCGGCGTCGAAGCCCCACTGGCGCAGCTCGCCGAACTCGATGCGCCGCACCTCGTGGTGGTGGGCGAGGTTGCGCTCGGCGATCCACTCGGCCAGGTGCGCGTTCGGGGTCGCGACGCCGTCGATGGCGGCCGCCGACTTCGCCAGCCGGTGGGGCAGCGTCACGTCCGGTTTGCGGAGCAAGCCGGTGCCGGTGTGACGGTCCATCGATTCACCTCGCGTTGCCGGCGGACGGGATGTCCTCAGTTGTAGCGAGGAGAAACTAGGAGGAATGCTGGTCTTTCCGGCGGCTCCGCGGGGACACTAGTTGATTCATTGGATTCCCTGTGCGCGCCCGGGGAGCGGGCCCCGGCCGACCTAGGGTGACCGGCGTGGACGTCTCCGCCAGGCATGTCGCCTTTTTCGGTTTTCCGGGCTTCGGGCACATCCGGCCGACGCTGCCGGTGGTCCGCGAGCTGCTCGCGCGCGGGCACGAAGTGTCCTACGTGGTCGCCGAACGGTTCGCCGGTGTGGTCCGCGAAACCGGCGCGAACGTGCTCACCTACCATTCGGACTTCCCCGAGTCGATGCCGGACGTCCGCACCGCCGACGACCTGGCCACCGTCCTCGCGCACTACCTCGACGAAGCGTTCGCGCCGCTGGCCACCGCGTGGCGGGCGTTCGCGGACCACCCGGTCGACCTCGTCGTCGAGGACGTGCTGAGCACCGACGTCGGCGGGTTCGTCGCGCGCCGCGCCGGCTGCGGCGTCGTCCGCCTGTTCGCCGGGTTCGGCGGCAACGACGAAGTTCCGCTCAACGGCAGTGAAACCGAGCTTGCCGAGCCGCTCGACCCCGCGCACCCCGTGCTGGCCGCCTGCGGTGAACGGGTGAAAGCGCGGCTCGCGGAGTTCGGTTTGGACAGTCCGCAGGACTCCGCCCGGGGCGGTGCGGTGGTCGCGAACCTCGTGTTCGTGCCCCGCGCCTTCCAGCCGCGCGCCGAGTGCTTCGGCGAGGAGTTCGTGTTCGTCGGCCCGACCGGCGGCGACGGCGGCCCGGTGCGCGGCGGCTGGGCCCCGCCCGCGACGGACCCGGTCGTGCTGGTGTCACTGGGCACGTCGTCCAACAGCAACCCCGGCTTCTTCACCGCCTGCGGCCAGGCCTTCGCGGGCACCGGCTGGCGCGTCGTGATGACCACCGCCGGGCACGTCGGCGACGACGTCGCGGCGGCCATGCCGGACAACGTCGAGCTGCACTCCTGGCTCGACCACCGCGCGGTCCTGCCGCACACCGACGTCGTCGTCTGCCAGGCGGGGACGGGGTCGCTGATGGACGCGTTCGGCCACGGCGTCCCGGTGGTCGCCGTGCCGCAGCGGCCCGAGGCGCGGGTGACGGCCCAGCAGGTCGAACGCCTGGGCCTGGGCCGCGCGCTGCTCGAAGACGTGACCGGGGACGACGTGCGCGACGCCGTCCTGGCCGTGGCCGCCGACCGGGCCGTGGCGGCCGAGGTCGCGCGGATGCGGGCCGCGATCGAGACGTCCGGGGGCGCCAGGCGGGCGGCGGACGTCCTCGAACAAGCCGTGCGTTCCACCGACGGAGAACGGGCATGAGCGACGACGACAAGCTGCGCGGGTACCTCAAGAAGGTCACCGCGGACCTGTACCGGACACGCGAGCGGCTGCGCGACGCGGAGGACCGCGAGCACGAGCCGATCGCCATCGTGGCGATGAGCTGCCGCTACCCCGGCGGCGTCCGCTCGCCGGAGGACCTCTGGGACCTCGTGGCCTCGGGCCGCGACGCGATCTCGGGGTTTCCCGTCAACCGCGGCTGGGACCTCGACGCGCTCTACGACCCCGACCCCGAGCGGGCCGGGAAGTGCTATACGCGCCACGGCGGTTTCCTGCACGACGCCGACCGGTTCGATCCCGAGTTCTTCGGGATCTCCCCGCGTGAAGCGCAGACGATCGACCCGCAGCAGCGGCTGCTGCTCGAAACGGCCTGGGAGGCGTTCGAGCGCGGCGGGATCGACCCGGCGACCCTGCGCGGCAGCAGCACCGGCGTGTTCGCCGGGGTGATGTACAACGACTACGCCACGCGCCTGACCGACCTGCCCGCGAGCCTCGAAGGCTATGTGGGCAACGGAAGCGCGGCCAGCATCGCGTCCGGCCGGGTGGCCTACACCTTCGGGCTGGAGGGGCCGGCGGTCACCGTCGACACCGCCTGCTCGTCTTCGCTGGTCGCCCTGCACTGGGCCACGCAGGCCCTGCGGCGCGGCGACTGCTCGCTCGCGCTGGCCGGCGGGGTCGCGGTGATGTCGACGCCGGTGACGTTCATCGGGTTCAGCCGGCAGCGCGGCCTCTCGCCGGACGGCCGGTGCCGCTCGTACGCCGACGCGGCCGACGGGACGGGCTGGGGCGAGGGTGCCGGGTTCCTCCTGCTGGAACGGCTTTCCGACGCGCGGCGCAACGGGCATCCGGTGCTCGCCGTGGTGCGGGGCTCGGCCGTCAACTCCGACGGCGCGAGCAGCGGGCTCACCGCGCCGAACGGGCCTTCGCAGCAGCGGGTCATCCGGGCCGCGCTCGCCGACGCCGGACTGTCCTCTTCGGACATCGACGTCGTCGAAGGGCACGGCACCGGGACCACCCTGGGCGACCCGATCGAAGTGCAGGCGCTGCTGGCGACCTACGGCCGTGAACGCGCGGGACGGGCGCCGCTGTGGCTGGGCTCCGCGAAGTCGAACATCGGCCACACGCAGGCGGCGGCCGGAGTCGGCGGGGTGATCAAGATGGTGATGGCGCTGCGCAACGAACTGCTGCCGCGCACGCTGCACGCCGCCGAGCCCACGTCCAAAGTGGACTGGGACGCCGGGGAAGTCGAGCTGCTGCAGGAGGCCGTCGCCTGGCCCGCGGGCGAGCGGCCGCGCCGGGCCGGGGTCTCGTCGTTCGGCGTCAGCGGAACGAACGCCCACACGATCATCGAGCAGGCACCCGAACTCGAAGGGGTCGTCGAAGACGCCGGCTCTCCTGGCCTGGTTCCGGTGGTCCTGTCGGCGAAGAGCCGTGAGGCGTTGCGGGAGCAGGCTGCCCGGCTTCTGTCGCATGTGGATGGACACCGACCGGTCGACCTGGCGTTTTCGCTGGCCACCACGCGGGCCGCGTTCGACCATCGCGCGGTCGTCGTCGCGGAGACGGCCGAGGAACTGCGGGACGGGCTCACCGAGCTGACGTCCGCCGGTGAAACCGTCCCGGGCAAGACGGCGTACGTCTTCGCGGGTCAGGGCGCGCAGCAGCCGGGCATGGGACGCGGGTTGTACGCGGCGTTCCCCGTGTTCGCGCAAGCCTTCGACGAGATCTGCGCGGGCTTCGCCGGACTGCGCGAGCTGGTCTTCGACGGCGGCGACCTGGACCGCACCGAAGTGACGCAGCCCGCGTTGTTCGCCGTGGAGGTCGCGCTCTACCGGCTCCTGGAATCCTGGGGCCTGACCCCGGACTTCGTCCTGGGTCACTCGATCGGCGAGCTGGCCGCGGCGCACGTCGCCGGGGTGTTCTCGGTGGAAGACGCGTGCCGCCTGGTCGCCGCGCGGGCGCGGCTCATGCAGTCCGTGCCCGCCGAAGGGGCGATGGCTTCCGTGCCCGCCACCGAGGACGAGGTCCGGTCGCGGCTGCGCGAGGGGGTGAGCATCGCCGCGATCAACGGACCGAAGGCGGTGGTCGTCTCCGGGGACGTCGACGCCGTCGACGAGGTTGCCGCGCAGTTCGCCGGAGCGAAGCGGCTGCGGGTCAGCCATGCCTTCCACTCGGCGCACATGGACTCGATCCTGGACGCGTTCCGCGCGGTCGCCGAGACGATTTCCTATGCGGCGCCGAAGATTCCCGTGGTGTCCAATGTGACCGGTGAGCCTTCGGACGTCGCCTCGGCGGAGTACTGGGCCGGGCACATCCGGGCCACCGTCCGCTTCCACGACGGCATGCGCTGGCTCGCCGAGCACCGGGTGACGCGGTTCGTCACGCCCGGGCCCGGCGGCGGCGCCGCCGCGATGGCCGGGGACTGCGTGCCGGACGCGCTGGTGGTGCCGGTCCTGCGCCGGGACCGGGACGAGGTGCGCACCTTCACCGAAGCCGTCGGGCGGCTGCACGTCGCCGGGTTCGGCCCGGACTGGGCGGCCGTGTTCGCCGGCCGGGGCGCGCGGGTCGTGGACCTGCCGACCTACGCCTTCCAGCGCGAGCGCTACTGGCTCGACGGGCAGCGCGCGGTCACCCCGTCCGGCGCGCTGTACCGCGTCGAGCAGGTCCCGGCGACCGCCACCAGCCCGGCCGTCGACTGGCACGACCTGGCCGGGGACGTCCCCCCGGTCGTGTTCTTCCGGTGCGAGGCCGAAGGCGACGTCGTCGAGGCGGCCCACGCCCAGGCCCGGGAAGTCCTGGCGCTGCTGCGGAAGTGGCTGAGCGACGACCGCTACGCGCAGTCCAAGCTGGTCTTCGTCACCCGGGGCCTCGCCGGTGCCGCGGTCCGCGGCCTGGTCCGTTCCGCGCAGGCCGAGCACCCCGGCCGGTTCGTCCTGGCCGACGCCGACGAACTTCCCGCCGCGTTCGTCGTCGAGGAGCCGGAAGCCACCTACGTCCGAGGCGAAGTCACCGTGCCGCGGCTCGTCGAATCCACTTCGGACGAACGTGGCGTCCGTCTGGACGGGACCGTTCTCATCACCGGCGGGGCCGGTTCGCTCGGCGGCGAGCTGGCCCGGCACCTGGTCCGCGCGCACGACGTGCGGCGGCTCGTCCTCGTGAGCCGGCGCGGTCCGGAGGCGCCGGGCGCGCGGGAACTCGAGGCCGAGCTGGCCGCGGAGGGGGCCGAGGTCGTGCTCGCCGCCTGCGACGTCACCGACCGGGACGCCCTGGCCGCCCTGCTCGGCGAGATCGGCCCGCTCACCGCGGTGGTGCACGCGGCCGGCGTGCTCGACGACGGCGTGGTCGCCTCGCTCACCCCCGAGCGGCTCGACGCCGTCCTGCGGCCCAAGCTCGACGCGGCCTGGCACCTGCACGAACTCACCGACGGCCTGTCCGCCTTCGTCCTGTTCTCCTCGGCCGCCGGGGTCCTCGGCGGCGCCGGGCAGGGCAACTACGCGGCGGGCAACACCTTTCTCGACGCACTCGCCGCGCACCGGCGGGCGAACGGGCTGCCCGCGGTGTCGCTGGCCTGGGGCCCGTGGGTCCCGGACGGCGGGATGACCGGGCAGCTGACCGATGCGGACGTCGCCCGCATGCGCCACGGCGGTGTCCGGCCGCTGCCGGTCCGGGACGCGTTGCGCCTGTTCGACCGCGCGTTGGCCGGTCCCGAAGCGCTGGTCGTGCCGATCGACCTCGCCGCCGACGACCTCGACGCCACCCGGCCGCTGCTGAGCGGTCTCACCGGGGAGGCGGCCCCGTCGTCCGGCGTCCCCGCCGACGCGCTCGAGCTGGTCCGGGCCCAGGTGGCCGCGGTCCTCGGCCACGCCTCGACGGCGAGCGTGCGTGCGGACAGGCCCTTCGCCGACTTCGGGTTCGACTCGCTGACCGCGGTCGAGCTGCGCAACGCCCTCGCCCGCGAGACCGGCCTGACCCTGCCGTCGACGCTGATCTTCGATCACCCGACACCGCGCGCGCTCGCCGAACACCTCTTGGGCGCCGCCGACCGCGGACCCGCCGAGCCGGCGGCCCGGCCCGCCGACGAGCCGATCGCGATCGTCGCGATGAGCTGCCGGTTCCCCGGCGGCGTCAGCACGCCCGAGCAGCTGTGGGAGCTCCTCGAGACCGGCCGGGACGTCATCGCGCCGTTCCCCGCCGACCGCGGCTGGGACCTCGACACGCTCTACCACCCGGACCCCGACCACCCCGGCACCTGCTACACGCGGGAAGGCGGTTTCCTCGACGACGCGGCCGGGTTCGACCCGGAGTTCTTCGAGGTGTCGCCGCGGGAAGCCGTCGCCATGGACCCGCAGCAGCGGCTGTTGCTGGAGACCGCCTGGGAGGCGTTCGAACGCGCCGGGATCGACCCGTCGGTGCTGCGCGGCAGCCGCACCGGCGTGTTCGCCGGGACCAACGGCCAGGACTACTCGACGCTGTTGCGAGATTCGGCCGACGACGTCGCCGGGCACCTCGGCACCGGCAACGCGGCCAGCGTGCTGTCCGGCCGCGTCTCCTACACCTTCGGGCTCGAAGGCCCGGCCGTCACCGTCGACACGGCGTGCTCGTCTTCGCTGGTCGCGCTGCACCTCGCGGCGCAGTCGCTGCGGTCCGGTGAGTGCTCGCTGGCGCTGGCCGGCGGTGTCACGGTGATGGCCAGCCCGGCCGGGTTCGTCGAGTTCAGCCGGCAGCGCGGGCTGGCCGAAGACGGCCGCTGCAAGGCGTTCGGCGAGGCCGCCGACGGCACCGGCTGGTCCGAGGGTGCCGGGATCCTGCTGCTGGAACGGCTTTCCGACGCCCGGCGCAACGGCCGCCGGGTGCTGGCGGTGCTGCGCGGCTCGGCGGTGAACCAGGACGGGGCGAGCAACGGCCTCACCGCGCCCAACGGCCCGTCACAGCAACGCGTCATCCGGGCCGCGCTGGCCGACGCGGGGCTCGAACCGTCCGATGTGGACGCGGTCGAGGCACACGGCACCGGCACCCGGCTCGGCGACCCGATCGAAGCCCAGGCGCTGCTCGCCACCTACGGGCAGGACCGCGAACGTCCACTGTGGCTCGGCGCGGTCAAGTCGAACCTCGGCCACACCCAGGCCGCCGCCGGGGTCGCCGGCGTGCTCAAGATGGTCCTGGCGCTGAACCACGAGGTGCTGCCGCGGACCCTGCACGCCGACGTCCCCTCGGAGCGCGTCGACTGGGCCGCCGGGCAGGTCCGGCTGCTGACCGAGCCGGTCGCCTGGCCGGCCGCGGACCGGCCGCGCCGGGCGGCCGTGTCCGCGTTCGGCTTCAGCGGCACCAACGCGCACGCCGTCCTGGAAGAGGCGCCCGCCGCCGAGTCCACTGTGGAGCCGTCGAAGTCCGTGCTGTGGCCGCTGTCCGGCCACACCGAGGCGGCCCTGGCCGCTCAGGCCGCGGCAGTGGTCCCGGTGGCTTCGGCCGGTCTCGACGGCATCGGTGCCGCGCTGGCCGCCCGGACGGTGTTCGACCACCGGGCCGTCGTGCTCGCGCCCGACCGGGACACCGCGCTGCGGAACCTGCGCCTGCTGGCCGAGGGTGGCGAAGGCCCCGGCGTCGTGCGCGGCCGCGTCACCGGCGAGGGGCGCACGGCGTTCCTGTTCACCGGTCAGGGCGCGCAGCGCGCGGGCATGGGACTCGCGCTGCGCGAGGAGTTCCCGGTGTTCGCCGAGACCTTCGACGCGGCCTGCGCGCTCTTCGACGCCGAACTGGACGTCCCGCTGCGCGACGTCATCGCCGAGGGCGGCGAGCAGCTGGACCGGACGCGGTTCACGCAGCCCGCGCTGTTCGCGGTCGAGGTCGCGTTGTTCCGCCTGCTGGAGTCGTGGGGCCTGACCCCGGACTTCGTCCTGGGCCACTCGATCGGCGAGCTGGCGGCGGCCCACGTCGCGGGGGTGCTGACGCTCGAGGACGCCTGCACGCTGGTCGCCGCGCGCGGCCGGCTCATGCAGGCGCTGCCCGCGTCGGGTGCGATGGTGGCCCTGCGCGCGACGGAAGAAGAAGTCCGCCCGCTGCTCACCGCGTCGGCGGGGATCGCCGCCGTCAACGGCCCGGCGTCGGTCGTGGTGTCCGGAGTGGAGGACGACGTCCTCGGCATCGCCGCGCACTTCACCCGGCTGGGCCGGGAAACCAAGCGGCTGCGCACCAGCCACGCGTTCCACTCCCCGCTGATGGACCCGATGCTCGCCCCGTTCCGGGAGATCGCCGCCGGACTGTCCACCGCGGACCCGGTGCTGGGCGTGGTCTCGAACCGCACCGGCCGGCTCGCCACCGCCGCCGAACTGCGTTCGCCCGAGCACTGGGTCCGGCACGTGCGGGACGAGGTCCGGTTCGCCGACGGCGTCGGCTGGCTGGCCTCCCGGGGGGTCACGCGGTTCGTCGAGGTCGGGCCGGACGCGGTGCTCTCGGCGATGGTCCCCGAATGCGTCGAAGACGCGGTGTTCGTGACCGCGACCCAGCGGCGCACGCGGCCGGCCGTCGAGGCCGTGCTGACCGCGGTGGCGGAAGCGCACGTGCACGGTTTCTCCCCGGACTGGGCGAAGCTGATCCCGCCGGGTGCACGGGCGGAGCTGCCGACCTACGCGTTCCAGCGCCGCCGGTTCTGGCC
Organism: Amycolatopsis stemonae; assembly: GCF_054781455.1. NCBI lineage: Bacteria > Bacillati > Actinomycetota > Actinomycetes > Pseudonocardiales > Pseudonocardiaceae > Amycolatopsis > Amycolatopsis stemonae. The sequence continues at coordinate 505,657 of NZ_BAAGUJ010000007.1, read as the reverse complement.
CGGCACGGCCGCGGGCCGCGCGGGCGACGTCGCGACCGCCGGGCTGGCGGCCAGCCCGCACCCGTTCCTCGGCGCCACCGCCGAACTGGCCGGGGACGCGGGTGTCCTCGGCACCGGCCGGATCTCCCTGCGCACGCACCCGTGGCTCGCCGACCACGCCATCGGCGGCTCGGTGCTCTTCCCCGGCACGGCGTTCGTCGACCTGGCCGTCGACGCGGGCGACCGCGCCGGCTGCGCCCAGGTCGAGGAGCTGACGCTCGGCGCGCCGCTGGTGCTGCCCGCGACCGGCGGCGTCCGGCTCCAGGTGCTGACCGGCGCGCCGGACGAGTCCGGGGCCCGCGCGCTGACCATCCACTCGCGGCCGGAAGACGCGGCTCCCGACAGCCCGTGGACGTTGCACGCGAGCGGCGTGCTGACCCCGGCGGTCCCGGTACGCGGCGACGACCTCGCCGCCTGGCCGCCTGCCGGCGCGGAAACCCTCGAGACGGCCGGGCTCTACGACCGGCTCGCGGACAGCGGCTTCGGCTACGGGCCCGTCTTCCGGGGCCTGCGGCGGGCGTGGCGGCACGGCGAGGACGTCTACGCCGAGGTCGAGCTGCCCGAGGACACCGCGGACGGGGCGTTCGGGCTGCACCCGGCGCTGCTCGACGCCGTCCTGCACGCGGCCGCGTTCCTGCCCTTCGCCCCGGCCCCGAACGGGCGCCTGCCGTTCTCCTGGCGCGGGGTGTCCTTGCACGCGGAAGGTGCGCGTGCGCTGCGGGTGCGGCTCACCCGCACCGGTGCCGAGTCCCTCGCGATCACCGTCGCCGACTCCGCCGGGCGAGCCGTCGCGACCGTGGAATCCTTGGCCCTGCGGGAGTTCTCGCCCGACCAGCTCACCGCCCGGCCGGACGCGCTGTACCGGCTGACCTGGGCCGCGTACGACGGCGACCCGGTCGGCCTGCCCGACGTCGAGGTGGTTCCCTTCGAGACCCGGCCGGTGCGGGAAGCGACGCGGGCCGCGCTCACCTTGATCCAGTCCTGGCTCGCCGAAGACCGCCCGGCCAAGCTCGTGCTGCTGACCTCCGGCGCGGTCGTCGCCGAGGACGGCGACGGGCCGGGGGATCCGGCGCTCGCCGCGGTCTGGGGCCTGGTGCGCTCGGCGCAGTCGGAACACCCGGGCCGGTTCGTGCTGGTGGATTCCGACGGCTCCCTCGACGTCGCCGACGCGGTGGCGACGGGGGAGAACCAGGTCGCCGTCCGCGGCGGCACGGTCCGGGTCGCGCGGCTGGCCAAGGAAACGGACGCGCTGACCGTGCCCGCGGGCGACTGGCGGCTCGACATCGCCGAGCGCGGCACCCTCGACGGGCTGACCGTCGTGGCCTGCCCGGAGTTCGCCGGGCCGGTGGCGCCGGGCGCGGTCCGGATCGCCGTGCGCGCGGCCGGGGTCAACTTCCGGGACGTGCTCAACACCCTCGGCATGTACCCGGGCCCGGCCACCTCGCCGGGGCTGGAGGGCGCCGGGGTGGTCACGGCGGTCGGCGAGGGTGTCACGCGCTTCGCGCCCGGCGACCGCGTCATGGGCATGTTCGGCGGCGCGTTCGGGCCGGTGGCGGAGGTCGACGAACGCCTGCTCTGCCGGTTGCCCGCCGGGATGTCGTTCGCCCAGGGCGCTTCGGTGCCGGTCGTGTTCCTGACCGCGCTCTACGCCCTGACCGACCTCGGTGATCTGCGTCCCGGCGAAACCGTCCTGGTGCACGCGGCGGCGGGCGGTGTCGGCATGGCCGCGGTGCAGCTCGCGCGTCGGCTCGGCGCCGAGGTGTACGGCACCGCGAGCACCGGGAAGTGGGACACGCTGCGGGAGTCGGGCTTGACGGACGACCACATCGCGTCCTCGCGGACCCTCGACTTCGAGCACGAGTTCCAGGCGGCGACGGACGGGCGCGGCGTCGACGTCGTGCTCGACTCGCTCGCCGGTGACTTCGTCGACGCGTCCCTGCGGCTGCTGCCCCGCGGCGGCCGGTTCCTGGAGATGGGCAAGACCGACGTGCGCGATCCCGAGCGCGTGGCGGCCGAGCACCCGGGCGTCCGGTACCAGGCGTTCGACCTCGTCGAAGCCGGGTACGACCGGATCCGCGAGCTGTTCGACCGGCTGCTGGGGTGGTTCGAGGCCGGGGTGCTGACGCCGCTGCCGGTCACCGCGTGGGACGTCCGGCACGCGCCGGCGGCGTTCCGGCACGTGAGCCAGGCGAAGCACGTCGGCAAGGTCGTGCTCACCGTGCCCGCGCCGCTCGATCCCGACGGCACCGTGCTGATCACCGGCGGCACCGGCGGTCTGGGCCGGCTGCTGGCCCGGCACCTGGCGTCCTCCGGCGTCCGGCACCTGCTGCTGGCTTCGCGGCGTGGTCCGGCCGCTTCGGGCGCCGAGGAGCTGCGGGCCGAGCTTTCCGCCCTGGGCGCCGAAACTTCGTTCGCCGCCTGCGACGCGGCCGACCGGGACGCGCTGGCGCGGGTGCTCGCCGACGTCCCGGCGGACCACCCGCTGACCGCCGTGGTGCACGCGGCCGGGGTGCTCGACGACGGGCTCGTCGGCTCGCTCACCCCGGACCGGCTGGACGCCGTGCTGCGGCCCAAAGCGTCCGCCGCGGCCCACCTGGACGCGCTGACGCGGGACCTGGACCTGTCGGCGTTCGTGCTGTTCTCGTCGGCGGCGGGCGTGCTCGGCGCACCCGGGCAGGCGAACTACGCGGCCGCGAACGCCTTCCTCGACGGGCTCGCCCGCCGGCGTCGCTCGGCGGGCCTGCCGGCGCTGGCGCTGGCGTGGGGGCCGTGGCTGCCGGCCGGCGGCATGACGGCCGGGCTGACCGACGCCGACGTGCGGCGCATGACGCGGTCCGGGCTGCCGCCACTCCCCGTCGAGCAGGGCTTGGCGTTGTTCGACGCGGGCCTGGGCGCGCCGGACGCGGTGCTCGTGCCGATGCTGGTCGACGTGCGGGCGATGAGCGAGGTTCCGGACCAGCTGCGCGGAGTGGTCCGGACCACGGTCCGGCGCCGGGCGGCGGCCGCGGCGCCGGCGGACCTGCGGGAGCGGCTCGCGGCCGCGTCCGGCGAGCACCGGCGGGAGGCGCTGCTGGAGCTGGTGTGCGCGCAGGTGGGCGCGGTGCTGGGCTACGGCCCGGAAAGCGTGGACCCGGCGCGGGTGTTCAAGGAGCTGGGCTTCGACTCGCTGACCGCGGTCGAGCTGCGCAACCGGCTGAGCACCGCGAGCGGCGTCCGCCTGCCGGCGACGCTGATCTTCGACTACCCGACCCCGGCGGCGCTGGCCGGGTACCTGGGCGAGGAACTGTTCCCGGAGTCCGGTGCGGACGCGGAAGAGCACGAGATCCGGGCGGCGCTGGCGTCGATTCCGGTGGCGCGGTTCCGGGAAGCGGGGTTGCTGGAGGCACTGCTGAAACTGAGCGGCCGCGAGGTGCCGGACCCGGAAGAGGACGACTTCGGCGACATGGCCGTCGACGACCTCGTGCGGCTGGCGCTGGGAGCCGAAGAATGAGAAAGCGCGGACGAACGGAAGCGGCCGCCCCGGTGTCCTTCCCCGACAAAGGACACCAGGACGGCCGCCGAGTTCCGCCGCGGTCGTTTTCAGGAGATGAAGAAGCGGCGCCTCCCCTGGGCCGTCGTGCGGCGCGCCGTCGCGCTGCGGACGAAGAACAGCAGTCCCACCACTATCGTCACGCCGCCGCCGACCACGCCGATCGTGTGCTGGCCCGCGTTGATGATGATCGCGATCCCGCCCGCGACGAGAATCAATCCCATGACGAGGGAAACGAACGGCCGTCCACCTTGGTCTTTCGCCATTTGAAACTCCTTTGGAACGAGGGTCGACGAAATCTCTTGTGATCGATTCAAGCACACGCCGCACAGCGTTGTGAGTCCTCGAAAGTCGTCTTCCGACCATCGAAAGTTGACGTTGCCCGGGTTGCGGGTCGCTCCCGGTGCTGGGACGATCACGCTGGTACGGGGGTTGCAACTTTGGTTGCGGTGACAAGCGACCTTCTGCAGTAGCCCGGCCGGGGGAACAGCCGGTTGACTGGTAGCCAGGTACAGCGATATCCAGGATCGAATACGGAGCAAGCGCTTGATCACAGCACGAGATCTGACGAAGCGATACGGGGACACGACCGCCGTCCACGGCTTGTCCTTCGACATCAAGCCTGGCGTCGTGACCGGTTTCCTGGGCCCGAACGGGGCCGGCAAGTCGACCACCATGCGGATGATCCTCGGCCTGGACACCCCGAGCGGTGGCTCGGTCACGGTCAACGGCAAGGCCTACCGCGACCTGCCCGCGCCGATGCGCGAGGTGGGCGCGCTGCTCGACGCGAAGGCCGTCCAGGGCTCCCGCACGGCGTACCGGCACCTGCAGTGGGTGGCGCAGGCCGGCGGCATCCCCCGCAAGCGCGTCGACGAGGTGCTCGACACCGTCGGCCTCACCGACGTCGCGGGCAAGAAGGTGGGGAACTTCTCCCTCGGCATGTACCAGCGGCTCGGCATCGCCACGGCCCTGCTGGGCGACCCGCCGACGCTGCTGTTCGACGAGCCGGTCAACGGCCTCGACCCGGAAGGCATCTTCTGGATCAGGACGCTGATGCAGGACCTCGCCGCCGAAGGGCGGACGGTCTTCGTGTCCAGCCACCTGATGAACGAGATGGAAGAGACCGCCGCGCACGTCATCGTGATCGGCCGCGGCGAGCTGATCGCCGACATGCCGATCACCGACTTCACCCAGCGCAGCGCGCGCAGCCACGTCCACGTGGTCTCGCCGCAGGCCGCCGAGCTCGCCGAAGCGCTCGAGCGCGCGGGCGGCAAGGTGACCAAGCTGGACGACGGTTCGCTCAACGTCGTCGGCATGGACGCGCCGGAGATCGGTGACCTGGCCCTGGAACGCCGGCTCGGGTTGCACGAGCTGACGCCGGTCCGCGCGAGCCTCGAGGCCGCGTTCATGGACCTCACCAAGGACAGCGTGCAGTACCGCTCCCACAACGGCGCGCCGCCGGAGGAGCACAAGGTTCTCGAGACGGCCCGCGCGCTCGCGGCGGAAGGGAGTGAGTGACGTGACGACGGCAACGGCTGCCCTGCCGGCGGCGAAGACCTCGCCCGGCATCACGAACACGCTCACCGCGGAGTGGACCAAGCTCCGGTCGGTCCGGTCGACCTGGCTCGTCGTCATCGCCGCGGCGGTGGTCAGCGTCGGGTTCTCCGTGCTGTTCAGCTTCCTGACCGAACAGGACTACAAGAACCTGCCCGGCGAGCAGCGCATCGACTTCGACGCGGCCGGCACCAGCATGGTCGGGATGAACCTCGGCCTGATCCTGCTGTCGGTGCTCGGCGCGCTCGCCGTGTCCGGCGAGTACTCGACCGGGATGATGCGCCTGACCCTGGCCATCACCCCGCACCGCGGCCGGGTCCTCATCTCGAAGGCCGTGGTCGTCGGGCTGCTGTCCTTCGTGCTCGGCACGGTGTTCGCGGCGGCGGCGTTCTTCATCGGCCAGCTCGTCCTCGGCATCAACCCGGACATCCCGACGCTCGGCCTCGGCGGCCCGGGCGTGCTGCGCAGCCTGCTCGGCTGGGGCGCGGAGATGGCGGCGTTCGCGTTGCTGGCGCTGGCGTTCGGCGTGATGTTCCGCAGCGCGGCGGGCGCCATCGCGACGGCGATCGGCTTCATCTTCGCCCCGGCGATCCTGGGCGCGTTCCTGCCGGCGTGGGTCCAGCGCGACATCCTGGCCTACTTCCCGGCGTCGGCGGCGGAGCAGCTGAGCACGGCCCAGCTCAAGACGGACTCCGCGACCTACCTCGGCCCGCTCACCGGCGGCGGCACGCTGCTGACGTGGGTCGCGGTGGCCCTGGTGGTGGCGTTCTCCCTGATGGGCAAGCGCGACTCCGGCTGAGCGGGTCCGCCGCGGCTGGTCGTGAGTGTTCAGGGCGGTTCCGACCGCCCTGAACACTCACGACGTCAGGCCGAGGATGCGGTCGGCGGCTGTGACGGCGCCGCCGCCTTCGCGCGTGTGGTCGCGCATGGCCCGCGTGCGGGCGCCGATCTCGTCGTCGGCCGCCACCGCGAGGACCGCGTCGCGAACCGACTCCGGGGTCACCTGCTCGCGCGGGAGCCGGACGCCGAGGCCCAGCTCCACGACCCGCTCCGTGTTGACCTCCTGCTCGCCGTGCATCGGGACCAGGACCAGCGGTGTCCCGCAGTAGAACGCCTCCATCACGCTGCCCATGCCCGCCGACGTCACGAACGCCGACGCGTGCCGCAGCACCGCCGGGTGCGGAACCCACTGTCGTGCCTCGATGTTCGGGGGCAGCGCTCCCAGCGACGCGGGATCCACGCCGCCGCCCAGGGTCATCACCAGGTTCCACGGCAGGTCCGCGAACGCGCGGGCGCACTGGCGGAAGAAGTCCGGCTGGTCGTTGAACGCCGACGTGCCCAGGGAGACCAGCAGCACCGGGTTCCCGTTCGACGGCGGTTCCCAGCCCGTCAGCGGTCGCTGCGGGCCGAAGCACGGGCCGGTGAACGTGTGCCGCTCGTCGAACGTCTCGCCCGCGTACTGGAACCCGCGGGGGATGAGGACCAGCTTGTGATCGCCGCCGTCGTCGAGGAACTGCTCCGGCGTCCGGCCCGGGGCCTCGGCCGACAGCAGGGCCTCGAGGTCGGCGAGGAAGTCGTAAGAGTCCTCAGTGGACTCGGGAGCCGGGTACCGCGCGACGTGCGCGGGCAGCGAATAGTGCTCGTTGGACGCGAAACACGCCGAGAGCTGCACGGTCGGGCAGGTGACGTCGTGGGCGAGCACCCGGCCCGCGATCCACATCGTCGAGTCGAAGGCGAGCACGTCCGGCGGGTCTTCCGCCAGCAGCTTCCGCACCGGCTCCAGCGGCGCCAGGCAGCTGGACGCGCCGGTCAGCGCGGCCGCCAGCCGGTGCGAGCCCGGGTCGCCGGCCGGCTCGTCGTAGCCGAGCGGCCGGGCGCCCGTCGCCGCGATCCGGCCGGCGAACGCGCTGCCGGTCGCGACGGTGACCCGGTGGCCGCGCCGGACCAGCTCGCCGAGGACGTCCAGGACGGGGGTCACGTGGCCGTGGCCGGGCAGGGTGCAGAGCACGACGTGTCGGGTCACACCGGCCATGGTCGCAGCGCGCATTCAGGGATTTCGCCAGACATCCGGCCGTTAGCCTCGGGCGCGGACACTCGTGGAGGTGGCGGATGGAGTTCGGCTGGACCGCGGACCAGCGGCAGCGCTACGACCGGACCTTGGCCGACACGCGCGCGGCGTTCCCGGCCGAGCCCGAGTACGTCTTCAGCCGCGAGAAGTGGGCCCTGCTCGGCAAGTTCGGCGTCCTGGGCGCCAGCGTGCCCGCCGAGCACGGCGGCGGCGGCCTCACCGCGCTGGAGACCGCGCGCGTCTTCGAAGCCGCCGGCCAGGGCTGTCCGGACACCGGTCTCGTCTTCGGCGCGGCCGCGCACCTGTTCGCCTGCACGATGCCGATCGTCGGCTTCGGCACGCAGGCCCTGCGCGAGCGGCTGCTGCCCGGCCTCGCCGCCGGAGACCTGATCGCGGGCAACGCGATGACCGAGCCGGAAGCGGGGTCGGACGTCGGGGCGCTGCGGACCACGGCGACGGCCGTCGACGGCGGGTTCGTCCTGAACGGCGTCAAGAGCTTCGTCAGCAACGGCCCGGTCGCCGACGTCCTGGTCACCTACGCGGTCACCGACCCGGATGCCGGCCACTGGGGCATCACGGCCTTCGCGCTCGACGCCGATCTGCCGGGCATCACGCGCGGCGAGCCGTTCGGCAAGCTGGGCATGGAAGGCTGCGTGGCCGGCGAGATCACCTTCACCGACTGCTTCGTCCCGGCGGACGCCGTGCTCGGCGAACCCGGCCAGGGCTCGGCGATCTTCCAGCACTCGATGGGCTGGGAGCGTGCCTGCCTCTTCGCGCTGTACCTCGGCGTGCAGGACCGGCTGATCGCGCGGTGCCGCGACCACGTGCGCGGCCGCCGCCAGTTCGGCAAGCGGCTCGCGGAGTTCCAGTCGGTGTCCAACCGGGTCGTGGAGATGAAGCTGCGGGCCGAAAGCGCCCGGCTGCTGCTGTACCGGGCGTGCTGGGCCCTTGACGCGGGCGAGGACGCGACGCTGTTCGCGGCGTTGTCGAAGCTCGCGGTGTCCGAAGGGACGGTCGCGAGCGCGACCGACGCCGTCCAGCTGTTCGGCAGCCGGGGCTACCTGCGCGAGCACGGCGTCGAGGCCGCCTTGCGGGACGCGATCGGCGGGACGATCTTTTCCGGCGCTTCCGACGTACAACGGCAGCTGGTCGCGATGGAACTGGGGTTGTGATGCTGCACGAGCTGATCCTCACCGCCGCCGAGCGCACTCCGGACGCCCCGGCCGTGCACTGCGGCGACACCACCGTCACCTACCGCGAACTCGACGAGCTGGCCGCCCGCCAGGCCGCCGGGCTGCGCGCCGCCGGGGTCCGCCGCGGTGACCGGGTGCTGATCTGGGCGGAGAAGAGCGTCGAAGTGGTGGCGCTCATGCAGGCGGCACTGCGGCTGGGCGCGGTCTACGTGCCGGTCGCGCCGTCCAACCCGGTGTCCCGGGTGCGGCTCATCGCCGACAGCTGCACACCCGCGCTGGTGGTCACCGGCACGGCGGCCGACTGGGGCCCGAACCCGCCGCCGCTCAGCTCGTTCGAGGCACTGTCCACAAGCGACGGTTCGGTGGTTCCCGAGCGCGTCGGCCCGGACGAGCCCGCCTACATCCTCTACACGTCCGGCTCGACCGGCGCGCCGAAGGGCGTCCTGATCAGCCACCGCAACGCGCTCGCGTTCGTGGAATGGGCCGTCGCGGAGACCGGGCTGCACGCGGGGGACCGGCTGGCCAACCACGCGCCGTTCAACTTCGACCTGTCGGTGTTCGACCTCTACGGCGCGTTCTCCGCCGGGGCGTCGGTGGACCTGGCGGGTTCGGACCTGTCCTACTCACCCGCGGAGCTGACGGACTTCCTGCACGGCCGCGGGATCACCGTCTGGTACTCGGTGCCCTCGGCGCTGGTGCTGATGATGCGGCACGGCGGGCTGCTGGACCGGCCCGCTCCGGCGTCCTTGCGGGTCTGCGTGTTCGCCGGGGAGCCGTTCCCGATCGCCGGGGTCCAGGCGCTGCGCCGCGCGTGGCCGGAGGTGCGGCTGTTCAACTGGTACGGCCCGACCGAGACGAACGTCGTCACGAGCTACGAGGTGACCTCCGCCGATCTCTCGCGGACCGGCGCCCTGCCGATCGGGCGGGCGTGCTCGGGCGCGACGCTGACGCTGGCGGACGGCGAGATCGTCGTCGAGGGTCCGACGGTCATGCTCGGCTACTGGGGCGCGGCCCCGCAGCTCGGCGGCTACCGGACGGGCGACCTCGGCCGGTACGACGCGGCGGGCGAGCTGGAGTACGCCGGCCGCCGCGACGCGATGGTCAAGCTGCGCGGCCACCGGATCGAGCTGGGCGAGGTCGAGACGGCCCTGGCCCGGCACCCGGCGGTCGCCGAGGTGGCGGTGGTGGTCGCGGGCGCGGGCATCGACGCGCGGCTGCGCGCGGTGGTCGTCCCGCGTCCCGGCGAGCGCGTGACGCTGCTGGGGATGAAGGCCCACTGCGCGGCACACCTGCCGAAGTACATGATCGTCGACGAGGTCGTCACGGCGGCGGAACTGCCCCGCACGGCGAACGGCAAGACCGACCGCGCCAAGCTGGCCGCCGCGCACTGACCCGGGACGGGAAAAGGGCGGTCCCGGGGTCGGGACCGCCCCTTTCTCCGTGTTCAGCCGCGCGCGATGACGTAGTGCGTCGGCAGGTTCAGGCTCGAGCCGTCCGCCAGGGTTTCCGTGGTGCGCAGCAGCAGCTCGCCGCCGTCCACGATGGAGAAGCCGCCCAGCTCGTAGACCGTCTCCAGCTCCGCCTCGCCCGCCGCCGGCTGGAGGCCGATGCCGAAGTAGATCGACACCCGCTCCAGCTTCGGCAGGTCGTTCGCCGGGTCGGCGATCAGCTGCTGCATGTACGTGTAGCTCGCCGGGGTCAGCTCCTGGTTGAACACGCACCCGCGCGCCCCGGCCAGCGCGGCCAGGTTGCGCGTGCACGTCACCCGCCGGTCCACCGGCAGCTGGTGGATGACGCCCGACAGGTAGATGTTCACGTCGCCGTAGCGCGCGCGGAACGCGGCCACGGCCGTGTCGTCGAGCACGTCCAGCAGCTCGTACGAGACGTTGGGCGCGGGGTTCTCCGTCCGCGCCCGGTTCAGCGCGGCTTCCGCGATGTCCACCCCGACGACCCGGTCGTACAGCCCGGCCAGGTACTTCGTCTGGGTCCCGTTGCCGCAGCCCAGGTCGACTAGCGGGAGCGCGGGGTCGAAGTGGGCCTTGAACAGCTCCGCGTGCGCCGCCGCGCCCTCGGCGGGCGCGCAGTCCCAGAAGGCCGCGCCCGCGCGGTCCGGGAGGTCCTTCCAGTAGGCCTCCCAGACCTGCCCGTCCTTGTTCGCCATGGTGGGCTTCTCCCGCCGGGTCAGTTCTTCGGCCACGGGATTTCCGGGGCCGCGTAGTACTTCACGCCCAGTGCCGTCCAGCGCGGGCCCTGCGCGGCCAGCCGCGCCGAGAACGACGTCCAGTCGTGGCTCGCCTGCGAGGACCAGCCGATCTCGGCGATCGCGGGCAGCCGCGGGAACGCCAGGTACCGCACGTCGTCCAGGCTCTTCACGGTGTCCGTCCACAAGGGAGCTTCGACGCCCGAGATGTTGGCGTTCAGCGCGCCCGGCACCACCGCCGTCGGGTCCCAGCCGTACGCCGCCTGGACGCTGATGGTCCCGGCCCAGTCGAGGCCGGTGTCCGCCGGGACACCGGGGGCGTACTTCATGTCCAGGTAGGTGTAGACGCACGGCGCCATGATCAGCTTGGCGCCCTTCTGGCTGGCCTGGCCGACCTCGTTCTGGGTGCCGTCGTAGATCCAGAACTCGCCGGTCACGCCCTTCGGCGGGGTCGCCGTCAGCATCTCCGCCCAGCCCAGCAGCTTCTTGCCGAGCTTGGCCACCATCGGCGCGATCTTCGCCATGAACGCCGTGTACTGCGCGTCGTCGAGGTCCTGGATCTCGTCGCCGCCGACGTCGAGGTAGTCGCCCGGGGTCAGCGCCGCGACCTGCGTGAGCACGTCGTTGATGAACTTGTAGGTGACCGGCTTGGTCACGCACAGGTCCGACCGCGGCGCGGGGGTGAGCCCGGTGTAGACCGGCCCCGCGACGCCGTCGCAGTTGAGCTCGGCGTACGACGCCAGCGCGGCGCCGAAGTGCGACGGCATGTCGACCTCCGGCACGATCGTGATGTGCCGGCTCTGGGCGTAGGAGACGATGTCGCGATACTGGGCCTGGGTGTAGAAGCCGCCGGCACCGCCGCCCGAGCCGGTGCTCGCGCCCTTGGCCGTCAGGTTCGGCCAGCCGTCGATCTGCAGCCGCCAGCCCTGGTCGTCGGTGAGGTGGAGGTGCAGGTTGTTGACCTTGTACAGCGCGATGTCGTCGAGGTACTTCTTCACGTCCGCCACCGGCAGGAAGTGCCGGGCGACGTCGAGCATCGCGCCGCGGTAGGCGTAGCGCGGGTAGTCGAGGATGTGGCCGCCGGGCACCGTGAGCGTCCCGGTGAGCGAGGCGGGCAGCAGCTGGCGCAGCGTCTGCACGCCGTTGAACAGCCCGGCGGGCTTCGCCGCCCGGATGGTCACGCCGGTCGCGGAGGTGTCGAGCTGGTAGCCCTCGTCGCCGACGCGGGGGTCCGCCCCGCCGAGCAGCAGCGAGATGCCGGGCAGCGTCCTGGGCAGCCACGGCCCGACGGGCACCACGGGGACCGGCAGCCGGGTCGCCGGGCGCAGCAGCCCGGCGAGGTAGTCGCCGACCTGGCGCGCGTCGGCGCCGGCGGAGGTGAACACGGTCGTCGCGGCGCCGAGCCGGTAGCTCACGGCCGGGTCCGCGGTCACCGACACCGGGGCGGGCACGATCTGCTGCAGGGCCGACACGGCCGCGGCGGGCCGCGGGGCGGCGCCGGCGGGCACCGCCGGGGCGATCAGGCCGAGGAGGGAGAGGAGCAGCACCCCACGCTTGACACTTCGAGCGGTCATGAGCCGTCCATTGCGGATAGTGTGGCGGAAGAAAGACACTGGCCCCTTTCTCTTAACCGGCCCACCGCCCGCGGGTCCACCCGATCGGCCGACCTCTAGGCAGACTGCTAAGGCCGGGCCGGCGGGCTCGCCGGAACAACTAAGGTTGTGAGCCGACAACCTTCCGTCACCGACTGTCAACCTTTGGCCGTTTTTCGCGAGGGTTCGATCCGCCAAGATCGGGTAGTACGCAATGCCAGGCGCGTCCGCCAGGGGGAAATCCGGCCGGACGCGGGGATCCCGGCCCGTACCGACGACCGACACAGAAACGGGTGACCGACATGACCGACACGCCGACCGCCGTCCACTACCGTGCCTACCTCCTCGCCTACGACGTCGAGAAGGAAGACCTCTACGACCGCACCCGCACCGCGTTCCTGACCCGCGCCGGCGTGCTGACCGAGCTGGCGCTGCGCGGCAACATCGCCGACGAAGACGGCGACGCCGTGCTGGTCAAGGCGGACCCGACCGGCGACCCGGTGCTGGACAAGCTGCTGGCGCAGATCGGCAACGAGAAGCGCAGCTGGAAGTCGTGGATCCGCCACGACTACAAGGAGACCCTCGATGACATCGAGGAGCAGCTCGTCGAGCAGAAGCTCCTGACGGTCGAGGAGAAGAAGGTCCTCGGCGTCGTGCCGAAGACGCACGTGACCGTCACCGACCCCGCCATCGCGAAGGCGCTGCAGGAGCACGCCGTCGAGGTGCTGCACGGCTCGACCCCGGCCGCCGAGATCGGCGCGGACGACGCCGCGCTCGTCGCGCTCGCCGCCGCCGGCACGGTCCCGAGCGTGGTGACGCGCAAGGAGAGCAAGGGCGAGTACAAGGACCGCATCGAGGAGCTGACCGACCGCGTCGGCGAGGTCGCGCCCGGCCTGGAGAAGGCGCTGCGCGGCATCCGCCTCACGATGATCGCCGCCCAGGGCGGCCTCGGCTTCAGCGGCTGACGCCGCACCGACGAAAGGACCCGGTGGCCTCGCGGCCGCCGGGTCCTTTCGCTTCCGCCCCTGGGGAGGGGTCATCCGAGCGCGGGCATCACCTTGTCCGCGAACAGGGTCAGCGTCCGGGACATGGTCTCGGCCGACTGGCCGCCGAAGTCGAGGTTCCACAGGATGACGTCGGGGCCGAGCACGTCGCGGACCTCTTCGATCCGGCCCAGCACCGTGTCGGGCGAGCCGACGACGGCCTTGGCCTCCAGGCCGTCCGTCTCCAGGTCGAAGCTCGCCATCTGCCGCGCCATCGCGGTGTAGCCCTCGTACGCGGGCGATTCGACGTTGTGCCAGGAGAGGATCGCCTCCTTGAAGGCGTTGAACGACTTCACCATGAACGGCACGGCCAGGTCGCGGGCCTCTTCGTCGGTGTCCGCGATCAGCAGCGGGATGCTCACCGCGAACTTCGGCTTGCGGCCGGAATCGCCGTGCTCCTCGAGGAACGCGGTGCGGTACAGCTCGACGTACTCGCGCTTGCGGGCCATCTCGTTCAGCTGGGTCGAGCTGATCAGCAGGTTGAAGCCCTTGCGGCCGGTCCAGTCGAAGCTCGCCGGGGTCGCCAGCGCGGCCACCCACACGGGCGGGCCGGGCTGCTGGACCGGGGCCGGCAGCGAATTCGCGTTCTCGTACTCGAAGAACGGCGTCTTCTCGGTGACGTCCGTTTCGCGCCACAGCCGCACGACGGCTTCGATCGTGGCGAGGAACCGCTCTCGGCTGGTGTCCATGTCGACGCCGAAGGCCTCGAACTCGTACGGCAGGAAGGCCCGCGCGAAGCCGACGTCCAGGCGGCCGCCGCTCATCACGTCGACCTGGGCCGCGTGCGCGGCGATCTGGATGGGGTGGTGGAAGGAGGCCTGGATGCCGCCGGTCATCAGGCGGATCGACTCGGTGCGCGCGGCCACGGCCGACAGGAAAGCCAGCGGGCTGGGGGAATATCCGCCGTAGGAGCGCAGGTAGTGCTCGGTCATCTTGACGTAGTTCAGGCCGAGCTGATCGGCGAGCACACTGACCTGCAGCACATCCTGGAAGTACTGCGAGGCGGTCGTGGTCTCCGGGTCGCAGTCCGGCAACAGCGAGACGCCATACTCCACGTTCTGATACCTCCGGCGAATAGGGTGACGAGCCTGGACGGGCCGGCTGCCAGCTTTTTCCCACCGGGCGGACGCGCGATAGCCGCCCTAGCAAGCCAACCCTGGGGGAACTCTTAAAGAGTCCCGCGCCCGGAGCTGAGGAATCGCCTAGAGCCCCCATGCTAGCCCGGTTCCGCGCGCAAGGGGGTGCGTAGCGTCGCGGCAGCCGCTCGGAAACGTTCGTTAGGGGAATTCGGTGACTCTGGGGTATCTCTTCGGCGCGAACATCTCCGATCCCGACCCGGAGCACGGCGCGAACCTGTACGAGGCGTACCCGGCCATGCGCCGGACCTACGAAGAGGTCCGCGACTGGACCGGCCTCGAACCGCGCACCCTGCTGCGCGGCGAGTTCGAGCCCCGCGGCGACCACGACCGGTTCAGCCTGGCCGGCACCCGCCTGGCCGCGCTGGCGCTGGGCATCCACGACGTGCTCGCCGAGTCCGGCGTCCACCCCGGTGTCGCGGGCGGGATCAGCCTCGGCGGGCTGATCGCGAGCTCGGTGGCCGGCGCGGTCGACCGACGGATGCTGTTCGACCTGCTGCTGCGCGAAGCGAAGACGCCCGTGCCCGACCCGGCACCGCCGGCCCAGGGCGCGGCCATCGCGTTCCTCCCGGTCACCGAGGACCCGACGTTCTACTACGGCGCCCGGCGGCCCGGCGTGTACCTCGGCGGCGACTTCGGGGTGCTGGCGAACGGGACCGCCCGGCTGCTCATGCTCAGCGGCACGGCCGAGGCCCTCGAAAAGCTGGTCGCGCAGAGCCCGCCCGGCATGATCAGCGTCATCGACGGCCAGCCGTTCGCGGTGCACTCCCCGCTGCGCCAGTACGCGACGGACTTCATGGCGCCGACCGTGGCGGCCATGCCGGTCGCCGACCCGCGGATCCCGGTGTGCTCCTTCCTCGAGGAACGCGCGCTGACGACGGCGGCCGAGGTCCGGGATCTGTTCCAGCGCAACAAGACCACCACGATGAGTCTGCCGCACGTGTGCGCCGGGATGAAGGCCCAGGGGGTCCGGCTCGCCTTCGTGCTCGGGCCGACGCTGCCCGCCGGCGTGCTCGACTTCCCGTTCCCCGTCGTGCGCATCACCGAGCCGCACCACGTCACCGAAGCCATGACCGCGATCTACGACTACGCCGTCGACCTCGTCGCCCCGTGAAGCAAGGAGAGACCGTGAGCACCCGCACGCACGAACGTGCCAGCCTGACCGACCACTGGTTGTCCCTCGACCTCGACGCGTGGACGCGGCACGTGGTGCGGCGGCACTTCAACCCGGAGCTCGGCAGCCCGTACTGGCTGAAGCGGGCGACCGAGCTGTCCTTCGACCCGAGGGACATCACGCGCTATGACCAGCTCGCCGAGTTCGGCCCGTTCCCGCCCGGCGACCTGCGCGGCATGGACCCCGGCGACCTGGTGCCGCGCATCGTCCCGCGCCCGCTGACCGGGCGCGTCTGGGAGTCCGGCGGCACCACCGGCGACCCCGTGCGGGTGTTCTACACCGAAGACATGATGACCCACCGCGTCGAGTGGCGCCGCTGGTCGTACCTCTTCGACGGCTACCAGGCGGGCCGGACCTGGCTGCAGGCGACGCCGAGCGGGCCGCACCAGATCGGCAACGGCGCGATCGAGCTGTCCGAGCAGCTGGCCGGGCTCGTCTACGGCATCGACATGGACCCGCGGTGGATCAAGCAGCTCATCCGCGCCGGCAAGATGAAGGAACTGGGGGAGTACACCGACCACGTGCTCGGCCAGATCGTCGACATCCTGCGCTCGCAGCACGTCCACTACCTCAACACGACACCCGCGTTGCTGCAGAAGCTGATCGCGCGGCACCCCGAGCTGGTCGCCGCGCTCGACGGCGTCCGGCTCGGCGGCACGCACATGAGCCCGCGGATGTACCAGGACTTCGTCAAGGCGCTGGACGGCGGGCTCGTGCGGTCGGGCTACGGCAACACCTTCGGCAACGCCGTGAGCCTGCACCCCGAGGACGGCGGCGCGATCCTCCCCTACGCGCCGACGTACCCGCAGGTGACGATGTCCGTTGTGGACCCTTCGGACTTCCGCGTGAACGTCGACAATGGACAGTTGAAGCTGACCGTGCTCCACGAAGACCTCTTCCTGCCGAACCTGCTGGAGCGCGACGAGGCGACCCGCTACGACACCAAGGGCGAGTGGCCGGTGGACGGCGTCTACAACGTCCGCCCCCTGCAGGTGAGCCAGGCCGCGCCGGAAGGCCTCTACTGATGGCCACGCCGAAGGTGGTCGTGATCGGTGCCGGGGTCATCGGCGCCGCGGTGACCTACCACCTCGCGAAGCGCGGGGCGCGCGTGCACTGCGTCGACCGCGCGGACCGGCCCGCCGCCGGCACCACGGAGGTCGGGTTCGCCACGGCGACGGCCTACCGGCGCTTCCCCAAGGCCTACTTCGAGCTGAACCAGGCCGGCATCGACGAGCACACGGCGCTGGCCGGGGACTCCGCGCCCTGGTGGCACCGCACCGGGACGGTGGCGTGGACCGACGACGAGTCGTTCACCGGCTACCTCGCCCAGCTCGAAGAGTGGGGCTGCCCGGTCGAGCGGCAGGTCCCGGACGGCTCGTCCGTGGTCCTGCCGTCGGCGGGACCGGTCGCCTTCCTGCCGGCCGAGGGCTGGATCGACGCGGTCGCCTTCACCCGCCACCTCCTGGACCAGGCGGTCTCCCTCGGGGCCACGCTGGACTTGAACGCCGAGGTGACGTCGGTGTCGGGCGGGGCCGGCCTCGCGGACGGCCGCCGGATCGAGGCCGACGTCGTGGTCAACGCCACCGGTTCGGCCGCGGACGAGATCGGCGCCCTGGCCGGCGCCCGCCCGTTCCTCGGGGCGCCGCGGCGCAGCCTGATCGCCCACCTGCTCGTCGACGGCGACCCGCTCGAGTACATCCTGCGCGCGCCCGAGGTCAGCATCCGCCCGGACGGGCCGGGGCGGGTGGTCCTGCGCTCGGACCGCGTCGACCGCGGGCTGCCCCCGCGGTCGGGGACGCCCGACCCGGAGTTCGTGAAGGACCTGCTGGACCGGGCGGCGAAGGTGGTGCCGCTGCTGGGCACGGCGACCGTCCGCGCGGCCGAGGTGGTCGACGCGCGGTGCGCGCGGGACGAACTGCCGAGCGTGGGGCCGTTGTCGGCCGTGCCGGGGTACTACGAGGCCGTCGCCAGCGCCGGGGTGACCCTGGCACCACTGTTCGGCAAGGCACTGGCGGCCCGCATCGTCGACGGCGCGCCCGACCCGCTGGTCGACGTTTTCACGCCGGACCGGTTCGCCGTGACGGCAAGCTAGGAACTTCCCCAAAAGTTCCGTCGCACAATGATCTCGCACCGGGAAACCGGTCGCGAAGGGGTGTAGCTCTCAATTGGCCAGAGCAGCGGTTTCCAACACCGACGGTTGCAGGTTCGAGTCCTGCCGCCCCTGCCACGAAACACCGGTCCCGGCCGGGCCCGCCGACCCGTTGGGAGTGACCGAGGTGACCATCTGGACCGACCTGCTGGGCAGCCAGTCCCATTACCTCGGCGAAAAGTACCGCACCCGTGTCATCGAATCCGGTGACGGCGAGGCGCTCGTGCTGCTGCACGGCGTCGGCGGGCACGCCGAGGCCTACGCTCGCAACGTCAACCGGCTCGGCGGGCACTACCGGGCGATGGCGGTGGACCTGCTCTGGCACGGCTGCTCCGCCAAGCCGGAGTTCACCCACGACGCCGTCGGGACGTACGTCGAGCAGGTGCTCGACCTCCTGGACTCGCAAGGCATCGA
The DNA here is from genome assembly GCF_054781455.1 of Amycolatopsis stemonae. Classification (NCBI taxonomy): domain Bacteria; kingdom Bacillati; phylum Actinomycetota; class Actinomycetes; order Pseudonocardiales; family Pseudonocardiaceae; genus Amycolatopsis; species Amycolatopsis stemonae. The sequence goes on along the minus strand of NZ_BAAGUJ010000007.1, from coordinate 487,566 downwards.
GCGCGCGCACGTCGAGGGTGAGTCGCTCGGCGGCTGGGTCGCCCTGACCCTCGCGCTGGAGCACCCCGAGCGCGTCGGGAAGCTGGTGCTCAACACCACCGCGGGCATCAAGTGGGCGCCGGGCTCAGTGAACGAGCGGCCCGCCGAAGGGCGCGAGGCCCTGCGTGCCCGGTCGCTGGCCGCCATCGAGAACCCGACGCCGGAGACGATCCGCACCCGGCTGGAATGGCTGATGGCCACCCCCGACCGCGTCACCGACGAGCTGGTCGAGGTCCGCCGCCGCATCTACGCCGAGCCGGCGACGAACGCCGCGCTGCGCACGGTGTTCGAGAACTCCTTCGGGTTCGGCTCCGGGCCGAACCGCCGGATCTCCGAGGACCGGCTCGCGGCGGTGAGCGTGCCGACGCTGGTGCTGTGGTCGGACCACAACCCCGGCAGCGGGCCCGACGTGGGCCGCCGGATCGCGAAACTCATCCCCGGCGCGGCCTTCCACTGTGTCGCCGACGCCGCGCACTGGCCCCAGTGGGAGCAGCCCGAGGAGCACGACCGCGTGGTCCTCGGCTTCCTGGGCAGTGCGGAGTGACCAGCAGGAGGACGAACCCCATGCGCATCCGCAGTCTCGCCTACGTCGGACTGTCCACAAGAGACCTGCCGGCGTGGGCGGAGTTCGGCGCGGAAGTCCTGGGACTCCCGGGAGAGCGCGGGGACGACCGCCTGCTGCTCCGCATGGACGAGCGCGCCTACCGCTTCGACATCCGCGCCGGCGACGCCGAGGCGCTGACCTGGCTGGGCTGGGAGGTGGCGAGCGCCGCCGACCTGGCCGCGCTCGAGCACGAGCTGACGTCAGCCGGTGCCGCGGTCACCCGGGCGACGGCCGCCGAGTGCGCCGACCGGCGCGTCGCGGGCATGGCCTGGCTCGAAGACCCGTCGGGCCTGCGGCACGAGCTGTGCTACGGCCAGGAAGCCGACTTCCGGCCGTTGCGCCTGACCCGGGCGCTCACCGGCTACCGCACCGGAGAGCACGGGATGGGCCACGCCGTCGTGGGCGTGAAGAACTACGCCGAGACGCTGGCGTTCCTGGTCGACACGCTCGGCTTCGGGGTCAGCGACACCTTCAAGGGCTTCATCGCGTTCCTGCACTGCAACCCGCGCCACCACTCCATCGCGCTGGTGGACACCGACGAGCCCGGCCTGCGGCACATCATGCTGGAGACGACCACGCTCGACGACGTCGGCGCGACCATCGACGTCGCCTTCGACCGCGGCATCGTCACCCGCACGCTCGGCAGGCACACCAACGACCGGGCCGTCTCGTTCTACCTCGAGACGCCGTCGGGCTGGGAGATCGAGTACGGCTGGGACGGCATGGACGTCGACACCGCCGACTGGTCGACGCGCCAGCTGGCCGGGCCGACCAGCCTGTGGGGCCACCACCACGTGACCGGCACCGAGATCAAGACGTCATGACGCCGGACGCCCTCGACCCGGACATCACGAAGCTGTCCGGCTGGCAGCGGGAGTGGGTCAAGGCCGCCCGCGCCGAGGTCGACGAAGACGAGCTGGCCCTGCTGTGCCAGGCGGCCACCGACATCCCCAGCCCGACCGGCTGCGAGCGCGAGCTGGCCGAGTACTTCCGCGACGTGATGACGTCGGCGGGGCTCGACAGCCGGCTGCAGGCGATCGACGAGCGCCAGGCCAACCTCGTCACCCGCGTCGGCACCGGCCGGGCGGGCGCGCAGCTGCTCCTGCTGGCGCCGCTGGACACCGCGTTCGCGCCCGGGCCGGAGGACGCGCCCTGGCTGGGGGAGCGGCCCCGGCCCGACTTCACGCTGCCCGCGCAGCGCTTCGGCGACAAGATCGTCGGGCTCGGCGCGGAGAACCCCAAGGCGTTCGCCGGCTGCGCGCTGGCCGCCGCGCTCGCCGTGCACCGCTCCGGCGTCCCGCTCGACGGGCAGCTGGTCGTCGCGCTGGTCGGCGGCAGCATGCCGGTGCTGGCCGGGGAGCTGTCGTCGCGGCGCAACTCGGGCATGCACGTCGGCACCCAGTTCCTGATGGACCACGGCCAGTGCTCCTCGGACCTGGCGATCGTGCTCAAGCCGGGCTACTCGGTCGTGCACGAAGAGGTCGGGTTCGCGATCTTCCGCGTCGTCGTGCGCGGTGCGGTCGGCTACACCGGCAGCCGGCACAAGGGCCACTACAGCAACGCGATCGTCGCGGCCGCGCGGATGGTCGGCTCGCTGGAAAGCTGGTTCGCCGAGTACACCGCGCGCAACTCGTCCGGGCAGGTCGCGCCGCAGGGCGCGGTCACCGCGATCCGGGCCGGCGACGGCACCAAGCCGGCGTTCAACCCGGCGACCTGCGAGTTCTGGGTCGACCTGCGGGTCAACCCGCGCACCACGGTCAACGACGTGGCCGGGCAGTTCGAGGCGGTCGTCGCCGAGCTGCGCGCGGCCGAGCCCGCCGTGGACGTCGAGGTCGAGCTCGTGGCCGGCCAGGCCGGTTCGGCCACATCGCCGGACAGCCCGGTGGTGACCCGGCTGATCCGGGCCTGGGAAGACGTCGAGGGCCGGCCGCACGTCCCGGGCAAGCCGGGCAGCGGCCTGTCAGACGGCGGCGTGCTGCGCCGCCACGGCATCCCGACCGCGCGGATCGGCCTGCCGCCGGCGGCCGAACCGAGCCCGTTCGAAGGGTTTTCCATGGGGGTCGCGGACCTGCCCGCCATGCGCCGGCTGGTCGACCTGCTGGTCGGCGTCGTGGTGGACGTGACCACCCGGCAGCGCGCCGAACTGCGTGAACCGCCCGCGAGCAGCCGAGGAGACAACAGATGACCGACACCGTCGACGACGACGTCCGCCCGGCCCGGAGGCAGGCGAACATCGGCGGCCCCGGCCGCCGCGACTGGTCCACCTGGCCGCGGTACGAGGCGGCCGCGCTCGGGTTCCGCGAGTACTGGTACCCCGTGGCGTGGTCGCGGAAGGTGGGCCGCAAGCCGCGGGCGATCAAGGTGCTCGGCGAGCAGATCATGCTCGTGCGCGACGGCGGCGCGGTCCGCGCGCTGCACGACCGGTGCCCGCACCGCGGGGTCCCGCTGAGCCACGAGATGTCGTCGCAGGAGTTCCCCGGCACGTGGAGCTGCTGCTACCACGGCTGGACGTTCGACCTGGAGACCGGCGTGCTGGTCGCGGCGATCACCGACGGCCCGGAGTCGCCGATCTGCGGCAAGGTCACCGTGCGCACGTACCCGGTCGAAGAAGCGCGCGGCCTGGTCTGGCTGTGGCTGGGCGACGGCCCGGCGCGCCCGCTCGCCGACGACGTCCCGGAGGAACTGCTCGACCCGGCCGCGCTGGTGGTCGGCCGCATCACCGTGCGGGACGGCAACTGGCGCTTCGGCGCGGAGAACGGCTTCGACGACGGCCACGCGAAATGGCTGCACCGCAACGCTCTGTGGACCAAGCGCGTCAAGATGCCGGTGTGGAGCGAGATGAAGGTGATCCGCGACGGGCCGTGGATCACCCGCCGCAAGGACAAGATGCACTACAGCGCCTCGTTCCCCGGCCTCGGCGACTTCCCGAAGAAGAAGTGGTACCGCCGGCGCGAAGGCAACAAGACGAAGGTGTCGCTGCGGCTGCCGGGCACGTTGCGGGTGAAGTACGAGGAGTGGTCGCACTTCGAGTGGTGGGTGGCCGCGACCGCGGAGGACCACACGTACGTCCAGCTCGCCGTGATGAGCAAGGGCAAGTGGCGCAACCGGAAGTTCTGGTTCTACTACTGGACGTGGGCCCGCTGGGTGTTCCACGGCATGTTCAACGACGAGGACCGCCTGATGGTCGAGGTCACCGACGCCCCGCCGGAACGGCTGTACCGCCCGGACGTCTCGCTGACCGAGTGGCGGAAGCTGGTCGAGGAGGAGGCCCGGCGCAGCCCGGTCGAGGTGGTCAAGGAGCAGCAGGCCGAGCGGAGGCGGGCGAAGCATGACTGAGCCGTTCCGGCTGGTGGTCGGGATGTCCGGCTCCAGCGGCGCGATCTACGGCATCCGGCTGCTGGAGATCCTCAAGGGGATGCCGGAGGTCGAGACGCACCTGGTCGTCACGCCGGCGGCCCGGCAGACGATCTCCTTCGAGACGGACTGGACGCCTGCGTCGGTCGCGTCCCTGGCCGATTTCACCTACCGGCCCGGTGACATCGCCGCGCCGATCTCGAGCGGGTCGTTCCCGGTCGACGCCATGGTCGTGCTGCCGTGCTCGGTGCGTTCGCTCGGGGCCATCGCCTGGTCGCAGAACGACAGCCTGCTGGTGCGGGCGGCCGACGTGACGTTGAAGGAGCGGCGGAAGCTCGTGGTCGCGTTGCGCGAGACGCCGTTGCACCTGGGGCACCTGCGGGCGATGACCCAGGTGACCGAGATGGGCGGGATCATCGCGCCGCTGATGCCCGCGTTCTACGGCCGCCCGAAGTCGTTGGGCGACCTGGTCGACCACCAGGTCGGGCGGCTCTGCGACCTGCTGGGGATCACACCGCCGGACGAACTGGTCGGACGCTGGCACGGTCCCGCGGCCCAGTGAAAAGGCCCCTTCCGCCGGAAGGGGCCTTTCGCTTTGGTGGAAGGTCGCCCGCACCGGCGTCGTCGACGGTGCGGGCGACCTTCAGTCCAGAGCGGACGCGTCCGCGTCCTCCAGCAGGGCGCGGTGGTCCACCCGCGCGACGACCTCCGGCGGCACCCGGCACGAGGGCGGGAACACCGCCGGCGGCACGGGCTTCGTGCAGTCGAAGATCAGCTTCGTCTCCATCGGGCCCTTCTCGTCCCGGTTGTGCCCGTAGGTCACCGGGTTGAGCTGGCCGCCGAGGAAGCCCGGCATGATCGTCAGGTCGCGGTCCGCCTGGAAGCGCGTCGCCAGGCACCACAGGGTCTCGACCTCGTTGAACACGTCGACGTCGTCGTCCACCACGAACACGTGCTTCAGCAACGGGTCCACGGCCAGCGCCGCGCACGCCGCGAGCTTCGGCTCGCCCTCCACGCGCTTGCTCATCGACAGGTACAGGTGCGAACGCGCCATGCCCGACAGCGGCAGGTGCACCCCGGTCACCGAGGGCACCGCTTCGGTGACCCGGCGGTGGATGCTGCCCATCCGGGGGAGCCCGCCGAGCATGCTGTGCTCGGTGTGGGCGTTGAACACGTCGACGAAGATCGGCTTGCGGCGCAGGGTGATCGCGGTGATCTTCACGTACGGCTGCGGGCCGGTGCGGGTGTAGAACCGCGGGTACTCGCCGAACGGGCCTTCGACGGCCGTCGCGTCCGGGTCGGTGTCGATCACGCCTTCGATGACGATCTCCGCATGCGCCGGCACCTCGAGGCCGACCGTCTTGCAGGGCACCATTTCCAGCGGCTCGCCGAGCAGGCCGCCGACGACGTCGAGCTCGCCGCCGATGCCCTCCAGTTTGGACACCGCGCCCATCAGCAGCGCCGGGTGGTGGCCGATGACGAGCGCCACCTCCATCGGCTTCTTCTGCTCGCGCAGCTTCCGCAGCACGTAGGCGGTGTGGTGGGCCGGGTTCACCTGGATGCCGACCTGGTCGCGGCCCTGCGCCTGGTGGCGGAAGATGCCCGCGTTGATCTTGCCGCTGTCGGGGTCGCGGCAGAGGGTCACCGCCGAGGTGATGTACTTGCCCGCGTCCAGTTCCTGGTGCTTGAGCAGCGGCAGCCGGCCGACGTCGATGTCGTCGCCGGTGAGCACGACTTCCTGCACCGGCGCGGTCGCCACGGTGACCGGCTTGATCCCCGAACCCTCGCGCCGGGCGTATTCGGCCACCATGGTGTGGATGTCCGCGCCGATGCTGCGGGCCAGCCGTTCGTAGGTGCCGTGCAGGTTGATGAGCACCGGGATGTCGGAGCCGCCGACGTTTTCGAACAGCACCGCGGGGAAACCCGGGTACGCGGGGTCGTCCTCCATGCGGTCGACGACGGCGGTGACCTCGAACTCGGGGTCGACCTCCTTGCGCACGACCTTCAGCTGGCCCGGGTCCAGCTCGGCCAGGAATGTCCGCAGATCCTTCGCCATCAAACGCCTTCCGTTCGCACCGGTGGCTCGCGAACCGAGTATCGGACGCGCGTCCGGGGCGAAGAGAGCGCACGCCGGAAGAACTAGGGGAATGCTTCGTTGTGCCGCAGGTCCGGGCGCCGGCCGGGGTTCGGCGGTGCTAAATGGTCCTGTCCACGAACCCGCGCGTCGTCGTACGTCAGGAGAACGACATGACCGTAACCGCAGCGCCGCCCCGCGAAGCCGCGGCGGCCGACCTGGCCCGGTCCTGGGCCGAGGATCCCCGGTGGCGCGGCGTCCGCCGCGACTACTCCGCCGCGGACGTCCTCCGCCTGCGCGGCAGCGTGACCGAGGAGCACACGCTGGCCCGCCTGGGCGCGGAGCGGTTGTGGAGCCTCCTGCACACCGAGGACTACGTCAACTCCCTCGGCGCGCTCACCGGCAACCAGGCCGTGCAGCAGGTGCGCGCCGGCCTGAAGGCCATCTACCTCTCCGGCTGGCAGGTCGCCGCCGACGCGAACCTCTCCGGCCACACCTACCCGGACCAGAGCCTCTACCCGGCCAACTCGGTCCCGCAGGTCGTCCGCCGGATCAACAACGCGCTGCTGCGCGCCGACCAGATCAGCTGGGCCGAGGACGAACCGGACGCCCCGCACTGGCTGGCGCCGATCGTCGCGGACGCCGAGGCCGGTTTCGGCGGCGTGCTCAACGCGTTCGAGCTGATGAAGGGCATGATCGCCGGCGGCGCCGCGGGCGTGCACTGGGAAGACCAGCTGGCCGCGGAGAAGAAGTGCGGCCACCTCGGCGGCAAGGTGCTCATCCCGACCGCCCAGCACGTCCGCACGCTGCAGGCCGCGCGCCTGGCCGCCGACGTCTGCGACGTCCCCAGCCTCGTCATCGCGCGCACCGACGCCCAGGCCGCGAACCTCATCACCAGCGACGTCGACGAGCGCGACAAGCCGTTCCTGACCGGCGAGCGCACGCCCGAGGGCTACCACCGCGTGCGCGGCGGCATCGAGCCGTGCGTCGCGCGCGGCCTGGCCTACGCGCCGTACTCGGACCTGCTGTGGATGGAGACGTCCAAGCCGGACCTCGAGGTCGCGCGCCAGTTCGCCGAGGCCATCAAGGCCGAGTACCCCGACCAGCTGCTGGCCTACAACTGCTCGCCGTCGTTCAACTGGAAGCAGCACCTGGACGACGCGACGATCGCGAAGTTCCAGCGCGAGCTCGGGCACATGGGCTACAAGTTCCAGTTCATCACGCTCGCCGGTTTCCACGCGCTGAACCATTCGATGTTCGCGCTGGCGCGTGATTACGCGGAAGAAGGCATGACCGCCTACGTCGAACTGCAGGAACGGGAGTTCGCGTCGGAGGCCGCCGGCTACACCGCGACACGGCATCAGCGCGAGGTCGGCACCGGGTACTTCGACCTGGTGAGCACGGTCGTCAACCCGTCCAGCAACACCGTCGCGCTGATGGACTCCACCGAGAAGTCCCAATTCTACTGAGCATTTCCCCAGTCCGTTCCGTGCTAAAACGAATCGACGCCACATCCAGCCACGCGATAAATGGAATTCAGGACGGTCGCTCATGCGCATGCCGGAAAATCTCGAAGACATGGTGTACGGAGTCTATGGAACCACTGAAATCGCGGTGAAGCCCTGCCCGTTCACGCAGGCCGAGATCGACGAGCTCGAGACCACGAACGAAATGCTCATCTACGTGCCGCAGGAGATCTCCGAGGCGCAGATGATCGAGACGGGGAAGCTCAACACCAACTTCCGCTGGGAAGTCGAGCAGAACATGATCAAGAGCCCGATGACCGACGAGTCGCACTGGCTCGTCTGCTCGGCCTCGCCGATCCCGGAGATGCTCGGCCAGAGCACCCAGGCGATTTCCCGCGTGTACGACGAAGAAGGCCTCGACGGCATGGACTTCCGCCGCTACCTGGCCTTCGTGCTGACCTACCGCCACCTGACCAACGAGTACCCCGACTACCGGCAGTGGTGCCTGCTCGTCGGCGGCCACTACGACCGCAGCGGCATCTCGCTCGTCGGCTTCGACAAGTACGGCAACTTCGGGCACCACGGCTGGATGAAGAACTTCAAGGCCAAGATGTCCGGCGGCCGTTACGTCGCCTTCGCCCCGCGCAAGCACATCAACCCCGAGACCGAGCGCCTGGAGCGCCCCCGGCGTGGCTCGCGCAACAAGGCCACGCACGACGCGGGCACCGACTGACCCGCCCGCGAACCTGGACCTGTGCCGTCACTGGAGGAAGAGCAATGGCAGAAGACGAGCGCGTGGAGATCACGCGGAAGCTCGCCGAATTCGTCGAGAAGCACCTGCTGGACGGCAAGGACGTGGGGGAACTGACCACGACCACGCCGCTGCTGGACTGGGGCCTGCTCAACTCGATCGAAACGACCCGGCTGGTCGCCTACATCCGCGAGGAGTTCTCCGTGCGGGTCCCGCCCACGGACATGGTGGCCCGGCACTTCAAGGACATCGAAAGCATCGCCGACCTGGTGACCTCGCTGCGCGCCCCGGTCGCCTGACCACCCTGTATCGGATCCAGAACGGAGAACCCGTGTCCTACGACTACGACGTCGGCATCATCGGTGGCGGCCCGGCCGGTTCCACGGCGGCGTCCTACCTGGCCAAGGCCGGCCTCTCGGTGGCCGTTTTCGAGGGCGAAACGTTCCCTCGCGAGCACGTCGGCGAGTCCCTCGTCCCCGCGGTCATCCCCGTGATGCACGACATCGGGGTCATCGGGAAGGTCGAGGCGGCCGGCTTCCCCCGCAAGTACGGCGCCGCGTGGACCTCTTCGGACACCCGCCCGACCAGCACGCTGGACTTCGACGCCGGGTCGCACGGCCTGGGCGTCGCGGAAATCGCCTACGAGGAGCGTGACCAGGACGGCGTCGACCGCGTCTACGCCTGGCACGTCGACCGCGGCCAGTTCGACTCGCTGCTGCTCAAGCACTCCGAGGAGCTCGGCGCCAAGGTCTACCAGGGCGTCCGGGTCAACCGGGTCGACTTCACCGACCGCGACCGGCCGGTGCTGCAGGCCAAGATCGGCGGCCAGCAGGTCGACGTCGCCGTCCGGTGCGTGCTCGACGCGTCCGGCCGCCAGACCCTGCTGGGCAACCAGCTCAAGGTCAAGGTGCCGGACAAGGTCTTCAACCAGTACGCGGTGCACACGTGGTTCGAGGGCCTGGACCGCGCGTCGCTGGCCCGCCGGCCCGAGGACGCCGACTACATCCACGTGCACTTCCTGCCGCAGGAGGACACCTGGGTCTGGCAGATCCCGATCACGGAGACGATCACCTCCATCGGCGTCGTCACCCAGAAGGAGAACTTCAAGAAGCACAAGGACGACCTCGAAGGCTTCTTCTGGAACTCCGTCGGCACCCGGCCCGAGATGCTGGACGCGCTGAAGAACGCCGAGCGCGTGCGGAAGTTCAAGACCGAGGGCGACTACAGCTACGGCATGAAACAGATCGCCGGCGACTCGCTCCTGCTGATCGGCGACGCGGCCCGGTTCGTCGACCCGATCTTCTCCAGCGGCGTCAGCGTCGCGATGAACAGCGGCCGCCTGGCGGCCAAGGACGTCATCGCCGCGCACCAGGCCGGCGACTTCCGCCGGGAGCGGTTCGACAACTACGTCAACACCCTCCGCAAGGGCGTCAACATCTGGTACGACTTCATCTCGATGTACTACCGGCTGAACGTGCTGTTCACCGCGTTCATCGACGACGACCGCTACCGCAAGGACGTCATCCAGATGCTGCAGGGCGACGTCTACGACGCGGAGGAGCCGGCGGCGCTCACCGCGATGAAGGAATACGTCGCCGCGGTCGAGGCCGACCCCACGCACCTGTGGCACGGGCACCTCGGCAACCTCAAGGCGTCCTCTTCGGCGCTGGCCCTGTTCTAGGCACCTCACCGGTCGTGGGTGTTCAGGGCGGTTCTGACCGCCCTGAACACCCACGACCGGCTGCGTCCGATCGGAGAGACCAGCCATGTCCTCGCTCGACGAGCGCACCACCGAGCCCGACGCGCCCGCGGCGACCCCGAAGGGGCGCGCGTGGATCTCCTACCTCGCCATGGTGGTCCTCCCGGTCGTGGCCGCGTTCTTCCTGCTGCGCACCGGGGGCGGCGACGGCCACAGGCCGCCCGGGCACACCGGCGGCGCGGCCGACCCGGTGGCCAAGCTGCTGTTCGCCCTGCCGGTGATCTTCCTGGCCTGCCGGCTGCTTTCGGCGGCCGCGCGACGGCTGGCGCAGCCGACGGTGATCGGCGAGATCTTCGCCGGGATCCTGCTCGGGCCGTCGTTCCTCGGCTGGGTGTGGCCCGCCGCCTACCACTGGATCTTCCCCGACTTCCTGGCCTCGACGATCAACACGTTCGCCCAGATCGGCCTGGTCATCTTCATGTTCCTGGTCGGCTACGAGCTCGACGTCGAGCTGGTCCGCCGCCGCAGCAAGGCCGCGGTGCTGGTGAGCCACGTCAGCGTCGCGATCCCGTTCCTCTCCGGGGTGCTGCTCGCGTTCGTGCTCCACCCGGCGCTCGGCGCCGGCGTGGACCGGCTGCCGTTCGCGCTGTTCCTCGCGATCTCGATGAGCATCACCGCGTTCCCGGTGCTGGCCCGGATCATCACCGACCGCAAGATGACGAAGCTGCCGATCGCCGCGCTCGCGCTCAGCTGCGCGGCCGTCGACGACATCACCGCGTGGTGCCTGCTGGCGCTCGTGGTCGCCATCGCCGGCGCCGGTTCGCTGGCCGCCACGGGACTGACCGTGGGGCTCACGATCGCGTTCTTCGCGTTCATGCTGTTCGTCGTGCGCCCGGTGCTGCGCCGCCTGTTCGCGCCGACCGAGCACGGCCAGAAGGCGCTGCCCACCACGGCGGTCGTGTCCGTGCTGCTGGCCGGGCTGCTGCTGTCGGCGCTGGCCACCAACGCCATCGGCATCCACCCGATCTTCGGCGCGTTCCTCTTCGGCGCCGTGACGCCGCGTGGTTCGCTGCCGATCCGCCAGGCCACCGAACAGATGCACTCGCTGACGGTCACCCTGCTGCTGCCCCTGTTCTTCGTCTACACGGGACTCCGCACGAAGTTCGACCTGATCGGCACCGACCCGGCGTTGTGGCTGTGGTGTGCGCTGATCGTCGTCGTGGCGATGCTGGGCAAGTGGGGCGGCAGCCTGGTCGCCGCGCGGCTGTCCGGGATCGGCAAGCGGGATTCGTGGGCGCTGGGCGCGTTGATGAACTGCCGCGGCCTCACCGAGCTCGCGGTGCTCAACATCGGGCTCGACCTCAAGGTGATCAGCCCGACAATGTTCGCGATGCTCGTGGTGATGACCCTGGTGACCACCGTGGCCACCTCGCCCGCGCTCTCGCTGATCGAGCGCCGCAAGCGCCGCGCGGCGGAGACCCTTCCCGCCGCGTAGGAGCCGGTCATGACCGAGATCACCTTCCTGCCCTACCCCGCCTACGGGCACATGACGCCGGTGCTGCCGGTGGTCGCGGAACTCGTGCGCCGCGGCCACCGCGTCACGTGCTTCACGTCCGGGGAGTTCGCGGAGCGGGTCGTCGCGACGGGTGCCCACGCCGTCCCGTACGGCTGTGACCTGTCCACCGCACAGCCGGACATCACGGACGCCGACGAGGCCGCCCGCGCGCCGTTGCACCTGCTCGAAGACACCATGGGCGTGCTGCCCGCGGTGGAGCGTGCCTTCGAACGGTCCACACCGGACCTGCTGGTGTACGACACGACGTTGTGGGCGCCGGGCCGGTTGCTGGCGCGCAAGGCGAAGCTGCCGGCCGTGCAGCTTTCCGCGACCGTCGCGTCCAACGAGCACTTCTCGCTGACCCAGGAGAACCAGACCTACGGCGAGGCGGTCGACCCGGCGCACCCGGCGATCGCGAAGTTCGTCACGCGGCTGGGCGAGTACCTCGCCGACCACGGCCTCGGCGCGCTGACGCTGGAGGAGTTCTTCACCGGCGGCGACGAGTTCACGGTCGTGTTCGTGCCCCGCGCGTTCCAGCCGGCAGGGGAGACCTTCGACGACCGGTTCGCCTTCGTCGGGCCGTCGGTCGGCGCGCCTTCCGAGGCGGCGCGGTGGCAGCCGCCGGGCGACGGCCGTCCGGTCGTGCTCATCACCCTGGGCACCACCGTGAACGACCGGCCGGAGTTCTTCCGCACCTGCGCCGAGGCGTTCGCGGACCAGCCGTGGCACGTGGTGCTGACGCTGGGGAACCGGGTGGACCCGGCGGCACTGGGACCGTTGCCGTCCACCGTGGAGGCCCATCGCTGGGTGTCGCACGCCGACGTCCTGCCGCACTGCTCGGTGTTCCTCTGCCAGGGCGGCATGGGCAGCCTGATGGAGTCGCTGTACTTCGGGGTGCCCGCGATCGTCGTGCCCCACCACCCGGAACAGCACATCAACGCCCGGCAGGTCCGCCGGATCGGGCTGGGTGCCGTGCTGGACAAGGACACGGCGACGCCCGAGCGCATCCGGGACACCGTGCTGGCCGTCGCGGGCGACGACGCCGTCCGGCGGCGCGTCCAGGACATGCAGCGCGAGGTGCACGCCGCCGGCGGAGCGGCCCGCGCCGCCGCCGAGATCGAGGCCAGGGCCGTCACGAACCTGGCCGGAGGGAGCCGGAAGTGACTTCGCAGGAGCCGTCCTCGTTGCCCGTCAAGCGCAGCTGCCCGTTCGACCCGCCCGACGAGTACCGGACCGCGCGCGAGAACGGCGGGATCAGCCCGCTGGCGTTCGACGCCAGTCCCGGCCCGGCCACCGGCTGGCTGGTGACCAAGCTGTCGGACGTGCGCGCGGTGCTGGCCGACGCGCGGTTCAGCCACCGCAACGACCTGGTCGCGCTCGCGGTGCCGCCGCCGTTCCCGATGGACACCTACGCACCGGAACCGGCCGCGCCGGGCGCGTTCCCGAAGATGGACGGCGCGGACCACGCGCGCTACCGCAAGCTCGTCGCGAAGTACTTCACCGTGCGGCGCACGCGCGAGCTGGTGCCGGCCGCGGAGCGGATCGCCGGTGGGCTGCTGGCCGCGATGGCCGCCCGGGGAACGGCGGCCGAGCTGGTCGCGGACTACGCCGAGCCGCTGGCCACCCGGCTGATGTGCGAAGTGGTCGGCGTGCCCGAGACGGACCGCGAGGAGTTGCTGCACCACCTGAACGTCGTCGCCCGGATGCGGTACCCGCTCGAGGAGCTGGTCGCCGCGATCACCGTGGTCGGCGGCACCCTCGAGCGGCTGGTCGACGCGGCGTTCGCCGAGCCGGGCGCCGGCATGCTCGGCGACCTGGCCCGCACCGGCGAACTGGACCGGCCGGAGCTGGTCAACCTGGCGTGGGCGCTCATCGGCGGCGGCTTCGACACCACGACTAACATGCTGGCGCTGGGGACGTTCGCCTTGTTCGAGCACCCCGGCCAGCTCGCGCGGCTGCGGGAAGACCCGGCGCGGTGGCCCGGCGCCGTCGAAGAACTGTTGCGGTACCTGACCGTTTCGCACCTGGGGGCCAGCCGCGCGGCGCTCGAGGACGTCGAAGTCGGGGAACAGCTGGTGCGCAAGGGCGAAACGGTCGTCGTCGCCCTCCCGGCCGCGAACCGCGACCCCGAGCGGTTCCCGGACCCCGACACCCTCGACATCGGCCGCGTGACCCAGGGCCACGTGGCGTTCGGCCACGGCGTGCACCAGTGCGTCGGCCAGCACCTGGCGCGGTTCACGATGCAGGTGGGCTTCCGGGCGCTGTTCGAGCGGTTCCCGGGGTTGCGGCTCGCCGTGCCCGCGGACCAGGTGCCGTTGCGCGACGACATGCTGCACTACGGCGTGCACGCCCTTCCCGTCACCTGGACCGCCTGAGTCCTCTAGGCACCGCACTAGACCTCACCTGTCCGCCGTGGACAGCGTTGCCGCGCCTGTGTTGCCGTGGACGTCGAGCAGCAACCGCTCGCCACAGGAAGGATTCCGCCCGCCCATGGAGCGTGAGATGCCGGGTTCCGCGACCACTCCGGGCGAGCCGATCGCCGTCGTCGGGCTGTCCTGCCGCCTGCCGGGGGCGGACGGCCCCGCCGCGTTCTGGCGGTTGCTCTCCGAAGGCCGCAGCGCGATCACCGAAGTCCCCGACGGCCGCTGGGACGCCGCCGAAGCCGGTGTCCGGCACGGCGGGTTCCTCGACGCCGTCGACCGCTTCGACGCCGCGTTCTTCGGCATCTCGCCGCGCGAGGCCACCGCGATGGACCCGCAGCAGCGGCTGGTGCTGGAGCTGGCCTGGGAGGCGCTGGAGAACGCGGGCATCGTGCCCGCGAGCCTCGACGGCGGCACCGCGGGCGTGTTCGTCGGCGCCATGTGGGACGACTACGCCGCGCTCGGGCACGCGCGCGGGACCGAGGGCGTCACGCACCACACCATCACCGGCGTCCACCGGAGCCTGCTCGGCAACCGCGTCTCCTACCTGCTCGGCGCGCACGGCCCGAGCTTCACCGTCGACTCCGGGCAGTCGTCCTCGCTGGTCGCCGTCCACCTGGCCGTGCAGAGCCTGCGCCGCGGCGAGTGCCCGGTCGCGCTCGCGGGCGGGGTCAACCTGATCTTCTCACCGGACAACGCCGTCACGACCGCGAAGTTCGGCGGCCTCTCCCCGGACGGCCGGTGCTTCACCTTCGACGCGCGCGCCAACGGTTTCGTGCGCGGTGAGGGCGGCGGTCTCGTCGTCCTCAAGACCCTTTCGCGGGCCCAGGCGGACGGCGACGAGATCCTGTGCGTCCTCCGCGGCACCGCCGTCAACAACGACGGCGCGAGCACCGGCCTCACCACGCCGGACGCCCGGGCCCAGGCGGCGGTCGTGCGCGGTGCCCACGCGGACGCCGGCATCGAGCCGTCCGCCGTGGGTTACGTCGAACTGCACGGCACCGGGACGAAGGTCGGCGACCCCGTCGAGGCGGCCGCGCTCGGCGACGTCTTCGGCGCGCGCGAGGAGCCGCTGCCGGTCGGCTCGGTCAAGACCAACATCGGGCACCTGGAAGGCGCGGCCGGGATCGCCGGGCTGCTCAAGGCCGTCCTCGCGGTGCGGCACGCGACGCTGCCCGCCAGCCTCAACTTCGCGACGCCGAACCCGGCGATCCCGCTGGCCGAACTCAACCTCCGGGTCGTCACCGAACCGGCCGGCTGGACCGCCGAGCGGCGCTTCGCCGGGGTCAGCTCGTTCGGCATGGGCGGCACCAACGCCCACGTCGTGCTCGAAGCGGCCGAACCCGTCGCACCCCGCGAGGCCGCCGACGGGACGGCACCTTGGCCGCTCTCCGGCCGCACCCAGGCAGCCCTGCGGGCGCAGGCCGCCCGACTGCTGTCCTATGTGGACGAAAATCCCGGACTGTCCCCTGTGGACGTCGGCTGGTCGCTGGCCACGCGCCGCACGGCGTTCGAGCACCGGGCGGTCGCCGACGGCCGTGACGGACTGCAGGCGGTCGCCGACGGGATGGCCGTCACCCAGGGCGTCACGGCCACGTCGGACGACCGCGTGGTCTTCGTCTTCCCCGGCCAGGGCGGGCAGTGGGCCGGGATGGCCGCCGAGCTGCTCGACGCCTCGCCGGTGTTCGCCGCGCGGCTGGCCGAATGCGCCGCCGCGCTCGCGCCCCACCTCGACTGGGACGTCGTCGACGTGCTCCGGCAGACGCCGGGAGCGCCGTCGCTCGACCGGACCGACGTGCTGCAGCCCGTGTTCTGGTCCGTCGCGGTGTCGCTGGCCGCCGAGTGGCGGGCCCGCGGCGTCGAACCCGCCGCCGTCCTCGGGCACAGCCAAGGCGAACTGGCGGCCGCCGCGGTCGCCGGCGCGCTGTCCCTCGGCGACGCGGCGCGGATCGTCGCGCTGCGGGCCAAGCTGCTGGCGGACCGGATGGCCGGCCACGGCGGCATGCTGTCGGTCGAGCTGCCGGTCGAGGCCGTGACCGAGCTGCTGGCCGCCTACCCGGGCCGGCTGTCGGTCGGCGCGGTCAACGGCCCGTCGACGACGGCGGTCTCCGGCGATCTCGACGCCCTCGACGAACTGCAGGCCGAGCTGACCGCGCGCAAGGTGCGGTCACGCCGGATCGCGATCGCCTACGCGTCGCACTCCGCGCAGGCCGAGCCGCTCGAGGACGAGCTGCTGCGGCTGATCGCCGGGATCCGGCCCGTGGCCACGGACATCCCGTTCTACTCCTCGACGGCCGGCGGCCTGCTGGACACCGAGCGCCTGGACGAGCACCACTGGTTCGCCAACCTGCGGCAGCCGGTGCTGTTCGCCCCGGCCGTGCGCGCCGCGCTGGACGCGGGCATCGGCGTGTTCGCCGAGGTCAGCCCGCACCCGGTGCTCGTCGGCGGCATCCTCGGGACCGCGGCCCACCACGAACTCCCGGCGGCCGCGGTCGGCACCCTCCGCCGCGGCGACGGCGGCCCGGCCCGCTTCCGCACGTCGGTCGCCGAGCTGTGGACCCGCGGCGGCGCCGTCGACTGGACGTCCGAGTTCCCCGGCGCCCGCCCGGTCGACCTGCCGACGTACGCCTTCCAGCGCGAACGCTTCTGGCTGGACGACGCCCCCGAAACTGTCGGTGCCCGCCGATACCCTGGAAACCGGGGGCCGGAGGCACACCCGACGCAGCCCCAAGACCTACTCGAAACCGTCCGCGCGCACACCGCCCTCGTGCTCGGCCACCCCGGCCCGGCCGCGATCGACCCCACGACGTCGTTCAAGGACCTCGGCTTCGACTCGATCCTCGGCGTCGAACTCGGCGAACGGCTGACCCTCGCGACCGGCGTCAAACTGCCCGCCACCGCGGTGTTCGACCACCCGACCCCCGCCCGGCTCGCCGCGATGCTGAGCGGAACCTCCCAGGACGCCCCGTCCGAGGTCGCCCCCGGCGCCGAAGAGCCGATCGCCATCGTCGCGATGAGCTGCCGCTACCCGGGCGGCGTGCGCTCGGCGGACGACCTGTGGCAGCTGGTCGCGGACGGCCGCGACGTCATCGCGGACCTGCCCGCCGACCGCGGCTGGGACCTCGACGGCCTCTACGACGCCAACCCGGGCAAGCCGGGCAAGACCTACGCGCGCCACGGCGGTTTCCTCACCGGCGTCACCGAATTCGACGCGGACTTCTTCGGGATCTCGCCGCGCGAGGCCCTGGCCATGGACCCCCAGCAGCGGCTGCTGCTGGAGACCGCGTGGGAGGCGTTCGAGCACGCCGGGATCGACCCGGCGACGCTGCGGGGCAGCCGGACCGGCGTCTACGTCGGCGCGACGTCGTCCGAGTACGGCCCGCGCCTGCACGAGGGCGGCGAAGGCTTCGACGGCCACCTGCTCACCGGCACCACCGGCAGCGTCGCGTCCGGCCGGCTCGCGTACGTCCTCGGGCTGGAGGGCCCGGCGCTGACCGTCGACACGGCGTGCTCGTCTTCGCTGGTCGCGCTGCACCTCGCGGTGCGCGCGCTGCGGGCGGGGGAGTGCTCGCTGGCCGTCGCCGGGGGTGCCGCGATCATGGCGAGCCCGGGGATGCTCGTCGAGTTCAGCCGCCAGCGCGGCCTGTCCCGCGACGGCCGGTGCCGGGCGTTCTCGGCGGGCGCCGACGGCACGGGCTGGGCCGAGGGCGTCGGGCTCGTGCTGGTCGAACGGCTTTCCGACGCGCGCCGCAACGGCCACCCGGTGCTCGCGGTCGTGCGCGGCACCGCGGTGAACTCCGACGGCGCGTCCAACGGCCTGACCGCGCCGAACGGCCCGTCGCAGCAGCGGGTCATCCGCGCGGCGCTGGCCGACGCCGGGCTCGAACCGTCCGAAGTGGACGTCGTCGAGGCGCACGGCACCGGGACCCCGCTGGGCGACCCGATCGAGGCGCAGGCCCTGCTCGCGACCTACGGGCAGGACCGCGAACGGCCGCTGCTGCTGGGTTCGCTGAAGTCGAACCTCGGCCACACCCAGGCCGCGGCGGGCATCGGCGGCGTGCTCAAGATGGTCCAGGCCCTGCGCCACGGCGTCGTGCCGCGGACCCTGCACGCGGATGAACCCAGCCCGCGGGTCGACTGGTCGGCCGGCGCCGTGACGCTGGCTTCGGCGGCGCAGCCGTGGCCGGAGACCGGCGCGCCCCGCCGGGCCGGGGTGTCGTCGTTCGGGATCAGCGGCACGAACGCGCACGTCATCGTCGAGCAGGTCCCGGAACCCGCGGCGGCACCGGCCGCCGAGGACGGCCTGGGCGTGTGGGTGCTGTCCGGCCGGTCCGAAGACGCGGTCGCGGACCGGGCGTCGGCCCTGACGGACACCGGGCACGGCGTCGCCGAAGTCGGCTGGTCCCTGGCGTCGACGCGGACGGCGTTCGAGCACCGCGCCGCGGTGGTCGGCGATCGCCCGGAACTGCTCGCCGGTCTCGCCGAGATCGCCGAGCGGACCCCGGGGGCGGCCGTGGTCACCGGAGTCACCGGCCCGGCGGGGCGCACGGTGTTCGTGTTCCCGGGTCAGGGTGCGCAGTGGGCCGGGATGGCGGCTGGGCTGCTCGCGGAGTCGCCGGTCTTCGCCGGGCGGTTCGCGGAGTGTGCGGTGGCGTTGGAGTCTTTTGTGGACTGGTCGCCGTTCGAGATGCTGTCTTCGTTGGACCGGGTCGATGTGGTGCAGCCGTTGTCGTGGGCGGTCATGGTTTCGCTGGCGGCGCTGTGGCAGTCGTACGGGGTCTTGCCGGACGCGGTGGTGGGGCATTCGCAGGGTGAGATCGCCGCGGCGGTCGTCGCGGGTGGATTGTCCCTTGAGGACGGTGCTCGGGTGGTCGCGTTGCGGAGCAAGGCCATCGCGGCCGGGCTCGCGGGGCAGGGCGGCATGGCGTCGATCGCGCTGGACGCCTCGCAGGTCCAGTCGATGCTGGACGACCGGATCTCGGTCGCGGCGTACAACAGCCCGTCGTCGACGGTCGTGGCCGGTGATCCCGCGGCGTTGCAGGACCTGGTCGCGCGCTGCGAACGTGACGGCGTCCGCGCGCGGGTGATCCCGGTGGACTACGCGTCGCACTCGGCGCACGTCGAGGCGATCGAAGCCGAGCTGCGCGAGGTCCTGGCTCCGATCGAGCCGCGCTCGGCCGAGGTCCCGTTCTACTCGACGGTCACCGCCGAGCCCGTCGACACCGCGACCTTGGACGCCGGGTACTGGTACCGCAACCTGCGTCAGCCGGTGCGGTTCCGCGAGACCGCCGACGTGCTCGCCGAGCGGGGGCACCGGTACTTCGTCGAGGTCAGCCCGCACCCGGTGCTCGGCGGTGGCCTCCAGGAGGCGCTGGACGCGGCCGTGGTCGGGACGCTGCGCCGCACCGAAGGCGGCCTCCGCCGGTTCCTGCTGTCGGCGGCCCAGCTGTGGGCGCACGGTCACGACGTCGACTGGTCGGCCCTCTACCCGAACCGGCGGACGGTCCCCCTGCCCACGTACCCGTTCCAGCGACGGCGGTTCTGGCTCGAGCCGGCCGCCAAGCCCGCCGACGACGGCCGCTTCTGGACCGCCCTCGACGACGACACGCTGGCTCGCGAACTCGGCCTCGCCGACGACACGCCGTGGCGCGACGCAAAACCCGCCCTGACGCAGTGGCGGCGCCGGGAAGGCCTGGACGGCTGGCGCAACCGGATCGCTTGGCGTGCACTGCCCGAGCCGCCCGCCCCGCCGCTGACCGGCACCTGGCTCGTCGTGACGCCCACCGCGGGAGCCCTCGCGGGGCTGGGCGCCGACCTCGTCGAGGTGCTCGACACCGGCGACCGCGCGACCCTCGCCGGACGCCTGGCCGGGCTGACCCCCGACGGCGTGCTCGCTCTGCGCGGCCCGGACGACGACCCGATCCGAGCCGTCACCCGCGCGACCGTCCTGGTCCAGGCCCTCGGCGACGCCGGCATCGAGGCACCCCTCTGGTACCTGACCACCGGCGCCGTCGCCCCGCTCGACACCGACCCCGCGCCGAACCCGGCGCAGGCCGCGGTCTGGGGCTTCGGCCGCGTGGCCGCGCTGGAGCACTCCGGCCGCTGGGGCGGGCTCGTCGACCTGCCCGGGACGTGGGACGCCGACACCGCGACGCGGCTGGCGGCCGTGCTGACCGGGACGGGCGACGAGGACCAGGTCGCGATCCGGCCGTCCGGGGTGTTCGGCCGGCGGCTGGTCCCGGCGTCCCTGCGCGGCGCCACGCCCGCCCGGACCTGGGGCACGCGGGGCACCGCGCTCGTCACCGGCGGCACCGGCGCGCTCGGCAGGCACCTCGCGCGCTGGCTCCTCGACCGCGGTGCCGAGCACGTCGTCCTGGTCGGCCGACGGGGCGTGGCGGTGCCCGAACTGGGGCCCCGGGTGAGCGTCGTGGCCTGCGACGTCGCCGACGCCGGCGCCGTCCGCGGGCTCCTCGACGGCATCGACGACCTGCGGACCGTCGTGGACGCGGCGGGCGTCGGCACCCTGGCCGCCATCGCCGACACCGACCCCGAAGCCGTCGCCGAGGTCCTGCGCGGCAAGGTGCTCGGCGCGCAGCACCTCGACGACCTGCTCGGCGACCGCGAGCTGGACGCCTTCGTGCTGTTCTCCTCGATCTCCGGAGTCTGGGGCGTCGCCGACCACGCCGCCTACGCCGCGTCGAACGCCTACCTCGACGCGCTCGCGCTGCGCCGTCGCGCCGAAGGCCGGACCGCGTTGTCGGTGGCCTGGGGCCCCTGGGCCGGCGGTGGCATGATCGCCGAGAGCCTGCACGACATCCTCGCCCGCCGGGGCGTCCCGGTGATCGCCCCCGACCTGGCGCTGGCGGGCCTGGGACAGGCACTCGACCACGACGACGCGTTCGTCGCGCTGGCCGAGCTGGACTGGCCCGTGTTCGCCGAGGTCTTCTCCGCGGTCCGGCCGAGCCCGCTGCTCGCCGAGCAGCCCGAGGTCAAGCGGCTGCGCGAGGAGCAGCCTGCTGCCGCCGGCTGGGCCGGGCAGCTCGCCGCGCAGTCCGCGCCGGAGCGGGAAAAGCTCGTGTCCACTTTGGTCCGGCAGCAGGTCGCGGCCGCGCTCGGGCACGCCGGCCCGGAGACCGTCGACGTCCGCCGGGCGTTCAAGGACCTCGGCTTCGACTCGCTCACCGCCGTCGAACTGCGCAACCGGCTCAGCACGGCGACCGGCCTGAAGCTGCCGAGCACGCTGGTCTTCGACCACCCGACGGCCGCGAAGCTGACCGAGTTCCTCCTCGGCGAAGTCTCGCCACAGTCCACTGTGGACGTGGCGCCGGTCCAGGCGGTCCGGGACGACGACCCGATCGCCATCGTCGCGATGGGCTGCCGGTTCCCCGGCGGGGTCACCACCCCCGAACAGCTGTGGACCCTGCTCACCGACGGCGTCGACGCGATCTCCGGTCTGCCCGCCGACCGCGGCTGGGACCTCGGCTCGCTCTACGACGCCGACGCGTCCCGGCCGGGTACCACCTACACCCGGCACGGCGGGTTCCTCGCCGACGCGACCCGGTTCGACCCGGCGTTCTTCGGCATCTCGCCGCGGGAAGCGACCGCGATGGACCCGCAGCAGCGGCTGCTCCTGGAGGTCTGCTGGGAGGTCTTCGAACGCGCCGGGATCGACCCGGCCGCGCTGCACGGCACCCCGGCGGGCGTGTTCGTCGGCATGACCGACCAGTCCTACGGCGCGGGAGCCGGTGGCGAGGGCGAGGACTACCTGGTCACCGGCGCGGTGTCCAGCGTCGCCTCCGGCCGGATCGCCTACCTGCTCGGCCTGGAGGGCCCGGCCGTCACGATCGACACGGCGTGCTCGTCTTCGCTGGTCGCGCTGCACCTCGCGGCCCAGTCGCTGCGCTCGGGCGAGTGCTCGATGGCGCTCGCCGGCGCGTCGATGGTGATGTCGACGCCGAGCCAGTTCCTCGGCTTCAGCCGTCAGCGCGGGCTCGCGCCCGACGGCCGCTGCAAGCCGTTCGCCGCGGCCGCCGACGGGTTCGCGCTCGCCGAGGGCGTCGGCGTCCTGCTCGTGGAGCGGCTGTCCGACGCGCGGCGCCGCGGTCACCCGGTGCTCGCCGTGCTGCGCGGCTCGGCGGTGAACTCCGACGGCGCGTCGAACGGCCTGACCGCGCCGAACGGCCTTTCGCAGCAGCGGGTCATCCGTGCCGCGCTGGCCGGCGCCGGGCTCGAACCGTCCGAAGTGGACGTCGTCGAGGCGCACGGCACCGGGACCCCGCTGGGCGACCCGATCGAGGCGCAGGCGCTGATCGCCGCGTACGGGCCCGAGCGTGCCCGGCCGCTGCTGGTCGGGTCGCTGAAGTCGAACCTCGGGCACACCCAGACCGCGTCCGGCGTCGCCGGGGTGATCAAGGTGGTCGAGGCGATGCGGCACGGCCGGCTGCCGAAGACCCTGCACCTCGACGAGCCGACGCCGGAGGTCGACTGGTCGTCCGGGGTGGTGGAGCTGACCGGCGAAGACCGGGCGTGGCCCGAGACGGGCGCCCCGCGACGCGCCGGCGTGTCGGCGTTCGGCATCAGCGGCACCAACGCGCACGTGATCCTGGAACAGGCGCCCGAACCGGCTCCGGTCGAGCCACTGCCGGACACCGTCGGCATCTGGGCGCTGTCGGCTCGTTCGGAGGCCGCCGTGCGCGCGCGGGCGTCGGCCTTGGCGGAGACGGAACACGGCGTCGCCGAAGTCGGCTGGTCCCTGGTCAGCACCCGGTCGGCGTTCGAGTACCGGGCCGCGGTCGTCGGCGACCGGGACGAACTCCGGGCCGGGCTGCGCGAGCTGGCCGCCGGGAGCCCGGTGAGCACCACGACCACGGGCGAGACCGTCTTCGTCTTCCCCGGTCAGGGCGCGCAGTGGGCCGGCATGGCCGTCGACCTGCTCGACGAGTCGCCGGTCTTCGCCGAGCGGATCGCGGAGTGCGCGGCCGCGCTGGCCCCGCACGTCGGCTGGTCGCTGACCGAGGTCCTGGCCGACGCGGCCGCGCTGGAGCGGGTCGACGTCGTCCAGCCGGCGTCGTGGGCCGTGATGGTTTCGCTCGCCGCGCTCTGGCGGGCGCACGGCGTCGAGCCGGATGCGGTCGTCGGCCACTCGCAGGGCGAGATCGCGGCCGCGGTCGTCGCGGGTGGACTGTCCCTCGAGGACGGTGCGCGGGTGGTGGCGTTGCGCAGCAAGGCGATCGCCGCCGGCCTCGCGGGACACGGCGGGATGGCGTGGATCGCCGCCCCGGAGTCCGTGGTCGCGCCGCTGCTGGAGCCGTACGACGGGCGCCTCTCGCTCGCCGCGGTGAACGGGCCGGGTTCGGTCGTCGTCTCCGGCGAAGTCGAAGCACTGGAAGCGCTGCTCGCCGAGGCGGGTGACCTGCGGGTCCGCCGGATCCCGGTGGACTACGCCTCCCACTCGGCCGCGGTCGAGGCCATCGAAGCCGGGCTGCGGGAGGTCCTCGCGCCGGTCCGGCCCCGGACGTCCGAGATCACCTACGTCTCCGGCGTCACCGGCACCCCGGTCGACACGGCCACGCTCGACGCTGGGTACTGGTACCGCAACCTGCGTCAGCCGGTGCGGTTCCACGACGCCACGAAGACGCTCATCGAAGCCGGGCACCGGTTCTTCGTCGAAATCAGCCCGCACCCGGTGCTCGGCGGCGGGATCGAAGAGACCCTCGACGAGACGACGGACTCGGCGGCCGTGGTCGGTACCCTGCGTCGCAACGCGGGCGACTTCCGGCGGTTCCTGACGTCGCTGGGGCAGCTGTGGGCGCACGGCCACGACGTCGACTGGGCGGCCCTCCACCCGGTCAAGCGCACGGTGCCGCTGCCGACGTACCCGTTCCAGCGGCAGCGGTTCTGGCTCGAACCGCGCACGACGGCCACGGTCGCCCGGTCCGCTGTGGACGATCTCCGCTACGAGGTCCGCTGGAGCCCGGTGACCACGCCGCGCGCCACCACGCTCGACGCGGGCTGGGTGGCCGTGGTGCCCGCCGGACGCGACTTCCGCGACCTGCTCGGCCCGGACGTCCGCGTCCTCGAAGTGTCCACCCAGGACCGCGCGGACCTGGCCGTCGAACTGGCCGCCGAAGCACCGCCGGTCGGCGTGGTTTCCCTGCTGGCCCTGGATGACGAGCCGCACGCCGAGCACCCCGTGCTCACCGCCGGGCTCGCCGGGAACGTCCTGCTCACGCAGGCGCTGGCCGACGCCGGGATCGCCGCCCCCCTGTGGTTCGCCACGCGCGGCGCGGTGTCGGTCGACGCCGGTGACCCCCTCGGCAGCCCGGCCCAGGCGATGGCCTGGGGTCTCGGCGGCATCCTCGGGCTCGACCACCCGGACCGCTGGGGTGGCCTCGTCGACCTCCCGCCGGTCGTGGACGCCGTCGTCGCCGGCCGGTTCGCGGCCGTGCTCACCGGCCACGACGGCGAAGACCAGGTGGCCCTGCGGCCGTCCGGGGTGTTCGCCCGGCGGCTGGCCCGCGCCGCGGCGTCCCCGCCCGTCCGGTGGCGGCCACACGGCACGGCGCTGGTCACCGGCGGCACCGGCGCGCTCGGCGGGCAGGTCGCCCGCTGGCTCGCCGCGAACGGCGCCGAGCACCTGGTGCTCGTCAGCCGCAAGGGCGACGACGCGCCCGGGGCCGCGGAGCTCACCGGCGAGCTGTCCGCTCTCGGCGCCAAGGTGACCGTCGCCGCCTGCGACGTCTCGGACCGCGACGCCCTGCGCGCCCTCCTGGCCGAGCTGCCGCCGGTGACCGCCGTGGTCCACACGGCCGGCGCGGTCGACGTCGAGCGCCCGATCACCGCGGTGACCCTGGCCGACTTCGCCGACCTGGCCGAGGCCAAGGTCCGCGGCGCGCGCAACCTCGACGAGCTGTGCGGCGACCTGGACGCGTTCGTGCTGTTCTCCTCCGGCGCCGGTGTCTGGGGCAACTCCGGTCAGGCCGGGTACGCGGCCGCGAACGCCTTCCTGGACGCGCTGGCCCAGCAGCGGCGTGACCGCGGGCTCCCGGCGACGTCGATCGCCTGGGGTGCCTGGGCGGGCGGCGGCATGGTCGACGAGACCGTCGGCGCGCAGCTCGAGCGGCGCGGGGTCCCGATGATGCGGCCCGAGCTGGCCGTCACCGCGATCCGGCCGTCGGTCGACGCCGGTGGCCCGGCGAGCGTCGTCGCGGACATCGACTGGGCGCGGTTCACCCCGCTCTACACGGCGTCACGGCCGCGCCCACTGCTGCGGGAACTGCCCGAAGCGCAGGCTCAAGCCGAAGAGTCCCCTGTGGACAGTGGCGGCGAGCTGGTGCGGCGGCTGCGGACGGCGTCGGCGAGCGAACGCGACCGCGTCGTGCTCGACCTCGTGCGCGGCGAGGTCGCCACGGTGCTCGGTTTCCCCGGCCGCGACGCCGTCCGGCCGGCGCAGACGCTGAAGGAACTCGGTTTCGACTCGCTGACCGCGCTCGACCTGCGCAACCGGCTCGGCGCGGCGACCGGCTTGAAGCTGCCCGCCACGCTCGTCTTCGACCACCCGACCCCCGCCGCGGTCGCGAAGCACGTGCTCGAAGGGCTCTTCACCGAGGACAACGCGACGGACGAGCTGGACCGGATCGAGGCCGAGCTGGCCGCGCTGCCGGCCGAGCTGGTCACCGCGCGGCTGCGGAAGCTGCTGTGGAAGTGGGACGACGACCGCGGCGACGAGGACGACGAGCTCGAACTCGACACGGCGACCGACGACGAGATGTTCGCGGCGATCGACCGGGAACTCGGGATTTCGTGACTGGGAAACAGGAGCGGACGCAGATGCGGAACGAGGACAAGCTCCGTGACTACCTCAAGCGGGTCACGGCCGATCTGAAGGTGGCCAACCGGCGCCTGCACGACGTCACCGAGCGCCGCGGGGAACCGATCGCCGTCGTCTCGATGAGCTGCCGGTTCCCGGGCGGGGTGACCACGCCCGAGCAGCTGTGGGAGCTGATCGCCGAGGGCCGGGACGCCGTTTCGCCGTGGCCGGCCGACCGCGGCTGGGACCTGGATCTCTACGACCCCGATCCCGAGCGGACCGGACGCAGTTACGTCCGCGACGGCTGCTTCCTGACCGACGCCGCGCAGTTCGACCCGGCGTTCTTCGGCATCTCCCCGCGCGAAGCCGTCGCGATGGACCCGCAGCAGCGGCTCCTGCTGGAGACGACGTGGGAGGCCTTCGAACGCGCGAAGCTCGACGCGGCGGGCCTGCGCGGCAGCAAGACCGGCGTGTTCGTCGGCGCCAGCAACCAGGGTTACGCGGGCGGGCTGGTCACCGCGCCCGAGGGCCTCGAAGGGCTGCTGCTCACCGGCGGTTCGGCCGCCGTGCTGTCCGGCCGGCTCGCCTACACCTTCGGCCTCGAAGGCCCGGCCGTCACCGTCGACACGATGTGCTCGTCGTCGCTGGTCGCGCTGCACCTGGCGGTCACCGCGCTGCGCAACGACGAGTGCTCGATGGCACTGGCCTGCGGCGCGACCGTGATGGCCAACCCCCGCAACTTCGTCGAGTTCAGCCGCCAGCGCGGCCTCTCCTCCGACGGCCGCTGCCGCGCGTTTTCGGCCGACGCCGACGGCACGGGCTGGGGTGAAGGCATCGGTGTCGTCCTCCTGGAGCGGCTGTCCGACGCGCGCAAGCACGGGCACCCGGTGCTCGCCGTCATCCGCGGCACCGCGATCAACCAGGACGGCGCGTCGAACGGCCTGACCGCACCCAACGGGCTCTCGCAGCAGCGCGTGATCGAGGCGGCCCTGGCCAACGCGCGGCTGGCGCCCGAGCAGGTCGACGCCGTCGAAGCACACGGCACCGGCACCAAGCTGGGCGACCCGATCGAGGCCCAGGCCCTGCAGGCGACCTACGGCCGGGACCGCGAACGGCCGCTGCTGCTGGGCACGGTCAAGTCGAACATCGGCCACACCCAGGCGGCCTCCGGGGTCGCCGGTGTGATCAAGATGGTCCTGGCGCTGCGGGCGGGCGTCCTGCCGAAGACGCTGTTCGTCGGCGAGCCGACCCCGCACGTCGACTGGACCGCGGGTGCCGTCTCGCTGCTGACGGAGCACCAGGAGTGGCCGGAGACGGGCGCGCCGCGCCGTGCGGGCGTGTCCTCGTTCGGCGGCAGCGGCACCAACGCGCACGTCGTGCTGGAGGGCGTGACCGAGGAACCCGAGCCACCGTCCGAGTCCGTTGTGGACACCGCGGTCTGGGTGCTCTCGGGCCGGTCCGACGCCGCGGTGAAGGACCGCGCCGAAGCGCTGGCCCGACTGCACGACGGGAACATCGCCGACGTCGGCTGGTCCCTGGCCCGGACGCGGTCGGCCCTCGAACACCGGGCCGCCGTGGTCGGCCGGGACCTGCCCACGCTGCTCGCGGGCGTCCGCGAGGTCGCCGAGGCCGGCACCGGTGCCGCGGTCGGCGGCGAGGCCCAGGTCGTCGGCGGGACCGTGCTGGTGTTCCCCGGCCAGGGTGCCCAGTGGACCGGGATGGCCGTGGACCTGCTGGCGTCCTCGCCGGTGTTCGCCGCCCGGATGGCCGAGTGCGAGACCGCTCTCTCGTCCTTTGTGGACTGGAAGTTGACCGAGGTCCTCGGGGACGCGGCGGCCCTCGAACGCGTCGACGTCGTGCAGCCGGTCTCGTGGGCGGTCATGGTTTCGCTCGCCGCGCTGTGGGCGGCGCACGGCGTCACCCCGGACGCCGTCGTCGGCCACTCGCAGGGCGAGATCGCGGCGGCCGTCGTCGCGGGTGCGCTGTCGCTGGCAGACGGCGCCAAGGTCGTCGCGCTGCGCAGCAGGCTGATCCTCGGCCGGCTCGCGGGCCTCGGCGCGATGGCGTCGGTCGCGGCACCGGAAGCGCAGGTGGAAGCGTTGCTTGCCGAAGGTGTCTCGATCGCGGCGGTCAACGGACCCGCGTCCGTGGTGATCTCCGGCGAGATCGCCGCGGTCGAAGAGGTCCTGGCCCGCGCGGAAGCCGACGGTCTGCGCGTCCGCCGGATCCCGGTCGACTACGCCTCCCACTCCGCCGTGGTGGAGGTTCTCGAGGCCGAGCTGCTCGAGGCCCTGGCGGACCTCGAACCCCGTGAACCGCAGGTCACGTTCGTCTCCAGCGTCACCGGCGAGACCGCCGGGACGCTCGACGCCGCCTACTGGTACCGGAACCTGCGGCAGCGGGTGCGCTTCCAGGACGCGACGCGGACGCTCGTCGCCGAGGGTCACCGGTTCTTCGTCGAGTCGAGCCCGCACCCCGTGCTGGGCGGCGGGATCCAGGAGACCCTGGACGAGGTGCTCGACCCCGGCTCGGCGGCCGTCGTCGGCACGCTCCGGCGTGGTGAAGGCGGCCTGCCCCGGTTCCTGACGTCGGTGGCGCAGCTCTGGACACGCGGCCACGACGTCGACTGGGCCGCCGTCTACCCGGCGGCCCGCACGGTCGCTTTGCCGACATATCCCTTCCAGCGTCAGCGTTACTGGCTGGAGACGGCGGCCGAAACCGCCGAGGCGGACGGCGAGTTCTGGAGCGCGGTCGAAGACGGCGCGCTGACCGAGGAACTCGGCGTCACCGCGGAAACGCCGTGGCAGGAGGTGCTGCCCGCGCTGGCGGACTGGCGCAACCGCCGCACCGAGCTGTCCACAGTGGACCAGTGGCGCTACCGGATCACCTGGCACCCGGCTCCCGAGCCGGTGCCCGCGCTGTCCGGTACCTGGCTGGTCGTGCACGCGCCCGACGTCTGCCTCGACGCCCTGGAGAAGGCGGGTGCGGTCGTCCGCACCCTGCGCATCGACGAGACCGACGACCGCGCGTCCCTGGCCGAGCGGCTGCGGGGCGAGTCCGGCCTCGCGGGCGTGCTTTCCCTGCTCGCGCTGGACGAGGGCAGCCACCCGGCGCATCCGGTGCTGTCCCGGGGGCTGGCCGCGAACCTCCTGCTCGCCCAGGCCCTCGGCGACGCCGGGGTCGGCGCGCCGCTCTGGCTCGCGACCCAGGGCGCGGCCGCCGTCGGTCCCGGCGACGAGCTCCCGCGGCCCGGGCAGGCCACGACCTGGGGCCTCGGCCGGGTGCTCGCCCTCGAACACCCCGACCGCTGGGGTGGCCTGGTCGACCTCCCGGAGACCCTCGACGAGCGCGCCGCGAACCGGCTCTGCGCGGCCCTCACCGGGATCGGCGACGAGGACCAGCTGGCCGTCCGCGACTCCGGGCTGGTCCAGCGCCGGCTGCGGCGCGCGCCCGTCGGCGGTACCGCGCCCGAGTGGCGGACCAGCGGGACCGCGCTGGTCACCGGCGGCACCGGCGGGCTCGGGGCGCACGTCGCCCGCTGGCTCGCCGGCCGCGGGGCCGAGCACCTCGTGCTCACCAGCCGCCGCGGTCCCGACGCGCCCGGCGCGGCCGAGCTGCGCGCGGAACTCGAGGCGATGGGCGTCGAGGTGACGATCGCCGCGTGCGACGTCGCCGACCGCGACGCGCTGTCTTCGCTGGTCAGCGGCCTGCGGGACGTGCGGGCGGTCGTGCACACCGCCGGCGTCGGCCTGCTCGCGCCCTTGGCCGACACGGACCTGCCCGACTTCGAAGAGGGCGCCCGCGCGAAGCTGGCCGGTGCCCGTCACCTGGACGAGCTGTTCCCCGAAGCCGACCTCGACGCGTTCGTCCTGTACTCCTCGGTCGCGGGGGTGTGGGGCAGTGGTGACCACGGCGCGTACGCCGCCGCGAACGCCTTCGTCGACGCGCTCGCCGAGAGCCGCCGCGCCCGCGGCCTGGCCGGGACGTCGGTCGCCTGGGGCATCTGGGCCGGCGACGGCATGGTCTCCGACGTCGTCGCCGACCAGCTCAAGTGGCGCGGGATCCCGTTCATGGCCCCGGAACCGGCCCTGCTCGGGCTCGGCCAGGTGCTCGACCACGACGAGCCGTTCCTGGCCGTCGCCGACATCGACTGGCCGCGGTTCGTGCCGGTCTTCACGGCCGCCCGGCCGCGGCCCCTGCTGTCCGAGGTGCCCGAGGTCGCGGCCGTGCTCGCCGCCGAGGCCGAAGTCACCGAGGAGCAGACCGGCGCCGCGGGCGCGTTGCGCACCAAGCTGTCCGGACTGTCCGAAGTGGACCAGGAACGCGAGCTGCTCGCGCTGGTGCGCAAGCACGCGGCGTCCGTGCTCGGCTACGCCGGGCCCGACGACGTCGACCCGTCACGCGCGTTCCGGGAGCTGGGCTTCGACTCGCTGACCGCGATCGAGCTGCGCAACCGGCTCACCGCGGCCACCGGCCTCAAGCTGTCCGCGACCCTGGTGTTCGACTACCCGAACGCGACCACGCTGGCCCGGCACGTCCGCACCGAGGTGCTCGGCACCGACGCTCCCGCGCCGGTCGCCGTGGCCGCGGTCGCGACCGGCGAACCCCTGGCGATCGTCGGCATGAGCTGCCGGTTCGCCGGCGGCGTCGGCAGCCCCGAACAGCTCTGGGACCTGATGATGGCCGAGGCCGACGTCATCGGCGACTTCCCCGGCGACCGCGGCTGGCACCCCGACGCGCTCTACGACCCCGACCCCGACAGCGCCGGCCACAACTACGCCCGCGCGGGCGGGTTCCTCCTCGACGCGGCCGAGTTCGACCCCGGCTTCTTCGGCATCAGCCCGCGTGAAGCGCTCGCGATGGACCCGCAGCAGCGCGTGGTCATGGAGGCGGCCTGGGAGGCCTTCGAGGCCGCCGGGCTCGACCAGGCCGCCGTCCGCGGCAGCCGCACCGGCGTGTTCGTCGGCGCCAGCGGCCACGACTACGGCCCGCGGCTGCAGGACGTCCCCGAAGGCGTCGAGGGGCACCTGGTCACCGGCGGCACCGGCAGCGTCACCTCGGGCCGGGTCGCCTACACCTTCGGGCTCGAAGGCCCGGCGGTCACGATCGACACCGGCTGCTCGTCGTCGCTGGTCGCCCTGCACCTGGCCGGCCAGGCCCTGCGGTCGGGGGAGTGCGACCTCGCCCTCGCCGGCGGCGTCGCGGTGATGTCGACCCCGGCGCCGTTCGTCGCGTTCAGCCGCCAGCGCGCGCTGGCCGCCGACGGCCGCAGCAAGCCTTTCTCCGCCGAAGCCGACGGCATGGGCCTGGCCGAGGGCGTCGGCATGCTGCTCGTCGAACGGCTTTCCGACGCGCGCCGCCACGGCCACCGCGTGCTGGCCGTCGTCCGCGGCACCGCGACCAACCAGGACGGCGCGTCCAACGGCCTGACCGCGCCGAACGGCCCGTCGCAGCAGCGCGTCATCCTGTCGGCGCTCGCCGCCGCGAGGCTCGAACCGTCCGATGTGGACGCCGTCGAGGCGCACGGCACGGGCACCACGCTCGGCGACCCGATCGAGGCCCAGGCACTGATGGCGACCTACGGCCGCGACCGCCAAGCGCCGCTGTGGCTCGGGTCGGTCAAGTCCAACATCGGGCACAGCCAGGCCGCCGCGGGTGCCGCCGGGATCATCAAGATGGTCCTGGCCATGCGGCACGGCGTCCTCCCGCGCTCACTGCACTCCGAGCACCCGACGCCGCACGTCGACTGGTCGTCCGGCGCGCTCGAACTGCTCACCGAGGCCACGCCGTGGCCGGACAAGCCGGGCCCGCGCCGCGTCGGCGTGTCCTCGTTCGGCGTCGGCGGCACCAACGCGCACGTCGTCCTCGAACACGATCCCGTCTTCGAACCGGCTGCCGAGCGCGAGCCGGTCGCGGGCCCGGTGCCGTGGGTGCTCTCGGCCCGTTCGGCGGCCGGGGTGCCCGCGCAGGCGGCGAAACTCGCGGCACTGCCCGGCACTCCGGACATCGCCGACGTCGGCTGGTCCCTCGCGTCGACGCGGACCGCGTTCGAGCACCGAGCCGTGGTGCTGGGCTCGGACCGCGAAGAACTGCTCGCGGGGCTGGCCGATCTGACCACCGGGACACCGAGCGCGTCCGTTGTGACCGGGGTGGCGGGCGCGGCGGGGCGCACGGTGTTCGTGTTCCCGGGCCAGGGGGCGCAGTGGGCCGGGATGGCGGCTGGGCTGCTCGCGGAGTCGCCGGTCTTCGCCGGGCGGTTCGCGGAGTGTGCGGCGGCGTTGGAGTCTTTTGTGGACTGGTCGCCGTTCGAGATGCTGTCTTCGTTGGACCGGGTCGATGTGGTGCAGCCGTTGTCGTGGGCGGTCATGGTTTCGCTGGCGGCGCTGTGGCAGGCGCACGGCGTCTCGCCGGACGCCGTCGTGGGGCACTCCCAGGGCGAGATCGCCGCCGCCGTCGTCGCGGGTGGACTGTCCCTTGAGGATGGTGCTCGGGTGGTCGCGTTGCGGAGCAAGGCGATCGCCGCGGGACTCGCGGGGCAGGGCGGCATGGCGTCGATCGCACTCGGCGCCGAGCAGCTCGAAAAGCTCCTGCCCGAATGGGCCGGCCGGATCTCCATCGCGGCGTTCAACAGCCCGTCGTCGACCGTCGTGTGCGGCGAACCCGAAGCACTGGACGAACTGCTCGCCCAGTGCACGGCCGACGGAGTGCGTTCGCGGCTCATCCCGGTCGACTACGCGTCGCACTCGGCGCACGTCGAGGCGATCGAAGCCGAGCTGCTGGACGTGCTCGCGCCGATCCGCCCGCTCTCGGCCGACGTCCCGTTCTACTCGACGGTCACCGCCGAACCGGTCGACACCGCGACCCTGGACGCCGGCTACTGGTACCGCAACCTGCGCCAGCCGGTGCTGTTCCGCCAGACCGTCGACGTGCTCGCGGCGCGCGAGCACTCGGTGTTCGTCGAGGTCAGCCCGCACCCGGTTGTCTCCTCCGCGATCGGGGAGGCGGTCCCGGAGGCGGTCGTGAGCGGCACCCTTCGGCGCGGGGAGGGCGGCTTGACGCGGTTCCGCACGTCCCTGGCCGAGCTGCACGTCCGCGGCGTCGACGTCGACTGGGCGCCGGTGTTCCCGGGAGCCTCGCCGATCCCGTTGCCGACTTACGCTTTCCAGCACCAGCGCTACTGGCTGGACGCCCCCGCCCGCGGGGCCGAACTGGACGACGAGTTCTGGGCCGCCGTCGAGCAGGCCGACGTCGAGGCGCTCGCCGCCTGGCGCGACCACCGGCAGGCGAAGTCCACTGTGGATGGCTGGCGGTATCGCGTCGAGTGGACGCCGCTGCCCGTCGCGACCGGCACCACGGTGGCGGGCTGGCTCGTCGCCGGCCCCGACCCGCACGGCCTCGCCGGCGGGCTCGGCGCCCGGCACGTCGACCTCCCGTCCGAAGTGGACCGGGCGCGATGGGCCGAGCTGCTGCGCGCGGCCGGACCGTGCGAGGGCGTGCTCTCCCTGCTCGACGGCCTCGTCCCGAACCTGACGCTCCTGCACGCCCTCGGCGACCCGGGGATCGGCGCGCCGCTGTGGTGCGCCACCAGCGGCGCGGTCAGCACCGGTGCGGCCGACCCGATCCGGGCCACCGGCCAGGCGCCGACCTGGGGCTTCGGCCGGATCGCGGCCGTGGAGTACCCGCGGCGCTTCGGCGGGCTGGTCGACCTCCCGGCCGACCTCGACGCCCGCGCCGTGGCCCGGCTCGCCGCCGTGCTCGGCACGCCCGGCGACGAAGACCAGGTGGCCGTCCGCGCGTCCGGTGTCTTCGGCCGCCGGCTGGTCCGCGCGGAACCGGCGCGAAGCACGACGCCGTGGCGCGCGTCCGGGACGGTGCTGCTCACCGGCGGCACCGGCGGGATCGGCGCGCACCTCGCGCGCTGGCTGGCCGGCGCGGGTGCCGAACGCCTGGTGCTCACGAGCCGTCGCGGCCAGGACGTCCCCGAACTGACCGCCGAGCTGGCGGACCTCGGCACCGAGCTGACCGTCGTGGCCTGCGACGTCGCCGACCGCGCCCAGGTCGCCGACCTGCTGGCCGGGCTGCCGGACCTCACCGCCGTGGTGCACGCGGCGGCCGTCCTGGACGACGGCGTCATCGACGGTCTCACCGCCGAGCGCATCGCGGGCGTCCTGCGGCCCAAGGCCGACGCCGCGCGGCACCTGCACGAGCTGACCGCCGACCGCGAGCTCTCGGCGTTCGTCCTGTTCTCCTCGCTGGCCGGCACGCTCGGCGGGCCGGGCCAGGCGAGCTACGCCGCGGCCAACACCTACCTCGACGCCCTCGCCCGCGAACGCCGGGCGGCGGGCCTGCCCGCGACGTCCGTCGCCTGGGGCGCGTGGGCCGGCGGCCGGGGTGAGGGCCTCGCCGAGCAGGGCCTGCCCGCGATGAACCCCGAGCTGGCGATCCTCGCCCTGCAGCAGGCCCTCGACACCGGCGAGACCGTGCTCGCGGTCGCCGACATCCGCTGGGACCGCTACCGCAAGACCCTCGCGCAGGGCCGCCCGAGCGCGGCGCTGCGGGGCATCCCCGAGGCGGCCGAACCGGCCGGCGAGGTCACCGGAACCGGCTGGGCCGCCCGCTTGAGCGGGCTGGCGGAGGCCGAGCAGCACCGGCTGGTGCTGGAGCTGATCCAGGCCCAGGCCGCGGTGGCGCTCGGCTACCCGTCACCCGGGTCGATCGAGCCGGACCGCGCGTTCCGCGACCTCGGCTTCGACTCGCTGACCGCCGTCGACCTGCGCAACCGCCTCGGTGAGGTCACCGGCCTGCGGCTGCCGGTGACGCTGGTGTTCGACCACCCGACCGCCGTCGTGCTGGCCGAGCACGTCCGGCGTGAGCTGGTGGGGGGCGCCGTGGCCGAGGCCTCGGCCCCGGTCGTCGCGGCCGTCGACGAGCCGATCGCGATCGTCGCGATGTCCTGCCGCTACCCCGGCGGCGTCACCGGCCCGGACGACCTCTGGGTACTTGTCGCCCACGGTGTCGACGCGGTTGGCGAGTTCCCGGCCGACCGCGGCTGGGACCTCGACCGGCGGTACGACGCCGACCCGGACAAGGCCGGCACCTTCTACACGCGTGGCGGTGGTTTCCTGCACGACGCGGCGGAGTTCGACCCGGCGTTCTTCGGGATCGCGCCGCGCGAGGCGCCCGCGATCGACCCGCAGCAGCGGCTGCTGCTGGAGACGTCGTGGGAGGCCGTCGAGCGCGCGGGCATCGACCCGGCGCGGCTGCGCGGCAGCCGGACCGGCGTGTTCGTCGGCTCCAACTACCACGACTACGGCGGCCGGCTGCGGCACGCGCCCGGTGAGTTCGAGGGCCACCTGGCGACCGGCAGCGCGGGCAGCGTCGCCTCCGGCCGGATCGCCTACACCTTCGGCCTCGAGGGCCCGGCGGTCACGGTCGACACGGCCTGCTCGTCGTCGCTGGTGGCCCTGCACTGGGCGGTCAAGGCCCTGCGCTCCGGCGAATGCGACCTCGCGCTGGCCGGCGGCGTCACGGTGATCTCGTCGGTCGACACCTTCGTCGAGTTCAGCCGGCAGCGCGCGCTGTCGCCGGACGGCCGGTGCCGCGCGTTCTCCGCGGACGCCGACGGCGCGGGCTGGGCCGAGGGCGTCGGCATGGTGCTGGTGGAACGGCTTTCGGACGCGCGACGGCGCGGGCACCCGGTGCTCGCGGTCGTCCGGGGCAGCGCGGTGAACCAGGACGGCGCGTCCAACGGCATGACCGCGCCGAGCGGTCCCGCGCAGCAGCGGGTGATCCGCGCGGCGCTCGCCGACGCGGGCCTGCGACCGTCCGATGTGGACGCCGTCGAGGCGCACGGCACCGGCACGACGCTCGGCGACCCGATCGAGGCGCAGGCGCTCATGGCCACCTACGGCCAGGACCGCGAGCGGCCGCTGTGGCTGGGTTCGGTGAAGTCGAACATCGGGCACACGCAGGCCGCGTCCGGCATCGCGGGCGTGATCAAGATGGTGCAGGCACTGCGGAACGGTGTCCTGCCCCGCACGCTGCACGCCGAGACGCCGTCGCCGCACATCGACTGGACGGCCGGCCGGGTCGAGCTGCTCTCGGAACCGGTCGAGTGGGCGGCCAACGGCCACCCGCGCCGCGCCGGGGTCTCGTCGTTCGGGGTCAGCGGCACGAACGTCCACACGATTCTCGAAGAAGCTCCCGAGCCGTCAGCCGACGAAGTCGTGGCTCCGCAAGGGTTGACGGCCTGGTCGGTGTCGGCCAAGTCCGAAGCCGCCCTGCGCGGCCAGGCCCGGCGGCTGCTGGCGTTCCTGGAGTCCGAACCGGACCCGGGCGCGGTGGCCCGGTCCCTCGCCGCCCGCTCGCGGTTCGGGCACCGCGCGGTCGTCGTCGGCGACGGGCTCGGCGAACTGCGTGACGGGCTCGCCGCGCTGGCCGCCGACCGGCCCGCCGCCGGGCTGCGGCGCCACACCGCGCGCACCGGCCGGACGGCGTTCCTCTTCACCGGGCAAGGCGCGCAGCGGCTCGGCATGGGAAGCGAGCTGTACGCGCGGTTCCCGGTGTTCGCCGACGCCTTCGACGCGGTGTGCGCGCACTTCGACCTGCCGCTCCACGACGTCGTGTTCGGCGACGACGCCGCCCGGCTCGACCGGACCGGCTTCACCCAGCCCGCGCTGTTCGCGGTCGAGGTGGCGTTGTTCCGGCTGCTCGAAGCCTGGGGCGTCCACGCGGACCACCTCGCCGGCCACTCGATCGGCGAGCTGGCCGCGGCGCACGTCGCCGGGGTGCTTTCGCTGGCCGACGCGGCCAAGCTCGTCGCCGCCCGCGGCCGGTTGATGGAGGCGTTGCCGGAGGGCGGGGCCATGGTGGCGATCGCCGCGCCCGAAGCCGAAGTCGTGCCGCTGCTGGGCGAGCACGTCTCGCTGGCCGCGGTCAACGGGCCCGAAGCCGTCGTGATCTCGGGCGGGACCGAAGCCGTGCTGGCGCTGAAGGAGCACTTCACCGCGCTGGGCCGCAAGACCAAGCGCCTCGAGGTCTCGCACGCCTTCCACTCGCGGTTGATGGACCCGATGCTCGCGGAGTTCGCCGCGATCGCGGAAAGCCTGACCTACCACCAGCCGCGGATCCGGGTGGCGTCGGCCGGCGACGTCACCACGCCGGAGTACTGGGTGCGGCACGTGCGGGAGGCCGTCCGGTTCGCCGACGCGATCGCCGAGCTGGCCGCGGCGGGTGTCACCCGGTTCGTCGAGCTGGGCCCGGACGCGGTGCTCGCCGCGCTCGTCCCGGACTGCGCCGGCCGGGCCGACCTGAGCGTGGGTTCGGTGCTGCGCAAGGGACACGGCGAGGAGCGGACGCTGCTCACCGCCCTCGCCGGGCTGCACGTCAGCGGTGCCGACGTCGACTGGGCCGCGGTGCTCGGCGGCGGCGGGCACGTCGAGCTGCCGACGTACGCCTTCCAGCGGGAGCGGTACTGGCTCGACGCGCCGGCGGTGACCGGCGACGTCACCGGTGCCGGGCTCACCGAGACGCGGCACCCGCTGCTGGGCGCGGCCGTCTCGCTGGCCGGGTCGGACGGCGCGCTGTTCACCAGCCTCCTCTCGGCGGCCAGTCATCCTTTGCTCGCGCAGCACGTCGTGCTCGGCAACGTCCTGCTGCCGGGGACGGCGTTCATGGAACTGGCCGTGCACGCGGCGGACAAGGTCGGCTGCGAACGCGTCGAGGAGCTCACCCTCGCCGCGCCGCTCGTGCTGCCGGAGACCGGCGGCGTGCGGCTGCAGGTCGCCGTCGGCGGGCCGGACGAGTACGGCAACCGCGCGATCGACATCTACTCCCGCGCCGGCGACGCGATGGAGGATGAGCCGTGGACCACGCACGCGAGCGGCACCCTCGCCGCGACGCCGGTGCCGGCCGGCGGTGACCTCACCGGCGCCTGGCCGCCGGCCGGAGCCGAGCCGATCGACCTCGACGGGCTCTACGACCGCATCGCGGACCACGGATTCGCCTACGGGCCGGCGTTCCAGGGCCTGCACCGCGCGTGGCGCGCCGGCGACGAGATCTTCGCCGAGGTCGACCTGCCCGAGGAGGAACGGGCGGAG
This sequence comes from Amycolatopsis stemonae, assembly GCF_054781455.1. Classification (NCBI taxonomy): domain Bacteria; kingdom Bacillati; phylum Actinomycetota; class Actinomycetes; order Pseudonocardiales; family Pseudonocardiaceae; genus Amycolatopsis; species Amycolatopsis stemonae. Next base: position 449,697 of record NZ_BAAGUJ010000007.1, on the reverse strand, counting down.
GCCGGGCGCTTCGGCCTGCACCCGGCCCTGCTCGACGCGGCTCTGCACACCGTCGCCCTGCGCGACGAAAGCCGCGCGGTCCTGCCGTTCGCCTGGTCGGGGGTGACGCTGCACGCCGGTGGGGCGTCGGCCCTGCGGGTGCGCGTCACCGGCCAGGACGCCGACACCGTGACGCTCTCGGTCGCCGACCAGGACGGGCTGCCGGTGGCGACCGTCGGTTCGCTGTCCCTGCGCCCGGTTTCGGCCGAGCAGCTCGACGCCGCCAAGTCGGCCCACCACGAGTCGTTGTTCCGGGTGGGCTGGGTGATGGCCCCGATCACCCCGGCCCGGCTCTCGGCGGCCGAACGCTGGGCGGTCGTCGGGGTCGACGTCGGCGTCCGCGTCACCAAGGCCCTCGGGTCCGCGGGCGTCCCGGTCGAGTCGTACCCCGACTTCGACGCGCTCGAGGCGGCCGTCGTGGCGGGCGCCCCGGTGCCCGAAGTGGTCGTGGTGACCAGCGGTTCGCACGGCGACGAGGACGTGGCCCGCGCGGTCCGGACCGCCACCCACGGCGCGCTGGAGCAGGTGCAGGAGTGGCTGGCGAGCGAACGGTTCGCCGGGTCGCGCCTGGTGTTCGTCACGCGGGGCGCGATCGCGACGCGCGTCGGGGAAGGCATCACCGACCTGGCGACGGCGGCCGTCGTCGGGTTGGTGCGCTCGGCGCAGTCGGAGAACCCCGGCCGGTTCGTGCTGGTGGACCTCGACGACCGAGAAGTGTCCTACGCGGCGCTCCCGTCCGCCGTGGCCTGCGGCGAGCCGCACGTCGCGGTCCGGATCGGCGCGATCCAGGTGCCCCGCCTCGCGCGGGTCCCGGCCACCGCGCCCGAGCCGGTCCCCGCGTGGGACCCCGAGGGCACGGTGCTGATCACCGGCGCGACCGGGACGCTCGGCACGCTCGTCGCGCGGCACCTGGTGACCGCCCGGGGAGCCCGGCGGCTGGTGCTGACCAGCCGGCGCGGGCCGTCGGCGGAAGGCGCGCGCGAGCTGGCCGACGAGCTGAGGGCGTGGGGCGCGGACGTCACCATGGCCGCCTGCGACGTCGCCGACCGCGACTCGCTGGCCGCGCTGCTCGCCGGCATCCCGGCCGAGCACCCGCTGACCGCGGTGGTGCACACCGCGGGCGTCCTGGACGACGGCGTGGTGTCCGCGCTGACCACCAAGCAGCTCGACACGGCCCTGCGGCCCAAGGTCGACGCGGCCTGGCACCTGCACGAGCTGACCGCCGGGATGAACCTGGCCGGGTTCGTGGTGTTCTCGTCGCTGGCCGGCACCTTCGGCGGCACGGGCCAGGCGAACTACGCCGCGGCGAACGCGTTCCTCGACGCGCTCGCGCACGTCCGGCGGGCGCAGGGGCTGCCGGCGTTGTCGCTGGCGTGGGGCCTGTGGGCCGAGCGCAGCGGCATGACCGGGAAGCTCGCGGAGGCGGACCTGTCCCGCCTGGCGCGCGGCGGGGTCGAGCCGATGCCCTCGGACGAAGGGCTGGAGCTGTTCGACATCGCCTGCACGCTCGACGAGGCCGTGCTGCTGCCGGTCCGGCTGGTCGTGGAGGCGATGCGCGACCGCGTCGGCGAGGACGCGATCCCGGTGATCCTGCGCAGCCTGATCCGCACCCCGGTGCGGCGCGCGGTCCGGGCCGCCCCGGCCGACCCGGTCGACAACCTGACCCACCGCCTGGCCGGGATGTCGGACGCCGAACGGGACGGCACGCTGCTCGACCTGGTCCGCACCCAGGCGGCGACGGTCCTGGGCTACGCGGGCCCGGACGCGATCGAGCCGGACCGCGGCTTCCTCGAGCTGGGCTTCGACTCGCTCAGCGCGGTGGAGCTGCGGAACCTGCTCGGCGCGGCCACCGGCCTGCGGCTGCCGGCGACGCTGCTGTTCGACTACCCGTCGACGACGGTCCTGGCGGCGTACCTGCGCACCGAGCTGGTCCCGGACGTCCCGGCGGCGATCCTGCCGGCGCTGGCGGAGCTGGACCGCGTGGAGTTCGCCCTGCCGGACCTGCTGGCGGACTCGGCGGCGCGCGCGACGCTGGGGGCGCGTCTGCAGGACCTCCTGACGAGGGTGACGGGCGCGGCGGGCACCGGCGTGGCGACGGCGGTGGAGGAGAAGCTGGAGTCCGCCACGGACGACGAGATGTTCGCGCTGATCGACGACCTCGACCTCGACTGACCCGGCCGCGGAAGGAAGTCTAGGGGATTTGCGGCGCCGCTTGCGTTTCACTCGAGGCGACCACGCCGTGAACCTGGAGGTACCTGGTGGCAGTGTCTTCGGACAAGGACAAGGTCGTCGAAGCGCTCCGGGCGTCCTTGCGGGACAACAAGCGGCTACGGGAGCAGAACGACCGGCTCGCGGCGGCCTCCAGGGAACCGATCGCCATCGTCGCGATGGGCTGCCGCTTCCCCGGTGGCGTGCGGAACCCGGACGAGCTGTGGACCCTGCTGGCCGACGGCGTCGACGCCATCTCCGGCTTTCCCGCCGACCGGAACTGGGCCGCCGACGAGCTGGCCGGCAGCAACACCGCCGAGGGCGGGTTCCTGCGGCAGGCCGGCGACTTCGATCCCGGCTTCTTCGGCATCTCGCCCCGCGAAGCGCTCGCGATGGACCCGCAGCAGCGGATGCTGCTCGAGGTATCCTGGGAGACGTTCGAACGCGCCGGGCTCGACCCGCGGGGGCTGCGGGCCAGCGACACCGGCGTGTTCATCGGCTGCAGCAACCAGGCCTACGGTTCCAGCGACCTCGCCGGCCTGCCCGACGAGCTCCGCGGGCACCTGCTCACCGGCAACGCCGTGTCCGTCGCGTCCGGGCGGATCGCCTACACCTTCGGCCTCGAAGGCCCGACCGTCACCGTCGACACGGCCTGTTCGTCGTCGCTCGTCGCGCTGCACCTGGCCGTGCAGGCGCTGCGCGCGGGGGAGTGCTCGATGGCGCTCGCCGGCGGCGTCACCATCATGGCCACGCCCGCCGTGTTCCTCGAATTCACCAGTCAGGGCGGGGTTTCCGCGTCCGGGCGCTGCCAGTCGTTCGCCGACTCCGCCGACGGCACCGGCTGGGGCGAGGGCGCCGGCGTGCTGCTCGTCGAGCGGCTGTCCGACGCCCGCGAGAACGGCCACCCGGTGCTCGCCGTCCTGCGCGGCTCGGCGGTCAACTCCGACGGCGCGTCCAACGGTCTCACCGCGCCCAACGGCCTTTCGCAGCAACGGGTCATCCGCGCCGCACTGGCCAACGCCGGCCTCGAACCGTCCGAAGTGGACGCCGTCGAGGCGCACGGCACCGGCACCACGCTCGGCGACCCCATCGAAGCGCAGGCGCTGCTCGCGACGTACGGGCGCAACCGCGAGCGGCCGCTCCGGCTGGGCTCGATCAAGTCGAACATCGGGCACACCCAGGCCGCCGCCGGCGTGGCCGGGGTGATGAAGATGGTCCTGGCCCTGCGCGCCGGCGTGCTTCCCCGCACGCTGCACGTGACCGAGCCGTCGTCGCAGGTCGACTGGACGCGCGGCTCGGTCGAGCTGCTGACCGAGAACACGGCCTGGCCCGAGACCGGCGCACCCCGCCGCGCCGGGGTGTCGTCGTTCGGCGTCGGCGGCACGAACGCCCACGTCGTCCTCGAAGCCGCCGAGCCCGTGGCGGAGGAAACCGAGGCGCTCCACGGACCTTCGGTGTGGACGCTGTCCGCGCGGACGGCCGAGGCACTGCGTGAGCAGGCCGGCCGGCTGCGCGCGCACGTCGCGGGCGACGTCCGGCCGGGCGACGTCGGGCTCACGCTCGCCACCGCCCGCACCGACTGGGAACACCGCGCCGCGGTGGTCGGCGACCAGCTCCCGGACCTGGTCCGCGGGCTCGACGCGCTCGCCGGCGCGACGCCGTCCGCCGAGGTGGTCCGGGGCGTCGCCGCGGCGCCGGGCAAGACGGCGTTCGTCTTCCCCGGCCAAGGCGCGCAGTGGGCCGGCATGGCGACGGACCTCCTGGCGTCCTCGCCGGTGTTCGCGGCCCGGTTCGCCGAGTGCGAGGCAGCGCTCGAATCCTTTGTGGACTGGAGGCTGACCGACGTCCTGGCGGACGCGGAAGCCTTGGCGCGGGTCGACGTCGTGCAGCCGGCGTCCTGGGCGGTGATGGTCTCGCTCGCCGCGCTCTGGCAGTCGGCGGGTGTCCGGCCCGCCGCGGTCGTCGGGCACTCCCAGGGCGAGATCGCGGCCGCGGTCGTGGCGGGGGCGTTGTCCCTTGAGGACGGTGCGCGCGTCGTCGCGCTGCGGAGCCGTCTCATCGCGAAGGACCTGGCGGGCCAGGGCGGCATGGCCTCGGTCGCGCTGCCCCTCGCCGAAGCCACCGCCCGGCTGGACGACCGGATCAGCGTCGCGGCCGTCAACGGCCCGGCCTCGGTCGTGCTCTCCGGCGAACCCGGAGCCCTCGACGAGCTGATCGAAACCTGCGTGGCCGAAGGCATCCGCGCCCGCCGCATCCCGGTGGACTACGCCTCGCACTCCGCGCACGTCGAAGCCATCGAGGCCGAACTGCTGGCCGCGCTCGCGCCGATCACCGCGCGCGAGGCCGAGATCCCCGTCTACTCCTCGGTGACCGGCGACTGGGCCGGCGCCATGGACGCGGCCTACTGGTACCGGAACCTGCGCCGGACGGTGCTGTTCGACACCGCCGTGCGCGGCCTCGCCGACGCCGGGTACACCACGTTCGTCGAGGTGAGCGCCCACCCCGTGCTGGCCGCCGCCGTCCAGGAGACCCTGGAGGACACCGAGCCCGTGGTCGTCGGCTCGTTGCGGCGCGGCGAAGGCGGCCTGCCGCGCTTCCTGACGTCGCTGGCCGAGCTGTGGAGCCGCGGGGCCACCGTCGAATGGGCCGGGTTCTTCCCCGGCGCGCGGCTCGTCGACCTGCCGACCTACCCCTTCCAGCGCGAACGCTACTGGCTGACCGGTCCCGAAAAGTCCGGCTTCGCCGCCGATCCGGCCGACGACGCCTTCTGGTCCGCTGTGGACAGTGAAGACGCCGGCGCGCTCGCCGCATCCCTGGACCTGGACGCGACCGTGCTCGCCGGCGTCCTGCCCGCGCTCGCCCGGTGGCACCGGCGCCGCCGCGAGCAGTCCGTTGTGGACGGCTGGCGGTACCGGATCGCGTGGCGGCCCGCCACCCCGCCCGAGACGGACTTCGGCGGCCGCTGGCTGGTCGTCGCCCCCGCCGGGCACGTTCCGGCCGGGCTGGTCGACGGCCTCGCCGCCCACGGTGGCGAACCCGTGCTGCTGACCGTCGAGCCGGGTGCGGGCCGCGCGTGGCTCGCCGAGGTGCTGGCGGAGTCCGCCGAGGGTGTCGACGGTGTCCTCGCCGTCGCCGGCCTGCAGCTGAGCGTCGAACTGGTCCAGGCGCTCGGCGACGCCGGGGTGCCCGCGCCGCTGTGGCTGCTGACCCGCGGCGCGGTGTCCACCGGCCGGTCCGACCGGCTGACCGGCCCGGAACAGGCCCAGGTCTGGGGCCTGGGCCGCGTCGTGGGCCTGGAACACCCGGACCGCTGGGGCGGCCTGGTCGACCTGCCCGAAGACCTCGACGAGCGCGCCCTCACCCGCCTGTGCCGGGTGCTCGCCGGCGCGACGGACGAGGACCAGGTCGCGATCCGCGCGTCCGGTGTCCTGGTCCGCCGGCTGGTCCCGGCCCCGCTCGGCGCTCGTCCCGAGGCGGAGTGGCGGACCGGCGGGACCGCGCTGGTCACCGGCGGCACCGGCGCGCTCGGTGCGCACGTGGCCCGCTGGCTGGCCGGAGCCGGTGCCGGGCACCTGGTCCTGACCAGCCGGCGCGGGCCGGACGCGGAAGGTGCCGCGGAGCTGCGCGAAGAGCTGACGGCGCTCGGTGCCGAGGTGACCATCGCGGCCTGCGACGTCGCCGACCGCGACGCCTTGGCCGCGCTGCTGGCCGACGTCGGGCCGGTCCGCACGGTGGTGCACGCGGCCGGGGTGGGCCGGTCGGCGCCGCTCGCCGGGACCGACCTCGCCGAGGTCGCCGCGACCATGTGCGCGAAGGTCGCGGGGGCCGTGAACCTGGACGCGCTGCTCCCCGGCGACCTCGACGCGTTCGTGCTGTTCTCCTCCAACGCCGGTGTCTGGGGTGGCGGCGGCCAGGGCGCCTACGCCGCGGCCAACGCCTACCTGGACGCCCTCGCCCAGCACCGCCGCGACCGCGGCCTGACCGCGACGTCGGTGGCGTGGGGTGCCTGGGCCGGCGCGGGCATGACCGGCGACGACTCCGGGGAGCAACTGCGCCGCCGCGGTGTCCGGGCGATGGACCCCGCGCTCGCGCTCACCGTGCTCCGGCAGGCCTTGAGCGCGGACGAGACCTTCCTCGCCGTCGCGGACATGGACTGGGCGCGGTTCGCGCCCGCGTTCACCGCCGCCCGGCCGCGGCCCCTGCTCGACGAGCTGCCCGAGGTCCGCCAGGCCCTGGAAGAGACGCCTTCGGACGCCGAGTCTCCGTTCGTGCAAAGGCTTTCCGAGCTGGGCGAGGCCGCGCGGGCCGAAGCCCTGCTGGACCTGGTGCGCGCCGAGACGGCCGCCGTGCTCGGCTATCCCGGGCCGGGCTCGGTCGAGCCGGACCGGGCCTTCCGCGACCTGGGCGTCGACTCCCTGATCGCGCTGGAAGTGCGCAACCGGCTCGTCGCGGCGACCGGGCTCAAACTGCCCGCCGTCGTGCTGTTCGACCACCCGGACCCGCGGCGGCTCGCCGTGCTCCTCGGGCACCAGCTGCTCGACGCCGGCCCCGTGGCGGCCGATCGGCTGGTGTCCCGAGTGGACACCGGCGAGCCGATCGCCATCGTGTCGATGGCCTGCCGCCTGCCCGGCGACGTCCGGTCGCCGGAAGACCTGTGGGAACTCGTGTCGACGGGCGCCGAAGGCCTGTCCGCGTTCCCGGTGAACCGGGGCTGGGACCTCGACGGGGTGGGTGGCTTCGTCCACGACGCCGACGAGTTCGACGCGGGGTTCTTCGGGATCTCGCCGCGGGAAGCGGTGGCGATGGACCCGCAGCAACGGCTGCTGCTGGAGAGCGCGTGGGAGGTCTTCGAGCGCGCCGGCATCGACCCGCGTTCGCTGCGCGGCAGCGCGGCCGGGGTGTTCGTCGGCTGTGGCACGCAGGGGTACGCGACCGGCCACACCGAAGCGGCCGAAGAGGTCGAGGGGCACCTGCTGACCGGCAACGCCGGCGCCGTCGTGTCCGGCCGGGTGTCCTATGTGCTCGGTCTGGAAGGGCCCGCGGTCACCGTGGACACGGCCTGTTCGTCGTCCCTGGTCGCGTTGCACCTCGCCGCGCAGTCGGTCCGCTCCGGCGAGTCGTCGATGGCGCTGGCCGGCGGCGTGACCGTGATGGCGACGCCGGGCGCGTTCCAGGAGTTCGCCAAGCAGGGCGGGCTCGCATCGGACGGGCGCTGCAAGGCGTTCGCCGACGCCGCGGACGGCACCGGCTGGGGCGAGGGCGTCGCGCTGGTGCTGGTCGAGCGCCTGTCCGACGCCCAGCGGCTCGGGCACCCGGTGCTCGCGCTGCTGCGGGGATCGGCGATGAACCAGGACGGCGCGTCCAACGGCCTGAGTGCCCCGAACGGCCCGTCGCAGCAGCGCGTGATCCGCGCGGCGCTGGCGGACGCCGGGCTGACACCGTCCGATGTGGACGCCGTCGAAGCACACGGCACGGGCACCTCGCTCGGCGACCCGATCGAAGCCCAGGCCCTGCTGGAAACGTACGGCCGCGACCGTGCCGAGCCGCTGTGGCTGGGCTCGGTCAAGTCCAACGTGGGCCACACTCAGGCCGCGTCGGGGGCGGTGGGCGTGGTCAAGATGGTGCTGGCGATGCGCGGCGAGGTGTTGCCGAAGACGCTGCACGTCGACCGGCCGTCGGAGCGGGTCGACTGGACGGCGGGGGACGTCCGGCTGCTGACGGAGGCCCGGCCGTGGCCGCACGGCGACCGGCCGCGCCGCGCGGGGGTGTCGTCGTTCGGGGTCAGCGGCACGAACGCCCACGTCATCCTCGAAGAGCCACCGGCGGTTGCGGAAGTCCGCAATGCCCCCGAAACCGGGCTCGTGCCCCGGGTGCTGTCGGGCCGGACCGAGCAGGCCGTGCGCGACGCCGCACGCGGGCTGACCGGCATCGACGGTGAACCGCTGGACATCGCTTTCGCGCTCGCCGCGCGTTCGGCGTTCGAGTACCGGACCGTGCTGCTGGGTGACGACGTTCTCGGCCCCCGGCCGGCGGAGCCGGGCAAGACGGCGTTCCTGTTCTCCGGTCAGGGATCCCAGCGCGTCGGCATGGGTGCCGAGCTGTACGAACGGTTCCCGGTCTTCGCGGACGCGTTCGACGCGGTGTGCGCGCACCTGGACCTGGACCGCCCGCTGCGGGAGGTCGTGTTCGGCGACGCCGAGGCGCTCGACCGGACGGGGTACACGCAGCCCGCGCTGTTCGCGGTCGAGGTGGCCCTGTTCCGGCTGCTGGAGTCCTGGGGCGTCGAACCGGACCACGTCGCCGGGCACTCGATCGGCGAGCTGGCCGCCGCGCACGTCGCGGGCGTGCTGTCGCTCGAGGACGCCGGCCGGCTGGTGACGGCCCGCGCGGGCTTGATGCAGGCCCTGCCGGCGGGCGGCGCGATGCTGGCCGTGCAGGCCACCGAAGACGAGGTCGTCCCGCTCCTGGGTGCCGACGTGAGCCTGGCCGCGGTCAACGGGCCCGAGGCCGTGGTGGTGTCCGGCGCCGTCGACGCGGTCGAGCGGCACTTCGCCGGACTGGGCCGGAAGGTCCGGCGCCTGACGGTGTCGCACGCGTTCCACTCGGCGTCGATGGATCCGATGCTGGCCGAGTTCGCCCGCGTCGCCGGTTCGGTGTCCTTCACCGCGCCGACGATCCCGCTCGTGTCCACTGTGTCCGGTGCGGTGGCCGGGGCGGAGATCCTGACGCCGGAGTACTGGGTGCGTCAGGTCCGCGAGCCGGTCCGGTTCGCCGACGCGGCCACGACGTTGACCGGGCTCGGTGTCACCCGGGCGCTCGAACTCGGCCCGGACGGCGTGCTCTCGGCGCTGACCGGTTTCCCCGCGGTTCCGGTGCTGCGCAAGGAACGTCCGGAGTACGAGAGCCTGATCACCGCGCTGGCCGACGCGCACACGCGGGGTCACACCGTCGACTGGACCGCGGTCCTGCGCGCGGCCCACCCCCGGCACACCGCCCGGCCGGTCGCGCTGCCCACCTACCCGTTCCAGCGGACGCGGTACTGGCTGGAGACGCGGCCGGCGCCGGACGAGCGGTTCTGGACGGCCGTCGAGAACGGCGACCTCCCGGCGCTGAGGGCCTGGCGCGAGCGCCGGTCGTCGCCGGTGGACCAGTACGAGATCACCTGGCAGCCGGTCCCGGCACCCGCCGCCGTGCGCACCGGGCCGTGGCTCGCGGTGGTCCCGGCCGGCACCGGCTTCCCGGCGTTCGACGTGCTCGAAGTCGGCCCCGGCGACGATCGCGCGTCGCTCGCCGATCGCCTGCGCGGGCGTGAACTCGCCGGCGTCCTGTCCACTTTGGACGTCGAGGGTCAGTTAGCCCTGGTCCAGGCCCTCGGGGACGCCGGGATCGACGCACCGCTGTGGTGCGTCACCCGCGGCGCGGTCGCCGCGGCCGAGGGTGACGTGCCGGACCCGGCGCAGGCCATGGTCTGGGGCCTCGGGCGCACGGTCGCGCTGGAGCACCCGCACCGCTGGGGCGGTCTCGTCGACCTGCCCGCCGAACCGGACGAGACGGCGCTCGCGAGCCTCGGCGCGATCCTCGGCGGCGCGACCGGCGAGGACCAGCTGGCCGTGCGCGCGTCCGGCGTGCTGGCCCGGCGGCTGACCCGGTGCGCACCGGCCGTGGGCGAACCGTGGCAGCCGAGCGGCACCGTCCTGGTCACCGGCGGCACCGGCGCGCTGGGCCGGCACGTCGCCCGCTGGCTGGCCGGCGCCGGGGCCGAGCGCCTCGTCCTGCTCAGCCGCAGCGGCCCCGCCGCGCCGGGCGCCGACGAGCTCCGGGCCCTCGGGGTGCCGGTCGACGTCCTGGCCTGCGACGTCACCGACCGCGCCGCGCTCGCCGCGACCCTGGAGAGCGTCGGCGAGCTGACCGCCGTCGTGCACACCGCCGGGGTCCTGGCCGACGGTGTCCTCGAAGCCCTCACCCCGGAGAAGCTGGCGGAGGTCGTCGAGGCCAAGGCCGGCTCGGCGCGGCACCTCCACGAACTCACGGCCGGGCAACCGCTGGCGGCGTTCGTGCTGTTCTCCTCCTGCGCGGCCACTTTCGGCGCTGCCGGGCAGGGCAACTACGCGGCGGCCAACGCCTACCTCGACGCGCTCGCCGAACAACGCCGGGCACGGGGCCTGGTCGCGACGTCGGTCGCCTGGGGTCCGTGGGCCGAGGGCGGGATGGCCGCGGCGGCCGCCGCCGAGGAGCACGTCGGCCGCACCGGGCTCGTCCCGCTGCGCCCCGGCCGGGCGGTCGCCGCACTGCGGTCGGCCGTCGAGCGCGGCAGTGCCGCCGTCACGGTCGCCGACGTCGACTGGGCCCGGTTCGCCGCCGCGCTCACCGCGAGCCGCCCGAGCCCGTTCGTCGCCGACCTGCCGGAGGTGCGCCGGCTCGAGCCGGCCGCCACGGATTCGCTGCCGGCCCGGCTCGCCGGACTGTCCCCGACGGACGCCGACCGAGTGCTGCTCAAGGTCGTGCGCGAACAGGTCGCGTTCGCGCTCGGCCACCGGTCGGCCGACGACGTCGCGGCCGGGCGCACATTCAAGGAGCTCGGCTTCGACTCGCTGACCGCGGTCGAGCTGCGCAACCGCCTCGACACCGCGACCGGCCTGCGGCTCCCGGCCACCCTCGCGTTCGACTACCCGACCGCGACGGCGCTGGCGGCCCACCTGCGTGCCGAGTTGCTCGGCGACGCCGGGGCCGAACCGGCACCCGCCGCGCAGGAGAGCGACGAGCCGATCGCCATCGTCGGCATGAGCTGCCGGTTCCCCGGCGGGGTGCGGAACCCGGACGACCTGTGGGCGCTGCTCGCCGAGGGCCGTGACGCGGTCTCGGAGTTCCCCGCCGACCGCGGCTGGGACACCGAGGCGCTCTACGACCCGGACCCCGACCACGCCGGGACGACCTACGTCCGCGAAGGCGGGTTCCTGGCCGGTGCCGACAAGTTCGACGCCGAGTTCTTCGGGATCTCGCCGCGCGAGGCCCTGGCCATGGACCCGCAGCAGCGGCTGCTGCTCGAGGCGTCCTGGGAGGCCCTCGAGCGCGCGGGCATCGACCCGCGGTCGGTCCGCGGCACGCCGGTCGGCGTGTTCGCCGGCACCAACGGCCAGGACTACACCGCGGCGCTGCACTTCGGCGAGGAGAGCGTCGACGGCTACCTCGCCACCGGCAGTGCGGGCAGTGTCCTTTCCGGACGGATCTCCTACGAGCTCGGGCTGGAGGGCCCGGCCATGACGGTCGACACCGCGTGCTCGTCGTCGCTGGTCGCCCTGCACCTGGCCGCCCAGTCCCTGAGGGCCGGCGAGTGCTCGCTCGCGCTGGCCGGCGGCGTGACGGTCATGTCGACGCCGGGCCTGTTCGTCGAATTCAGCCGCCAGCGCGGCCTGGCCCCGGACGGCCGGTGCAAGGCCTTCTCCGACGACGCCGACGGCACCGGCTGGGGTGAGGGCGTGGGCGTCGTGCTCGTGGAGCGGCTCTCGGACGCGCGCCGCAACGGTCACCCGGTGCTGGCGGTCGTGCGGGGCAGCGCGGTGAACCAGGACGGCGCGTCCAACGGCCTGACCGCGCCGAACGGCCCGTCGCAGCAGCGGGTGATCCGGGCGGCGCTGGCCAACGCCGGGCTGGCACCGTCCGAGGTGGACGCCGTCGAGGCGCACGGCACCGGGACGACGCTCGGCGACCCGATCGAGGCGCAGGCCCTGCTGGCCACCTACGGCCGCGACCGCGAAGAACCGCTGTGGCTCGGCTCGATCAAGTCGAACCTCGGGCACACGCAGGCCGCGGCCGGGGTCGCCGGGGTGATCAAGATGGTGCTGGCGATCCGCACCGGCGTCCTGCCCGCCACCCTGCACGTCGGCGAGCCGTCGAAGCACGTCGACTGGAGCAGTGGCGCGGTGTCCCTGCTGACCGAGGCCCGCCCGTGGCCCGAGCGCGACGGTCCGCGCCGCGCCGGGATCTCGTCGTTCGGCGTCAGTGGCACGAACGCCCACATCATCGTCGAGCAGGTGCCCGAGCCGCCCGTCGAGTCCACTGTGGACGACACGATGGCGCCGTGGGTGCTCTCCGCCCGGTCGGAAGCGGCGCTCCGGGACAAGGTGGCCGCGCTCGCCGGCGCACCCGGCAGCGTCGCCGAGATCGCCTGGTCGCTGGTGACCACCCGGTCCACCTTCGAACACCGCGCGGTCGTCCTCGACGACCACCGCGAACCGGCCGGAGCGTCCCTGGTCACCGGCACCGCCGGGGCCGCGGGCGAGACGGTGTTCGTCTTCCCCGGTCAGGGCGCGCAGTGGGCGGGCATGGCCGTCGAACTCCTCGACGAGCCGGTCTTCGCGCAGCGGATCGCGGAATGCGCCGCGGCCCTCGAACCACACGTCGACTGGTCGCTGACCGACGTCCTGGCCGACGCGTCGGCCCTCGAACGCGTCGACGTCGTGCAGCCCGCGTCCTGGGCGGTCATGGTGTCGCTCGCGGCGCTCTGGCGGGCGCACGGAGTCGAGCCCGACGCCGTCGCCGGACACTCGCAGGGTGAGATCGCGGCCGCGGTCGTCGCGGGTGGACTGTCGCTTGAGGACGGTGCGAAGGTCGTCGCGCTGCGCAGCAAGGCGATCGCCGCCGGGCTCGCCGGGCGGGGCGGCATGGCCTCCATCGCCCTCGACGCCGGCCGCGTCGCGGACCTGCTGCCGGACGGGGTCGCGATCGCGGCCTACAACAGCCCGGCGTCGACGGTGGTCTGCGGCGACCCGGCCGCGCTCGACGAACTGATCGCCCGGTGCACCGGGCAGGACATCCGGGCCCGGCGCATCCCGGTCGACTACGCTTCGCATTCCGTCTACGTGGAGGGGATCCGCGACGAGCTGCTCGAGGCCCTGACCGGCTTGCGGCCCCGCACGGGCGAGGTCCCGTTCCACTCCGCGGTGACGGCCGAACCGGTCGACACCGCGACCCTCGACGCCGGGTACTGGTACCGCAACCTGCGCGAACCGGTCCGCTTCCTCGACACGACCCGGGCGCTCGTCGAGAGCGGGCACCGGTTCTTCGTCGAGGTCAGCGCGCACCCGGTGCTGCTCAGCGCGATCCAGGAGACCTTGGGCGACACGCCCGGCGTCGTCGTCGGGACGCTGCGACGCGGCGAAGGCGGCCCGCGCCGGTTCCTGACCTCGCTCGCCGAGCTGTGGACGCAGGGGCACGACGTCGACTGGGCGGCGGTCGTCCCGGAGCGGCGCACGATCGCCCTGCCGACCTACCCGTTCCAGCACCGGCGCCACTGGCCGAAGGCACCGGCCGCCGTGGCGACCACCGGCGACCCGGTCGACGACACCTTCTGGGCGGCGGTCGAGCGCGAAGACCTGGCGTCGATCGCCGACACCCTCGCCGTCGCGCCGGAACCCCTCGCGGACGTCCTGCCCGCGCTCGCCGGCTGGCGGCGCACCCGGCTCGAACGCTCCACAGTGGACGGCTGGCGGTACCGCATCACCTGGAAACCCCTGGACGCCGGGGCAAAGCCGCTGACCGGTACCTGGCTGGTCGTGACGCCGGAGGGTGGCGACCACCCGTGGCTCGACGCCGCCCGGCAGGCCGTCGGGACCGCGGTCCCGCTCGCCGTCGGCGACACCGACCGCGCCACGCTCGGCAAGCGGCTGGTCGACCTGGCCGCCCGGCCCGTCGACGGCGTGCTGTCCCTGCTCGCCCTGGACTCGACCGGCGACCCGGTGCTGCCCCGCGGCGTCGCGAACACCCTGCTGCTGACCCAGGCCCTCGGCGACGCCGGGATCACCGCCCCGCTCTGGCTCGCCACGGCGGGCGCGGTGACCACCGGCCGCGGCGACGCACTGGCCGACGCCGCGCAGGCCCAGATCTGGGGCCTCGGCCGGGTCATCGGCCTCGAGCACGCCGACCGCTGGGGCGGGCTCGTCGACCTGCCCGAGACGACGGACGAGCGCGACCGGCAACGGCTCGCCGGTGTCCTGGCCGCGGCGGGCGACGAGGACCAGGTCGCCGTCCGGGCGTCGGGCGTGCTCACCCGCCGCCTGGTGCCCGCGCCGCTCGGCGACGGCGCCCCGGCTCGCGACTGGCGGCCGTCCGGGACCGTGCTGATCACCGGCGGCACCGGGGCCCTCGGCGCCCACGTCGCCCGCTGGCTCGCCGGCCGCGGGGCGCAGCGCCTGGTGCTCACCAGCCGTCGAGGCGAAGCGGCGCCCGGCGCGGCCGAACTCCGCGCGGAGCTGGCCGCCCTCGGCGCCGAGGTGACGATCGCCGCCTGCGACGTCGCCGACCGTGCGGCACTGGCACGGTTGCTCGACGAACTGGCCGAAACGCCCGTCCGGGCCGTCTTCCACGCGGCCGGGATCGTCCGGGGCACGGCGGTGGACGACACCGAGCTGAGCGAGTTCGCCGAGGTCGTGTCCGCGAAGGTCGCGGGCGCCACGCACCTCGACGAGCTCCTCGGCGACCTCGACGCGTTCGTCCTGTTCTCCTCCAACGCCGGCGTCTGGGGCAGTGGCGGGCAAGGCGCGTACGCGGCGGGCAACGCGTTCCTCGACGCGCTCGCCCAGCGCCGTCGCGACCGCGGGCTCACCGCGACGTCGGTGGCCTGGGGTGCCTGGCGGGGCGCGGGCATGGCCGGCGACAACGACGCCGAGGAGCACCTGCGCCGCCGGGGCGTCGGCGCGATGCCCCCGGAGCGGGCGTTGCTCGCGCTGGGCCAGGCGATCGACCGCGACGAGACCGCGCTGACGGTCGCCGACGTCGACTGGGAGCGGTTCGTGCGGGGCTTCACCGCCGCGCGGCCGCGCCCGCTGCTCGACGACCTGCCCGCGGTCCGCCGGGCCCTGGCGGCCCAGGCGGCCGAGCCCGAGCCGGCCGCCGAGTCGTTCGCCGGCCGGCTGACCGGCCTGCCGCCCGTCGAGCAGGAGCGGGTGGTCCTCGACCACGTCCGCGACGCGATCGCCCGCGTGCTGGGGCACGCGGGCGCGGACGAGGTCGACGCGAACCGGCCGTTCAAGGAGATCGGCTTCGACTCCCTGACGGCGGTGGAGCTGCGCAACCGCCTGCGCGCGGCGACCGGGCTCAAGCTGCCCGCCACCCTCGTCTTCGACCACCCGACGCCGTCGGCACTGGCCGCGTTCCTGCTGTCCGCGCTGGTCGGCGAGGAGGTCTCGGTGCTGGGCGAGCTCGACCGGATCGAGGCGCTGGTTTCAGGGGTTTCCCCAGAGGATGACGCCTTCGGCCTGATCACCGGCCGACTTCGGACCATGCTGGACAAGCTGGGAGAAGCGCGGGCGTCCGACGGCCGGCCGCGGGCCGCCCGGCAGCTGGAAGGCGCGACGGACGACGAAATTTTCGACTTCATCCACCGGGAGCTCGGCAGGTCGTGACGGCCCGGCGCCGGTGGAGGACCGCAGGCGAGGGCGCTGGTGAACGAAGAGAAGCTCCGGGACTACCTGAAGTGGGTCACGACCGACCTCGCCGAGACCCGGCAACGCCTCCAGGACCTGGAGGCGGGGGAGCGGGAGCCGATCGCGATCGTCGCGATGGGCTGCCGGTTCCCGGGCGGCGTCACGTCCCCGGAAGAGCTTTGGGACCTGGTCACCGCGGGGACCGACGCGATGTCGGCGTTCCCCGGCGACCGCGGCTGGGACGTCACGGGCGGCGACTACGCGCGCACGGGCGGGTTCGTCGACACCGCCACGACGTTCGATCCGGCCTTCTTCGGGATCAGCCCGCGCGAGGCGCTGGCCACCGACCCCCAGCAGCGGCTCCTGCTCGAAGTGTCGTGGGAGGTCTTCGAACGCGCGGGCATCGACCCCGGCTCGCTGACCGGCACGTCCGCCGGCGTCTTCGTCGGCTCGACGCCGTCCGGGTACGGCGTCGGCAGCGAATCCGGCGAGGTCGCCGGGCACCTGCTCACCGGCAACGCGGGCAGCGTGCTTTCCGGGCGGCTCGCCTACAGCTACGGCCTGGAAGGCCCCGCGGTCACCGTCGACACGGCGTGCTCGTCCGCGCTGGTCGCCCTGCACCTCGCCGGCCAGGCCCTGCGCAGGCGGGAGTGCTCGCTCGCGCTGGCCGGCGGCGCGACGATCATGTCGACCCCGGCCGTCTTCCTCGAGTTCGCCCGCCAGGGCGGCCTGGCCGGCGACGGCCGCTGCAAGCCGTTCGCCGAGGCCGCCGACGGCACCGGCTGGGGCGAGGGTGTCGGCCTGCTGCTGCTCGAGCGCCTGTCCGACGCGCAGCGCCGCGGCCACCCGGTGCTCGCGGTGATCGAGGGCTCGGCGGTCAACTCCGACGGCGCGTCCAACGGCCTGACGGCGCCGAACGGCCCGTCCCAGCAACGGGTGATCCGCGCGGCTCTCGCCGCGGCCGGACTTTCATCGTCCGATGTGGACGTCGTCGAGGCGCACGGCACCGGCACCACGCTGGGCGACCCGATCGAGGCGCAGGCCCTGCTGGCCACCTACGGGCAGAACCGCCCGGCCGGGCGGCCGCTGCGCGTGGGCGCGCTGAAGTCCAACATCGGGCACACCCAGGCCGCGTCCGGCGCGGCCGGCGTCATCAAGATGGTGCTGGCCCTGCGCCACGGGCACCTGCCGCAGACCCTGCACCTCGACGCCCCGACGTCCCATGTGGACTGGTCGGCCGGCTCGGTCGAGCTGCTGGGCGAGGCGATGCCGTGGCCGGAGCGCGAAGCGCCCCGCCGCGCCGGGGTGTCGGCGTTCGGCGTCAGCGGCACCAACGCGCACGTCCTGCTGTCCGAGCCGCCCGTGGCCGAAGTGGCCGAAGTGGTCCCGGCGCCCGGCCCGTACCCGTTCCTGGTTTCCGCCCGAGGTGCGGCTGCCTTGCGCGCGCAGTCCGAGAGCGTCCGGACCGTCGCGGAGGAAGAAAACCTGGCGGACCTGGCCTGGTCGCTCGCCACCGGCCGGGCGGCGCTGGACGACCGCGCGGTCGTCCTCGCCGCCGACCGCGCCGAACTGCTGCGCGGTCTCGACGCCCTCGCGGCGGACGGCGTCGCGCCCGGCCTGGTGCGCGGGACGATCCAGCCGGGCAAGCTCGCGTTCCTGTTCACCGGCCAGGGTGCGCAGCGCCGCGGCATGGGTGCCGAACTGGCCGGGCGCTTCCCGGTCTTCGCCGCCGCCTTCGACGAGGTGTGCGCGGAGTTCGACCGGCACCTGGACCGTCCACTGCGGACGGTCATCGCCTCGGGCAAGCACCTCGACGAGACCGCGTACACCCAGCCCGCGCTGTTCGCGCTCGAGGTGGCGCTGTTCCGGCTGGCCGAGTCGTGGGGCTACCGGCCGGACTACCTGCTGGGCCACTCCATCGGCGAGCTCGTCGCCGCCCACCTGGCCGGGGTCCTGTCGCTGGCCGACGCGTGCACGCTGGTCGCCGCGCGGGGCCGGCTCATGCAGGCGCTGCCCGCCGGTGGTGCGATGGTGGCCGTCCAGGCGACCGAAGACGAGGTCGACGGGGTCTCGGTCGCGGCCGTCAACGGGCCGTCGTCGATCGTGCTCTCCGGTGACGAGGACGAAGTGCTGGCCGCCGCCGCGCGCTTCGCCGAGCTGGGCCGCAAGACCAAGCGCCTCGACGTCTCGCACGCGTTCCACTCCGCCCGCATGGACGGCATGCTCGCCGAGTTCCGCCAGGTCCTCGACGGCCTCACGTTCCACCCGCCGAAGATCGCGGTCGTCTCCAACGTCACCGGGGCGCTCGCCGACCGGCTCACCTCGCCGGACTACTGGGTCTCGCACGTCCGCGAGGCCGTGCGGTTCGCCGACGGGGTCGGCTGGCTGCGCGAGGCGGGCGTGACCGGCTTCCTCGAGCTGGGCCCCGACGGCGCGCTGGCCGCGCTCGCCCAGGACTGCCTGCCCGACGGCGCCGCCGTGGCCGCCCTCCTGCGCCGCGACCGGCCGGAAGGGCCGGCCGCGCTGACCGGCCTGGCCCGGATGCACGTCTCCGGCCACGGGCCCGACTGGGCGAAGGTGCTGACCGGCGGCCGCCGCGTCGACCTGCCGACGTACCGCTTCCAGCGGCAGCGCTACTGGCTGGAGCCCACGCTCCCCACCGGCACCGGGGACGACGCGTTCTGGTCCGCGGTGGACTCCGGCACTGTCGCCGAGGTGCTCGACCTGCCGGAGGACGCGGTCGGCGAACTGCTGCCCGCGCTCTCGGCCTACCGCGCCCGGCGCCAGGAGCAGTCCACTGTGGACTCCTGGCGGTACGGGATCGACTGGACGCCCGTCTCCCTGCCAGGCCCGGTCTCGGGAACCTGGCTGGCCGTCGTCCCGGCCGCGGACTTCGCGTCGCCGGTGCTGGACGGCCTGACGAGCCGCGGATTCGTGCCCGTCACCCCGGCCGAGCTGGCCGCGCACTCCGCTGTGGACGGTGTGCTTTCGCTGCTGGCCCTGGACGAAACCGCGTCCGTCACGACGACGCTGCTGCGCACGGTCGAGCTGGTGCGGGCCGCGACCGCCCCGGTCTGGGTCGCCACCCGTGGCGCCGTCTCCACCGGGTCGTCCGACCCGCTGCGAACCGTCGATCAAGCACCGCTGTGGGGGCTCGGCCGGGTGGCCGCGCTCGAGTACCCGCAGCGCTGGGGCGGTCTCGTCGACCTGCCCGAAGACCTTGGCGAACGCGCCCTCGACCGGCTGACGGCGGTACTGAACTCGGCCGAGGACCAGGTGGCTCTTCGGGCGTCGGGCGTGTTCGGCCGCCGGGTGAAGCGGACCACCGGACCGGCCGCCGAACCGTGGTCGCCGGCCGGGACCGTGCTGATCACCGGCGGCACCGGCGCGCTCGGCGCGGTCGTCGCGCGCAGCCTCGCCGAAGCCGGCGCCGAACACCTCGTGCTGACCAGCCGTCGCGGCCTCGACGCGCCCGGCGCCACGGCGCTGCGGGACGAACTGGCCGCGCTCGGCACCCGCGTCACCGTCACCGCCTGCGACGTCGGCGACCGCGACG
The DNA here is from genome assembly GCF_054781455.1 of Amycolatopsis stemonae. Taxonomy (NCBI): domain Bacteria; kingdom Bacillati; phylum Actinomycetota; class Actinomycetes; order Pseudonocardiales; family Pseudonocardiaceae; genus Amycolatopsis; species Amycolatopsis stemonae. The sequence continues at coordinate 430,473 of NZ_BAAGUJ010000007.1, read as the reverse complement.
CCGTGGCCGGGCTCCTCGAGTCGCTGCCCGGCCTCGACGCCGTGCTGCACACCGCCGGCGTCCTCGACGACGCCGTACTGGACGGGGTCACCGCCGGGCAGCTGGACACCGTGTTCCGGCCCAAGTTCGAGGCCGCCCGGCACCTCGACGAGCTGACCCGCGACCGCGACCTGTCCGCGTTCGTCCTGTTCTCCTCCTTCGCGGGCAGCCTCGGCGCGATCGGCCAGGCGGCCTACGCGGCCGCCAACGCCGGGCTCGACGCGCTCGCCGAACAGCGCCGCGCCGCCGGGCTGCCCGCCACGTCCGTGGCCTGGGGCCCGTGGGGCGGCAGCGGCATGGCGGCCGACGACCTGGTCGCCGACCGGATGCGCCGGGGTGGCGTGCCGCCGATGGCCCCGCGGCCGGCCGTCGCCGCACTGCGCCGCGCGATCGCCGGCGGCGAAGCCAACCCCCTCATCGCCGACGTCGACTGGGCGAAGTTCGTCCCCGGCTTCACGACCACGCGGACGAGCCCGCTGCTCGGCGAGCTGCCCGAGGCGCGCGACGCGATGCCGGCCACCGAGGAGCGGCCGCTGGCCGGGCGGCTGCCCGGACTGTCCACCGAGGACCAGCACGCGTTGCTGCTCGACGTCGTCCGCGCGCAGGCCGCGGCCGTGCTCGGCTACCCCGGGCCGGAGTCGGTCGACCCGGAGCGGGCGTTCAAGGACCTCGGCGTCGACTCGCTGACCGCCGTCGAACTGCGCAACGGCCTCGGCGCCGCGACCGGGCGCGCGCTGCCCGCGACGCTGGTGTTCGACTACCCGACGCCGGCCGCGGTCGCCACGTTCCTGCGGGAGGAGCTGGCCGGGTCCGTCGCGGCCCCGGTCGTCCCGCGCGCCGCTTCAGCCGTCGAAGACGAGCCGCTCGCCATCGTCTCGATGGCCTGCCGCCTGCCCGGCGGCGTGCGGTCGCCCGAGGACCTGTGGGAGCTGCTGGCCGGCGGCCGGGACGCGATCACGACGTTCCCCGAGGACCGCGGCTGGCCGCTGGCCGAGCTGTACCACCCGGATCGCGACCACGAGGGCACCAGCTACACGCGCCACGGCGGTTTCCTCGACGGCGTCACGGATTTCGACCCCGGCTTCTTCGGGATCTCACCGCGCGAAGCCCTGGCGATGGACCCGCAGCAGCGGCTGCTGCTGGAGACGGCGTGGGAGACGTTCGAGCGGGCGGGCATCGACCCGCAGTCGGTGCGCGGCGCGCAGGTCGGTGTCTACATCGGAACGAACGGGCAGGACTACGCGGCGCTGCTGCGCGAGGTCGGCGAGACCGGGGCCGACGGGCACACCGGCACCGGGAACGCCGGGTCGGTCGTCTCCGGCCGGATCTCGTACGTGCTCGGCCTGGAAGGGCCGGCCGTCACGGTCGACACCGCGTGCTCGTCGTCCCTGGTCGCGCTGCACTGGGCGGCGCAGTCGCTGCGCTCGGGCGAGTCGTCGATGGCGCTGGTCGGCGGCGTGACGGTGATGACGACGCCCGGCGCGTTCCTGGAGTTCAGCAAGCAGGGCGGGCTCGCCGAAGACGGCCGCTGCAAGGCGTTCGCGGACGGCGCCGACGGCACGGGCTGGGGTGAAGGCGTCGGCCTGATCCTCGTGGAGCGGCTGTCGGACGCGCGGCGCCACGGGCACCCGGTGCTCGCGGTGGTGCGCGGCTCGGCCGTGAACCAGGACGGCGCTTCGAACGGCCTGACCGCTCCGAACGGGCCGTCGCAGCAGCGGGTGATCCGGGCGGCGCTGGCGAACGCGGGTCTGGAACCGTCCGATGTGGACGCCGTCGAGGCGCACGGGACCGGCACGACGCTGGGCGATCCGATCGAGGCGCAGGCCTTGGCGGCGACCTACGGCCGGGACCGGGAAACGCCGTTGTGGCTCGGCTCGCTGAAGTCGAACATCGGGCACACGCAGGCCGCGGCGGGCGTCGCCGGGATCATCAAGATGGTGCTGTCCCTCCAAAACGGACTGCTGCCGAAGACCCTGCACGTCGACACGCCTTCGCGGCACGTCGACTGGGCGGGCGTCGCGGTGCTGACCGAGCCCCGGGACTGGCCGGAGGGGGAGCGGCCGCGGCGCGCGGGCGTGTCGTCGTTCGGCGTGAGCGGCACGAACGCCCACGTCATCCTCGAGGGCGTGCCTGCGGTCGACGCGCCGGCCACCGAGCGCGGCCTCGTGCCGTGGGTCCTGTCCGGCCGGTCCGAAGCCGCACTGCGGGACGCGGCGAGGAACCTGCTGGAGCTGGGCGAGACCGACGTCGCGGACGTGGCGGCCGGCCTGGCCGCGCGGACCGCGTTCGAGCACCGGGCCGTCGTGCTCGGCGACGGCTTCGCCGAGCTGGCGAGCGGCCTGAGCGCGCTGGCGTCCGGCGGCTCGGCCGCGAACCTGGTCCAGGGGACGCAGCTCGCCGGGAAGCCGGCGTTCCTGTTCTCGGGTCAGGGATCGCAGCGGGTCGGCATGGGGGCGGAGCTGTACGAGCGGTTCCCGGTGTTCGCGGACGCGTTCGACGCGGTGTGCGCGCACCTCGACGTGGACCGGGCGGTCTTCGCGGACGCCGTGGCGCTGGACCGGACGGGCACCACGCAGCCCGCGCTGTTCGCGCTCGAAGTCGCGCTGTTCCGCCTGCTGGAGGCGTGGGGTGTCAAGCCGGACTACGTTGCCGGGCATTCGATCGGTGAGCTGGCCGCCGCGCACGTCGCGGGGGTGTTTTCGCTCGAAGACGCGTGCACGCTGGTGGCCGCTCGCGCGAGCCTGATGCAGGCGCTGCCGGGCGGCGGTGCGATGCTGGCCGTGGAGGCGACCGAAGGCGAGGTCGCCGCCGTGCTGGGTGATGGCGTCGGCTTCGCGGCGATCAACGGTCCTCAAGCGACAGTCGTGTCGGGTGAAGCCGACGCGGTGGAAGCGGTCGAGCGGCACTTCGCCGGGCTGGGCCGGAAGGTCCGGCGCCTGACCGTGTCGCACGCGTTCCACTCGGCCCTGATGGACCCGATGCTGGACGCCTTCGCGGCGGTCGCCGACGGCCTGACCCTGAACCCGCCGAAGATCCCTCTGGTGTCCACTGTGTCCGGACGGCTCGCCGGGGACGAGATCCTGAACCCGGTGTACTGGGTGCGTCAGGTCCGCGAACCCGTGCGGTTCGCCGACGCCGTCGGCGCGCTGGCCGCGCTGGGCGTCACCGGGTGCGTCGAGCTCGGTCCGGACGGCGTGCTCGCCGCGCTGGCGCAGGAGACCCTGCCCGCGACGGCCACCCTGCGGAAGGGCCGGCCCGAGGAGTGGACACTGCTGGCGGCGCTGGCCCACCTGCACGTCGGCGGGCACACGCCGGACTGGAAGGCGGTGCTGCGGCCGGGGCGGTTCGTCGTGCTGCCCACCTACCCGTTCCAGCGCGAGCGGTACTGGCCGCGCGTCCCCGAGAGGACCACCGTGGCGCCCACGGTCGACGGCGAGTTCTGGTCGGCCGTCGAGAACGCGGACCTGCCCGCGCTCGCCGCGACCCTGGACGTCGCCGAGTCCGCGTTGGACGGCCTCGACCGCGCCCTTCCGCTGCTCGCGCGGTGGCACGGCGACCGCACCAACTTGTCTACTGTGGACAACTGGCGGTACGCGGTGAACTGGCGCCCGCTGACCGGCAAGACCGAGGCGAAGCCGGGCACCTGGCTGCTGGTGCTGCCGGAGGAGGGCGTCGAGCCGGGTCTCGTGGAGACGCTGACCGCGGGGCTCGACTGCGTGCCGGTCCGCTTGGCCGAGCTGGCCGAACAGCACGGTGACTTCGCGGGGGTGCTGTCGCTGCTCGCCTTCGACGAACGGCCCGCGCCGGACGACCCGGCGATTTCGATCGGGCTCGCCGAGACCCTGCGTCTCGCGCAGACGCCCACCGCGCCGCTGTGGTGCGTGACCTCGGGCGCGGTCTCGGCCGGCCGGGCCGACCCGGTCCGCAGCGCGACGCAGGCGGCGTTCTGGGGCTTCGGCCGCACCGCCGCCCTCGAACACGCGGAGCGCTGGGGCGGTCTCGTCGACCTGCCCGCCGTCCTCGACGACCGCGCGGTCGCCCGGCTGGCGGGCGTCCTGGCCGGGACCGAGGACCAGGTCGCCGTCCGCGACTCCGCCGTCTTCGCCGCGCGCCTCGAACGCGCTCCCGCGACCACGTCCGGCCCGTCGTGGCGGCCGCGCGGGACCGTGCTGGTCACCGGCGGCACCGGGGCCCTGGGCGCCGAGGTCGCCCGCTGGCTCGCCCGCACCGGCGCCGAGCACCTCGTCCTGGCCGGCCGCCGGGGCCTCGACGCCGCCGGGGCGCCGGACCTGCGTGACGAGCTGGCCGCGTTCGGCGTCACCGTGACCGTCGCCGCCTGCGACGTCACCGGCCGGGACGCCGTCGCGGAGCTGCTCGCGGGCCTCGACGGGCTGCTCGCCGTCGTGCACACCGCCGGGGTCGCGCAGGCCGCGCCGCTCGCCGGGCTCGGCGTGGCCGAGTTCGCCGGGTTCACCGCGGCCAAGCTCGCGGGGGCGGCGAACCTGCACGCCGTCCTCGGGGACCGCGAACTCGACGCGTTCGTGCTGTTCTCCTCCATCGCGGGTGTCTGGGGCAGCGGCGGCCAGAGCGCTTACGCCGCCGCGAACGCCTTCCTCGACGGGCTCGCTCACCAGCGCCGCGCGGCGGGGCTCGCCGCGACGTCGGTCGCCTGGGGTCCCTGGGCGGGCGGCGGCATGCTGGCCGACGAGGGCGCCGAGGACCACCTGCGCCGCCGCGGCCTCCGGCCGGTGCCGCCGGACCTGGCGATCACCGCGTTGCGCCGGGCCCTGGACGCGGGCGACACCGCGGTCACCGTGGCCGACGTCGACTGGGCCCGGTTCGCACCGGGCTTCACCGCCGTCCGGGCCAGCGCGCTGCTCGGCGACCTGCCGGAGGTCCGGGACGCCCTCGACGTCCCGGTCGACGCGGTCCGGCCCGAACTGTCCGCCGGTGACCTGCTCGACCTCGTCCAGCGGGAAGCCGCGGTGGCGCTCGGGCACCCCGGCCCGGGGTCCGTCGCGGTCGACCGGCCGTTCCGCGACCTGGGCTTCGACTCGCTGACGGCGGTCGAACTGCGCAACCGCCTGAGCGCGGCGACGGGTCTGAAGCTGCCGTCGACGCTCGTCTTCGACCACCCGTCGGTCACCGTCCTCGCCGGCTTCCTGGCCGGTGAGCTGTTCGGCACCGACTCCGCTCTCGTCGCTCCGAAACGCGCCGCGGAGGCCGACGAGCCGATCGCGATCGTCGGCATGAGCTGCCGCCTGCCCGGCGGGATCACCTCGCCGGAGGAGCTGTGGCAGCTGCTGGCCGACGGCGGTGACGCCATCTCGGCCTGGCCCGAGGACCGCGGCTGGGACGTCGAGGGCCTCTACGACCCGGACCCGGACGCCGAAGGCAAGAGCTACTCCCGAGACGGCGGCTTCCTGACCGGCGCCGGCGAGTTCGACGCCGCCTTCTTCGAGATGAGCCCGCGCGAGGCGCTGGCCACCGACCCGCAGCAGCGGCTGCTGCTCGAGGGCGCGTGGGAAGCCCTGGAACGCGCGGGGATCGACCCGCGGTCCCTGGCGGGCAGCCCCTCGGGGGTGTTCATCGGCGCGGGCGTCTCGGGCTACGCCGCAGGCCTGCGCGAAGCTCCCGAAGGGCTCGGCGGGCACCTGCTCACCGGCAACGCGGGCAGTGTCCTTTCCGGACGGATCGCCTACCACCTCGGCGTCGAGGGCCCGGCCGTCACGCTGGACACGGCGTGCTCGTCCTCGCTGGTCGCGCTGCACCTGGCCACCCGGTCCCTGCGCTCGGGGGAGTGCTCGCTGGCGCTGGCCGGCGGCGTCGCGGTGATGGCCAACCCCGGCGCGTTCGTCGAGTTCAGCCGCCAGCGCGGCCTCGCGCCGGACGGCCGCTGCAAGGCCTTCTCCGACGGCGCCGACGGCACCGGCTGGTCCGAAGGCGTCGGCATGCTCGTGCTGGAGCGGCTTTCCGACGCGCAACGCCTGGGGCACACCGTGCTCGCGGTGGTCCGCGGCTCCGCCGTGAACTCCGACGGCGCGTCCAACGGCCTCACCGCGCCCAACGGCCCGTCGCAGCAGCGGGTGATCCAGGCCGCGCTCGCCGACTCGGGTCTGACTCCGTCCGATGTGGACGCCGTCGAAGGGCACGGCACGGGCACGAAGCTGGGCGACCCGATCGAGGCGCAGGCCCTCCTGGCCACCTACGGCCGGGACCGCGAACGCCCGCTGTGGCTCGGCTCCCTGAAGTCCAACCTCGGGCACACCCAGGCCGCGGCCGGGGTCGCCGGGGTGATCAAGATGGTCCTGGCCGTCCGGAACGGACTGCTCCCGAAGACCCTGCACGCCGCGCGGCCCTCGTCCGAAGTGGACTGGACGACGGGCCGGGTCGCCCTGCTCACCGAGGCGACGCCGTGGGAGGCGAACGGGCACCCGCGCCGCGCCGGGGTGTCCGCGTTCGGGGTCAGCGGCACGAACGCGCACGTCATCCTCGAAGAGGCCCCGGCCGCCGAGCCGGAGCTGCCCCGGCCGCGGCACACCGGGCTCGTCCCGCTGGCGCTGTCCGGCCGGTCGGAGGCGGCGCTGCGGGCGCAGGCCGCGGGCCTGCTCGGCCACGTCGGCACCGACCCGGCCGACCTGGCCTGGTCGCTGGCCACCACCCGCTCGGCGTTCGAGCACCGCGCGGTCGTGCTGGCCGAGGACGACGCCGAGCTGCGGGCCGGGCTCACGGCGCTCGCCGAGGGCGTCAAGTCCGCCGGGGTGGTGCGCGGGACGGCCGCGCCCGGCCGCACGGCGTTCCTCTTCACCGGCCAGGGCGCGCAGCGGCCCGGCATGGGCCGGGAGCTCTACCGCGAGTTCCCGGTGTTCGCCGACGCCTTCGACGCGGTGTGCGCGCACCTCGACCTGCCGCTCCGCGACGTCGTGTTCGGCGACGGAGACCTTTTGGACCGGACCGAATACACCCAGCCCGCGCTGTTCGCGGTCGAAGTGGCCCTGTTCCGGTTGGTCGAAGACTGGGGCGTGCGCCCGGACTTCGTCGGCGGCCACTCCATCGGCGAGCTGGCGGCCGCGCACGTCGCGGGCGTGCTGTCCCTCGAGGACGCGTGCACGCTCGTCGCCGCCCGCGCGCGTCTGATGCAGGCCCTGCCCGAAGGCGGGGCGATGGTCACCGTCGCGGCCACCGAAGCCGAGGTCACGCCGCTGCTGACCGACGGCGTGTCGCTGGCCGCGGTCAACGGGCCGGCGTCGGTCGTGGTGTCGGGCGACGAGGAGGCCGTGCTGGCCGTCGCCGCGCGGTTCGAGAAGACCAGGCGCCTGCGGGTGAGCCACGCCTTCCACTCGGCGCGGATGGACGGCATGCTCGCCGGGTTCCGCGAAGTCGCGGCCGGGCTGACCTACCACGAACCGGCCGTGCCGGTGGTCTCCACCGTCACCGGCGAAGTGGCGACCGGCCTGGGCGACCCGGAGTACTGGGTCCGCCAGGTCCGCGCGACGGTCCGGTTCGCCGACGGCGTCCGCACGCTCGCCGGCCGCGGGGTGACCCGGTTCCTGGAGCTGGGCCCGGCCGGGGTGCTCTCGGCGATGGTCGCCGAGACCGCCGACGGCGAGCCGGTGGCCGTGCCGGCGTTGCGGGCCGGCCGTCCCGAAGCTCGCACGCTCCTGGCCGCGCTCGCCGCGCTGCAGGTCGACGGCGGGGGCGTGGAGTGGGCGCGGGTCCTGCGCGAAGGGGCGCGGGTCGACCTGCCCACCTACGCCTTCCAGCGCGAGCGGTTCTGGCTGGAGGTGCCGGACGTCGACGGCGATCCGGCGTCGCTCGGCCAGAGCGGCGCGGGACACGGCCTGCTGTCGGCGGCCGTCGACCTGGCCGGCGGAGACGGTGTCGTGCTCACCGGGCTGCTCTCGGCGGACGCGGTGCCGTGGCTGGCCGAACACCGCGTCGACGGCGAGATCCTGTTCCCCGGCGCGGGTTTCGTGGAGCTGGCGCTGCGCGCGGCCGACGAGGCCGGCTGCGACCAGGTCGAGGAGCTGGTCCTGGAAGCGCCGCTGGTGCTGCCCGAGCGCGGCGGGGTGCCGGTGCAGGTCCGCGTCGAGGCGCCGGACGGCGCCGGGCGCCGCGCCTTCGGCATCTACACCCGCGGCGACGGCTGGACCCGGCACGCGGGCGGCACCCTCGCCCTCGGACTGTCCAAAGCGGAAGCTCTGACGCAGTGGCCGCCCCCGGGCGCGCTGCCGGTCGACGACTTCTACGCGCGTCGCGCGGCAGCCGGGTTCGCCTACGGCCCGACGTTCCAGGGCCTGTGCGCCGCGTACCGCGCGGGCGACGACGTGTACGCCGAGGTCGCCCTGCCGACCGGGACGACGACCGGCGAGTGGGGCCTGCACCCGGCCCTGCTGGACGCGGCGCTGCACGCGCTGACCTTCGCCGACCTGCCGGACCTGCTGCCGTTCTCGTGGGCGGGCGTCAGCCTGCACGCGACGGGCGCGACCGAGCTGCGAGTCCGCCTGCACGTGACGGGCACCGCGGTTCAGCTGACGCTGGCCGACGCGACGGGCCAGGTCGTGGCCACGGCGGACGCCGTCGTCCTGCGGCCCGCCACCCGGCGCGCGGCCACCACGCACCACCGCGTCGAGTGGGTCGTGACTGGCAGCGCCGCCCCGGTCGCCCGGCAGGCCGCGGTGCTGGGGAGTCTGCCCGGCCTCGAAGAGCTGCCCGCCTACCGGGAGCCGGCCGAGCTGATCGCCGCCGGTGCGGTGCCCGAGGTCGTGTTCGCGTCCTGCCGGCCCGAGGACACCGACGACGTCACGTGGGCCGTCTGGGCTTCCGCGCAGCGGGCGCTGGCGCTGGTCACGGCCTGGCTGGCCGACCCGCGGTGCGCCGGCTCGCGGCTGGTGTTCGCGACCCGCGGCGCGGTCGCGGTGACCCCCGGCGAGGTGCCGGACGTCGTGGAGGCCGCCGTCTGGGGTGCCGTGGAACCGCTGCTGGCGCGGTACCCCGGCCGGTTCGCGCTCGTCGACGGGGCCGCCGTCGAGCCGGGCGTGGACCGTCTCGCGATCCGCGGTGACGTCGCCTACGAGCCGCGGACCACGGTGGTCACGCCGGACGCCTGGAAGCCCGGGGGGACCGTGCTGCTCACCGGCGCGTCCGGCGAGCTGGGGGCCGCCGTCGCGCGGCACCTTGCCGAAGAGCGGGGCGTCCGGCGGCTCGTCGTGCTCGGCGCGGCACCCGTGCCGGGAGCCGACGTCGTCGTCTGCGACCCCGCCGACCGGTACGAACTCGCCCGGGCGCTCCGGGACGTCCCGGACGTGACCGCGGCGGTCCACATCGGACTCGCCGAGGGCGCGGCGGATCTGCGCGACCGCGCCGACATCGCGTTCAACCTCGCCGAGCTGGGCATCGAGCTCGTCGTCCTGACTTCGGCGGGCGGCGAAGGCCTGGTCGCGGCGCAGACCGCCGTGCTCGAAGCCGTCGCGCACAGCGCGCTCGCTTGCCGCCCCGGCGAGACGTTCGCCCTGCTGGGGACCCGCGGAGCGCTGCGCGTCGCGGAAACCGCCCCGGCGAAGGAGCCGGTCAAGACCCGCCGGGTGGTCGCCCGGGTGGCCGACGCGGGCAACGCGCTGCACCAGAAGCTCGCCCGCCTGCCCGAGGCCGACCGGCACCGGGCCCTCCTCGAGATCGTCCGCACCGAGGCCGCGCTCGTGCTCGGCCACGCCGGGCCGGACGCGGTCGGCGCCGACCGCGCGTTCAAGGAACTGGGCGTCGACTCGCTGACCGCCGTCCAGCTGCGCAACGCGCTGAACACCGCGACCGGCCTGCGGCTGCCCGCGACCTCGGTCTTCGACCACCCGAACCCGGGCGCGCTGGCGAAAGCCCTGCACGCGGAGCTGTTCGGCGAGGAAGAAGAGAACACCGAGGTCGTCACGCGGGTCGACGAGCCGATCGCGATCGTCGGCATGGCGTGCCGCTACCCGGGCGGCATCGCCGACCCCGAAGACCTCTGGCGCCTGGTCGCCGCGGGTGGCGACGCGATCTCGCCGTTCCCCACCGACCGCGGCTGGGACCTCGAAGCGCTCTACGACACCGACCCGGACGCGCCCGGCACCTGCTACGCCCGCGAGGGCGGGTTCCTGCACGACGCAGGCGCGTTCGACCCCGGCTTCTTCGGGATCAGCCCGCGTGAGGCCGTCGCGATGGACCCGCAGCACCGCCTGCTGCTGGAAGTGTCGTGGGAGTCGATGGAACGCGCCGGGATGGACCCGGCGACGCTGCGCGGCAGCCGCACCGGCGTCTTCGCCGGCATCACCTACCAGGACTACGGCGGCCTGCTCGGCGCCGCGACCGACAGCTTCGAGGGCTTCCTCGGCACCGGCAACTCGCCGAGCGTGCTCTCCGGCCGGGTCGCCTACACCTTCGGCCTGGAAGGCCCCGCGGTTTCGATCGACACCGCCTGCTCGTCGTCACTGGTCGCGATCCACTGGGCGTGCCAGTCCCTGCGGGACGGCGACTGCACGCTCGCCCTCGCCGGCGGCGTGACGGTCATGTCGACGCCGGTCTCGCTGGTCGAGTTCAGCCGTCAGCGGGCGCTGGCCGCGGACGGGCGCAGCAAGCCGTTCTCGGCCGACGCCGACGGTGCCAGCTGGGCCGAGGGTGCCGGGATGCTGATGCTGGAACGGCTGTCCGACGCCGAACGCAACGGCCACCGCGTGCTCGCGGTGATCAAGGGCTCGGCGATCAACTCCGACGGCGCGTCGAACGGCCTCACCGCGCCGAACGGCCCGTCGCAGCAGCGGGTGATCCGGCGGGCACTGGCCAACGCGCACCTGGAACCGTCCGATGTGGACGTCGTCGAGGCGCACGGCACCGGCACGAAGCTCGGCGACCCGATCGAAGCGCAGGCCATCATCGCCACCTACGGGCGCGAGCGGCCCGCGGACCGGCCGGTGTACCTGGGGTCGTTCAAGTCGAACGTCGGGCACGCGCAGGCGGCCTCCGGCGTCGGCGGCGTGATCAAGATGGTCCAGGCGATCCGGCACGGCCTGCTGCCGAAGACCCTGCACGCCGAAGTCCCGTCGCCGCACGTCGACTGGGACGCGGGCGACGTCAGCCTGCTCACCGAGACCCGGCCGTGGCTCTCCGAAGGGCCGCGCCGCGCGGGCGTGTCGTCGTTCGGGATGAGCGGCACCAACGCACACCTGATCCTGGAGGAGTTCGCTTCGGACGCGGCGGAACGGCCGGAGCGCCCGGAGTCCGTCGTGCCGCTGCTGCTGTCCGCCCGGACCGCCGATGCCCTGCAGGGGCAGGCCGAACGGCTCGCCGAGGTCCTGTCCACCGAGGACGTGCACGATGTCGCGGCGTCGCTGGCCACCACGCGGTCCGCGTTCGAACACCGGGCCGTCGTCGTCGGCGCCGGCCGGGACGCGCTCCTGACCGGCCTGACCGAGCCCGCCGTGCGCGGGGTCGCCGGGACGCCCGGCAAGACCGTGTTCGTCTTCCCCGGCCAGGGCTCGCAGTGGGCCGGGATGGCCCTGGACCTCGCCGAAACCACGCCGGTGTTCGCCGAGCGGCTCGCCGAGTGCGGCGCCGCCCTCGCACCGTTCGTGGACTGGCGGCTGGCCGACGTCCTGGGTGACGCCGAGATGCTGCAGCGGGTCGACGTCGTGCAGCCGGCCTGCTGGGCCGTCATGGTGTCGCTGGCCGCGCTGTGGGAGTCCTACGGCGTCCGGCCGGACGCTGTCGTCGGGCACTCACAAGGGGAGATCGCCGCGGCCTGTGTCTCCGGTGGACTGTCCCTCGAGGACGGTGCTCGCGTCGTGGCGTTGCGGAGCAAAGTGATCCGGGCGTCGCTGGCGGGCCGGGGCGCGATGGCTTCCGTGGCTCTCCCGGCCGAGGACATCGAGCTGCCGCCGGGCGTTTCCGTGGCCGCGCTGAACGGCACCGCCGCGGTCACCGTCTCCGGCGACCCGGACCAGGTCGACGCGCTGGTGGCCCGCTACACGGCCGACGGCGTCCGGGCCCGCAAGGTCGCCGTGGACTACGCGTCGCACTCCGAGCACGTCGAGGCGATCGAAGCCGAACTCCTGGACGTACTGGCCCCGGTCGCCCCCCGTGAAGCGACGATCCCGTTCTACTCGACCGTCACCGGCGACTGGCTCGACACCACCGAGCTGACCGCCGCCTACTGGTACCGCAACCTGCGGCAGCGCGTGCTGTTCGCGCCCGCGACGGTGGCGCTCGGCGAGCAGGGGTACGGCGTGTTCGTCGAGTCCAGCGCGCACCCCGTGCTGGGCACCGCGATCGCCGGAACCCTCGAAGACACGGTCGTCACCGGATCGCTGCGCCGGGACGAGGGCGGGCTCGCCCGCTTCCTGACGTCGGCCGGCGAGCTGTGGGCGCGCGGGGTCGACGTGGACTTCGCGTTGACCGGATCCCCGGTGGACTTGCCGACTTATCCGTTCCAGCGGGCGCGGTACTGGCCGACGCTGCCCGGCCCGGGCGACGTCGCCGCGGCGTCGGACGCCGCCGACGCCGGGTTCTGGTCGGCCGTCGAACGCGACGACGCCGGTGAGCTGGCCCGCACCCTGGGGCTCGACGCACCCGCCGTCGAAGACCTGCTGCCCGCGCTGGCCGCCTACCGCAGGCAGCGCCGGGAAGAGTCCACGGTGGACAACTGGCGCTACCGCGTCGGCTGGCAGCCGGTCCCCGCCGGCGCCTCGCCGCGGCTCGGCGGCACCTGGCTCGTGGTCCGCCGTCCGGGCGACGAGACCCCCTTGCCGCTGGACCGCTTCGGCGCCGAGGTCGTCACCGTCGAGGCCGAGGCCGGCGTCGACCGGGACGTGCTGGCCGGGCGGATCGGCGATGTCGAACCGGCGGGGATCGTGTCCCTGCTGGGCACGGACGAGTCCTACCGCGGTCTCGTCGACACGCTCACCCTGATCCAGGCCCTCGGCGACCTCGAAGCTCCCTTGTGGACGTTCACCCGCGGCGCCGTCTCGACCGGCAAGGCCGACGCGCTCCGCAACCCGGCGCAGGCCCCCGTGTGGGGCCTCGGCCGCGTCGCCGCGCTCGAGCTCCCCGGTCGCTGGGGTGGCCTGCTCGACCTGCCGGCCGACCTCGACGACCGCGCGTTCGCCCGCGTCGTCGCCGCGATCACCGGAGCGGAAGACCAGGTCGCGGTCCGCGCGTCCGGTGTCTTCGCCCGCCGGCTCACGCGGTCGCCGCTCGGCTCGGCGACCCCGGACCACGCGTGGACGCCCGAAGGAACCGTGCTGGTCACCGGCGGTACCGGTGGCCTGGGCGCGAAGGTCGCCCGCTGGCTGGCCGGCCGCGGCGCCGAGCGGCTGGTGCTCACCAGCCGCCGCGGCGCGGACGCCCCGGGCGCGGCGGAACTGCGCGAAGAACTCGCCGGGCTCGGTGCCGAGGCGACCGTCGTGGCCTGCGACGTCGCCGACCGCGACGCCCTGGCCGCGGTCATCGCCGAGTACCCGCCGACCGCGGTCGTCCACGCCGCCGGGGTGCTCGACGACGGCGTCCTGTCCTCGCTCACCCCCGAGCGCCTGGCGAACGTGCTGAAGCCCAAGGCCCTGGCGGCGTTCCACCTGCACGAGCTGACCCGGGACCTGGACCTGTCGGCGTTCGTCTCCTTCGCCTCGACGGCCGGCGTCTGGGGCGGGCCCGGCCAGGGCAACTACGCCGCCGCCAACGCCTACCTCGACGCGCTCGCCGAGCACCGGCGCTCGCTCGGGCTGGCCGCGACGTCGATCTCCTGGGGCCCGTGGGCCGACACCGGGATGGCCGACGCGGCCGCCGTCGCCGAGCGGCAACGTCTCGGCGGCATCCACGCACTCGACCCGGAACTGGCGATCGCGGCACTGCAGCAGGCCCTCGACCACGGCGAGACCACGCTGACCGTGGCGGGCGTCGACTGGGCGCGGTACGTGCCGTCGTTCACCGCGGTCCGGCCGAGCCCGCTGCTGCGCGGCATCCCCGAGGCGCGGGCGGCGATGGAGTCGGCGCCGGAGGGGCCCGCGCTGAGCGAGCGCGACGTGCTCGAGTTCGTCCGCACCCAGGTCGCCGGGGTGCTCGGGTACGCCGGGCCGGGCGACGTCGAGCCGAACCGGGCGTTCACCGACCTCGGGTTCGACTCGCTGACCGCGGTCGACCTGCGCAACCGGCTCAGCGTCGCCACCGGGCTCAAGCTGCCCGCGACGCTGATCTTCGACTACCCGACGACGACGGCCCTGGTGGCGCACCTCAAGGGCGAGCTGGGCGAACCGGCCGACGCGCCGTCCACAGTGGACGTCACGCCGAAGGCCGTCGAGGACGACCCGATCGCCATCGTCTCGATGGCGTGCCGGTTCCCCGGCGGCGTGCGCTCGCCGGAGGACCTGTGGGCACTGCTGTCCGGTGGCGCGGACGCGATCACCGACTTCCCCGACGACCGCGGCTGGGACCTCGACGCGCTCTACGACCCGGACCCCGACCACCAGGGCACGTCCTACACCCGCCGCGGCGGGTTCCTCGACGGCGCCAGCCGGTTCGACGCCGCGTTCTTCGGCATCAACCCGCGCGAGGCCCTGGCCATGGATCCGCAGCAGCGCCTGCTGCTCGAAACCGCCTGGGAGGCCGTCGAACGCGCCGGGATCGATGCCGCGTCGCTGCGCGGCGGCCCGGTCGGCGTCTTCGCCGGTTCGAACGGCCAGGACTACACCCCGCTGCTCGCGCTCGGCGACGACGAGGGCGTCGAGGGCTACACCATGACCGGCAACGCGGGATCCGTGGTGTCCGGCCGGATCTCCTACGCGCTGGGCCTCGAAGGCCCGGCGGTCACGGTCGACACGGCCTGCTCGTCGTCGCTGGTCGCGGTGCACCTCGCGACGCGGGCACTGCGGGCGGGGGAGTGCTCGCTGGCACTGGCCGGCGGCGTGACGATCATGTCGACGCCGTCCGGGTTCATCCAGTTCAGCCGCCAGCGCGGCCTCGCGCTCGACGGCCGCTGCAAGGCGTTCTCCGACGACGCCGACGGCACCGGCTGGGGCGAGGGCGCCGGGATGGTGCTCCTCGAACGGCTGTCCGACGCGCGCCGCAACGGCCACCCCGTGCTCGCGCTGGTGCGCGGCAGTGCGGTCAACCAGGACGGCGCGTCGAACGGCCTGACCGCGCCGAACGGGCCGTCGCAGCAACGGGTCATCCGTGCCGCGCTGGCCGACGCGGGCCTGCGGCCGTCCGAAGTGGACGCCGTGGAAGCGCACGGCACCGGCACGGTGCTGGGCGACCCGATCGAGGCGCAAGCCGTCCTGGCCACCTACGGGCAGGGCCGCGAGCGGCCGCTGTGGCTCGGTTCGGTGAAGTCCAACATCGGGCACACGCAGGCCGCGGCCGGTGCCGCCGGGATCATGAAGATGGTCCTGTCGCTGCGCCACGGCCTGCTGCCGAAGACGTTGCACGCCGACGTGCCGTCGTCCCACGTGGACTGGAGCGCCGGCGACGTGCGGCTGCTGTCCGACGCCGTCGAGTGGGCGCCGAACGGGCACCCGCGCCGGGCCGGGATCTCGTCGTTCGGCGTGAGCGGCACCAATGCGCACGTGATCGTCGAGCAGGCTCCCGAAGCGGCCCCGGTGCCGGAACCGGCGTGGTCCGGGCCGGTGCCGTGGGTCCTTTCGGGACGGTCCGAAGCCGCGCTGCGGGCCCAGGCCGCGCAACTCGCCGACCACGTCGAGAGCGAGCGCCCGGCCGACGTCGGCTGGTCCCTCGCCACCGGCCGCTCGGCCTTCGAGCACCGCGCCGTGGTGATCGGCACCGAAACCGGCGAGCTGGTGCGGGGTCTGCGTGCCCTGGTCGACGGACCTCTCCCCGGCCCGGCCGGCGAGGGCCGGACCGGGTTCCTGTTCACCGGGCAGGGCGCGCAACGGCTCGGCATGGGCCGAGAGCTGTACGCCGAATACCCGGTGTACGCCGAGGCGTTCGACGCGGTGTGCGCGCACTTCGACACCGAGCTGGACCGGCCGCTGCGGGACGTCGTCTTCGGGGACGAAGACCTCCTGAACGAGACCGGCTACACCCAGCCCGCCCTGTTCGCGGTCGAGGTGGCGCTGGTCCGGCTGCTGGAGTCGTGGGGCGTGCGGCCGGACTACCTGGCCGGGCACTCCATCGGCGAACTGGCGGCCGCGCACGTCGCCGGCGTGTTCAACCTGGCGGACGCGTGCCGCCTGGTCGCCGCGCGCGGCCGGCTGATGCAGGAACTCCCGCGGGGTGGCGGCATGCTGGCCGTGTCGGCCACGGAGGACGAGGTCACCCCGCTGCTGACCGGCACCGTGAGCATCGCCGCGATCAACGGGCCGACGTCGATCGTGGTCTCCGGCGACGACCTCGACGCGATCGAGCAGCACTTCACGGCCCTGGGCCGCAAGACCAAGCGGCTCACGGTGTCCCACGCGTTCCACTCGCCGCTGATGGACCCGATGCTGGCCGCGTTCGCGAAGGTGGCCGAGCGGATCACCTACGCCGAGCCGAGCCTGCCGGTCGTGTCCACGGTGACCGGTGCGGTCACGCCGGTGACCACGCCGGAGTACTGGGCCGGCCAGGTGCGTGCAGCCGTGCGGTTCGCCGACGCCGTCACGACGCTGCACGGCCTGGGCGTCACCAGGTTCGTCGAGATCGGGCCGGACGCCGTCCTGGCGCCGATGGTCGAAACGGCGATCCCGGCGCTGCGCAAGGGCCGGGACGAGCGGACCACCCTCCTGGCCGCCGTCGGGGAGCTGCACGTCCACGGGCAGAGTCCTGATTGGACGGCCGTGTTCGCCGGGACGGGCGCGCGCCGGGTCGACCTGCCGACGTACGCGTTCCAGTACCAGCGGTTCTGGCCGCACCTGACCGGGCTGCCGGTCGGCGACGTCACCGCGGCCGGTCTCACGGCCGTCGACCACCCGCTCCTGGGGGCGGCGGTGTCCGTCGCCGGGGCCGGCGAACTGCTGTTCACCAGCCGGCTCGCGCTGTCGACGCACCCGTGGCTCGCTGGGCACGAGGTCATGGGTCAGGTGCTGCTGCCGGGCACGGCGTTCCTCGAGCTGGCCGTCCGGGCCGCGGACCAGGCCGGCTGCGCTCGCGTCGAGGAGCTGACGCTGGCCGCGCCGCTGGTGCTGCCCGCGCGCGGCGGCGTCCAGCTGCAGTGCTCAGTGGCCACGCCCGGCGAAGACGGGACGCGGGCCTTCACCGCGCACTCGCGGGTCGAAGGCGCCGACGACTGGGTCCTGCACGCGACCGGCGTGCTCGCCGTCGAAGCCGGAAGCCCCGGCGAACCGCTGACCGAGTGGCCGCCCGCGAAGGCGGAACCCCTTTCCGTGGAAGACTTCTACGACACCTACGCGGCCGGCGGCTTCGCCTACGGGGACGCCTTCCGCGGCCTCACCGCGGCCTGGCGTTCGGGCGACGACGTGTTCGCCGAGATCGCGCTGCCCGACTCGGCCCGGGACGACGCCCGCCGCTTCGGCCTGCACCCGGCGCTGCTCGACGCGGCCCTGCAGGCCCTGCTCTACCTGCCGTTGGAAGGGTCCGGGCAGAGCCGGCTCCCGTTCTCCTGGTCGGGTGTCACACTGCACGCGTCCGGCGCCGACGCCCTGCGCGTCAAGCTGAGCCAGGCCGGACCGGACGCCCTCGCGTTGACCATCGCCGACACCGCGGGCCACCCGGTCGCCACCGTGGGCTCGCTCGCGATGCGCCAGGTCTCGGCCGAGATGCTGACCGATGCCGGCCGGCTGCGCGACTCGCTGTTCCAGGTGGACTGGACGCCGCTGGGCGCCGGGTCCGAACCGGACACGAGTTCGTGGGCCGTGCTCGGCCCGGACCAGCACAAGCTCGGCGTCCAGCTCGGCACGTCGGGCCCGTTGAGGTCCTATGTGGACATGGACGCGCTCCTCGCCGAGGGCGGCACGCCACCCGAGGTGGTGTTCGCGCCGCTCGTGCCCGGGCGGACGGCGGACCTGCCGGGCTCGGTGCGGGCCGCGACCGGGCTGGTCCTGGCCACTGTGCAGCGCTGGCTCGCCGAGGACGCCCTGGAAGGCGCGAAACTCGTGTTCGTCACCTCCGGCGCCGTGGCCCACCGCGGCGAGGTGACGGACCTGGCCAACGCCGCGGTCTGGGGCCTGGTCCGCTCGGCCCAGGCCGAGAACCCGGACCGGTTCCTGCTGGTGGACGTCGACGGCACGGACGCTTCCTACGGCGCCGTTCCGGCCGCACTCGCCACCGGCGAGCCGCAACTGTCCCTTCGCGACGGTGAGCCGCACGCGGCCCGGCTGGTCCGCGCCGAAGCGGCCGGCGGCGTGCTCAGCGCGCCGGAGGACGGGCACTGGCGGCTCGGCATCGTGGACAAGGGCACGCTGGAAAACCTCACCCTGCTGCCGTGCCCGGAGGTCGCCGGCCCGCTGCCGGACGGGCACGTGCGGATCGCCGTGCGCGCGGCGGGCGTCAACTTCCGCGACGTCCTCACCGCGCTCGGCATGTACCCCGGCGAGGCCGGGCAGCTGGGCCTGGAAGGCGCGGGCGTCGTCACCGAAGTCGGCCCGGGCGTCACCGACCTGAAGGAAGGCGACCGGGTGCTCGGCATGTTCCCCGGCGCGTTCGGCCCGGTCGCGGTCGCCGACCAGCGGCTGGTCGCCCGGGTCCCGGACGGCTGGTCGTTCGCCGAGGCCGCGTCCGTGCCGATCGTCTTCCTCACCGCGTACTACGCGCTGGTCGACCTCGGCCGGGTGCAGCCGGGGGAGACCGTGCTGGTCCACGCGGCCGCCGGCGGCGTCGGCATGGCGGCGGTCCAACTGGCGAAGCACCTCGGCGCCGACGTGTTCGGCACCGCGGGCGCTGGCAAGTGGGCCGCGCTGCGCGAGCACGGCCTCGCCGACGACCGGATCGCCTCCTCGCGGACCTTGGACTTCGAGGACCGCTTCCGCGCGACCACCGGGGGCCGGGGTGTCGACGTCGTGCTCGACTCCCTGGCCGGGGAGTTCGTCGACGCCTCGCTGCGGCTGCTACCGCGTGGCGGGCGGTTCCTGGAGATGGGCAAGACCGACGTCCGGGTCCCCGCCGAGGTCGCGGAAAACCACCCGGGCGTCGCCTACCGGGCGTTCGACCTCATCGAAGCCGGGCCCGACCGGATCGCCGAACTGCTGCGCGAGGTCCTCGGCCTGCTCGGCCGGGGCGTGCTCCGGCCGATCCCGGTCACCGCGTGGGACGTCCACCGTGCCCCCGCGGCGTTCAAGCACCTCCAGCAGGCCAAGCACGTCGGCAAGGTCGTGCTGACCGTGCCCGCGCCGCTCGACCCCGAGGGCACGGTCCTGATCACCGGCGGCACCGGCGGCCTGGGCGGGTTGCTGGCCCGGCACCTGGTCACCGAGCACGGCGCTCGGCACCTGCTGCTCACCAGCCGGCGCGGCCTCGCCGCCGAGGGGGCGGCCGAACTGCGCGACGAGCTGACCGGGCTGGGCGCGACCGTCACCGTCGCGGCCTGCGACGCCGCCGACCGCGACGCCCTGGCCGCGTTGCTCGGCGGCATCCCCGCCGAGCACCCGCTGCGGGCGGTCATGCACACGGCCGGGGTGCTCGACGACGGCGTCGTCGGCTCGCTGGACGCGGCCCGCCTGGACAAGGTGCTGCGGCCGAAGGTCGACGCCGCGGTCCACCTCGACGAGCTGACCCGGCACGCCGACCTCACCGCGTTCGTGCTGTTCTCCGGTGCGGCCGGGCTGTTCGGCGGCGCGGGCCAGGCGAACTACGCGGCCGCAAACGCTTTCGTCGACGCCTTCGCCACCCACCGGCACGCCCTCGGGCTGCCCGCCGTGGCGCTGGCGTGGGGGCCGTGGTCGGCGTCGGCCGGCATGACCAGCGGCCTGACCGAGACGGATCTGAGCCGGATGGCCCGCGCCGGGCTGCTGCCGCTGTCGGCGGAGCTCGGCCTCGCCCTGCTCGACGCGGGCGTCGCGGCCGGCGAGGCGGCCGTGGTGCCGATGCGGGTCGACACGGCCGCGCTCGCGTCGTCGGGTGCGGTGGCCCCGCTGTTCCGGGGGCTCGTCACCGCCCCGGCGCGGCGCGCGGTCACGGCCGCCGCGAAGGCCGGGCCCGCGGGCCTGGCCGAGCGGCTCGCCGCGACGCCGGCCGCCGACCGCGCGGACCTGGTCGTCGAGGTGGTCACCAGGCAGGTCGCCGCCGTGCTCGGGCACGCGTCCACAGTGGACATCGACCCGGCGAAGGCGTTCACCGAACTGGGCTTCGACTCGCTCACCGCGGTCGAGCTGCGCAACCGGCTCGGCGCGGTCGCCGGGAAGCGGCTGCCCGCGACGCTCGTCTTCGACTACCCGACGGTGCTCGAGCTGGCGGGCTACCTGCTCGACGACATCGCCCCGGCGGCGCCGTCCGCCACCGGCCTGGTCGACGACCTGCGTGGTTCGCTCGCCTCCCTGCCCGAGGGCTACGAGGGCCGCGAGGAGATCACCGAACGGCTGCAGAGCCTGCTCGCCTGGTGGACCGGCACCGCGGAACCGCAGTGGGACGACGAAGTCGCGGCGGCCTCCGCCGACGAGCTGTTCGACCTGATCGACAAGGAGTTCGGGGCGTGACCGCCGACAACGAGAAGAAGCTGCTCGACTACCTCAAGAAGGTCACCAGCGACCTGCGGGCGGCGAACCAGCGGCTGCGCGAGGTCGAGGACCGGGACGCCGAACCGGTCGCGGTGATCGGCATGGGCTGCCGGTTCCCCGGCGGTGTCCGGACGCCCGAGCAGCTGTGGCAGCTCCTGGTCGACGGCGGCGACGGGATGGCCGGCTTCCCGGCCGACCGCGGCTGGCCCGCGGCGCTGTACTCCGGCGACGCCGGCCGGACGGGCACCAGCTACGTCCGGGAGGGCGGTTTCGTCTACGACGCGGCCGAGTTCGACCCGGGCTTCTTCGGGATGAGCCCCCGCGAGGCCCTCGCCATGGACCCGCAGCAGCGGCTGCTGCTCGAAACGGCGTGGGAGACGTTCGAGCGCGCCGGGATCGACCCGCTGTCCCTGCGCGGCACGCGCGGCGGCGTGTTCGTCGGCGGCACGTCGACCGGCTACGGCTCCGGCCTGACCGCGCTGCCCGAAGGCGTCGAAGGCCACCTGCTCACGGGCAACTCGACGGCGGTCATCTCCGGCCGCGTCGCCTACCAGCTCGGCCTCCGCGGCCCCGCGGTCACCGTGGACACCGCGTGCTCGTCTTCGCTGGTCGCGCTGCACTGGGCCGCCCAGGCCCTGCGCCGCGGCGAGTGTTCGCTGGCGCTGGTCGGCGGCGTCACCGTGATGTCGACCCCCGGCATGTTCCTCGAGTTCAGCCGCCAGCGCGGCCTCGCGCCGGACGGGCGGTGCAAGCCGTTCGCGGCCGCGGCCGACGGCACCGGCTGGTCCGAAGGCGTCGGCCTGGTCCTGGTCGAGAAGCTGTCCGACGCGCTGGCCAACGGCCACCCGGTGCTGGCCGTGGTCCGCGGCTCCGCGGTCAACTCCGACGGCGCGTCCAACGGTCTCACCGCGCCCAACGGACCGGCGCAGCAGCAGGTCATCCGGGCCGCGCTGGCCAGTGGCGGGCTCACCCCGTCCGAGGTGGACGCCGTGGAAGCGCACGGCACCGGCACCACGCTCGGCGACCCGATCGAGGCGCACGCGCTGCTGGCGACCTACGGCCAGGACCGCGAGCGGCCGCTGCGGCTCGGCTCGGTGAAGTCGAACATCGGCCACACCCAGGCCGCCGCGGGCGTCGCCGGGGTGATCAAGATGGTTCTCGCCCTGCGCAACGGGTTGCTGCCGCGCACGGTGCACGTCGACGCGCCGTCGCCGCACATCGACTGGGCGGCCGGGTCCGTCGAGCTGCTCACCGAGAACGTCGAGTGGCCCGCGGGCGGGACTCCCCGCCGGGCGGGCGTGTCGTCCTTCGGCATCAGCGGCACCAACGCGCACGTGATCCTGGAGAGCTACGACGAGCCCCCCGCCCCGGCGACCACCGTCGACGGTCCGGTCCCGCTGGCGCTCTCGGCGCGTTCACGCGAGGCCCTGCGGGAGCAGGCCGTCCGGCTGCGGGACCACCTGGCGACGGGCGCGTCGCTCGCGGACACGGCGTGGTCGCTCGTCACCGGGCGGTCCGCGTTCGAGCACCGCGCCGTCGTGCTGGCCGCCGACGCGGCCGGGGCGGCGACCGCGCTGGAAGCCCTCGCCGGCGGCGAGCCGTCACCGTCCCTTGTGGAGGGTGTGGCGGGCAAGTCCGGCAAGACGGCGTTCCTGTTCTCCGGCCAGGGTTCCCAGCGGATCGGCATGGGCGCGGGGCTGCGGGCGGCGTTCCCGGTGTTCGCCGAGGCCTTCGACGCGGTGTGCGCGGAATTCGACCTCCCCGTGGCCGAAGCGATCTCGGGAGACTCCCTGCACGACACGGGTTTCACGCAGCCCGCGCTGTTCGCCGTCGAGGTGGCGTTGTTCCGGCTGCTGGAGTCCTGGGGCGTGAAGCCGGACTTCCTCGCCGGGCATTCGATCGGCGAGCTGGCGGCCGCGCACGTCGCCGGGGTCCTCTCGCTGGCCGACGCCTGCACGCTGGTCGCCGCGCGGGCGCGGCTGATGGCGGCCCTCCCGGCCGGCGGCGCGATGGTCGCCGTCCAGGCCGGCGAAGCCGAAGTCAAGCCCCTGCTCGGCGAGCGCGTCGACCTGGCCGCCGTCAACGCGCCCGACTCGGTCGTGCTCTCCGGCGACGAAGACGCGGTGCTCGCGGCCGCGGCCGAACTGGGGTCCCGGGGGCGCAAGACCAAACGGCTCGCCGTGTCGCACGCCTTCCACTCGGTGCGGATGGAACCGATGCTGGCCGAGTTCCGCGAGGTCGTGTCCGGGCTGACGTTCTCGGCGCCGAAGATCCCGGTCGTGACCGGCGGGCCCGCCGACCTGACCGACCCGGAGTACTGGGTGCGGCACGTGCGTGAACCGGTCCGGTTCGCCGACCGGATGACGGCCCTGGAAGACCGGGGTGCCGCCCGGTTCGTCGAGGTGGGCCCGGACCGGACCCTGGCCGGGATGGCGGACGTGCCCGTCGTGGCGATGCTGCACGCGTCGCGCGACGAGCGGGAGTCGGTGCTGGCCGCGCTCGCCGAATTGCACGTCCGCGGCGGCGCGCCCGGCTGGACCGCGCTGCTCGACGGCGCCCACCGCGTCGACTTGCCGACGTACGCCTTCCAGCGGGAGCGGTTCTGGCTCACCGCACCGGAGTCGGCCGCCGTCGGCGACGTCGGCGCGGACGACTTCTGGTCGGCGGTCGACCGGCAGGACCTCGAGGCGCTGACCAGCACCCTGGACGTCCCGTCGGAGACACCGCTGAGCGACGTCCTGCCCGCGCTGGCGTCCTGGCGCCGCCGTCACCACGAAGAGTCCACTGTGGACAACTGGCGCTACCGGATCGGCTGGCGCCCGGTCACCGGCACGACCACCGCGCGGCTGTCCGGCCGCTGGCTCGTGGTCACCCGCGAAGCCGCTGACGACCTGGTGGCGGGACTGCGCGCCCGGGGCGCCGACGTGGAGGTGGCCGGCGCCGAGCTTCCCCCGGGGCTGACCGAGCCCGACGGGATCCTTTCCCTGCTGGCCGTGGACGAGACGCTCGCGCTCGTGCAGGCCCTCGGCAGGCACGGCTGGTCCGCGCCGCTGTGGTGCGCCACCCGGGGTGCGGTCTCCACCGGCCGGTCCGATCCCCTCGCGCACCCGGACCAGGCGCAGGTGTGGGGCCTGGGCCGGGCCGCCGCGGTGGAACACCCGCGCCGGTGGGGCGGTCTGATCGACTTGCCCGGGCACCTCGACGAACGGGCCCTCGACCGGCTGTGCGGCGTGCTCGCCGACGGCACCGAGGACGAGGTCGCCCTCCGGCCGTCCGGCGTCTTCGCCCGGCGGCTCGTGCGAGCGCCGCTGACCACCGAATGTCCCGGGTGGACAGTCCGCGGCACGGTGCTGATCACCGGCGGGACCGGGGCACTCGGCGGCCACCTGGCCCGCTGGGCCGTCGAGCGCGGCGCGTCGCGCGTGGTGCTGGCGAGCCGGCGCGGCCCGGGTGCGGCCGAGCCGGCCGCGCCCGAGATCACCGTCGTGGCCTGCGACTGCACCGACCGGGACGCGGTCACCGCGCTCGTGGACTCCCTGCCGGACCTGAGCGTCGTCATCCACGCCGCCGGGGTTCTCGACGACGGCGTCCTCGACGGCCTCACCCCCGAAAAGCTCGACCGCGTGCTGCGCGCCAAGGCGACCACCGCCCGGCACCTGCACGAGGCCACCGCCGGCCGTGAACTCTCGGCGTTCGTGCTGTTCTCGTCCTTGGCGGGCACGGTCGGCTCGGCCGGGCAGGGCAACTACGCGGCGGCGAACGCCTACCTCGACGCCCTGGCCGCGTACCGGCGGGCGCGCGGGCTCCCGGCGACGTCGCTCGCCTGGGGACCGTGGGCCGACGCCGGCATGGCCGCGGACGAAGCCGTCCGCGACCGGCTCCGCCGCGGCGGGCTCACGCCCCTCGACCCCGCCCTCGCCCTGGCCGCGCTCGACCGGGCCCTGGGCGCCGGCGACGTCGCGCTCGCGCTCGCCGACGTCGACTGGCCGGTCTACGGCCCGGCGCTCACCGCCGTCCGGCCGAGCCGGTTGCTCGACGAACTTCCCGAAGCGGCAGGCGAAGCGCCGCGGGTCGAGCTGTCCGGACTGTCCGAAGAGGACCTGCTGACGCTCGTGCGCCGTCAGGTCTCGGCCGTCCTCGGGTACGCCGAGGAGGTCGCCGCGGACAGGTCGTTCGCCGATCTCGGCTTCGATTCGCTGACCGCGGTCGAACTGCGCAACCGGCTCGGTCTGGCCACCGGCACCGAACTGCCCGCGACGCTGGTTTACGACTACCCGACCGCCGCCCACCTGGCCAAGCACCTCGCGGGCACGGCGAGCGAAGAGCCGGCCGTCGAGCGGGCCGCGATGTCCCCCGAGGACCCGATCGTCGTCGTGGGGATGGGCTGCCGGTTCCCCGGCGGCGTCCGGACCCCGGACGACCTGTGGGACCTGCTGATCTCGGGCGGGGACGCGGTTTCCGGCTTCCCCGCCGACCGGCACTGGGACCTCGCGGGCCTGGCGGCGGCCGGGGTCGTCGCGAGCGGCGGCGCGTTCGTCGAGGGGGTCACGGAGTTCGATCCGGGCTTCTTCGGCATCTCGCCGCGGGAAGCCCTGGCGATGGATCCGCAGCAGCGGCTCGTCCTCGAGACGGCGTGGGAGACGCTCGAACGCGCCGGCGTCGACCCGGGCCGGGGCGCGGACGTCGGCGTGTTCCTCGGCACCAACGGCCAGGACTACCCGGCGGTGCTCGCCGGTTCGGGCGAGGACTTCGGCGGGTTCGTCGGCACCGGGAACGCGGCTTCGGTCGTGTCGGGCCGGGTTTCGTACGTGCTGGGCCTCGGTGGCCCGGCGGTCACCGTGGACACGGCGTGCTCGGCTTCGCTGGTCGCCTTGCACCTGGCCGCCCAGTCGGTGCGCGCGGGCGAGTGCGCGATGGCGCTGGCCGGCGGCGTGACGGTGATGGCGACACCCGGCGCGTTCGTCGAGTTCTCACGCCAGGGCGGGCTCGCGGCGGACGGCCGCTGCAAGGCCTTCGCCGACGGCGCGGACGGCACGGGCTGGGGCGAAGGCGCCGGTGTCGTGCTGGTCGAGCGGCTCTCGGACGCGCGCCGGCTCGGGCACCCGGTGCTCGCGGTCCTGCGTGGCTCGGCGGTGAACCAGGACGGCGCGTCGAACGGCCTCACCGCTCCGAACGGACCGTCGCAGCAGCGCGTCATCCGGGCGGCACTGGCGAACGCCGGGCTGACACCGTCCGATGTGGACGCCGTCGAGGCGCACGGCACCGGGACCGCGCTGGGCGACCCGATCGAAGCGCAGGCTCTGCTGGCGACCTATGGCCGCGACCGCGAGCACCCGCTGTGGCTCGGCTCGCTGAAGTCCAACATCGGGCACACGCAGGCGGCCGCGGGCATCGCGGGCGTCATCAAGATGGTGCTGGCCCTCCAAAAGGGACTGCTGCCGAAGACATTGCACGTCGACACGCCGTCGCGGCACGTCAAGTGGGACGGCGTCGCGTTGCTGACCGAGACGACACCGTGGCCGGCGGGGGAGCGGCCGCGCCGCGCGGGTGTGTCGTCGTTCGGCTTCAGCGGCACCAATGCCCACGTCATCCTCGAACAGCCGCCCGTTGTCGAGGCCTCGGACGCTCCCGCCACGGACGTCGTCTGGCCGTTGTCGGGCCGGTCGGAAGCGGTGCTGCGCGAGCAGGCCCGGCGGCTCGCGGAGTTCGCCGGGACCTCGGACGTCACCCCGGCCGAGGTCGCCCGTTCGCTGGCCGCGCGGGCGGTGTTCGACCACCGCGCGGTCGTGACCGGTACCGACCTGGTCGCCGGACTGAACGCGGTCGCCGCGGGCACCAAACACGCGGGTGTGGTCGCCGGACAGGCGAACGACGGCAAGACCGCGCTGCTGTTCGCGGGGCAGGGCTCGCAGCGGGTCGGCATGGGGGCCGAACTGTACGAGCGGTTCCCGGTGTTCGCGGACGCGTTCGACGCGGTGTGCGCGCACCTCGACGTGGACCGGGCGGTCTTCGCGGACGCCGTGGCGCTGGACCGGACGGGGACCACGCAGCCCGCGCTGTTCGCGCTCGAAGTCGCGCTGTTCCGCTTGCTGGAGTCGTGGGGTGTCAAGCCGGACTACCTCGTCGGGCATTCGATCGGTGAGCTGGCCGCCGCGCACGTCGCCGGGGTGTTTTCGCTCGAAGACGCGTGCACGCTGGTGGCCGCCCGCGCGAGCCTGATGCAGGCGCTGCCGGGCGGCGGCGCGATGCTCGCCGTGCAGGCCGCCGAGCAGGACGTTCTCGAGGTCGCCGCGGGCCGGGCCGACCTGGCCGCGGTCAACGGACCCCTGGCCACCGTGCTCTCCGGCGACGCCGCCGCGCTCGCCGGGATCGCCGCGGAGCTGACCGAGCGCGGCGTGAAGTCTAGGGATTTGCGGGTCTCGCATGCGTTTCACTCGGCTCATATGGACGCGATGCTGGCGGAGTTCGCCGAGGTGGCGCGCGGGATCGGCTACGCCGGGCCGCGCATCCCCGTCGTGTCCACGGTGACCGGCGACGCCGACCTGACGGACCCGGAGTACTGGGTGCGGCAGGTGCGTGAGCCGGTGCGGTTCGCGCAGGCCGTCGAGACGCTGCGCGAGGCCGGGGTGACCCGGGCCGTCGAACTGGGGCCGGACGGGACGCTGACCGCGCTGGCCCCCGGACTGCGGGCGGTTCCGGCGTTGCGCAAGGACCGGCCGGAGACCACGACCGCGCTCTTGGCCTTGGCGAACCTGCACGTCAGCGGGCACCCGATCGACTGGGCACCGTGGTCGCCGGGCACCCGGCACGTCGCGCTGCCCACCTACCCCTTCGACCGCCAGGCCTTCTGGCCCGAACCCCTGGTCCCGGTGCCGCCGGCCGCCGACGCCTGGCAGTACCGCGTCTCGTGGCGACCGGTCGCGGACCGGCCCCGCGCGAGCCTGGCCGGCCGCTGGGCCGTGGTCGTACCCGCCGGGTACGACGACGCCCCGCTGGTCAAGGCCGTCCTCCCGGCCCTCGCCGACGCGGGTGCCGAGCCGGTGCGGGTCACCCTGGGGGAGACCAGCCGCGACGCGCTCGCCGCCGAACTGCTCGGCCTCGGCCCGGTCGACGGCGTCGTCTCGCTGCTGGGGCTGGCCGTCGAGGTCCGGGCGTCCGTGCCGCTCGGGCTGGCGCTGACCACCGTGCTGCTCCAGGCCCTCGGCGACGCCGGGGTCGGCGCGCCGCTGTGGTCGGTCACCACCGGAGCCGTCGCCGTCGGTGCCGAGACGCTCGAGCAGCCCTTCGCGGCCGGGATCTGGGGCCTCGGCCGCGTCGCGGCACTGGAGCACCCGGACCGCTGGGGCGGCCTGGCCGACCTGCCCGCCGAGCCCGGCGAAGCGGAGCTGACCCGGCTCGTCGCCGCGTTCACCGCCGGCGAGGACCAGCTCGCGATCCGGCCGGAGGGGGTCTTCGCGCGGCGGCTCGTCCACGCGCCGGGCGACGACGCCGAACCCTGGACGCCGACCGGGCCGGTGCTCGTCACCGGCGGCACGGGTGCGCTGGGCGCCGAGGTCGCCCGGTGGCTGGCCCGCACCGGCGCGCCGCACGTCGTGCTGGCCGGCCGGCGCGGACCCGCCGCGCCGGGAGCCGCCGAGCTGGAAGCCGAGCTCAGCGCGCTGGGCGCCAAGGTGACGCTGGTCGCCTGCGACCTCGCCGACCGCACGGCCGTCGCCGAGCTCCTGGACTCGGTGCCCGACCTCGACGCCGTCGTCCACGCCGCCGGGGTGCTGGACGACGGGGTGTTGGACGCCTTGACGCCGGGCCGCCTCACCACCGTCCTGCGGGCCAAAGTGGACTCCGCGTGGCACCTGCACGAACTGACGGCCGGCCGCGAGCTGTCCGCGTTCGTCCTGTTCTCGTCGCTGGCGGCCACGCTCGGCGCGGCCGGGCAGGGCAACTACGTCGCGGCCAACGCCGTGCTGGACGCGCTCGCCGAGCACCGGGCCGGGCTCGGCCTGCCCGCGACCTCGATCGCCTGGGGCCCGTGGGCCGGCGCGGGCATGGCCGCCGGTGCCTCGCGCGCCGGGCGCGGCGGGATCCGCCCGATGGCCCCGGAACGGGCCACCGCCGCCCTGCACCGCGCGCTCGGCGGCGGCGAGACCGTCGTCGCGGTCGCCGACATCGACTGGGAGCTGTTCGCGCCCGCGTTCACGGCGCTCCGGCCGGCACCGTTGCTCGACGACCTGCCCGAGGCGCGCCGGGTGCGCGCCGCCGCGGCGAAGCCGGAGCAGGACTTCCGGGCGAAGCTCGACACCCTGACCGGGCCCGAGCGGGACCGCGCGCTGCTCGATCTGGTGCGCGCCGAGGTCGCCGCCGTGCTCGAGTACGCCGGGCCGTCCACAGTGGACCCCGCGCTGGCGTTCAAGGAACTGGGCCTCGACTCGCTCACCGCGGTCGAGCTGCGCAACGGGCTCGCCGCCGTCACCGGGCTGGCCCTGCCCGCGACGCTCGGCTTCGACTACGCGAACCCGGCCGCGCTCGCCCAGTACCTCGGCCGGGAGCTCGGCCCGGCCGATCCGGCCGGGGCGGCCGAGGCCGAGCTGGACCGCATCGAGGCGGCCTTCGCGGTGCTGACGGCCGAGCAGCTCGCCGGCACTCGGATCACCGCCCGGCTGCAGGCGCTCCTGAGCCGGCTCGAGGCGCCCGCGTCCGGCACGGGCGCGCGGCAGAAGCTCGAGACGGCCAGTTCCAGCGAGATCTTCGACTTCATCGACAACGAGCTGGGCCTCGCGTGACGCGCGGAGGGGGTGCGAAGTGAACGAAGAGAAGCTGCTCGGCTACCTGCGCAAGGTCACCGCCGACCTGCACGAGACCCGCGAACGGCTGCGCGTGGCCGAATCGGCCGCGCCCGAGCCGGTCGCGATCGTGGCGATGGCTTGCCGGTTCCCGGGCGGCGTCGAGACGCCCGAAGACCTGTGGCGGGTCCTCGAAACGGGCACCGACACGATGACCGACTTCCCCGAAGACCGCGGCTGGGACGTCGACGCCGTCTACCACCCCGACCCGGCACACCCGGGCACGAGCTACGTCCGCCAGGGCGGGTTCGTCCGCGACGCCGGTGCGTTCGACGCGGCCTTCTTCGGCATCTCGCCGCGTGAGGCCCTGGCGATGGACCCGCAGCAGCGGCTGCTGCTGGAAACGTCGTGGGAAGCCCTCGAACGGGCCGGGATCGACCCGCTTTCCCTGCGCGGCGAGCCGGTCGGCGTGTTCGCCGGGACCAACGGCCAGGACTACCCCGGGTTGCTCAGCCTCGCGCCCGGCGTCGGCGACGGCTACGAAAGCACGGGCAACGCGGCGAGTGTCCTTTCCGGACGGATCTCCTACGCGCTCGGGCTGGAGGGCCCGGCCGTCACCGTCGACACCGCCTGCTCGTCCTCGCTGGTCGCCCTGCACTGGGCGGCGCACGCCCTGCGCGAGGGGGAGTGCGACCTCGCGCTCGCCGGCGGCGTCACGGTCATGACGACGCCCGGCGCGTTCATCGGCTTCAGCCGCCAGCAGGGGCTGGCCGCGGACGGCCGGTGCAAGGCGTTCGCCGACGGCGCCGACGGCACCGGCTGGGGCGAAGGCGCCGGTGTCGTGCTGCTGGAACGGCTGGCCGACGCCCGGCGCCACGGGCACCCGGTGCTCGCGATCGTCGCGGGCTCGGCGATCAACTCCGACGGCGCGTCGAACGGCCTCACCGCCCCGAACGGCCCTTCGCAGCAACGGGTCATCCGGGCCGCGCTCGCCGACGCCGGACTTTCTCCGTCCGATGTGGACGCCGTCGAGGCGCACGGCACCGGCACCTCGCTCGGCGACCCGATCGAAGCCCAGGCGCTCCTGGCCACCTACGGCGAGCACCGGCCGGCCGGACGGCCGCTGTGGCTCGGCTCGGTCAAGTCCAACCTCGGGCACACCCAGGCCGCCGCCGGGGTGGCCGGGGTGATCAAGATGGCCCTCGCGCTGCGCAACGGCGTCCTGCCCAAGACCCTGCACGTCGACCGGCCGTCGGCCAAGGTGGACTGGTCGGCCGGCGACGTCCGCGTGCTGACCGAGCCCGTCCCGTGGCCGGACGAAGGGCGCGTGCGCCACGCGGGGGTCTCGGCGTTCGGGGTCAGCGGCACCAACGCGCACGTGCTCCTGGCGGCACCTCCCGCCGAAGAGGCCGCGCCGGAACCGGCTTCGCCGGCCGTCGTGCCGTGGGTCCTTTCCGGACGGTCGGAGGCGGCTCTGCGCGCGCAGGCCGCGCGGCTGGTTCACGGTGATCCGGCCGCGATCGGGCTGGCGCTCGCGACGACCCGCTCGGCGTTCGAGCACCGCGCCGTCGTGGTCGGCGACGCGGCCGAGCTGGCCGACGGCGTCCGCGCACTCGCGAACGGCGGCGAAGCGCCCGGCCTCGTCCGCGGCGTGGTCACCGAGGGGCTGACCGCGTTCCTGTTCACCGGCCAGGGCGCGCAGCGGGCCGGCATGGGCCTCGGGCTGTACGAGCGTTTCCCGGCGTACGCCCAGGCTTTCGACGAGATCTGCGCGGAGTTCGACCGGCACCTCGACCGTCCACTGGCGACGGTCATCCGGTCCGGCGAGGACCTCGACGAGACGGCGTACACGCAGCCCGCGTTGTTCGCGGTCGAGGTCGCCCTGTTCCGGCTGCTGGAGTCCTGGGGCGTGACGCCCGACCACCTCGCCGGGCACTCGATCGGCGAACTGGCCGCCGCGCACGTCGCGGGCGTCTTCTCCCTCGCCGACGCCGCCGAGCTGGTCGCCGCTCGCGGGCGGTTGATGCAGGACCTCCCGCGCGGCGGGGCGATGGTCGCGATCCAGGCCACCGAGGACGAGGTGACGCCGCTGCTCTCCGACGCCGTCTCCCTGGCCGCGGTCAACGGCCCGGACTCGGTCGTCGTGTCCGGCGACGAAAAGGACGCGCGGGAGATCGAGCGGCACTTCGCCGCACTCGGCCGCCGGACCCGGCAGCTCACCGTGTCCCACGCCTTCCACTCCCCGCTGATGGACCCGATGCTCGACGCGTTCGCGCAGGTCGCGGCGCGGATCACCTACGCCCGGCCGCGGCTGCCGATCGTGTCGACGGTGACCGGGAAGCCCGGCACCGACGAACTGGCCACGCCGGGCCACTGGGTGCGCCAGGTCCGGGAGCCGGTCCGGTTCGCCACCGCCGTCGCCGCGCTCGCCGACCTCGGGACCGGCCGGTTCCTGGAGCTGGGCCCGCACGGCGTGCTCGCCGCGATGACCGAGGAGTGCCTGCCCGGCGCGGTGGTCTCCGCACTGCTGCGCAAGGACCGCGACGACGTCCGGACCGCACTGACCGCCGTCGCGAGCGGGTACGTCCACGGTGCCCGGGCCGACTGGGGCGGGGTGTTCGCCGGCACCGGCGTGCGGGCGTGCGAGCTGCCGACCTACGCCTTCCAGCGCGAGACGTACTGGCCCGAGCTGCCCCAGCCGGTGGGCGGTGCGACCCGGGACGCGCTGCTCAAGCTCGACTGGGTGCCGGTCCCGGCCGGGGAACCCGGGCCGGCGTCCTGGGCCGTGCTCGGCTCCGGGCACCGCGAGTTCGCCTCGGCCCTGCTCGGCGAGCTGGGCGCGCTCGCCTGCCACCCCGACCTCGACGCCCTCGCCGAAGCGGGCGCGCTGCCGGACGTCCTGGTCGCCCCGTTCGTCTCCCGCTCCGAGGCCGACACCCCGGGCGAAGCGGCGCGCCGCGCGCTGCGGCTCGTCCGCTTCTGGCTCGCCGACGAGCGGTTCGCCGGCCGCACCCTGGTGGTGCTGACCCGCGGTGCCGCGGTCGCCGAGGGCGTTTCGGACCTCGCGCAGGCCCCGGTGTGGGGGCTGCTGCGCTCGGCCGCGGCGGAGAACCCCGGCCGGTTCGTGCTCGCCGACGTCGACGACCCGGCCGCGGCGCGGCTGCTGCCCGCCGCCCTCGCCACCGGCGAACCCCAGTTCCTGCTGCGTGACGGCGAGATCCGCGCGGCGCGCCTGGCGAAACCCGCTCCGGCGCCGGGCCCTTCGGCGACCTTCGGCCCGGCCGGGACCGTGCTGGTCACCGGCGGCACCGGGACCCTCGGCGCGCAGGTCGCCCGCCACCTCGTGGCCCGGCACGGCGTGCGCCACCTGCTCCTGGCCGGCCGTCGCGGCCCGGACGCCGACGGTGCCGCCGAGCTGTGCGCGGAGCTGGCCGAGCTCGGCGCGGAACCGGTCGTCGCGGCCTGCGACGCCGCCGACCGCGACGCGCTGGCCGCACTGCTGGCGAGCATCCCCGCCGACCGGCCGCTGACCGGCGTCGTCCACGCGGCCGGCGTCCTCGACGACGGTGTCGTCTCCGCGCTGACCCCCGAGCGCCTGGACGTCGTGCTGCGGCCGAAGGTCGACGCCGTCACGAACCTGCACGAGCTGACCGCCGGGGCCGACCTGACCGCGTTCGTCGTGTTCTCCTCGATCTCCGGCACGCTCGGCCCGGCCGGGCAGGCGAACTACGCCGCGGCCAACGTCTGGCTCGACGCGCTCGCCCGCCACCGCCGCGACCACGGCCGGCCGGCGCTCGCGCTCGGCTGGGGACTGTGGGAACAGGCCAGCGGGATGACCGGGGCCCTCGCCGACCGCGATCGCCGCCGGATGGGCGCCACGGGCATGATCCCGCTGTCCACTGCGGAGGCTCTGCGGCTGTTCGACGCGGCCTGCCGCGCGGGAGAGCCCGCGGTGCTGCCGATCCGGTTCGACTTCGACGTGCTCCGCGCGGCCCCGGCCCTGCCGCCCGTGTTCGCCGGGCTCGTCCCACCGCGGCCCGCCGCCGCGCCGGTCGCCGAGCGGCCGGCCGACCCGCTCGACGTCGTCCGCACCGCCGTGGCCCTGGTCCTCGGTTACGCGAACGCGGCCGCCGTCGACCCGGACCGGGCGTTCAAGGACCTCGGCTTCGATTCGCTGACCGCCGTGGAACTGCGCAACCGGGTGGCCGCGGCGACCGGGCAGCGGTTGCCCGCCACGCTCATCTACGACTACGCGACACCGAAGGCCCTGGCCGCGCACCTGACCGGCGACGCGGGCCCGGCGTCGGTGCGCGTCGCGGCCCGGACCGACGACGAGCCGATCGCGATCGTCTCGATGGCCTGCCGGTTCCCCGGCGGCGTCCACAGCCCGGACGAACTGTGGGCGCTGCTCGCCGAAGGCCGCGACGCGATCGGTGGCTTCCCGGCTGATCGTGGCTGGGACCTCGACGCGCTCTACGACCCGGACCCGGACAGCGAAGGCACGTCCTACGCCCGCGAAGGCGGTTTCCTCGACGACGCCGCGCTGTTCGACCCCGCCTTCTTCGGGATCTCACCCCGCGAGGCCCTCGCCATGGACCCGCAGCAGCGGCTGCTGCTCGAGACGTCCTGGGAGGCGTTGGAACGCGCCGGGATCGACCCGGAGACGCTGCGCGGCGAGCCGGTCGGCGTGTTCGCCGGGACCAACGGCCAGGACTACTCCGCGCTGCTCGCGCTGTCGCCGAAGAGCGCGGAAGGCTATCTCGGCACCGGCAACGCCGCTTCCGTGCTCTCGGGCCGGATCTCCTACGCGCTCGGGTTCGAGGGCCCGGCGGTCACCGTGGACACCGCGTGTTCGTCCTCTTTGGTCGCGATGCACTGGGCGATCCAGTCCCTGCGCGCGGGGGAGTGCTCGCTCGTCCTCGCCGGCGGCGTCACGGTGCTTTCGACGCCTGGCTCGTTCGTCGAGTTCAGCCGGCAGCGCGGGCTGTCCCCCGACGGCCGCTGCCGCGCCTTCTCCGACGACGCCGACGGCACCGGCTGGGGCGAAGGCTCCGGGATGCTCGTCCTGGAACGGCTGTCCGACGCGCGCCGCCTCGGGCACCCGGTGCTCGCGATCGTGCGGGGTTCCGCGGTCAACCAGGACGGCGCGTCGAACGGCCTCACCGCCCCGAACGGCCCGTCCCAGCAGCGGGTGATCCGGGCGGCCCTGGCGAACGCGGGCCTCGAACCGTCCGATGTGGACGCCGTCGAGGCGCACGGGACCGGCACGACGCTGGGCGACCCGATCGAGGCCCAGGCGCTGATCGCCACCTACGGCCAGGACCGCGAGCGGCCCCTGTGGCTGGGCTCGATCAAGTCGAACGTGGGCCACACCCAGGCCGCGGCGGGCGTCGCCGGGGTCATGAAGATGGTGCTGGCCCTCCGGAACGGCCTGCTGCCCCGGACGCTCCACGCCGGTACTCCTTCGTCCCATGTGGACTGGTCCGAGGGGGCCGTGCGGCTGCTGTCCGAACCCGTGCCGTGGCCGGACGACCGGGTGCGCCGCGCCGGGGTCTCGTCGTTCGGCGTGAGCGGCACCAACGCCCACGTCATCATCGAGGCCGCCCCCGAAGCGCCGCTTTCCCGTGAAAGTGGCGGCGCGCTGACGGCTTGGACCGTGTCGGGGCACACGCCGGAAGCGTTGCGGGCGCAGGCGGAACGGCTGCTGAGCCACGCCGCGGACCGCGAGCCCGCCGAGATCGGCACGGCGCTGGCCGCCCGCACGGCGTTCGCCCACCGCGCGGTCGTGGTCGGCGAGGACCGCGAGGAACTGGTGCGCGGACTCGCCGCCGTGGCCGCCGATCAGCCCGCGCCCGGCGTCACCACCGGCTTGCGTGCCGAGGGCGCGACCGCATTCCTGTTCACCGGCCAGGGCGCGCAGCGGCTCGCCATGGGCGCCGGGCTGCGCCGCGAGTTCCCGGTGTTCGCCGACGCCTTCGCCGAGGTGTGCGCGGAGTTCGACAGTCACCTCGGCCGGCCGCTCCTCGAGGTCGTCGACACCGAACCCGGGCTGCTCGACCGGACCGAGTACACCCAGCCCGCGCTGTTCGCGGTCGAAGTGGCGCTGGCCCGGCTCCTGGACACCTGGGGCGTCCGCCCCGACCGGCTGGCCGGGCACTCCATCGGCGAACTGGCCGCCGCGCACGTCGCGGGCGTCTGGTCGCTGCCCGACGCCTGCACGGTCGTCGCCGCGCGGGGCCGGTTGATGCAGGCCCTGCCCGCCGGTGGTGCCATGCTCGCCGTCGAAGCCACCGAGGCCGAGGTCCTCCCGACCCTGCCGGCCGGGGTCGAGCTGGCCGCGGTCAACGGGCCCGCGTCCGTCGTGGTCTCCGGTCCCGAGGACGGCGTCCTCGAAGTCGAGCGGCACTGGACGGCCCGCAGGACCCGGCGGCTGCGCGTCTCGCACGCCTTCCACTCGCCGGGGATGGACGGAATGCTCGCGGAGTTCGGCCGCGTCCTGCACGGCGTCACCTTCGCCCCGCCGACGATCCCGGTCGTCTCGACGCTCACCGGCGAGCTCGCGACCGACCTGACCTCGCCGGAGTACTGGCTGCGCCAGGCCCGCGGCACGGTCCGGTTCGCCGACGCCGTCACCACCCTCGCCGGGATGGGCGTGACCCGGTTCGCCGAGCTGGGCCCGGACGGCGTGCTCACCGCGATGGCCGCGACCTGCCTCGACGGCGACGCGCTCGTCACCGCCCTGATGCGGAAGGACCGCGACGAGCCACGAGAGCTGCTGACCGCACTCGCGAACCTGCACGTGCGTGGATCCACAGTGGACTGGCGCGCGGTCCTCGGCGGCACCGGCGACCCGGCAGCCCTGCCGACCTACGCTTTCCAGCACGAGCGGTTCTGGCCCGAGTACTCCCTGGCGGCCGCGGGTGACGTCACGATGGCGGGCCTCGACCGCCCGGACCACCCGCTGCTGGGCGCGTCGGTGACGGTGGCCGGGACCGGCGCCGTCGTGTGCACCGGCCGGATCTCGCCGCGCACCCACCCCTGGCTCGCCGACCACGTCGTGGCGGGCCGCACGCTGTTCCCCGGCACGGGGTTCGTCGAGCTGGTCCTGCGCGCGGGGGAGCACGTCGGCGCGGGCGGCATCGAGGAGCTGGTCATCGAGACCCCGCTGCCGCTGCCCCGCGAAGGCGTCCACCTGCAGGTCGCCGTCGGTGCGCCGGACGAGCGGGGCACGTACCCGGTGACTGTCCACTCGCGACTCGATGCGGACGAACTCTGGACGCGGCACGCCAGCGGCCGCCTGACCGCCGGTGCCGCGGTCCCCGAAGACGTGCCGGAATGGCCGCCCGCCGGCGCCGAACCCCTGGCCCTCGACGGCCTCTACGACGGCGGCCCGGAGACCGGGTTCGGCTACGGCCCGGCGTTCCAGGGCCTGCGTGCCGCCTGGCGGCTCGGCGACGAAGTGCACGCCGAGGTGGCGCTGCGCCCCGGGGAGCACGCCGACGCGGCCCGGTTCGGCCTGCACCCGGCGCTGCTGGACGCGTCGCTGCACGTGCTCGGCACCGCCGCCGAATGGGCGGGCCGGAACTACCTGCCGTTCTCCTGGAGCGGGGTGACGCTGCACGCGAGCGGCGCCACCGCGGTCCGGGTCACGGTGACCCCGAACGGCCACGACACGGTGCGGGTGCGCCTCGCCGACCCGGCCGGACGCCCGGTGGCGTCGGTCGACGCGCTGGTACTGCGCCCCCTCACCGCGGAGGCGGCGCGGCCCGTCCGCAAGGCGCACGACTCGCTGTTCCGGCTCGACTGGCAGCCGGTCACGCCGTGGCCGGTCGAGGCCGGACCCCGGCGGTGGGCCGTCGTCGGGGAAGACGAGCTCAAGGTCGGGCCGGTGCTCGACGCGGCGGGCGTCACCCTGGAGTCCTATGTGGACCTCGACGCGCTCGGCGGCGCGG
The DNA here is from genome assembly GCF_054781455.1 of Amycolatopsis stemonae. Classification (NCBI taxonomy): domain Bacteria; kingdom Bacillati; phylum Actinomycetota; class Actinomycetes; order Pseudonocardiales; family Pseudonocardiaceae; genus Amycolatopsis; species Amycolatopsis stemonae. The sequence goes on along the minus strand of NZ_BAAGUJ010000007.1, from coordinate 393,084 downwards.
TCGGCCTCGGCATGGCCGTGCCCGAAGCGGTACTGGCCGTGTGCACGGCGGGTTCCGGTCCGGACGCCGCCCGGGCGGCCGCCCACGACGCGCTGGCCCTGCTGCACGCCTGGCTCGCCGACGAGCGGTTCGCCGCGACGCACCTGGTCGTGCTGACCCGTGGCGCGGTGGCCGCCGCACCCGGCGACGAGGTCACCGACCTGGCCTGCGCGCCGGTCTGGGGCCTGGTCCGCTCGGCCCAGTCGGAGAACCCCGGCCGGGTCGTCCTGGTCGACGTCGACGACCACGAAGAGTCCGCCGCCGCGCTGCTCGCCGCCGCCGGGACCGACGAGCCGCAGCTCGCCGTCCGGGAAGGTGCCCTGCTCGCCGCCCGGCTGACCCGTGCCACGACGGCGTCCGCCACGGGGAAGCGGCCGTTCGGGCCCGACGGCACCGTGCTGATCACCGGCGGCACCGGCGGCCTGGGCGGGTTGCTGGCCCGGCACCTGGTCACCGAGCACGGCGTGCGGCGGCTCGTCCTGGCCAGCCGGTCCGCGGCCGGGGCGACCGGGCTGCGGGACGAGCTGACCGCCCTCGGCGCCGACGTCCGGCTCGCCGCGTGCGACACCGCGGACCGGGCCGCGCTCGCCGAGCTGCTGGCCGGCGTCCCCGACCTCGCCGCCGTCGTGCACGCGGCGGGCGTCCTCGACGACGGCGTCCTCTCTTCGCTCACCCCGGACCGGCTCGACACCGTGCTGCGGCCCAAGGTCGACGCCGCCTGGCACCTGCACGAGCTGACCGCCGGCCGGAACCTCTCGGCGTTCGTGCTCTTCTCCTCGGTGTCGGCCACCTTCGGCGCGCCGGGGCAGGGCAACTACGCCGCGGCGAACGCCTTCCTCGACGCGCTCGCCGCCCACCGGGCCGCCCGCGGCCTGCCCGCCCAGGCGCTGGCCTGGGGGCTGTGGGACACCGGGATGAGCGCGTCGCTGGACTCCGCCGACCGGAAGCGGATGTCGCGCGGCGGCGTCCGGGCGCTGCCGGTCGAGCAGGGGCTGGCCCTGTTCGACGCCGCCACCGCCCTCGCCGAGCCCGCGCTGGTCCCGGCGAAGCTGGACCTCACCGGCGTCGGCGACCAGGTTGCGTCCGTCCTCAAGGGACTGGTCCGGGTACCGGCCAGGCGGGCTTCGACGGCCGCCGAAGCCGGGTCCGGTGTGGACGCCGTGCGCCGGGCGCTGGCCGGGAAGTCCGGGCCGGAGCAGGAATCGGTGCTGCTGGAGCTCGTCCGGTCGACCGCGGCGGCGGTGCTGGGCCACACCGGTCCCGACGCCGTGCGCCCGGACGTCGGCTTCCTCGTCGCCGGGTTCGACTCGCTGACCGCGGTCGAGCTGCGCAACGCCCTCGGCGCGAGCACCGGCCTGCGGCTGCCGCCGACGCTCGTCTTCGACTTCCCGGCACCGGTCGATCTCGCCGCGCACCTGCGGGCGGAGCTGGCCGTCACCGAGGCGGTGCCGCAGAAGTCCACTGTGGACTCCGGCGAGACGCTGGGTGCGTTGTTCCGGACGGCTTGCGAACTGGGCAAGATGAAGGAGGGCTTCGAGCTGCTGCAGAACGCGGCCCTGCTGCGGCCCACCTTCGACTCGGCCGCCGACCTGGCCGAGCGGCCGGGTTCGGTGAAGCTGGCGGCGGGGGAGCACACGCCGAAGCTGATCTGCTTCAGCTCGTACGTCGCGCTGGCCGGGGTGCACCAGTACGCGCGGTTCGCTTCGCCGTTCCGCGGCGAGCGGGACGTGTACGCCCTGCCGACGCCCGGGTTCGTCAAGGGCGAGGCGCTGCCGACGTCCGTCCGCGCGGTCGCCGAAGTGCAGGCGGCCTCGGTGCTGGACGCCGCCGGCGGCGAGCCGTTCGTGCTGCTCGGGTCGTCCTCGGGCGGCATGCTCGCGCACGCCGCCGCCGAACTCCTCGAAGAGCAGGGCACGCCGCCGCTGGCCGTCGTGCTGCTCGACAGCTACCTGCCGCGCGAGGACTCGCCGCTGGAGCGGTTCCGCGACGAACTGCTGGGCGGCATGTTCGACCGCGAGGAGCTGTTCGCGCCGATGGACGTCGCCCGGCTGTCCGCGATGAGCTGGTACTTCCGGCTGATGGGCGGCTGGTCGCCCGCGAAGCTCTCCGCGCCCGTGCTGCTGGTCCGCTCGTCCGAGCCGCCGGTCGCCGACGGGTCGCTGGCCCCCGAGGAATGGCAGACGCACTGGGACACGGCCGACACCGTCGTCGACGTGCCCGGCAACCACTTCACCATGGTCGAGGACCACGCCGCCACCACCGCGGAGACGGTGTGCGGCTGGCTCGGCACCACGCTGAGGACGGAGCTCACGCATGACTGACGACCCGGAGCTGTGGCTGCGCCGCTACCACGAGGCGGAGAGCGGCGCCGTGCAGCTGTTCTGCCTGCCGCACGCGGGCGGCTCGGCCAGCTTCTACTTCCCGGTGTCCGCGGGGCTCGGCCGGTCGGTCGAGGTCTTCGCCGTGCAGTACCCCGGTCGGCAGGACCGGCGGCTGGAACCGGGGATCGACAGCCTGCCGGTGCTCGCGGACCGGCTCGCCGAGGTGCTGGCCGACCGGGCCCGGCGGCCGTTCGCGCTGTTCGGCCACAGCATGGGCGCGACGCTGTCGTTCGAGGTCGCCACCCGGCTGGAGCGGGCCGGGCTGGTGCCGCTGCACCTGTTCGCCTCCGGGCGGCGGGCGCCGTCCTGCCGCCGCGACGAGTCCGTGCACCTGCTCGACGACGACGGCGTCATCGCCGAGGTCCGCAAGCTCGGCGGCACGAACGCGGCCGTCCTCGGCGACGAGGAGATCCTGCGGATGGCGCTGCCGGCCATCCGCAACGACTACAAGGCCGCCGAGACCTACGTCCGGCAGCCCGGTCCGAAGCTGAGCACGCCGATCACCGTGCTCACCGGGGACGCTGACCCGAAGACCACGCTCGAGGAGGCGCGGGCCTGGCAGGAGCTCACCGACGGCGAGTTCGAGCTGCAGGTCTACCGCGGCGGGCACTTCTTCCTCGCCGACCACCAGCCCGAGGTCCTGCAGCTGATCTCCTCGCGGCTCGCGGGCCGGCTTTCCCCCCGGCACTGAAAGGCACCCCCGTGCGCGTGTTGTTCGTGACGCTGGACGAGAAGTCGCACCTGTACTGCATGGTCCCCACGGCCTGGGCGCTGGTCGCGGCCGGGCACGAGGTCCGCGTGGCGAGCTCGCCCGCGTTCACCGACGTCATCACCGGCACCGGGCTGACCGCCGTCCCGGTCGGCGTGGACAACACGATGCACGAGGGGATGAAGCAGAACCGCGACGCCCAGGAAGCCGAGATCGCGAACTGGAACGACACCGACCCGGCGTCGCACACCTGGGAGGCCCTCCACCAGCGCTACACCTTCACGGTGTGGGCGGGGTTCGCCATCTACAACGACGAGATGGTCGGCGACCTGGTCGCGCACGCGGTGTCGTGGCAGCCGGACCTGGTCGTCTGGGACGCGCTGACCTACGCCGGCGCGATCGCGGCGAAGGCCTGCGGCGCCGCGCACGTCCGGCAGCTGTGCTGGGCCGACGTCTGGTGCGCGATGCGGCGGACGTTCCTGGACGTGATGGCGCGGCAGCCCGTCGAGGAGCAGGAAGACCCGTTGTACGACTGGCTGGAGCTGACGGCCCGGCCGTACGGCGTCGAGTTCGACGAGGAGCTCGTCACGGGCCAGGCGACGATCGACCCGCTGCCGGAGTCCCTGGGCGCGCGGTCCGGCGTCCGGCGGCTACCGGTGCGGCACATACCGTACAACGGCCGGGCGGTGGTCTGGGACTGGCTGCGCGAGCCGCCGTCGCGGCCCCGGGTGTGCCTGACGCTCGGTTCGTCCAACACGGACGCGTTCGGCGGCGACTACGTCTCGATCCCGGAGATCCTGGCCGCACTGTCCTCTTTGGACATCGAAGTGGTGGCGGCCCTCGTGCCCGCGCAACGGAAGGCATTGGACGAGGTCCCGGAGAACGTCCGGGTCGTCGAGTCGGTGGCCCTGCACACGGTGCTCCCGAGCTGCGCGGCGATCGTCCACCACGGCGGCTTCGGCAGCTACGGCGCGGCCCTGGTGGCGGGCGTACCCCAGCTGACCGTGACCACCCCGATCGCCGACCACCTCCTGCGCGCCCGGCGCCTGGTCGAGGAGGGTGCGGGACTGTTGTTCACCCACGACGGCTTCACGGCCGAAGAGCTGCGGACCGCGGTGGCGCGGCTGGTCGGCGAGCCGGGGTTCCGGGCCGGCGCCGAACGCCTGCGCGAGCTGGCCACCGCCCTGCCGGCCCCGCACGAGCTGGTGGCGGACCTGGAAAAGCTCGTCGTGGGTGAGAAACAGGGTTAGCACGCTGTTTCTCGCCCACGACGGCGTTCAGGCCAGGCGGCGGCGGATCTCCGGAGCGTGCTCGACGGCGAACTTCACCAGGGCCGCGACCTCGCCCACCTGCTCGCTGGTCACCGACGGGCCCGTCGGCAGCGTCAGCACCCGCCGGGAGAAGGCGTCGGTGGCCGGCAGCGAGACCGGGCGCTCGGTCCGGTACGGCTCGCACTCGTGCACGCACGGCGAGAAGTAGCGCTGCGCCAGCACGTTGTCCGCGCGCAGCAGCTCGAGGATCGTGTCGCGCGCGAGGCCGCACTCCTCCTCGTCGACCTTGACGACGTTGTACTGGTAGCTGTTGCGGTTCTCTTCGTCGTAGCGGTGCATCTCCAGGCCCGGGATCCCGGCCAGCTCCGCGGCGTACTGCTCGTAGTGGGCGCGGTTGGCGGCGACCGTGGCCGGGAGCGCGTCGAGCGACGTCAGGCCCATGGCCGCGGACGCCTCGCTCATCTTGGCGTTGGTGCCGGCGAACTCCGTGACGTGCTCTTCGCCCCAGCCGAAGTTGTGGGTGTAGCGGGCGCGCTGGGCGAACTCGTCGTCGTTGGTGACGATGGCGCCGCCTTCGAAGGTGGTGACGACCTTGGCCGCGTGGAAGCTGAACATCTCGGCCTGGCCGAAGCCGCCGAGGGGCTGGGTGCCCGAGGTGCAGCCGATGCCGTGCGCGGCGTCGAAGAAGAGGGTGAGGTCGTGCAGCTCGGCGATCTTCTCCAGCTCCTGGACGGCCGCCGGCTGCCCCCACAGGTGCACGCCGATCAGCCCGGTCGTGCGGTCGGTGATCAACGACTCGACCTGCTCCGGGTCGATGCAGCCGGTGGCCGGGTCCAGGTCGCAGAAGACCGGCGTCAGACCGAGGTAGCGCATCGCGTGCGCGGTCGCGACGTAGGTCATCGACGGCATGATGACCTCGCCGCTGAGCCCGGCCGCCTGGGCCATCACCTCGAGGGCGAGCGTGCCGTTGCAGGTCGCGACGCAGTGCCGGGCACCGGTGTGCTCGGCGATCCGGGCCTCGAACTCCTTGACCAGCGGGCCGCCGCTGGTGAGCCGGCCGCTGTCGAGGGCCACCTCGAGCCGCTCGTAGAACCTGGCCCGGTCGCCGGTGCTCGGCTTGCCCACCACCAGGGTCTTCTCGAAGGCCATCGGGCCACCGAACAGGGCGAGGTCGTCAACGCTGGTCTTCATGAAGGTCCTTCCCCAGAGGTCGCACGTCGACCGGAACTATTTCCTTCGGCAACGCCGTTTTCGTTGCTTTCCAACGACTGTTGAGATCCCCTCGTTGCGGTCGTCTGCAGGATAGGGAGCACGTGCGCCGCGGGCCGGTCGCGCCGGAGAAATCTGTGGAAGCCCCTAGTCGTCGCCGCGGCGAAACGTTCCAACCCGGCTTTGGGGGAAATGGCCAGAACTTGCGTGGTAGCCGGTTCACCCGGCCCTCGCCGGTACCGGACGATGCCGTCGTGAGCAGGCACATCGCGGTCTTCAGCTTCCCCGCTTACGCACACGTCGCGCCGGTCCTCCCGATCGTCGCCGAGCTGGTGCGCCGCGGCCACCGGGTCACCTTCGCCGTGGTCGGCGAGTTCGCCGGGAAGGTCGCCGCGACCGGCGCCGAAGTGCTGCCCTACACCTCGACGTTCCCGTGGTCCACCGGACTGGGCGACCCCGCTTCCGACGGTTACGCGCTGCGCGCCATGCTGGCGTTCATGGGGGAGGGCCTGGCCCCGCTCGCGGCGGCCGCGCGCCGGTTCGCCGACGACCCGCCGGACCTGGTCGTGCACGACCTCGCGGCGTCCGAGACGGCGCGGCTGCTGGCGCGCAAGTGGGGCGTGCCCACGGTGCAGAGCTGCCCGGAGTTCGCCTCCAACGAGCACTTCCGGATGAACGCCGCCCAAGACGCCGCCGCGGCCCCCGGCGCGCCGCCGGACCTCACGGACCCCGACCTGCTGGCGTTCGTGGAACAGGCCAAGAACCTGCTCGCCGAACACGGCCTGTCCGATGTGGACATCGACGGCTTCGGCGGCGAATTCGGCTACAACCTCGTGTACATGCCGAAGGCGTTCCAGGTCCGCGGTGAAACCTTCGACGACCGCTTCGCGTTCATCGGACCCTGCTTCGACCGGACGGTCGCGCCGGGTGAGTGGACGCGGCCCGCGGACGGCCTGCCGGTCGTGCTGATCTCGCTGGGCACTTCGCGCAGCAAGGAACAGGTCGGCTTCTTCCGCAAGTGCGTGCGCGCCTTCACCGGGCAGCCGTGGCACGTCGTGCTGACGCTCGGCCGCTGGGTCGACCCGGCCGAGCTGGGGCCGCTGCCGGACAACGTCGAGGCGCACCCGTTCGTCGCGCACGCGGCGCTGCTGCCGCACGCGAAGGTCTTCGTCACCCACGGCGGGATGGGCAGCGCGATGGAAGGGCTGCACTACGGCGTCCCGATGGTGGTGACACCGTCGCAGACCGACCAGGTCGTGACCGCCGAGCGGATCGAAGAGCTGCGGCTGGGCCGCGTCGTGTCCCGGACCGGGGTCACCGAAGAGGAACTGCTGGACGCCGTCACGGAGACCGCGTCCGATCCCGTCGTGGCCGAGCGGGTCCGGTGGATGAGCGAGCAGGTCGCGCAGGCCGGCGGCGAACGCCGTGCGGCCGACGCCGTCGAGGCGTGGCTCGGAGCGAAAGTGGAGGCGCAGTGAAGCTCGAGGACGTCTACCTCAGCGGGATCGGGACCTACGTGCCGGAGACGACCGGCATCGGGTTCGCGGTCGAGCAGGGGTGGCTGACCGCCGAGGACGCCGAGACGACCGGGCTGACCGGCGCGGCCTGCGCGGGGGAGACCCCGGCCCCGGACATGGCGCTCTGGGCCGGGCAGCAGGCGGTGGCCCGCGCGGGCGTCGACCCGGAGTCGCTGGACGTGCTGCTCTACGCCGACAACTACCACTCGGGCCCGGACGGCTGGTTCCCGCAGTTCTGGGTCCAGCGCCACCTCGTAGGCGGGGACCTGCTCGCCGCGCAGTTGCGCCAGGGCTGCAACGGCATGTTCGGCGCCCTGGAACTGGCCTCGACGTACCTGATGGCGCGGGGCGGCGGGACCGCGATGACGGTCGCGTCGGACAACTCGACGTCCCCGCTGGTCAACCGCTGGCGCTGCCTGCGCCCGGACTTCGTCATCGGCGACGGCGCGACCGCGGTGGTGCTGAGCAGCACGCCGTCGTTCGCGCGGCTCAAGTCGGCCAGCTCGATCACCGTGCCCGAGCTGGAGGGCATGCACCGCGGCGACGAGCCGATGTTCCCGCCGGGCGCCACGATCGGCCGGTTCATGGACTTCGCCGAGCGCATCGACTTCTTCGGCTTCGAGAACCGCGACACGATGCTGCACAGCGGCCTCAACCTGCTCAAGACGCGCTCCGAGCTGATCGACCGCGTGCTGGCCGAGGCCGGGATCGGGCTCGACGGCGTCAGCCGCATCGCCTACAACCACGGCTCGCGCAAGTACGTCGAAGAGGGCCTGCTGGCGATGCTGGGCATCCCGCTGGAGAAGTCGAACTGGGACTTCGGCCGCGGCCTGGGTCACCTCGGCGCCAGCGACCAGGTGGCGTCGCTGGCGAACATGCTGGGCACCGGCCAGCTGGCCCCCGGCGACCACGTCCTGATGGTGGGCATCGCGCCGGGGGTGAGCGTCGCGGGTGCCGTGGTGGAGATCCTCGATGTCCCCGCCTGGGCCGGACCGGTGCTGCCCGGCTCCCGCTGACAAGCCGGGCCACCGAACCCCTGACCGACTACTCCGGGTGGGGTACGGGTCGGCGCAGAGTAGCTGCTCGACCGAGTAGGCGGAAACTTACCAACCGGTTGTGAGGCTGCCGTCAAAAGCCGGAAAACGCGAATCGGGTGGCCCGGGATCCTCTCCCGGGCCACCCGATCCGTTCGTTCGGCGGTGTTGCCGCTCAGCCGCCGCTGCCGCCGCCGTAGGCGCCGCCCAAAAGGCGGCTGCGGCGCTTGCGGTTCTTTTCGTCGTCGGCCTTGGCGTTGTCCGCCTTCGAGTCCGCCGGCTTCTTCTTGGAATCGTCTTCCTTTTTACCGAAAATGCCCACGTCCCTCATCCCTTCTTGATGCCGAACGGTGCCGGTTGCGGCATCGTGAAAATCGATCCCTGGCCCTCGCAGGATAGCGCAGAGTGCCTTCGGGTGCACCCGCCGCGACCGCGTATTCGACGGGTTTCCCCAGTCTTCCCGGCCGGGATTCCCGGTGCACGGGAAAGGGCTGGCGGGGCTCGTCCGGGTTGGGGCCGATGTCCGGTTCGCACCGGTGCCGGCCCCCGCTCGACGAGCCCAGCCGGCCCTCGGGGGAGTGCGGTCAGCGGATGTACTGCGGGGTCACCTTCGGCGGCCACTGGCCGATGCAGAGGATGCCCTGCGAGTACGCCTTGGAGACCAGCGCCGAGCGGTTCGGCGACTTGAACTGCCGCAGCATCGCGCCGACGTGGTACTCGATCCCCTGCCTGCTCAGGTACAGCTTCGAAGCGAGCTGCACGGTGGAGATGCCGGCGGCGACGCCTTCGAGCACCTTGGCGTCGAGCTCGCTGAGGAGCTTGTTCTTCTCGATCGCCGGCCGCGGGGTCTCCGCGGCGCGGTCCGGCTTGATCAGCACGACGATCGTGGTGACCTGGCCGGACTGGCTGCGGACGGCGATGCCGGTCAGGCCGCCCGAGAGCACCGGCTGGGCCGGCCGCACGCCCACCAGGCGCGCGCTGAAGCGGTCGCGCCGGCCTTCGTTCAGCCGCGCCAGCTGCTGGAGCGTGAACTGTTTGGCGCTCGGGTGCACGAAGTCCACAAAGCTCTGTCCAAAAACATCGGACGCGGTGCGGCCCAGCTGACGGAGAAAGTCGCCATTGGCTTCGGTCACCCGGAGATCGGGACCCAGGTTCGCGATGCAGACGTCGGACATGTCGAAGGAGGGGAGGTTCTGGTTCGGTCTTTCGGCGACGGCGGGCAGGCCTTGCTGCACCGGCATCGGCCGATCGACCACGGAATCGACACGCGTGTTCATCGAGATCTAACCCCCAGATTAGTTCTACGTGTTTGACGCAGCGTTGAACGTCGGCAACCCTTTTGCTCACCCACAAAAGGGCCCGCGGTACCCGGCCGGATGATCCTTCACACCACCCCAGCGGAAAACCCTCGAGCTCTTCCCCAGAACAGTCCTCGAGTCCATCCGTCCGGTCCCGCTTCGGCTCGTTTCGTTGGAAACAAACCAAATGACGTCTCGTACGCTAGCCAACGGGGTATGACCCGTCAATGCCGGCCGGGGGGTTGGGGGCTAACACTGTGGTCCGCCCGACCGCAGGTACGGCACCCCCGGCCCGACCTTCGGTAGGGCACCCCCACCGCGTCGGCGGGCGTTCACCCTCAGCTCAGGCGGGGGTCATCGAGCGGTGGTCGTCACGGGCAGCTGCTGGACCCCGAAGACGCCGCCGGCGTGGAACGGGACGTCCGCACCCGGAGCGACCCGCAGGTGCTCGAACCGCTCGAACAGCAGGTCCAGCGCGATTCGCCCCTCGAGGCGCGCCAGCGGCGCGCCCAGGCAGAAGTGGATGCCGTGCCCGAAGGCGGCGTGCGCGTTCGGCGTGCGGTCGAGGTCGAACCGGTCCGGGTCCCCGAACTCGCGCTCGTCGTAGTTCGCCGACACCACCCACGCCCAGACGATCGAGTCGGCCGGGATCACGGTCCCGGCCACCTCGACGTCGGCGGTGGTCACCCGGACCACCCGGGGGAACGGCGGCCGCAGCCGCAGCACCTCCTCCAGCAGCGGCTCCACCAGGGACCGGTCGGCCCGCACCCGCTCGTACACGCCGGGGGTGTCCTCGAGGCAGAGCAGCACGTTGCCGAGCAGCATGGTGGTGGTGACGTGCCCGGCGAGCAGCAGCAGCGCGGTGAAGTTCCCGACCTCCTCGTCGGTCAGCCGCTCACCGTCGATCGTGGCCTCGACGAGCCGGGTCAGCAGGTCGTCGCGGGGCCGGGCACGCCGGTCGAGGATCTGGGCGTTGAGGTACGCCTCCATCTCCTCGATCGCGACGGCCAGCTTTTCGCCCGTGCTGGGGTCGTCGACCTGCAGGGCCATCAGCGCCTCGGCCCAGCGCCGGAACAGCGCGCGGTCCCCGGCCGGGACGCCGAGCAGCTCGGCGATGACGATCACCGGCAGCGGGTAGGCCAGCACGTCGACCAGGTCGAACGCCTCGGCGTCCGGTTCGACTCCGGCCAGCAGCTCCCGGGTGACCTCGGTGATCCGCGGGGCGAGGTCGGCGACGACCTTCGGCGTGAACGCCTGGCTGACCAGCCGCCGCAGCTTGCGGTGCTCGGGCGGGTCGATGACCAGCAGGGTGCCCGGCGGCGCCTGGTCGCCCGGCGACGTCAGGCGCGTCGTGTCCGAAGAGAACAGCTGCGCGTCGGTGCTGACGCGGCGGACGTCGGCGGCGCGGAACACGTGCCACGCGCCGGCCTCGTCCTGCCAAACCGGCGTGTCCGTCCGCATCTTTTCCAGCCAGGCGAGGAGCGCCTCGCCGCCGTCCGGCGCGATTTCGGGGGCAGCGGTCGGCTCGGTGGTGTCCACGTCGGATTCACTCCCAGGTCAGGCGGTCAGTCGGGCCTCGACGCGGTCCGCGGCCGCCGCGGCGCCCCCGGCGTCGGTGATGTGCTCGCGCATCCGGGTCACGCGCTCGCGGGCGGCGGAGTCGGCGGCCAGGCCGGTGACGGCGGCGCGCAGCGACTCCGCGGTCACCGCCGCCGGGTCCACCCGGACGCCGAGGCCGAGCTCGGTCAGCCGGCCGGCGACGATTTCCTGCTCCAGCGTGCGGGGCACGACCACCGGCGGCACGCCCATGGCGAGCGCTTCCATGGTGCTGCCCATCCCCGCGTGCGAGACGAACCCGCTCGCCCGGCGCAGGACGTCGAGCTGCGGGACCCACGGGTGCAGCTCGAAGTTCGACGGCACCGGGCCGAGCTCCGACGGCCGCACGAGCCGCCCGATGGTCATGACGACGTGCCACGGCGAGCCGGCGAACGCTGCCAGGCACGACGCGAAGAACTCGCGCTGCCGGTGGTAGCCGAAGCTGCCCATGGCGATCAGCAGCACCGGCCGGTCGTCCGGCGGCGTCCAGCCACCGGCCCGGTTTCCGAGGCACGGCCCCACGAACGCGAAGCCGTCGTCGAAGGTGTCGCCGCCCGGCTGGAACTCCCGGGGCAGGAACACGAGCTTGGTGTCCTCCCGCGCTTCCGCGAACTCCGCGGCGGACGTGCCGGGCAGGTGCTCGGCGAGCGCGTCGCCGACCACCGACGCGGCCTTGGCCAGCGCGGGGTGGTCCGGGTCGGGCGCGGGGACCTTGCCCGCCATCGAGGCGTAGGGCGAAAAGTGTTCGTTCGCGACGAACGTCGAGCAGAGCAGGACGGCCGGGCGGTCCCACTTGCGCGCCAGCAGACGTCCCGTCGGATAGCCGAAAGCGTCGTACAGGAAGAGATCGGGCCGGTCGTTGTCGAAGGCGCCGAGCGCGGCCGTCAGCGGCGCGAAGCCCTCCAAGGCCTGGGCGAGCCCCGCCTCCGCGACGACGTCGCCGGTGATCTCCTCCGGGATCGCCACGGTGTCCCAGGACTTCGGCACGTGCGAGGCGTAGGGCAGCACGGTGGCACCGGTGCCGCGCACGGTTTCGGCGAACTGGTCGGCGACCACGTAGCTGACCCGGTGACCGCGGCGCACGAGCTCGGCCGCCACGGGCAGCGTCGGGTTGACGTGCCCGTGGGCCGGGTAGTTGAGGAAGGCGATGTGCCTTCCCGCCTGGGGAGACATGCTTCGAAAGCTAGTCACGCGCGGCGGCCAGTCAACCATGTCTAGGCGAACCCCTCGGGTCGCGCTTCGGTGCGGGAAAAGGGGAATCCCCGTGTGCTACCTGTAGCTGTGCCCGATTCGGCGAAGTGGAAGGACCCGGCCGTGACCCTCTTCGTGCGCCCGCTCCCCGGCGGGGCCGGATCGTGACCGGCACGCTGCCCGTGGTGCCGCCGGCCGCCACCCGCCCCGCGACCGCCGACGTGATGGTCGAGGCCGAGGGGATCACCAAGAACTTCGGCAAGGTCCGCGCGCTGGACGACGTCAGCCTCCAGGTGCCGCGCGGCACCGTGTGCGGGCTGCTGGGCCACAACGGTGCCGGCAAGACCACTTTGGTCAACGTGCTCACCACGCTGGTGACGCCGACCTCCGGCCGGGCGCGCGTCGCCGGGCTGGACGTCCAGCGCGACGCCGTCGAGCTGCGCAGCCGCATCGGGCTCACCGGCCAGTTCGCGTCGGTGGACGAGCAGCTTTCCGGCTTCCGCAACCTGATCCTCATCGCGCGCCTGCTCGGCGCGTCGAGCAAGGCGGCGAAGGAGCGCGCGGACGAGCTGCTGACCGCGTTCGGCCTGCGCGACGCGGCCGCCCGCCCGGCCAAGACGTACTCCGGCGGCATGCGGCGGCGCCTCGACCTGGCCGCCAGCCTCGTCGGCTACCCCGACGTGATCTTCCTCGACGAGCCGACGACGGGCCTCGACCCGGCCGCCCGGATCGCCATGTGGGAGATCGTCGAGCAGCTCGTGCGCGACGGCTCGACCGTGCTGCTCACCACCCAGATGCTCGACGAAGCCGACCGGCTCGCCGACAAGATCGTCGTGCTGGCGCACGGGAAGGTGATCGCCGCCGGCACCGCCGCGTCGCTCAAGGCGCAGGTCGGCAAGCGCACGGTCACCGTGACGCTGGCCGGCCAGGGCGACGCCGACCGGGCCGCGGAGGCGGTGCGCCGCGCCGGGCTGCTGCCGCGGGTGTCCGGAGTGGACGACCTGGCCGGGCTCGTGCTGACGGTGCCGGTCGAGAAGTCCACCGACCTCGCCCGCGTGGTCCGGGTGCTCGACGAGGCCGCGGTCGAGCCGGTCGAGCTCGCCCTGGTCGACCCGCGGCTCGACGACGTCTACCTCGCGCTGTCCGGCGGCTCCGGCCCCGACGGCCCCACCGGCACCGAGAGGCCCTGACCCATGAGCGCACCGACCGCACTGTCCTCTTCGGACCGGTCCACTGTGTCCCGTCCGCCCGGCGGCGGTGGCCCCTGGCGCGGCACCAGCGTGCCGATGCAGATCCTCATCCTGACCGGCCGCTCGCTGCGCGCGGTCGTGTCGTCGCGGGCGCTCGTGCTGCTGGGCCTGCTGCAGCCGCTCATCGTGCTGATCCTGTTCAGCCAGGTGTTCGCGAGCCTGGCGAGCACCAGCTCGTTCCCCGCCGGCGTGTCCTACATCGACTACCTGATGCCCGCGGTGCTGGTGATGGGCTCGCTGTCGGTGGCACTGCAGTCGGGCGTCGGCCTGCTCGACGACATGCGCAACGGCGTCGTGGCCCGGTTCCGCACCCTGCCGATCGCGTCGGCGTCGGTGCTGGTGGCCCGCAGCCTCGCCGACGTCGTCCGGCACGCGCTGCAGCTGGCGATCATGCTCGTGCTGGCCGCGACGCTGTTCGGCTTCTCGCCGGGCGGCGGGTTCGGCGGCGTGCTGCTGGCCTGGCTGATGTGCATCGCGGTGGGCTGGTCGCTGTCGTGGATGTTCATGGCGATCGGCGTCTGGATCACCAACGTCGAGGTCATGCAGGGCGTCACGTCCATGGTGATGTTCCCGCTGATGTTCGCGTCCTCGGCGTACGTCCCGCTGTCGTCGCTGCCCGCGTGGCTGCGCGCGGTGGCGACGGTCAACCCGCTGACCTACTCGGTGGACGCGTCCCGCAACCTGGCGCTGGGCAACCCGGTCGGCGTCGGGGGACTGGCGGCGATCGGCGCGGCCGGGCTGATCGGCCTGACGGGCGCGATCGTCGCCACGCGAGGCTTCCGCCGCTCCGCCTGAGCTGCGCCTGTCGTGAGTGGTCAGGGTGGTGGGAACCGCCTGTTGAGTCTCAGGACATCGCCGACAGTTGGTGTCTCAGGACCTCACGGACACTGACCGGCCTGTCGACAGGGTGACTCGTGCGCCAGTGGTGACCATGCCGTCGATGGGCAGAGCAGGGTTTTCGATGGATCCTGAGTTCGTCGCCGCGGTCGCCCCGGTCGCTCACGGCGAGAAGGTCAACGTGGCACGGTTCTGCCGCGAGCACGGCCTGTCCCGGGACACCTTCTACAAATACCTGACCCGGTTCCGGGCCGAGGGAGCGGACGGGTTCACCCGCCGCAGCACCGCCCCGCGCCACCACCCCAGCGCCCTGGGTCCGGGAAGTCCTGAGACAGATCTGCCCGTGAGGTCCTGAGACAGCACAGGCTGTGGGAACCGCCCCGGCCGCTCACGACAGCAAGGCTTCCAGGGTGTCGGCCGCGGCTTCGGCGCCGCCGGCCTGCTCGATCTCCTTGGCCATCACCGCGAGCCGGGCGGCCAGCGAGTCGTCCGCCGCCATCGACCGCACCGCTTCGAGGATCGCCTGGCCCGTCGCCTCGGTCACCGGGACGTGGCGGCCCAGGCCCAGCTCCGCGACGCGGTGGGCGTTGGCCAGGGTCTCGCCGCTGTGGGAGACGGCCACGATCGGGACCTCGTAGCGCAGCGCCTCCATCAGGCTGCCGATCCCGGCCTGGCAGACCAGCGCCGACGCGTGCCGCAGCACCGACGGGTGCGGCATCCAGTTGTGCGCCTCGACGTTGGGCGGCAGCTCGCCGAGCGCGGCCAGGTCGGCGCCGCGGCCCAGGGTCAGCACGACGTGCCACGGCTTGCCGCGGAAGGCGTCGATGCACCCGGTGAAGAACCCGAGGTCCTTGCTCATCGACGTGCCGAGCGAGATCAGCACCACCGGCAGGTCGTCGCCGGGCGGTGTCCAGTGGCCTTCGAGCGCCCGGCAGTCCACGGTCGGGCCGACGAAGTGGTACCGCTCGCCGAACGTCTCGCTCCCGTAGTGGAACGCCTTGGGGATGTACACCAGGCGCGGCTCGTCACCGGCGGGTGCCAGGCTCGTCATCGCCAGCTCCGGGTCCAGCCCGTGCCGCGTGAGCAACGCCGAGACACCGCCGCCGAACTCTTCGCCGAACCGGGCCAGGCGCGGGTCCTGCTGGTCGAAGCCGGTGGCGGCCGGGTGGTCGGCGGGCGGCTTGGGTGCGCCCGGCAGCTCGTCGTCGTCGTTCTCGACGAAGACCGGGCAGCTCTCCACCAGCGGGACGGCCCAGGCACGGCCGAGCACGCGGGCCGCGTTGCCGCTGATCGTGTCGTGGACGATGAGGTCCGGCCGGTCGCCGGCGAGCCTCTCCAGGGCCGGCTCGAGCGGGGCGAACCCCTCGCGCATGAGGTCGATGATCATCGTGACGGCGTCGTCGGCACTGTCGACCTTCGCGACCGCCGCGGGGAAGTCGGAGTGGTAGGGCGCGACGTCGGCGGGACTGTCGCGCAGGAGTCCGGCGAACCGCTCGGCGACGACGAACGTGACCCGGTGGCCCCGCCCGGCGAGCGCCTCGACCGGTCCGAGCATCGGGGTGATGTGCCCGAAGCCGGGAAAGCTGAAAAACACGACGTGCCGACCCTGCACCATGCCACGAGTATCGCGGGAAAGCCCAGCTCAGCGGTGGTTTTGCGGCGAAGTCTGGGGGTTCCCCTACCCTCACTTTCCGTACCGCAAACCTCACTTCAGAGTGACCTAGAAGGTTGCGGATTCCTCCGCGGAGATCGACTTTCGTTGCTCCGAATGGGGACTCCTGGCCGCTTCGCGCCCGGGGCCGGGCTCGGTCTACTGAAGGTATGACCCTTACCAGTGAGACCACCGACACCCGGCCGGGCCGCGGGACGCGCCCGGCGTTCGCGCGGACCCCGGTTCTCCTGATCGCGGGAGTCACGGGCGTCCTGCTGTTCGTCGCCAGCCGCAACTACGGGTTCTCGTTCGACGAGGCCTACTTCGTCGTGGCCGGCCGTGACCACCCGGCGTGGGGGTACTTCGACCAGCCGCCGCTGCTGCCGTTCCTCGCCGCGGGGCTGGACCACCTGTTCCCTGGTTCCCTGGTGGCGTTGCGGCTGCCCGCGACGCTCGCGGCGGTCGGCGGCATCGTGCTGACCGGGCTGATCACGCGGGAACTGGGCGGCCGCCGGGTCGCGCAAGCCGTGGCCGCGGCGGCGTACGCGATGTCGGGTGCCACCCTGATCGCGCACTACCTCGCCACCTACTCGATCGACCCGTTCTTCTGGTCGCTGATCGTGTGGCTGGTCGTGCGCTGGACCCGGGTCCGCGACGACCGGCTGCTGCTCGCCGCCGGGCTCGTCACGGCCGTTTCGCTGCAGACGAAGTTCCTGGTCCCGGCTTTGTGGGCGGCGATCGCCGCCGGCGCGCTGGTCTTCGGCCCGCGCGACCTCCTGCGCCGCCCGCTGCTGTGGCTGGGTGCGGTGATCGCGGTGCTGACCACCGTGCCGACGCTGCTGTGGCAGGCCGCCAACGGCTGGCCGTACACGAAGATGTCCGAGGTCGTCGCGGCCGAGTTCCCCGGCGTCGGCGCGTTCCTGCTCGAACTGCTTTCCGGGCCCGGCCTGGTGATCGGCGTGCCGCTCGCGCTGTTCGGCTTCGGCCGGCTGCTCTTCGCCCGCGACGTGCGGCTGTACCGCTTCCTCGGCGTCGCGTTCCTGCTGCTGATCGTGGCCTACCTGCTGACCTCCGGCCGGTCCTACTACGTCTACAGCCTCTTCGCGCTGCTGTTCGCGGCCGGTGCGGTGGGCCTGCAGGACGTCAAGTGGCCCACGCTCGCCAAGGCGTTCGGCTGGTTGCTGGTCGCCGCGTCGGTCGTTCAGGCGCTCGTCGCGCTGCCGATCTACCCGCGCTCGTGGGCCGAGCGCATCCCGGACGTGCCGCTGCTTCCCTTGACCGCGAAGGTCTTCGTGCAGTCCGACGGTCAGCTCGGCCGGCTGTCCGACGCCGTCGTCGAGGTCTACCGGTCGCTGCCGCCCGAGCAGCGCGCGCGGACGGCGATCCTGACCGACAGCTACGCGTTCGCCGCCGACCTCCAGCTCTTCGGCCGCGACCGCGGACTGTCCGAGGTGTACAGCGCGCACCGCGGGTACTACTACTTCGGGCACCCGGACGAGCGCTACGACAGCGTTCTGTTCGTCGGCGACCCGAGTCCGGCCGTGGCCGGGGCGTTCGCCCACCGGCAGGACGTGGTGCCGCAGCTGATGACCGTCTTCACCGGGCGGAACACGGCGTGGGACGCCCTGTGGCCGAAGCTGCGCACCCAGTAGCCCTCACCCCCGCAGCGGCTCCCACCAGTCGCGGTTGTTCTTGTACCAGTCGACGGTGTCGCGCAGGCCGGAGTCGATGTCGACCTGCGGGACGTAGCCGAGCTCGGTGGAGATCTTCGTGATGTCCACCGAGTAGCGGCGGTCGTGGCCCTTGCGGTCTTCGACCGGCCGGATCGCGGTGCGGTCGCGGCCGGTGATCTCGAGCAGCCGCTCGGTGAGCTCGAGGTTGGTGAGCTCGGTGCCGCCGCCGATGTTGTAGACCTCGCCCGCGCGGCCGCGCTCGGCGACGAGCTGGATGCCGCGGCAGTGGTCGTCGACGTGGAGCCAGTCGCGGACGTTGAGGCCGTCGCCGTAGAGCGGCACCTGGAGGCCGTCGGCCAGGTTGGTGACGAAGAGCGGGATGACCTTCTCGGGGTACTGGTAGGGCCCGTAGTTGTTGGAGCACCGCGTGATCGACGCGTTGAGCCCGTGGGTGATGAAGAACGCGCGGACCAGCAGGTCCGAAGCCGCCTTGGAGGCCGAGTACGGCGAATTGGGCGCGACCGGGTGGTCTTCGGGCCAGGAGCCCTCGTCGATGGAGCCGTAAACCTCGTCGGTGGACACGTGCACGAACTTGCCCACGCCGCCGTCGAGCGCGCCCTGCAGCAGGGTCTGGGTGCCGAGCACGTTGGTGCGCACGAACTCCGCCGCACCGGCGATCGAACGGTCCACAT
The DNA here is from genome assembly GCF_054781455.1 of Amycolatopsis stemonae. NCBI lineage: Bacteria > Bacillati > Actinomycetota > Actinomycetes > Pseudonocardiales > Pseudonocardiaceae > Amycolatopsis > Amycolatopsis stemonae. Next base: position 374,736 of record NZ_BAAGUJ010000007.1, on the reverse strand, counting down.
GGGACTCGGCCGCGAAGTGGACGACGAGGTCCTTGCCCGGCAGCTCCCGTTTGACGACGTCCGGGTCACAGATGTCTCCGGTGACCACGCGCAGGCGTTCGTCGCGGGCGACCGGCGCCAGGTTCGCGCGGTTGCCGGCGTAGGTGAACTTGTCGAGCACGACGAGCTCTTCGGGCTCGAAGCCGGGGTACCGGCCGGAAAGCACGTGGCGGACGTAGGCCGAGCCGATGAAGCCGGCACCGCCGGTGACCAGCATGCGCATGGGAACGTTCCTCCGGTTCAGACGGTCGCGAGCGGCCGCGCGCGGCGCGCGAAGTCCATGACGTACTTGCCATAGCCGGAGCTGCCGATCCGCTCGCCCAGCGCGTAGCACCGGTCGGCGTCGATGAAGCCCATGCGCAGCGCGATCTCTTCGAGGCAGGCGATCTGCACGCCCTGGCGCGCCTCCATCGTCTGCACGTACTGGCCGGCGTCGAGCAGCGACTTGTGCGTGCCGGTGTCCAGCCAGGCGAAGCCTCGGCCGAGGTCGACGCAGGTGGCGCGGCCGCGGTCGAGGTAGACGTTGTTGAGGTCGGAGATCTCCAGCTCGCCGCGCGCCGACGGCTTGAGTCCCTTGGCGATCTCGACGACGTCGTTGTCGTAGAAGTACAGGCCGGTCAGCGCCCGGTTCGACTTCGGGTGGGCCGGCTTCTCCTCGATGGAGATCAGGTTGCCGTCGGCGTCGACCTCGCCGATGCCGTGGCGGTGCGGGTCGGAGACCTCGTAGCCGAACAGGACGCAGCCCTTGAGGTCGTGGGTCGCGGCGCGCAGGACGTCCGAGAACCCCTGCCCGTGGAAGATGTTGTCGCCGAGGATGAGCGCCGAGTTGTCGTCGCCGACGTGCTCCTCGCCGATGATGAAGGCCTCCGCCAGGCCGTTCGGGTGGGCCTGTTCGGCGTAGTCCAGCCGCAGGCCGAGCTCGGACCCGTCGCCGAGGAGCCGCTTGAACGCGGGCAGGTCGTGCGGGGTCGAGATGAGCAGGATCTCGGTGATGCCGGCGAGCATCAGCACCGAGAGCGGGTAGTAGATCATCGGCTTGTTGTAGACCGGGACGAGCTGCTTGGAGACGCCGAGCGTGACCGGGTGCAGCCGGGAGCCGCTGCCGCCGGCCAGGATGATGCCTTTCATGGGGCCCCACGTTCTCGGTCGGGAAGGATGGCGTGGGCCCGACCCTAAGCGCGGGAGTAGTAGGAGAATCTCCAGTCCTGGTCCGGGGTTCCGGATCAGCGTGGTGCCTTCTGCCGGGTCTCGGTCGTCGGCACGTACGCGGGCAGGTCCGCGGCGATCCGGAACCCGCCGTCCGGCGTCGGCCCCGCCTGCAGGGTGCCGCCGACCAGCTCGACGCGGTGGTGCAGGCTCGACAGGCCGAGCCCGGACCCGCTGCCGGCCAGCACCGCGTCCGGTTTGCGCCGCGGCGGGGTGTTGACGACGTGGACGCCGACGCCGTCGGGCCGGTACCGCAGCGCGACGCGGATCTCCGCGCCCGCCGCGTGCTTGCGCGCGTTGGTCAGTGCTTCCTGGACGATCCGGTGGACCGTGCGCGCGATCGTCGGCGACATCTGGGAGCGTTCGCCCTCGACGTCCAGCTCCACCGGGATCCCGGCCGCGACCGATTCGGCGACGAGCGTGGCCGGGTCCGGCGGCGGTGGCGGCTCCTTCGAGCCGCCGGCCGAGCCGTGCCGCGGGCTCGGGCCCGCCATCCGCTCGGACAGGTCCGCCGTGCTCGTGTTCAGCACGCCGACCAGGTCGCGCAGTTCGTCGAGCGCCATCGCGCCGCGGGCGCGGATCTCCTCGGCGGCCTTGCGGACCTCGGGCTCGGTCGAGCTGATCCCGAGCGCGCCGGCGTGCAGGACCATCAGGCTGAGCCCGTGGGTGAGCACGTCGTGCATCTCCGCGGCGAGGCGGCGGCGTTCCTCGGCTCTGGCCTGCTCGGCCATCAGGTGCTGCTCGCGTTCGGCCCGCTCGGCGCGGTCGCGCAGCTCCTGCAGCAGTTGCTTGCGCGCGTCCAGGTACAGCACGACCGCCGCGGGGCCGATCGTGCTGAGCAGGCCGACCGGGGTGATGGTCCAGCTCGGCGCCCACGGCTCGCTGCCGACGATCGCGAGCGCACCGATGAGCGGGAACGCGACCCGCGGGCTCTCGAGGCGGACCAGGAAGATCACGATGACCGACGTGACGCGCGGCAGGATCAGCGGGCTGGCCGGGTCCACCGGCGAGAGCAGGCCGGGGGCGAGCCCGTCGGCCAGCACCGTCGCGAACGCCACGGCCAGCGCGATCCCGGCGACCGTCTTGGGGAACCGCCGCACCCCGAGCACCGAGACGTCGACCAGCAGCTGCAGGACGAGGTCGGCGCGCGGGCCCGCCCAGCCGGTCGTCGGCTGGCTGTTCACGCAGATCACCACGTCGAGCAGGCCGAAGATCACCGCCAGGCTGACCAGGGTGGCCAGTTCGTGCTTGGTCCCGAAGCGGGCCCTCAACGCGGCCCGAGTACCTGGAGTGACGTCCGACACGGGCTCCACGGTAGCTCCCGGGCCTGGTTCCCGGTGGCCGGTCGGGGGTTCCCGGCCAGGACTAGCGACGAAAGTTGCCCGCCGGTCTCCGCGCCGACAACTTTCGTTGGTCCGCCTTCACCCCGACGGGCTACCCGCAACAAGGCGCACCTCAAGTCTTGGTTAAATGTCCAGATTTCCGCCCGGGGGAATGCTACAAGTGTGTCACCCGTCCGGGTGGTGGGCGTCGCTGACAACTCCCGTCGTGCCTGGTACGGTCACCTGTTAGTGGAGGAAGTGACGCACATCGGGCACCGGCGGTAGTTGCCACGCCGGCGGTGCCGAAAGTGTTCGGACGGTCAGATCCTTCGGCGGCTCTGGGGGCTGCGCGAAAGGCTCGGTTTCGCCGGGCTTGCAGGAAAGGTCGATGGCGGCATGTCGGATTCCACTCCGCATCCGGTTCGCACCGGATATTCGGACGCGCTGTCCCGGTGGGCGGCGCTGGCCTGGACCGAGTCCGCGCAGGCCGTGCTGGTCGACGGGCCTCCCGGCGGCGGTGCGCAGGCCCTGCCCGCGGGCTTCGAGACGTCCCCGGTGGGGCGGACTGCGAATTTTCTTCGCCTTTCTGGCGGTACCGGCCCCGAACCTTCGGAGTTCGGCTCACTCGGCGCGCTCTTCGCGGGCCAGGCCGATCCGGCGGGCGCCATTCGGCGCACGCTGGAACTGCCGGCCGGCGACGGTTCCGCGTTGTACCGGAAATTCCGCACGCTGCGTTCTCTGGTGCTTTCCGGGCCATTCCGGAAAAAGAATCTCGTAATCGTCGTCGAAGAGGCGCAATGGTGCGATGAATCGTCGCTGCGGTTCTTCGACTTCCTGCTGCGGTGCGGGCGCGGAGAACGTTTTCTCCTCGTGCTGTGCCGCCGCCCCGGCGAGCCCGGCGGCGGTACCTGGGCGCTCGGGCAGATCGGCGCGCAGGACCGGTGCCACCGCTGGGAAGTGGCCGCGCCCAACCCGGTCGGTGCGCTCGCCGGCCTGTCCGCGCAAGCACGGACGGTGGCCACCGCGGTCGCGGTCCTCGACGGGGCGGACGTGACGCGGGTGGCGGCTTTGTGCGGGCTGCCCGCGCGGCCCGTCCGCGTCGCGCTCGACGGAATGCACCGGGCGAATCTGTTCGCCGGAAGCGTGCTCGATCGTGCGGTCCGATCCCGCCTGCTCGCGGAAACGCCGGCCGAAGAACTGGCTCACCTGCATTTGCGCGCGGCCCGCGTCCTCAACGACGACGCGCGGCCCGCCGCCGAAGTGGCCCCGCACCTCGGCGCCCTGCCGCGCCTGGACGAGCGCTGGATGCTCGACCTGGCACTGGAAGCGGCGGCGGCCGCGGAAAGCCGCGGCGACCCGGAGACCGCGGTGGCCCACCTGTCCCGGGCGGCGGCCGCCGAGCCGGAGCGCTTGGACGTCCGGCTGGCGCTGGCGGCGGCCCGCCTCACCCTGGACCCGGCCGCGGCCATGGCCGAACTGCGCACGGCCGCGGTCCACGCCCAGGACCCACGCGACCACTGCGCGGTGGCGGCGCTCTTCGCCCTCGCGGCCACCGCGGCCGACGGGCCTGCCGCGGGTGCCGAGCCTGCCGGGGCTTCTGTGGTCGCCGGGACCGCCGGGGCCACCTCGGGCACTCGGGCAACCGTGGGCACTCGGGCAACCGTGGGCACTCGGGCCGCCGGGGCTGCTGCGGGCGCCGAGCCTGCCGCACGCACTCGGGCCACCGCGGCCACCGCGGCCACCGCGACCACCGCGGCCACTCTGGCCACCGGGGCGACCTCGGCCGCCGGGGGCCGGGCCTCGCTCGGGGATCTCGTCGAGCAGCTGGCCGAGCGGCTCGGTGCCGGTTCGCCCGCCGTGCCGGTTGCTGCTCTTGCCGCCGCGGCCACCACCCGTGAGGCGGCTCGTGGGCTGCTGCGGGAACGGGCCGTCACCGCCACTCGGACCGCGACCGCCCGGCAGGCCGACGCGCGGGACCTCGCCGACCGGGCCGTCGGCCTCGCGCTGGCCGGCCGCGGGGCCGAAGTCGCCGCGGCCTGCGCGCGGGCCGTCGTGCGGCTGCCCTCCGCGGTCGCCTCCTGCGACGACCTGCTCGCCACCGCGCGGACTCTCCGGCTGGTCGACGACCAGCCCAACGCGCTGCGGGCGTTCGACCGCGCGGTCGCCGAAGCCGTGGTGCGCGGGGACCGGGCTGCGCTGGGCCGGGCGCTCGCCGCCCGCTACGGCGCGCTGCGTGAGAGCGGCGATCGCGACGGTGCACTCGCCGACGTGCGGGTCGCGGTGCTGGCGGGCACGGGACAGCGCCCGGGGCTGATGGTGCGGACCGCGCTGTCGACCGCGCTGCGGGACGACGGGCAACAGGCGGCCGCCGAAGAGACCTTGCGCGCGGTGCGCCCGGGCGAGCTGGCGGACGCCCCCGAGGACCGTCACCTCTGGCTCCTCTCGCTGGCGCGCCTGCGGGCCGCGCGGTCCGATGTGGACGGTGCGCTCGAGCTGCTGCTCGAATCCGGTCGCCGTCAGGAGGAAACCGGCATCGGCAACCCGGTGTTCGCGCCGTGGTGGTTCGTCGCCACCCTGCTGTGCGCCGGCTCCGGCCGTCCCGCGGACGCCGCCGGGTACGCCGCGCGCGGGCAGGAGCTCGCCGGGTGCTGGCCGACCGGGACCGCCCGCGGGCTGGCGCTCGTCGCCCGGGGCGTCGCGGCGTCGGGAACGCGGGCGGTGGAGCTGCTGGCCGAGGCGGGCCGGGTGCTGGCGACCTCGCCGTGGCGGGTCGAGTACGCCCGGGCGGAGTACCTGCTGGGCAAGGCGTTGACCCGCGTCGGCGACCGCAAGGCCGCGCGGCCGCACCTGCGCCAGGCCGCGATGCTCTCGGCCTGCTCGGGGTGGCGCTCGATCGGCGGGCTGGCCCGGGAACTGCTGGAAGAGTCCGGTGGCCGGTTGCGCAAGCCGCGGGCCGACGTGCTGACCCTGCGCGAGCGCGAGGTGGCCGAGCTGGTCGCCGGCGGCGCGAGCAACCGCGACGTCGCGGGCAGCCTGTTCGTCTCGCCGCGGACCGTCGAGCTGCACCTGACCAACGTCTACCGGAAACTGGCCGTGGAGAGCCGGACCGAGCTTGCCGCGGCGCTGCGGGGGAGCGCGCCGTCCTCGGGAACCGGGGCACCTAAGAGGACGCATGGGCTCGCGGGGTAATGACCAGGGACTGACCACGACGGCGCCGGGACGGCGGCTGGCCGAACGGGACGCGGAGACCGCGTTGCTCGCCGGGCTGCTCGACGGCGTCGCCACCGGACGGCCGGCGGTCGCCACCGTCACCGGCGCGCCCGGCTCGGGCCGCAGCGCCCTGCTGGCGTCCGTCGCGGCCGAAGCCCGGCGGGCGGGGCTGTGCGTGGCCCACGTGCCGTGCTGCCCGTCCGACGCGTCCCGGCCCTTCGCCGTGCTGCAGCAGATCTTCACCAGCCTCGGCGTCGCGCTCCCGCCGGCCGCGACCGGGCAGCGGGAGCCGGACGACCGCGCGTTCGGCGAGCTGACCCGTGACCTCTTCGCCGCGCTCGGCGGGCGGCCGGCGGTCCTCGTCGTCGACGACCTCCACTGGGCCGACCTCGTTTCGCGGGCCTGGCTGCGCACGCTTTCCGGGCCGCGGCCCGGAGTTCCGGTGCTGCTGGTGGTCAGCCAGGCGAGCGGGCTGGACACGTGGCGTCCACTGAGGACCGCGCACGGCATCCGGCTGCGCCCGCTCGGCGACGCGGCGGTGGCCGACGTCGTCCGCGAGCGGCTCGGCGCGGGCGCCGACGAACGGCTGATCGAGCACGCCGTGCGGGGCAGCGGCGGGAACCCGGCCGTGCTCGCCCAGGCCGTGCAACGGCTGCGCCTCGAGCCCGCCGCCGCGGCGGACCGGGCGGTACTGTTCACCCGGATCGCCGGCGAACGCCTGCTGCGCCTGATCGACGGCCTGCCCGCCGACCTCACCGTCGTGCTGCGCGCCGTTTCGGTGTGCCAGGACGACTTCGGCCCGGCGCTGCTGGCCGAGCTGGCCGGCTGCGGCCCGCAGCGGCTGGCCGGGGAGCTCGCCCGGCTGCGGGAGCTCGGCCTGGTCGCCGAAACCGGCCGGCTGTCCGAACAGGACATCGGACAGCGGGTGCTCGGCCGGATGGGCGAGGCCGAGCGCGACGCGTTCTTCGCGCGGGCGGCCAAGCTGGGCTACGACCACGGCGTCGCGAACGCGGCCGTCGCGGCGATCCTGCGCCGGACCCGCGCGGTCGGCGAGGCCTGGGTCGTGGAAGTGCTGCGCGCGGCCGCCCGGCTGGCCCAGGCCGCCGGGGACGACGAGCAGGGGACGGCGTTGCTCAAGCGGGCGCTGCAGGAGCCGCTCGCCCCGGCGCGCCGCGCGGCCGTGCTGATCGACCTCGGCGCGGGCGAGCTGCTGGTCGACTCCGACGCCGGGGACCGCCACCTCGCCCAGGTGCTGTCCGAACTGGACGGTCCGGACCTGGCCGGTCACCGCCTGCTGGCCGCGGACCTGCTCGTCGCGCGGGGCGGGCTGCCCGCGCGGACGCTGGTGGCCGCGTTCCGCCGCCCCGACGTCTCCCCGGCCGAGCGCGACGCCCTGCTCGGGCTGTACTGGCTGGCCGACGGCGACCCGCACGACCGGTCCGAGGTCGGCGGCTACGGCATGCCGCCGCTGCCCGAGCGGCCGACGGACCCGGCGCAGGCGGCCGTGGCCGCGCTCCTGCTCGCCCGGCGCGGCCGGCGGCCCGCCCGGGTGCGCGGGCTCGCGCGCGCCGCGCTGGCGCTGCCGGTGGCCGAGGTGAGCTCGCTGACCGTGCGGGCCGCGGCCGTGCGCGCGCTGTCCCTCACCGGGGACCTCGCGGAAGCCGACGCGCACGGCGCCGATGTGCTCGCGCACGCGCGTCGCCGGGGAACCCGCACCCTGGTCGCCCGCGCGCTGGCCGAGCGCGCCGAACGGCACCTCGCGGCGGGCCGGCTCGACGAGGCCGCGGCCGACCTGGCCGGTGCGCGCGAGCTGGTGCCGCCGCGGCACTGGCACTCGATGCTGTGCGCCCGGGTGGTCGCGACCGAGGCGCTGGTGCACCTCGAAGACGGGCGCGCCGACCTCGCCCGGGCGACGCTCGAGCGGGACCACGCCGAACCGGGGCCCGGGCTCGGCGGCGCGTTCCTGGTGTACGCCAAGGGAGCCGTGCTGCTCGCCGAGGGCCGGCCCGACGAGGCGCTGGCGCACCTGCGCGAGTGCGGCCGGCGGCTTTCCGCGCGGGGCTGGGAAAACCCGGAGCTGCTGCCGTGGCGGTCCGCCGTGGCGAAGTGCCTGGTCGCCCGCGGTGACCGGGAAGACGCCCGTCGCGCGCTGTCCGAAGAGCTCGCCGCGGCGAACGCGTGGGGGACGCGGGCCGCGGTCGGCGGCGCGCACCTGGCGGCCGCGCTGGCCCTCGGCCCGGCCGACCCCGACACCGTCACGCACCGGGAACAGGCGGTCTTGGTGTTGCGGGACAGCGAAAGCACCTTGCGCTACGCGACGGCCTTGGTGGAGGCCGGCGCCCTCGAGGAAGCGAACGCGCTGGCGGTCGAGCACCACTGGCGGTCCGTCCTCGGGCGGCTGCACGAGCTGACCGGCCGGCCCGTCGAAGGGGCGCACGGGCTTTCCGAGGCCCAGCGCCGGGTCGCGAAGCTGGCGGCCGGGGGCACGTCCAACGCCGGGATCGCGGAGACGCTCGCGGTGACCCGGCGGACGGTCGAGCTGCACCTGACCAACGTCTACCGCAAGCTGGGCATCGAAGGCCGCCGGCAGCTCGCCGAGGCCCTGGCTTCCGCCGAGCCGGAGGTCTAGCCGTGGCGCTGCCGGAACGCACGACCGAACTGGGCCAGCTCCGCGGCGCGATCGCGGCGGCCGGCGGCGGAACGGGCTCGGTGACGGTGGTCACCGGGCCGCTCGGCGTGGGGAAAACCGCACTGCTCAAGGAAGTCCTGCGGTTCGGCGAGACCGACCTGGCCGGGACCAGGCTGCTCACGGCGGCGGCGAGCCGGACCGAACAGGACTTCGACTTCGGCGTGGCCTGCCAGCTGCTCGAGCCGCTGGTCGCCGGGGCGGGCGAACGGGACGCGGAGCAGTGGTTCGCCGGGTCCGCGGCGGCGGCGCGGTGGCTGTTCCCGGGCGCGCCGGGCTGGCCGGGCTGGCCGTCGGGCGACCACGCCGAAGTGCTCACCGAACACGGCCTGCTCGGGCTGCTCACCCGGATCAGCGCCGACCGGCCGCTCGCCGTGCTGGTCGACGACCTGCAGGTCAGCGACCCGCAGTCGCTGGCGTGGCTGCGGCGGTGCGCACGCCAGATCCACGACCTGCCGTGCGCGCTCGTCGTCGCGGTCCGCGAGGGCGACACGGGATCCGACCGGCCCGCGATCCGCGAGCTGTGGGAGCTGGCGAAGACCCGGATCCGGCCGGGGAGGCTGACCGAAGCGGGGGTCGGGGCCGTGCTGCGCGCGGGCTACCATGGCCTCGCCGACCCGCGGTTCATCGCCGCCTGCTTCGCGGCCAGTGCCGGAAACCCGTTGTACCTCACCGAAGCCGTCCGGGACGACCACGCGCACCGCACCGGGCCGTCGGTGCTGAAGGAACGGCTCTCCGCCCAGCTCGCCGTGCTGCCGCCGCAGGTGAGCGACTGCGCCAAGGCGATCGCGGTGCTCGGCGAGCACGCCGAGCCGTGGCTCGTCGAGCACCTCACCGGCGCCGACTCGGTGGCCGTCGCGGAAGCCCTGCGGGTCCTGGGCCGGCTCGGCGTCCTCGCCGCGCCGGCCCCGCCGCGGTTCGCCGCGCCCGTGGTGCGGACCGCGATCGAGGCGTCGATGACTGCGCAGGAGGAGCAGCGGCTGCGGGTGCGCGCGGCGAACGTCTTCCACGAGGCCGGGTTCGCCGCCGAGACGGTCGCGGCCCAGCTGCTCGAGGTGCCCGCGCCGTCGCCGTCGCCGTGGATGGCCGAGGAACTGCGCGTGGCCGCCGACGCGGCGACGCGGCGCGGCGAGCCCGAGACGGCCGCCCGCTACCTGCGGCGCGCGTTGCTCGACCTGCCGCCCGACGGCCCGGAGCGGGGCTGGCGGCTGGTGGACCTGGCGCTCACCGAGGCCGCGTTCGACCTCCCCGCCGCGATCCGGCACCTGACGCAGGCGATCGGGCTGCTGCCGACGCCCCGCGAGCGGGCCGAGGCGGTCACGCTGCTGCCGCTCTCGGCGTTCGTCAGCCCGGAAGCCGCCGTCCTCGTCGGCCGGATCAGCCAGGCGGACGCCTGCGCGCAGGCCGGGCTCCGCCTGGAGGCCCGGATCCGGCTGACCCGCTGCGAAGACCCCGTGCTGCTCGCGAACGCCGTCGACCGCCTGCGCGAGCTGGGCCCGGAGCCGCCCGTCGGCACCCTCGCCGAACGCGAACTGCTGGCGGTGCTGCTCTACGCGGCCACGCTGAGCGCCGGTGTGCCCGCGACGACCGTGGCGGAGCTGACCGACCGGCTGCTGCGCTGCGCCCCCGCGTCGTCCTCGGAAATGGCGGGCACCGCGCCGCTGCTGATCCTCTGCGCGCTCGCCGCGGGCGCCGTCGGCCAGACGTCGTCCTGGCTGGAGAGCGCGGCCGGCGAGGCGAACCGGGGCGGACCGGTGCGGTCGGCGTCGCTGATCGGGGCGCGTGCGGCCGTGCTGGCCCAGACCGGCCAGCTCACCCGCGCCCGGTCGACGGCCTGGGAAGCCTGCGAGCTCCTCGGCGGGGACCTGGGGCAGGCGTCCGAGCCGCTGGTGATGAGCCTGACGTCGGTCGCGATGATCACCCGGGACGAGCGGCTGGCGACGAAGCTGGTCGAGCACCACGACGAACCGGCGCTGGCGCGGTCCGGCCTGCGCGTCCGGGCGGCGCTGCTGATGCTGCGCGGAGTGGTGGCGGCGGTCGAGGACCCCCGCGGCGCGCTGGCCCGGTTCCTCGACTGCGGCGCGGCCCTGCACCGCGCGGGCTGGCGGAACCCGGTGCTGTTCCCGTGGCGCACGTGGAGCGCGTGGCTGCAGGAGCGGCTCGGCGACCGCGTCTCGGCCCGCGAGCTGATCGACGACGAAGTCCGGTACGCGCGCCAGTGGGGCGCGTCGGTCGCTCTCGGCCGGGCGTTGCGGATCAAGGCGTCCCTGTGCACGGGCGCCGAAGCCGACCGCGTGGTGGCGGAGTCGATCGGGCTCTCGCAGGCGTCGGAGGACCGCCTGGAGCGGGTGCGCGCGCTGCTGGCGGAGGGCGCCCTGCTGCAGCGCGGCGGCGGCGAACCCGAGGCGGGGGACCGGTTCCGCGAGGCCTACCGCCTCGCCGAGGGCTGCGGCGCACCCTGGCTCACCGGCCGCACGTCGGACGAGACGACCGGACCGGCCGCCGGGCCATCGGTCGCCCTCAGCGAGGCGGAGGGCCGGGTGGTCGGCCTGGCCCTCAACGGCCTGACGAACGGCGAGATCGCGGCGGAGATCGGCGTGACCCGCCGGGCGGTCGAGAAGCACCTGACGAACTGCTACCGGAAGCTGGGCATTTCGGGCCGGGCGGAGCTGGCCGAGGTGTTCGGCGCCTGGGGCTTCGGGTAGGGGGTTCCGGGCAGACGAGCCCCGGCCGGGCTTCGGCGCCTGGGGCTTCGGTTAACCCGACAACCCGGCTTCGTGGGCCAGCAGGCCGGCCTGGGTGCGGTTGGCGCAGCCCAGCTTGGTCAGCATCCGCGAGACGTAGCTCTTCACCGTGGCCTCCGACAGGTGCAGCTTGGCCGCGATCGCCGCGTTCGACATGCCCTCGCCGAGGCAGACCAGCATGTCCAGCTCGCGGTCGGTGAGGTCGGCCGTGCGCTCGCGGGCCTCCTGGGAGCGCTCGTGCTCCCCGGCGGACGCGCTGACCATGCGCCGCGCGGCTTCCTTCGACAGCACCGTGTGCCCGTCCGCGGCGACCCGGACCAGCCCGATCAGGTCCTCCGGCGGTGTCGACTTCAGCAGGAACCCGGACGCTCCGGCACGCAGTGCCTTGAGGACGTAACTGTCCGTGTCGAACGTGGTGAGCGCGACCAAGGCGGGCGGGCTGGGCAGCTTCACGATCCGCTCGATCGCGGTGAGCCCGTCGACGCCGGGCATCCGCAGGTCCATCAGCATGACGTCGGGCCGGAAGCGCCCGGCCGCCTCGACCGCCTCGGCGCCGTCCTGCGCCTGCCCGACGATGTCGATGTCCGCCGCGGAGTTCATCACGGTCCGCAGGTGCGCGAGCACCATCGGCTCGTCGTCGACGATCACCAGGCGGATCGTCTTCTCGGCGTTCGCTTCGGGAGCCACCCCCGAAGTATCGCATCACCGCGCGGGGTGATCCCGGTCATGCCCTGTCACAGGCGGCCGGCACCCGGTGTCTTGAGGCCGACCCACGAAGGAGACCCCATGAACACCGCACTTTGGATCGCCGCCGGGCTGCTCGCCGCCGTCGCCCTGGCCGGGGGTGTCAGCAAGGCGTTCGTACCGCGGGCGAAGCTCGCCACCACGCACGGCGGCGCCTGGACCGGGGATCGCGGCGACGGCTTCGTCAAGACGCTCGGGGTGCTCGAGCTGCTGGCCGCCGCCGGCCTGGTCCTGCCCGCGCTCGTCGGCGTCGCGCCGGTGCTCGTGCCGGTGACGGCCGGCTGCTGGGTGCTGCTCATGATCGGCGCCGCGCGCACCCACCTCCGGTACGGCGAGGCGAAGCTCGTGGTGCTGAACTTGACCTACCTCGCCCTCGCGGTCTTCCTCGCGTGGGGCCGGCTCGCGGCGTGACCACGGAGGAGACCTTGAGCGACCACGCGACCGACGCCTTCGTCGCGCACCGCAACCTGCTCTTCACCGTCGCCTACGAGATGCTCGGCTCGGCCGCCGACGCCGAGGACGTCCTGCAGGAGACCTGGCTGCGCTGGGCGGACGTCGACCTCGCCCAGGTGCGGGACACGCGCGCGTACCTGGTCCGGATCACGACGCGGCAGGCCCTCAACCGGCTGCGGACGATGAAGCGCCGCAAGGAGGCCTACGTCGGCCCGTGGCTGCCCGAGCCGCTGCTCACCGCGCCGGACGTCGCCGAGAACGTCGAACTCGCCGAGAGCGTGTCGATGGCGCTGATGCTCGTCCTCGAAACGCTCTCGCCGACCGAACGCGCCGTGTTCGTCCTGCGCGAGGTGTTCGAGTTCGGCTACGACGAGATCGCCGCCGCCGTCGGCAAGACGCCGGCGGCCGTCCGGCAGATCGCGCACCGCGCCAAGAAGCACGTCGACGCCCGGCGCCCGCGCGAGACGGTCTCCGCCCGCGACGCCCGGGCCGCGCTGGAGTCGTTCCAGCGCGCCCTGGACACCCGGGACTTCCAGGGCCTGCTCGACGTCCTCGCGCCGGACGTCGTCCTGCTCAGCGACGGCGGCGGCGTCAAGCAGGCCGCCCTGCGGCCGATCGCGAGCGCGGCGAAGGTGGTCCGGTTCATGACCGGCGGCATCGGCCGCACCGAAGCGAAGCTCACCAGCGCCCTCACGGTGGTCAACGGCAACCCGGGCCTCGCCCTGCACCTGGACGGCGAGCTCGACGGCGTGATGGCCGTCCGGATCGAGGACGGCCGCATCACCGGCCTCTACTACGTGCGCAACCCCGAGAAGCTGACCCGCGTCGCGGCCGAAACCCCGCTCACCCTGCGGTGACTCCCCGCGCGTGATCGCGGACAGGTATGGACTCAGGTACTTGTACGGGTGCGGCGCGGCACTTCGCGGCGCAAGCTGGGACGACCCCCGAAAGACCGCAGGAGGTCGGAACCCCCATGGTGCAAGGCCGGTCGCGCCCCCTCCTCCGGGCCGTCGCCCCAGCGGACACCCCGGAGCCGCGACCGGCCCCCTCGCCGGCGCCTTCGCGGCCGCGCGACCGCTACGCCGACCTCGAAGACCGGCGGCTGGCCGCCATCCTCGCGGCCGAGGACACCGCGGAAGAGCACGGCCTCAGCCCGCACACCCGCAGCACCTGCCACGTCCACCGCTGCTGGGCGCACCAGTGCGTCGGCGACCCGCTGCACGTCCTCGTCGTCACCGGGCACCGGTGGTGCCGCCGCTGCGAGCTGCCGGTCGACGTCGCCGTCGACGAGACGCCGCCCGGCGCGGTGCACCTGTTCTGCCCGCGCTGCGGCCAGGCCGGCTCGGCGGCGAACCGCCAGGTCCACCAGGCCTGCCGCACGAGCCTGGCCGCGATGCACGGCGGCGACGCCCCCACGCTGTACGGCGTCCCCGACGCCTGACCCGCGGGGTTGCTTCCTCCGAGGGGTCCGCATTGACCGTTCGGCGCGGACGTCCTTACGGTTCACGGGTGGGGAAGTCCGGCGCGACGTGCGCGAAGGGGAACCTGCCCGCGGACACCACGAGCTTCGTGGGTCGCAAGGCCGAGGTGGCCGAGGTCAAGCACCTGCTGACGCGGGCGCGGCTGGTCACCTTGACCGGGGTGGGCGGGGTCGGCAAGACCCGGCTGGCGGTCCAGACGGCGGCGGGCCTGGCGCGCGCGTTCCCCGACGGCGTCTGGCTGGTCGAGCTCGACGGGCTCCGTGATCCCGCGCTCGTCGCCCACACCGTGCTCGAAGCACTCGGCGTGCACGACGAAACCGGGCGGAAGCCGGCGGCCGTCCTCGCCGAGCACCTGCGCGAGCGGCGGCTGCTGGTCGTCCTGGACAACTGCGAGCACGTGCTGGACGCCTGCGCGACGCTGGCGCACGACCTGCTGCGCGCCGCGCCGGGCCTGCGGCTGCTCGCGACCAGCCGGGAGCGGCTGGCCCTGGCCGGCGAGCACCTCTGGCCGGTGTCGCCGCTGCCGCTGCCGGAAGCGGGCCGTCCGCTGCCCGGCGGCGCGTGGCTGCGCTACCCGGCCCTGACGTTGTTCGCCGAACGCGCGGCCGCGGTCGACCCCGGCTTCGCCGTCACCGCGGAGAACCAGGAGCAGGTGGCGCAGGTGTGCCGCCTGCTGGCCGGCATCCCGCTGGCGATCGAGCTCGCGGCCGTCCGGCTGCGGGTGCTGACGCTGGCGGAGCTGGAATCCGGGCTGGGCGACTGCTTCCGGCTGCCCGGGACGGTGAAGCGCGGCGGCGAACCGCGGCACCAGACGCTGCTGGCGGCCGTCGACTGGAGCTTCGCGCTCTGCAGCCCCGCCGAACGGCGCGTCTGGGCGCGGGTGTCGGTGTTCGCCGGCGGCTTCGACCTGGCGGCGGCCGAACGCGTCTGCGCGGGGGAGGACGTCCGGGACGTGCTCGCCGGGCTGGTGGAGAAGTCGGTGCTGATCCGGGAGGCCGGGCGGTTCCGGTTGCTGGAGCCGCTGCGGCAGTTCGGCCGGGACAAGCTGGCGGAATCCGGCGAAGCGGCGGCGGTCCTGAGGTCCATGCGCGACCACTACCTCGCCCTGGCCGTGCGCAGCGAACGGGCGTGGTTCGGGCCGGAGCAGGCGGAGATCTTCCGGCGCACCCGCGTCGAACACGCGAACCTGCGGGCCGCGATGGACTACAGCCTGACGGAGCCGGGCGAGCTCGAGACGGGCCTCCGGCTCGCGGCGACGCTCGGGTACTACTGGGCGGGCTGCGGCGTGTTCGGCGAGGGCAGGCACTGGCTCGACCGGGCGCTCGCGCTCGCCCGCGAACCGGGCACGGCGCGCGCGAAAGCGTTGTGGGTCAACGGGTACGTCGCGACGCTGCAGGGCGACAACGCGGCCGCCGTCACGATGCTGGAGGAGTGCCGGGAGTACGCGCTGCGGGCCGGCGACGAGGTGGCGATGGCGTACGCGACGCACCGGCTCGGCTGCAACCTGCTGGTGGGCGACGACGTCGGCGACGCGAAAGCGCTCTTCGAAGAGGCGCAGAAGCGCTACCGGCGGCTCGGCGAGCTGAACAGCAACGTGATGCTGGCCGGCATCGAGCTGGCGATCGCGTCGATCTTCCTCGGCGACCTCGACCGGGCCGGGCAACTGTGCGAAGAAGCGTGCGGGATCGGCGTCGCGTACGGCGAGCAGTGGGCGCACGCGTACGCGATCTACGTCCAGGCCCTGGTGGCGCTGGGCCGCGGCGACTTCGCCCGGGCGGCCGAGCACGGGCGGACGTGCCTGCGCGTCAAGCGGGAGTTCCACGACCTGCTGGGAATCGTGCTGGCGATCGAGGTCCTGGCGTGGAACGAAGCGGCCCGCGGCCGGTGGGAGCCGGCGGCGACGATGCTCGGCTCGGCGCAGCAGATCTGGCAGGCGGTCGGCTTCCCGATGTTCGGCTCCCGCTACTTCGGCGCCCCGCACGGGGAGTGCGAGGCGCGGACCCGCCGGGCACTCGGCGACGGCCCGTTCGACGCGGCCTTCCGCCGCGGCCGCGAGTTCGGGCTGGAGGAAGCGATTTCCTACGCCCTGGGCGACGTGGCCCCCTCCCCGGAGCCCGGCCCGGCGCGGGCGACGCCGTTGACGGACCGGGAGCGCGAAGTGGCCCTGCTGATCGCCGACGGCCGGTCCAACCAGGAGATCGCGGACAAGCTGGTCATCTCCCGCCGCACCGCGGAAGGCCACGTGAACCGCATCCTGCGCAAGCTGGACTTCGACTCGCGCAGCCAGATCGCCGCCTGGGCGGCGCAGGTCTCACGCCTTTAGACCTGGTCTCAAAACTCGGCGGGTCGCCGGGTGACCCAACGGCCCGCCCCTGGCTTCGCACCGCCCGCCTGTGGGCCCGGCCTGACGGACCGGAGGTCCGTCAGGAAGACTGGGGGCCAGTGCCCGCCCTCTCGACCTGGAGCTTTTGATGCCGCAAGGAACCGTCCGTTGGTTCGACGCCGAACGTGGTTTCGGCTTCCTCGCGCCCGAGGACGGCTCGCCGGACGTGTTCGTGCACGCCTCCGAGATCGTCGGGGACGGCGGCTCGAAACTGCTCCGCGAGGGTCAGGCCGTCGTGTTCGAGGTCGGCGAGAACGACCGCGGGCCCCAGGCGCTGCGCGTTCGCGTCACCGCCGATGCGGCCACCGGCAGCGCCGTGGGCCTGCTCGGCACCATCAACTGGTACGAGCCGGGCAAGGGGTACGGCTTCGCGTCGCCGGACGGCGGCGGCGCCGACATCTTCGTGCACAGTTCCGCCATCGTGACCGGCGGCGTGGTCACCGAGGGGCAGCGGGTGGCCTTCCTGATCGTCGAAGGCGAGCGCGGCCCGCAGGCCGGGCACGTGATCCCGCTGGGAGCAGGGGCCGGCTCGCCCGCTGCGGCCGGTATCGCGGACGGTGCCGACGGCACGGTGGCCTGGTACGACGAGGACAAGGGCTTCGGCTTCATCAACCCCGACTCCGGCGCCGGGGACGTCTTCGTGCACGCCCGGGCCCTGGCCGAGGGGCTGACGTGGCTCGCGGAGGGCGACCGCGTCGCCTACGAGGTGGCCAGTGGGGACAAGGGCCCGCAGGCCCGCGACGTGCACCTGGTCCGGGGCGCCGAGCCCCAGGCGGCGCCGCAGCGGCCGGCACCTGCCGCGGCCGCAGGGCCGGCGGCGCGGGACGTGCCCGTACGAGGCGGCGAGGGCGTCGTCGCGCGCTACGACGCCGACCGCGGCTTCGGCTTCATCACCCCGGACGCAGGCGGCGACGATCTCTTCGCCCACGCGTCCGTGATCATGGGGTCGGAGCCGCTGCAGAAGGGTGACCGGGTCCGGTACGCGGTGCGTCAGAGCGACCGGGGCCCGCAGGCCGACCGCGTCGAACGCCTCTGAAGAGGCGGCCCCACCGATGGCTGATCACTTCCCGACGGGAGTGCTCGATCGTCCCCGTCGGTCCGGGGCCGCCCACGCAGTGACACACCCCTGACTTTTGAGGCCAGGTCTCAGCCGAGCCGGTCGTTCCAGTCCGTGAACGCCGCCACGAGGTCGGCCGGGGCGTCGATCTCCTTCAGCCGGCGCTCCTGGTCCTCGATGTAGTACCGGTACAACGGGACCAGCCCGGCGACGAGCTCCGGCCGCACCTCGTCCGCGTCCAGCGGGTGGCCTTCGCGGACCCGCGACGCCAGCCGCACCAACGACGCCGAAGGCGCGTCCGGCCGGGCCAGGTACCACTCGATCGCCTCGTCGTTGTTCGCCGCGCGGCCCGTGGCCGTCGTTCCCGAGTACAGGAACCGCACCGGGAACAGCACCGCCTTCGTGAACCACACCGGGTCCGCGAGCAACCGGCGCGGCTCGTGGAACTCCGCGGTCACCTCCGGCGTCGCCAGGACCGCGATCGCGAACCGCGCGCTCTCCAGCAGCAGCTCCGCGGCTTCCGGGCGGGCGATCTCCGCCAGGACGTCCGAGCCCGCCAGGAGCTTCCCGTGGTCGGCCAGCTGCAGGCGGTCCAGCGCCGGGAACCGGCCGTCTTCCCGGCCTTCGCGAAGGGCCGGCAGCGAGGACCAGAACACGGACAGCTTGCGGTGCAGCGGACTCCGCTCCTGCAGCGCCGCCGTCGTGTCCGCGATCGCCGAGCCGTCCGCGTCGGTCAGCACCAGCGCCAGGTCGATGTCGCTGGCCGCCGGGGCGTAGCCGCCGTAGGACAGGCTGCCCAGCACGTATGCGCCGATCAGCCGCTCTCCCAACGCTTCCCGGTACGCCCCGGCCGCTTCGGCGGCGACCGCCAGGGCGTCGTCCACAGTCGTCACGCGGCCACCGTATCGCGTCGCGCGCACTCCGCGATGCGGTCCGAGACCACGCCGATCACCTGCCACGCCCGGTCCAGCACCGCGACGACGTCGTCGGCCGCCCAGTCAGTGCGCCGCCGCAGCAGCTCGTACCCCATCTCGAGGTGCTCGACGTCGGCTTCGTCGTGCAGTTCGAAGTACTCGTCGTCCGGGAACGCGCGGGTGCCCGCCTGGCTGAACACCAGGCTCCCGGCTTCCAGGGCCAGGTGCGCCAGCACCGCGCGCTGCACGCCCGGCAGGATCGCGAACTGGTCGACGAACCACGACGCGCCCGCTTCGATCACCGGGTCCCACACCAGCTGCCGGTCGTTCGCGCGGCTGCGGGCCAGGATCTTGTCGTGCCCGATCTCCTCTTCCTGGTGCTCCAGGGCGAGGGCGCGCAGCTCCGGGTCGCTCTCGAACGTGACGCGGGCGCTGATCATCCGCTGGAAGGCGTTCGACCACGGCTGCAGGTAGGTGAGCACCGCCTTCTTCGTCTCGTCGGACGTGCTCTCGTCGGTCAGCAGCCGGATCAGCTCCGACGACTCGTACTCCCGTTGCCGCTGCTCGTTGTGGCGGGCGACGCGTTCGACGTCCTGCTGGCTCACGATCGGCTCCTTACCGTGGTGCTGCTGGTGATCATCTTTCCGGGGAAGTCAGGCAAGATCAACAGGGTCGAAGACGGGGAACCGGTAGTAGGTGGTGACGTCGCCGCGGCGGCCCGCGGTGCGGTAGCTGACGAGCTCGAGGATGTGCGTCTCGGCGAGCGGGGCGGGGGCGAGCGCGGCGGTGAGGAGCCGGAACCGCCCCGGGTCGACGCCTTCGCGGTGCAGCAGCGCGGCGGTGCGCTCGACGGCTTCTTCGTCACTGGCAGCGAGATCGGGGAGCCGGAGGTACGTCGTGGACTCGGCGGCGGTGTCCTGCCCGGACCGGAAGGCCAAGCAGCTCAGGGCCGCTTCACCGGCGTCTTCGCGGTCACCGGCGAGGATTTCGTAAGCGGCGTGGGCATCTTCGGCGTCGTGGCGCAGAGCCACCGAGGCGACGCTGTTCACCTCTTCGAGGTCCGCGCCGTGGTTGCGGTAGTAGACCTTCACCCGGGCGTGCGCCTCGTCGGCCAGGTCGACGGCGAAGAATTCGATTTCCCGTTGCCCGTCGACGGTTTCGACTCTTCGGCGCACGTCGTCCCACGCCCCGGCCATGCCGAGCCGGTCCATGGCTTCGGCCACCGCGACCTCGCGTTGGGTGTGCGGCCAGGTGTACAGCCCGAAGTACGTCTTGTGGACGACTCTCGACGGGGGGCGCCAGGCGATCGAGTGCCACAGCGGCGCCGGCGACGGCCGGCCCCCGCGCGGGGTGAACGTCTCGTGCAGCCGTTCCAGTCTGCGGGAACCGCTCTCACCGGGGAAAACCACGTCGTGGCCCAGACTGTCGAACAGGACCCGCAGTTCCGGCTGCCCGCCGGACCAGTTCACCGACATCTCGGCCGGGAACCCGTCGTCCGCCACATAGGACGGCTGCGCCGGTGCGGCCCCGATCCGCTCGCGCGACCACGGTGGCAGGAGCGCGCGCAGCATCCGCGTCGTCCGGACCGACTGGGCCACCGGGATCTCGAGCGCTTCACTCGCGGTAGCCCAAAGCCCGCACAGAAAGTCACCGAAGAGACGACCCTGTGCCGGGTAGTTTTCCCTTGTATATTCAGGAAACTTCGGCACGTGAATCGTCACGTGCGGATGCTATCAGTTGGATGCTTGCTCAACTAAAAAGCAGTACCCGGGTGGTCCAACCAATTAGGCCATGTGGGTTCGCCACTGTCCGGTCCGGACACGGAGGGGCACACCGGGCCGCGCCCCGTCCGATCCGGACACGGAGTGGACAAACCGCAGGTCTCAGACGTGCGCGGGAACGATCGTCATCGCGTGCTTGACCAACCGGATCAGCGCGAGCTTGCTCGAGTCCCTGTCACGCGCGTCACACATGACGATCGGCACGCGATCCGGCACCACGAGGGCCTCGCGGATCTCGTCGGGGGTGTAGCGCGGCGCGTTGTCGAAGCAGTTCACCGCGACGACGAACGGGATCTTGCGGCGCTCGAAGAAGTCGATCGCGGCGAAGCTGGTCTCCAGGCGCCGGGTGTCGACGAGCACGATCGTCCCGATCGCCCCGCGCGCGAGGTCGTCCCACATGAACCAGAAGCGCGCCTGGCCCGGCGTCCCGAACAGGTAGAGCACGTGCCGCGGGGAGATCGTGATGCGGCCGAAGTCGAGCGCGACGGTCGTCGTGGTCTTCCGCTCGACGCCGGAGAGGTCGTCGATCCCGGCGCTCGCTTCGGTGAGCACCTCTTCGGTGGTCAGCGGCGGGATCTCGCTGACCGAACCGACCATGGTGGTCTTCCCGGCGCCGAAGCCGCCCGCGACGATGATCTTGACCGGCGTGGGGACCAGTTCGTCAGTACTTGATGAGGCCATCGAGAACCGCCTGGAGTGTTTCGAGGTCCGGCGACTGCGCCGGGTGGTGGGCAGGGGAGCGCGTGATGACGAGGCCGCGTTCGATCAGGTCGCCGACGAGCACGCGCACGACCCCGAGCGGGATCTTCACGTACACCGCGATCTCCGCGATCGACACGGGGTGCCGGCACAGCTTCACGATCGCCTGGTGCTCCGGGCCCAGCCCGGTCGGCTCTTGCTCCGAGCGCAGCGTCATGACCTGCGTCGACAGGTCGAGCCGCGCCGAGTCGGCCGGCGTGCGGCCGCTGGTGATCGTGTACGGCCGGACCAGGGGCCCGGCGGCCTCGTCGTACCAGCCTTCGTCGCCGCTCACGTGGCCTCCCGCAGGATCTGCGCCGCCTCGCGCGGCGCCGACACCATGTAGTCGCCGACCCGCTTGACCAGGCGGCTCATCTCGTAGGCGATCATCTCGACGTCGACGTTGTCGGCGGCCAGCACCGCGAGGCACGCGCCCTGACCGGCGGCCGAGACGAACAGGTAGCCGCGTTCCATCTCGATCATGTTCTGCAGCACCGGGCCGCGGTTGAACTGCTTGCTCACCCCCTTGGCCAGGCTCTGCAGGCTGGAGGCGATGGCCGACAGCTGGTCGGAGTCGTCCTTGCCCATCCCGGCCGACTTGCCGATCAGCAGCCCGTCGGCGGACAGCACGATGGCGTTCTGCGCGCCGACCACGCGGTTCACCACGTCGTCGAGCAGCCAGTTGAGATCGGGTTTGGGGTTCCCGTACTCGTTCATGCTTCGGAGACCTTGACTTTCCTCTGTGGACTTTCCTGTGTGCTGTCAGAGCTGGGCATCGTCCGACCCGTCCCGGCCCCGGCGGGTGCCCTTGTGGAACGCGGCGAGCGTGCGCGCGGTCCCTTCGCCGGGCGCGACGACGTCGTCGCTGTCGTCGGGTTCGTGCTCGAGCTGGGCGACGAGGTTCTGCTGCGGCTCGCGGCGGGGCAGCCGGGGCCGGTCGTCGGCCGCCGGGGCCTGGGGTTCCGCCGGGGCTTCGGGGGCCGGCGGCTCCGCGGGCGACGGCGCGGCCGGCACGGCGGGCAGCGGGTCGGGCGGGGTGAGCGCGCGGGCCGGGTACGGCCGGGGCTTGACGTCCCGCTTCATCGGGATCTGACCGCTGAACGAGCTGGGCGTGTCCAGCGAACCGAACGAGCTTTCCGCGGCCTGCGGCGCGGGCGCGCCGACCGGGGCGAGGACCGCGGTGGTCTCCGCGGGCGAGGTTTCGGGTTCTCCGGCCGGGGTGCCCTGCTGGCCGGCCAGGTGCTGGGTGGGGATGAGCACGGTGGCGCGGAGGCCGCCGTAGCGGGACGGGTCGAAGGTGACCGTCATGCCGAGCTTCGCCGCCAGGCGCGCGACCACGAACAGGCCCAGGCTGGAGTCCGCGCGCAGCGCCATCGCGTCGAACTCGGGGGCCTCGGCCATCATCGCGTTGGCCCACTCGCGGACGCCGTCCTTCATGCCCAGGCCCTGGTCCGAAACGTCGACGACGACCCCGCGCGCGACGGCGCGGCTGGTCACCTCGACCGGCGACCCGGGCGGCGAGAACGACGTCGCGTTGTCGACCAGCTCGGCGACGAGGTGGATCGTGTCGGCCACCGCGGCGCCGACGATCGCGACGTCCGGCACCTGCTCGACCTGGACCCGGGCGTACTGCTCGGTTTCCGAGACGGCCGCGCGCAGCACCTCCATCAGCGCCACCGGCTTGCGCCAGCGGCGGCCCGGCTGCTTGCCGCCGAGGATGATCAGGTTCTCCGTGGTGCGGCGGGCGCGGGCGGCGAGGTGGTCCAGCTGGAACAGCGAGGCCAGCTGGGTCGAGTTCTCCTCGCGGGCCTCCATCTCGTCGAGGATCTGCAGCTGCTGGTGGACGAGCACCTGGTTGCGGTGCGCGATGCCGAGGAACACGTTGTGCACGCCGCTGCGGGCCTTCGCCTCGCTCGCGGCCGCGTTGACGGCGGTCAGCTGGGCGGTGTTGAAGGCCTCGGCCACCTGGCCGATCTCGTCGCGGCCGTGGTCGAGCTGCGGGAGCTCTTCCTTCAGGTCGACGGGTTCGCCGTTCTTGAGCCGGTCCACGATGTCCGGCAGGCGGTTGCGGGCGAGGTCGAGCGAGTCGTTGCGCAACCGCGCGAGGCGGGTCATCAGGGCGCGGTCGACGAGCGAGCGGGACACCCGCACCGCGACGATGATCGCGGCCAGCGACGCGAGCAGCGCCAGGATGCTGCCGATGATCACGTTGCGCAGCTGGGCGTCGCCGGAGTCGATCGCCGCGGCCGACACTTTGTCTGCCTGGTCGATCGCCATGTCGTTGAGCCGCTGCGCCACCTGGGTCGTCGCGTTCTGCCAGTCCGCTTCGGACACCGGCACGCCGTTCTGCTCGCCCGGGGTCCACGGGCCGTGCTTCACGAGGCCGGTCTCTTCGGCTGCAAGCTGCTTCCAGGCGGCGCTGCCGGTCAGCGCCTCGTACTTGGCGCGCACGCTCGCGTCGAGGAACGGCGCGATCTGCGCGAGCTGGGTCCGGTAGATCCCGGACAGCTGCGCGAACTGCGCGAAGTCGTCGGGCGCGAACGTGCCGGCGGAGAAGGCCGTCGACACCAGCGACGTCTCGCGCGACATCGCGTCACCGGCGCGGAAGACCGACGTCGCGGTGATGCCGCCGGTCGCGGCTTCGGCGTCGGGCACGATGCGGGCCTGGGTGTCGAACAGGTTCGACGCCGTGTCCATCACGCCGTTGTAGTAGCTGTTGACCTGGGCGCGGTCGATGCTGCGGAAGCTGATCTGCGAGCGCAGCACGGGCAGCTGGTCGAACTGGGACTTCAGCGCGTTGACCTTGGCCGCGATCTCGTCCGGGGCGTTGGAGATCGTCGCGGCGAACGCGTCCTTCAGCGCGGAGAGCTTTTCGTCGGTGGCCTTCTGCTGTTGCTGCAGCCGGCCCGGGCCGAGCGCCGGGTCGTCCAGGTACTGCAGGGCGGACTGGCGTTCCTTCTGGAACTCGGCCAGCGCCGTGGCGGCGGGGATCGACACCTCGCGCACGGACGCGGCGACCAGCCGGACGTAAACGCCGTTGAAGAGGAAGTAGGAGGAGACCGCGATCCACAGCACGAGCAGCGTCACGCTGGGAATGAGAACGGTCCTGGTCAGCCTTTTGCGGATCGACTTGTCGTACGGCTTGTCCGACTCGTCCTGGACGTGTTTGTTCTGCACGGCGGTTCACGAACTCCTGAGTGACGGTCGGCGAAAAACGGGGACCCGGACGAGCGAGCGGACACGACGATGGGACACAGCGGCCGCCGTCACCCGTCGTCGCCTCACCCTCCGTGTTGCCGCGGAATCGATCAGGGTCCGTTTTTTACCACGAACCACCCAGGCGCGGTGGTGCTGACCCGGCTCCCGGACGGCTGTCCGGCGAGGTGCGAACGGTGTTTACCCAGTGCGGTGGGATGACTACTCGCATTTCCTCTGGTAACGGGCTCGCGGCGGATTTTCCGGCATTGCACGCTGGGCCGAACGGGTGAAAGTCATTTCGGCCGCGGGGTAGCGGGCGGTGTTCGCGGTGCGGGAATGAAGGGGCAGTCGCACTGCCCTCCCGCTCCGTCTGTTCGTAAGGCTGGGCACGACTCTGCGTCATCTCCGGCGGAAGATGATCTTCGTCACGAACCGCGGCCTCTGCTTGTGGCCGCTCTTTACATGAAACTGTCTATTGTCAATCGTGCTGTACATCATCTATCGTCATGTAAACCAGCCAACGGAGGAGGGTGTGATGAGCGGAGCGACGATCCCCGCCGGGTCGACCGAGCTGTGGCGGGACCGCAAGCGCTACCTGTGGCTGATCGGCCTGGTGGTGCCGTCACTGGCGTTCGTCGCCATCGGGCTGCACGCGGCCACCGGGTGGGGCGTCTGGTTCTGGATCGGGCCCATCGTGATCCTCGTGATCGTGCCGATGGTCGACCTGCTCGCCGGGCTCGACCGCAGCAACCCGCCGGACGACGTGATCGAACGGCTGGAGAACGACCGCTACTACCGCTGGATCACCTTCGCCTTCCTGCCCGTGCAGTACCTCGGCTTCGCCGCGGCGTTCTGGCTGATCGCCCGGGGCGACCTGTCCGTCGTGGACAAGATCGGGCTGGCCGTGTCGATCGGGTGCATCGGCGGGATCGGCATCAACACCGCGCACGAGCTGGGGCACAAGAAGGAAAGCCACGAGCGCTGGCTGTCGAAGATCGCGCTGGCGCAGAGCTTCTACGGCCACTTCTACATCGAGCACAACCGCGGCCACCACGTCCGCGTGGCGACGCCGGAGGACCCGGCGAGCAGCCGCGTCGGCGAAAGCTTCTACCGCTTCTGGCCGCGCACGGTCTTCGGTTCGCTGAAGTCCGCGTGGCGCCTGGAACGCAAGCGCTACGCCCGCCGCGGCAAGCACCCGTTCCGGATCGGCAACGACGTCCTCAACGCCTGGCTGATGTCGGCGGTCCTGTGGGCCGCGATGATCGCGTGGCTCGGCGTCGGGATCCTGCCCTACCTGGTGATCCAGGCCGTCATCGGGTTCTCGCTGCTGGAAATCGTCAACTACATGGAGCACTACGGCATGCTGCGCCGGCGCGTCGGCGCCGAGGGGAAGCGCCGTTACGAGCGCGTGGATCCCAGCCACAGCTGGAACTCCAACAACATCGCCACGAACGTCCTGCTCTACCACCTGCAGCGGCACAGCGACCACCACGCCAACCCGACGCGCCGCTACCAGACGCTGCGCGACTTCGCCGAGTCGCCGGTGCTGCCCACCGGGTACGCGGGGATGATCGTGCTCGCCCTGATCCCGCCGGTGTGGCGCCGCGTGATGGACCCGCGGGTGCTCGCCCACTTCGAAGGCGACATCTCGCGAGCCAACATCCAGCCGTCGAAGCGCGGGAAGGTCCTCGCGCGGTACGGAACCCGCGTCACGCCGGTCCCCGTGGACCGAGCCGACACCCAGGGCGACGCCTCCGAGGGCGGCATGTGCCCGGGCTGCGGGTACGTCTACGACGAGAAGCTCGGCGACCCGCGCGAAGGCTTCCCGGCCGGCACGCCGTGGTCGGCGATCCCGGACTCCTGGTGCTGCCCGGACTGCGGCGTGCGCGAAAAGGTCGACTTCGTCGCGCCCGGACGGGTGGGTGCGTGATGCGGATCGAAGCGGACCACGCCAAGTGCGACGGTCTCGGCATGTGCGAGGCGATGGCGCCGGACTTCTTCGAGGTGGGCGAGGAAGGCACGGTCGTCGTGCTCGACGAGCGCCCGGGCGAAGAACACCGCCAGGACCTCGCCGCCGCGGTCGACTCCTGTCCCGTGCTGGCCCTGAAACTCAAGGACTGACATGGCTTTCGTCGTCGTCGGCGCCTCGCTCGCCGGGCTGCGCGCGGTGGAGTCCGCGCGCCGCACCGGCTACCGCGGCCGGATCGTCCTCGTCGGTGCCGAGGAGCACCTGCCCTACGACCGGCCGCCGCTGTCGAAGGCGTTCCTGGACCCGGACCACCCCGGCCGCGTCGAACCCTTCCACCCCGAAGCCGTGCTCCGGGACGAGCTCGGCGTCGAGCTGATGCTGGGTGCCCCGGCCGAAAGCCTCGACACCGGCGCGCGCGAAGTGACCGTCGCGGGAACCGCCGTCCGCTACGACGCGCTGGTCATCGCCACCGGCGCGCGGGCCCGGACGGTGCCCGGCGCACGCACGCTGCGCACCGCCGAAGACGCCGTCGCGGTGCGCGAGGCGCTCGACGCGGGGGCGCGGACCGTCGTGATCGGCGCCGGGTTCATCGGCTCCGAAGTCGCGTCGGCGGCGCGCAACCGCGGTCTGCCGGTGACGATCGTCGAAGCCGCGGCCGTCCCGCTCGTCCGGGCGGTCGGCGAGGATGCCGGGGCACAACTGGCCGGACTGCACCGGGAGGCGGGTACGGACCTGCGGCTCGCCACCGAGGTCACCGGCGTCGGCGACGACGGCGTGCACCTGGCCGGCGGCGAAGTGCTGCCCGCCGACCTCGTGGTCGCCGGCATCGGCCCGGGCCCGGCCACCGGCTGGCTCGAAGGCAGCGGGGTGCCGCTGCACGAGCGCGACCGCGGCGTGGTCTGCGACGCGACCCTGGCCGCCGGGCCGCCCGGCGTCTACGCCGCGGGCGACGTCGCGCACGTCGCGAACCCGCTCTTCGACGGCGAGCCGATGCGCCTCGAGCACTGGACGAGCGCGGCCGAGCAGGGTGCGGCCGCCGCCCGGCACGCGCTCGACCCGGCGGGCGCGCACCCCCTCGAAACCGTGCCGTACTTCTGGTCCGACTGGTACGGCCGGCGGATCCAGTTCGTCGGCACCCCGCGCGCCGACGAGGTGGTGTCCGCGGGCGGGGTGACGCTGTACCGCCGCGGCGACCGCCTCGCCGGCGCGCTCACCGTCGACCGCCCGCGCGAGATCATGAAGTACCGCAGGCGGATCGCCGCGCGAGGGCCGTGGTCCGACGCACTGGCCTTCGCGGGAGCTGCCTAGAATGACGGTCATGAGCGCCGCAGTTCCGGCCCCGTCCGTGGGCGGCCAGCACCGGCGGCCGATCATCACCGCGGCGATCGAGCTGACCGCGCGGTCCGGCTGGCCGGCGGTCACCATGGCCCGGCTGGCCGAGGTCGTCGGCGTCAGCCGCCAGACCGTCTACAACGAGATCGGCTCGAAGGCCGCGCTGGCCGAGGCGATGGTCGCGCACGAGCTCGACCGGTTCCTCTCCGTCGTCGGCGCCGCCTTCGACCGGCACGAAACCGACCTCGTCGAAGCGATCTACGACGCCGTCCGCGCGGTCCTCGAGCTGGCCGACGACAACATCCTGCTGCGCGCGATCGCGTCCGCCACGCACGGCACGGCCCCCGAGCTCCTGCCGCTGCTGACCACCGAGGCGGGCTCGCTGCTCACGCAGGCGAAGGCGATGCTGACCGCGCGCGTGGCGGCCTACCGCCCGGCGCTCACGGACGAGCAGATCGACGTCGTGATCGACCTGGTCGTCCGCACCGTCCTGAGCCACGTCATGCAGCCGTCGGACACCCCGGCGCGCACCGCGGACGCCCTGGCCTGGGTCGCGGCCCGGGTCCTCGGCGTGGACGCGGCCCCGGCGCTGCGGCACACCTGAGGTTCAGCGAAGGCCGTGCCGGTCCAGCCACGCGCCGATCTCGGTGCCGATCTCCTTCGGCCGGTCCTCCTGGGCGTGGTGCCCGGCTTCGCCGCACGCCACGACGTCCAGCGCGGCGATGTTTTCTTCGCACCACTGAGCGGTTTTCTCGCCGATGAGCAGCGTGGGGGAGCCTTCGAAGGTCATCAGCAGCTTCGGCGTTCCGGTGCTGGTCTTCAGCCACTCGTCGTAGGCCTCGATGCGCGGGATCAGTTCGGCCGGCTCACCGCCGAGGGGCAGCTGCCGCGCCCAGGCGAGCACCGGACGGCGGCTCTCGGGCGTCGGGAACGGCGCGAGGTACGGCTCGAGGTCCGCCACCGGCGTTCGCACGCCGCCGGTGAAGGCCTGCCGGACGAACAAGTCCTGCGCCAGCACCAGTTCCTCGCCGACGCCGGGCGTGCGGATCTTCCGCGTCCGCTCGGCGGCCTGCGGCGAAACCTCGTCCCAGCCGATCGGCTTCACGATGGTCTCGAAGAACGCCACGCCGCGGACGCGCTCCGGGTGGCGGGCGGCGTGGTCGAAGGCGAGCGCGCCGCCCCAGTCGTGCCCGACGAGCACGACGTCGTCGAGGCCCAGGGCGTCGAACCAGTCGTCGAGGTAGCGGGCGTGGTCGGCGAAGGAGTACTCGATGTCGGGCTTGGGCGAGCGGCCCATGCCGATGAGGTCGGGCGCGAGCAGGCGGCCGGCGCCGACGTGGGGGCGGACGTTGCGCCACCCGTACGACGAGCCGGGGTTGCCGTGCAGGAGGACGATCGGGGTGCCGGAGCCGGTTTCTTCGTGGTGCAGGGTCATTTTTCGTCCTTCAGGGGAGTGTCGAGGAGGAGGGTGAGTTCGCGGCTCAGGGCCGCGGTGCGCTCGCCGTCCCGCCCGCCGAGCGGCGCGAGGAGCCGGTCGAGCAGCTCGGCCACCGTGGCGATCGCCGGCTCGACGACCTCCCGGCCGCGGGCGGTGAGGGCCAGCCGGACCGTGCGGGTGTCCGCCGGGTCGCGGGTGCGCTCGATCAGGCCGTCGGCGTCGAGGGAGCGCGCGAGCTTGGAGACGTAAAGGGCTTCAAGCCCGGTGTGGTCGGCCAGTTCCCGTTGGCTCGGTGCCGCACCGGAGCGTTCCAGCCCGAACAGCGAGGCCAGGAAGACGTACTGCGCGTGCGTGAGGCCCGCGGGCGCCAGCGCGCGGTCGACCGCCACGCGCCACTTCGTGGAGAGTCGCCAGATGAGGTGCCCGGGAGTGCTCATGCCAAATACTGTACATGGCTATTAAGTACATGGCTACTATCCGGCGAGTTCGCGGATCCGCTCCATCGCGGCGCGGACCTCGGTGAACCCGGTGGTCAGCGGGCTCAGCCCGACGCGGATGCCGTCGGGCCGGCGGAAGTCGATCAGCACGCCGTTCTCGATGAGGACCCGCGCCAGCCGTTCGGCGTCGGGGTGCCGCAGGGTGACGTGCCCGCCGCGGCGGGCGTCGTCGCGCGGCGAAGCCACTTCGAACCCCAGCGGGACGAGCCACGCGTCGGCGAGCTCGAGCACCCAGCGCCCGAGCGCGACGGCCTTGGCCCGCACCCGCTCGATCCCGGCTTCGGCCAGCAGCGCGACGCCCTCCTGGACACCGACCATGCCGAGCACCGGCGGCGTCCCGGACAGCGCGCGGCGGATGCCCGGGGCGGGCACGTAGTGCTCGGCCATGCCGAACGTGTCGGCCGCGCCCATCCAGCCGGTGATCGGCTGGCCGAACTCCGCGTGGTGGCGGGCGTTGACGTAGAGGAACGCGGGCGCGCCGGGGCCGGCGTTGAGGAACTTGTACGTGCAGCCGACGGCGAAGTCGGCGTCCGCGGCGTCCAGCTCGACCGGGATCGAGCCGGCGCTGTGGCAGAGGTCCCAGACGACGAGCCCGCCGCGCTCGTGCACCAGCTCCGTGATGCCGCCGAGGTCGGCGATCGCCGCGGACCGGTAGTCCACATGGGACAGCACGACGGCCGCGGTCCGCGGGCCGGTGACCGCCGCGACGTCCTCCGGGCGGACGTCGGCGGCTTCGATCCACCGGACCGTGTGGCCGAGCTCCGCGGCCACGGCCTCGGCGAGGAACCGGTCGGTGGGGAAGTTGCCGGTGTCGATGACGATCTCGTCGCGCCCGGGCCGCAGCGCGACGGCCGCCCGGAGCGTCTTGTACAGGCACACCGACGTCGAGTCGGCCACGATCGTCCGGCCCGGGGCGGCACCGAGCGCGACGCGGCCGAGCTCGTCCCCGATCCGCTCGGGCAGCTCGAGCCAGCGTTCTTCCCACGATCGGATGAGCCGCGCGCCCCACTGGTCGGCGACGACCTCCTGCAGGCGCTCGGCGGTCGCGCGCAGCGGGCGGCCGAGCGAGTTCCCGTCGAGGTAGGCCACGACGCCCGGGTCGGTGATCGGGACGAAGCGGTCCCGGAACGCGGCGAGCTCGTCTTCGGCGTCGAGGCGCGCGGCCTCCTCCGACGTGGTCAGCGGTTCTTCTCCTTGACCCGCACGGTTTCCTTGCGCACCTCGGCCTGCGTGGCGCGTTCCCGCACCAGCCAGTCGGGGTTCTCCGCCTTGAGCGCGTCGATCTGCTCGGTGGTCAGCGCTTCGGTGATACCGCCGCGGGTGAGGCCGCCGATGGAGACGCCCAGCTTCGCCGCGACGACCGGCCGCGGGTGCGGGCCGGTGCGGCGCAGCTCGCGCAGCCACTCCGGCGGGTCGGCCTGCAGCGCGTTCAGCTCGTCGCGCGAGACGACACCCTCCTGGAACTCGGCGGGCGTGGCTTCGAGGTAGACACCCAGCTTCTTGGCCGCCGTCGCGGGCTTCATCGTCTGGTCGGTCTTGTGCGACGTCATGCCGTCCAGGGTAGCCAGCGCCCCGCCCGGTAACCTGACCCGGTGACCTCGTTCCGCCTCGCGTACGTCCCGGGCGCGACGCCCGCCAAGTGGGTCCGGACCTGGGGCGAGCGCGTGCCGGAGGTACCGCTGACCCTGGTGCCGGTCGCCGCGGCGGAGGCCACGGCCGTGCTCCGCGCGCGCGAAGCGGAGGCGGCCCTGCTGCGCTCCCCGATCGACCGCGACGGCCTCCATGCGATCCCCCTGTACACCGAGACGACGGTGGTCGTGGTCGCCAAGGACCACCTCGTCGCGGCGGCGGAGGAAGTGTCCACTGCGGACCTGGCGGACGACGTCGTGCTGCACCCGCTGGATGACACGGTGGAGTGGTCTTCCCTCCCCGGCCGGCCCGCCCGGGCGCGCCCGGAAACGACCGCGGACGCCATCGAGCTGGTGGCGGCGGGCGTCGGCGTGCTGGTGGTCCCGCAGTCCCTGGCGCGGCTGCACCACCGCCGCGACCTGACCTACCGCCCGGTGACGGACGCCCCGCAGTCGAGCGTCGCGCTCTCGTGGCTCGAGGACGAGACGACGGACCTGATGGAGACGTTCATCGGCATCGTCCGGGGCCGCACGGTCAACAGCACGCGCGGACGCCAGCAGCAGCCGGCGGCTCCGGAGAAGAAGCGCCCGGAGCGCAAGCCGGCGGCCAAGCCGGCCCGGCGCACCGGCGGCGGTGCCCCGAAGCGCGGGAAGCCGCGCCGCCGGTCCTGAGTCAGTTCGTCGAGCAGACGCAGTTGCCGTCGACCCGGTCGGCCAGGTCGGGGTCGTCGAACCAGAAACCGTTTTCGCCGAGGTAGCGGAACTGGATCACCGTGCCGGGGGCGACGTCGACCGAGGCCGAGCGGCGGCCGTTGGAGCGCGGGGTCAGGTGGTGGCGGCCGGGCGTCCAGTCGTTGAACGAGCCGACGACGCTGACCCGTCCGGGCGGGGCACCGGCCGGCAGGCTGAACGTCACTCGCTGGGTGCCGGCCCGGCTCTTGCTGATCTTGATCACGCGGGGAGTGCCTTTCGGGGAGCGGACGAGGGGCGTGCTCGGCACTGAGCGCCGACATGATGACACAGCCGTGACCGATCGGTCACCCCGTGTGCCCGAAGGAATTACCCAGCCGCTCAACGGTTCGCCACCGACCGGGTGGTCCTGCCGTGAACCATGATCATCTTGCTGCCGGACGTGCTTGCCGGTGCGAAACTGACTGCCGTGACCGTCGCCGCTGATCGTCAAGTCAAGGACCCGTGTGCCTGGCTCAGCGCCGTCACCCACGAGCTCGCCGGCGCGCCTCCGGCCGACACGCGGGCAGTGCTCTTGACGGTGTGGGACGGGCTGGTCGCCGCCCGGCTCGCCGGGCTGCACGCCGCCGAAGCCTCGCCTCGCTGGCGGGCCCGGCAGCGCCACGCCGAAGCGGTCGAGTTCGACCTCGCCGTCCAGCTGGCCCGCAACTGCACCGTCGGCACCGGCCTGGCCATCCCCGCCGGGCTGACCGGAGCCGCGGTCGCCTGGCCGCCCGAGCGCGCCGACGCCGCGGTGGCCGCGATCATCGAGTTCTGCACGACGGCGGAAACGGTGCTGCGCAGGGCGGGCGAGCTGACCCCGGTCTGGGAGGACAGCCTCCTGGGCCCGGTGGCGCTGACCCGCTGGCTGGCGGACTGCTGGGCGGGCGGCCACACGGGCTGCGCGCTGAGGCTGCCGGTGCCGCCGCCGTCGTGGTGGCGCTGACCCCGGCCGCCGATGCCGCCGCCGTGGCGGGCGCGGCCCGTTGGTTCGCGGTTGCTGGGCTGGCACCCCGCCGGGCTGTGCGCTGAGGCTGCCGGTGCCGCCGCCGTCGTGGTGGCGCTGACCCCGGCTCGCGGTTTGCCCGGCGAGCCCGCTCCGGCTGCCCGCCGTCCGTCAGGGGATGGCTGGGCCGGCCGGACCGGCGCCGGGGAAAGGAGGCCGGGGTGGCCGGATCAGCTGTCCCGCCCGTGAGACTTCCGCGCGCGACCCGGGCGGCCGTGCGCGCCGTGCTGCTGGCCGAACTGACGTCCGCCGGGATGCGGGCGCGTGCTGCCGGCTGCCCGCCGGACGTGCTCTTCGACGTCCTCGGCGCGCGGCTGGGCCTAGCGGCCGAGGACGGCCAGGACGGTGGCCACGATCCCGGCCAGCCGGGCCTCGTCGGCGAGGGCGGTGGTTAACCAGTCGTCGCGCGTGGAACCGTTGCGCGGCAAGCGGTCGAGCGCGCTCGCGCCGGCGCCGAACACGCGCCGGACCACCGCGGTGACCGCCGCCGTCGCTTCCTCGCCGCGGTCCAGCCGGGCTTCGATCGCCCGCAGCGCCTGGTCGGCCAGGCCCGCGAGCCGCACGTCGTCGGCCTCGTCCGGCCCGACCAGCGGGAGCGGGGCGGGCTCGGCCGAGGCGTCCGCCGGCATCGGCGCGACCGGCGCCCGCTTGTGCCCGAGCGGGCGTTCGACGTGCTCGGCGTGCCACTTCGGCCGGGTGCGCATGGCGGCCAGGACCGTCCGCACCTCGCGGTCGAGCGTGTCGCGGTCGGCCGGCGGCTCGCCGGTGAGCCCGGCGCGGCGCGCGGCCCAGCCGTCCAGAGGCCACAGTTCGGCGCCCGCGGTCACCGGCACCCCGGCCCAGACCAGGATCTGCACGGCGAGGTCGCACAGCCACGGGTCGTCGTCGAGGGCGTCGCCCAGCCACGCCGGGAGCCGTGGGCGTTGCAGCGCCCCGATCTCCCCGCGCCGCCGCCGGTGCGCGTCGACCGTCGCCGGGCTCAGCCGGGTGGCCAGCCAGCCGTCGAAGTTGTCGATCGGGTCGGTCGCGCGCCGCAGCGCGTGCTCCACGACGGCCTCGACGTCGTCGTGGAAGCCGTCGAGGCAGTCCGGGCGCAGCCATTCGAGCCCGCGGGCGCAGTCCGGGTGCCGGCGCTGGCGCTCCAGCGGTTTGGTGATCCGGGCGAAGACCAGCGGCCACGCCACGGTGTACACGGCCCCGCGCAACCGGGCGAGGTCGCCCGGCGCGGCGGCCGAAGCCGTGTCGGCGAGCAGCCCGTCGCGAGCCAGCCGGCGGATCCCGGCCACGTCGATGGGCGCGTGCATGGTGTCGAGCAACCCGTCCTCCCCGATGCCGTCGACCGGGCAATGGTCGGTCAGCCGGGGAACGGGCAAAGGCCGCGCGCGGGCCGAATCACGGCGGAACTGGCCAGGGACTGGCCATCGGCGAATCACCTGATCGGCGCAGCCGGTGCCGCCGATCGCGCGGAAGTCCGCGTGCCACAATCGAAATCCCATGGCAACCGAGAACGGGCTGGTCCGGGAGCTCACCACCTTGCGCCGCGGCTGGGGACTGGAAACCGAACGGCTGCGCGGCCGGCTCGGGCCGCTCCTGTCCGGCTGGTGCGAAATCCACCGGACGGCGAACGACCGCGAAGCGCGGCGAGTGCTGCGCGACGCCATTTCCGCCGCGATCGCGGAGTTCCCGGCCGACGACCGGTTGGCGGTCAACGTCGCGCTGGGCATCGCCCCGGGGTCGCAGCACGCGTTGCTCAGCGACCGGGTCGGGATCCTCGCCGACCAGCTGAAGGTTTCCGAACGCACGGCCCGGCGGCGGATAGACCGGTCCTTTGCCCGCTTGGCTGCGGAAATCGAGGCGGGCACGCGGCCCGGTGACGGCGAGCCCGATCCGGACCAGGGCTGGTTCGTCAAGCGGCTCAACGCCTTGGTGCGGCTGGACACCGCCGAGCCGGAGCTGATCGAGGAACGCCTGATCGTGGCGACGCGCGACGGGCTCGACCGGATCTCCGCGCAGTTCACGGTGCCCCGCGTCGAGGGCGGGGAAGACGGCGAGCGGCGGGTGGCGGCCGACGCCCAGCACGGGGTCCGGATCGCGGCGGAGGACCGGGTGGGGCAGCGGCACTTCCGCTGGCTGCTCGACCTCCCGCGGCCGCTGGCGCGCGGCGAAACCCACACGTATTCGCTGGTGCTGCGGATCCGGGACGGCCTGCCGATCCGGTCGTCGTACGTGTTCGTGCCGCTGGTGACGTGCGAGTCGTTCACGGTGCGGGTCCGCTTCGACCCGCGGTGCCCGCCGCGGGCGGTGTGGCGGCTGGACCGGGTGCCGCCGTCGGTGCTCGCCGATCCGCCCCAGCCGGGTGAGACGCTGTCCCTCGACGGCGCGGGCGAGGTCGCGGAGGAGTTCGCGGCCCCGCAGCTCGGCTACGCTTACGGCTTCAGGTGGCTGGCCGGAGGTTCCCGATGACCGGGCGCAGGGTGACCGCGAACGTGAGCTTGACCCTCGACGGGCGCTACCGCGGCCCCGGCGGGCCCGCCGACCTGGGCCCGATCGTCCGCTACGTGTCGACCGACGTCGCCCGGCGCCACCTGGCGCGGATCTGGGAGAGCGCGACGACGGCGGTGCTCGGCCGGCTGAACGCGGAGGACTTCTTCGGTTTCTGGCCGGCACTGGCCGCGGACGAGAACGCCGACCTACGCGAACGCGGTTACGCGAAGTGGCTGCTGGACGCGGAGAAGGTGGTGTTCTCGACGACGTTGACGAAGCCGCCGTGGGACCGCACGAAGATCGTGAACGCCCCAGCACCAGAAGTCATCGAAGGGCTGAAGGTCACGGGTTCGGGCGACATCCTGGTGAACAACAGCACGAGCATCATCAAACCGCTGCTGGCAGCAGACCTCCTCGACCGCCTGTACCTGACGATCTGCCCGGAGATCGCCGGGGACGGCCCCCGCCTGTTCGACGACGGACTACCACCGTCGAGGTGGCGGCTGACCCACCACGAAGCAGGAGAACTGGGAGAAACGTCCATGGTCTACGACCGCCAGCGTTGAGTCCTGTGTGGACAAAAGCCATCTCTGACCACCGGAAGCAACCACGGCGCACCCGGGGGTTGTCCCCGGGTAGGTACTGCGGGCACCGGGAGCAGTCCCGAAGGGATTGCGAACAGCAATCCCCGCCTCGTGGGGCGGGCGGGGCTCGAACCCGCGGCCAAGGGATTATGAGTCCCCTGCTCTAACCAACTGAGCTACCGCCCCCTGACCCCGGCGCGCAGGCGGCACGGGTTTGCATTTGCACAGAAGACCCAGTTCGCTTCAAGTTATCACAGCGGCCATCCGGGCAGATCGAGTAGGCCAAACAGGTTGAAGTGGCCACCGGCCGGGGCACGCTCGTCTAGGTTGCAAGGGCGTCTCCGCTGAACGGAACGGCGGGAGGGTGAGCGATGGGCGCGTCACCGCGAGCCACCCTGCCCGCCCCGGGCGCACTCCGGCTGGCGCTGCTCGACGCGGTCACCGCCGGGGCGGGCCTCGGTTACCTGGCGCACCAGTACCGGGAGGCGCTCGTGGCGAACCTCGCGGCCATCGGCATGGGCCTGCTGTTCGCCTTCGTGGCCGGTTACCTCGTGCGCGCCTCGGCTCGCGTCCTGCGCCGGGCGGGCCGGCGCGTGGACGCGATCTTCGCCGAGGAGCTGCGCGAAAAACCGTCGCCCCGGCCGCGGTGAACCCGGGACCATCCACAGTGGACATCAGTCCACAAGGGACGGTCAGGCCACGCGGTACCAGGCGTTGCCGATCGCCCCGGCGCGGCCGAGCTCCAGCGGTTCCAGCCGCACCCGGGTGCCGCCCGGGTGGTCGAACAGCCGCACGCCGTCGCCGAGCAGGACCGGGGCCACGTGGACCAGGACCTCGTCCAGCAGGCCGGCTTCCAGGCACCGCCGGGCCGTCGCGGCGCCCAGCACCGCGACGTATTCGTCCCCGGCCGCCGCGGACGCCGCCGCCACGGCCTCGCGCAGGTCGTCGACCAGCGTGAACTCGGGAACGGGGGCCGCCGAGCGGGTCACCACGAAGACCGGCCCGCGCCAGCGGCCGCCGTAGACCTCGCCCTCCGCCGTCGTCGCCGGGGCGTAGGTGCGGTGGCCCATGAGCACCGTCCCGATCCCGCCGAGCAGCCGTTCGACGACCGGGTTGGGGCCGGCGGGCAGCCCCGAAAGCCACGTCATGTCGTCGGCGGGCCCGGCGATGAAGCCGTCGAGGGACATCGTGACGTGGTAGAGGAGCTTGGCCATGGGTGCCGCCTTTCGGTGAGGGTCACTCGTACCGACGGGCGCCGCCGCGAAAACTCATCGGTCAGGCCGGGACGAGCTCCTCGGCCTCCGGTGCGGCCGCGTACCGGCGGGCGAGGGTCGCGCACACGATCAGCTGAATCTGGTGGAACAGCATCAGCGGCAGCACGATCAGCCCCACCTGCGCGTGCCCGAACAGCACCGTCGCCATCGGCAGGCCGCTGGCCAGGCTCTTCTTCGACCCGCAGAACACGATCGTGATCCGGTCGGCGCGGGCGAAGCCCAGCAGGCGCGCGCCCCACCCGGTCGCGCCCAGCACCGCCGCCAGCAGCACGCCGCAGAGGCCCACGAGCACCAGCAGGTGGCCGACGTCGAGCCGGTGCCAGATGCCCTCGGTCATGCCCGCGCTGAACGCCGTGTAGACGACCAGCAGGATCGAGCCGCGGTCGAACACCTTGAGCGGCGCCGAATGCCGGGTGATCCAGCCGCCGATCCAGCGCCGCGCCAGCTGGCCCGCGACGAACGGCGCGAGCAGCTGCAGCACGATCCCGAGCACGGCCGAGCCGTCGACCCCGGCGCCGTCGCCGGCCAGCAGCAGTGCCACCAGCAGCGGCGTCAGGACGATCCCGGCCAGGTTGGACAGCGACGCGCTGCAGATCGCCGCCGCGACGTTGCCGCGCGCGATCGAGGTGAACGCGATCGACGACTGCACCGTCGAGGGCAGCACGGTGAGGAACAGCACTCCCGCGGCGAGCTGATCGGGCAGCACCGACG
Source organism: Amycolatopsis stemonae (assembly GCF_054781455.1). Classification (NCBI taxonomy): domain Bacteria; kingdom Bacillati; phylum Actinomycetota; class Actinomycetes; order Pseudonocardiales; family Pseudonocardiaceae; genus Amycolatopsis; species Amycolatopsis stemonae. The sequence goes on along the minus strand of NZ_BAAGUJ010000007.1, from coordinate 337,128 downwards.
ACGGCAGCAGGAAGATCGCCAGGCCGAGCAGCGGGAACAGCACGAACGTCGCGGCGAGCACGACCGCGTGCAGCCGCCAGTGGCGCAGTCCTTCGAGCGCTTCCTGGGTGGACAACCGGGCGCCGTACAGGAAGAACAGCAGTCCGACGGCGATCGTGGTGGCGGTGCCGAAGCCATCGGCCACCGCGCCCGAGGCGGGCAGCAGCGTGGCGACCCCGACGGTGGCGAGGATGGCGAGGACGAACGGGTCAAGACGAAGCCGGGACATGGATCTCCTTCCACGGCAATTCTCGGCGTTCGCGCGCTCATTGTGAACCCCGATGACCGGACTGACTGTCATCGCGGATCGCGATAAGCTCAGCGCGTGCTGGACCCGCGCCTGTGCCGTTCGTTCCTCGCCGTCGCCGAGACGCGCAGCTTCACGGCGGCCGCGCGCCGGCTGGGGGTCGGCCAGCCGACCGTCAGCCAGCACGTGCGACGCCTCGAGCGCGACTCGGGCGGGCTGCTCTTCGCGCGCGACACCCACACCGTCGAGCTCACCGCGCGCGGGCAGGCGATGCTCGGGTTCGCGCAGACCGTCGTGGACACCGAAGAGCGGGCCGAGCGGCACTTCCGGGGCGCCGAGCTGCGCGGCCGCGTGCGGTTCGGCGTCTCGGAGGACTTCGCGCTCGGCGAGCTGCCGGAGATCCTGCACCGGCTGCGCCGCAGTCACCCGCTGGTGGACGTCGAGCTGACCGTCGAGCTCTCCGACGTCCTCGCGCAGCGCCTGCGCGCCGGGCAGCTGGACCTGGTGCTGGGCAAGCGCCGCCCGGGCGCGCACCACGGCCGGCTGCTGTGGCGCGAGCCGCTCGTCTGGATCGGCTCGGCCGCCACCGTGCTGGAGCCCGGGCAGCCGGTGCCGCTGGTGCAGTACCCGATGCCGTCGATCACCCGGCAGCTCGCCGTCGAGTGCCTCGAACGTGCGGGCCTCGAATGGCGGGCGGCGTGCCAGACGTCGAGCCTCACCGGCCTGCGGGCCGCCGCGGCCGCCGGGCTCGGGGTCACCCTGCACGCGCGCAGCCTGGTGCCGGCCGACCTCGTCGAGCTCGACGGCCTGCCCGAGCCCGGCGACATCGAGTTCATGCTGCTGGCCCGCGAGTCGATGGCGGGGCCGGCCGCGGCGCTCGCCGACTTCGTTCTCGACCGCGTGGGCCGGTGATCACTCCTCTTCGCCGGTCAGGAGTCTTCGCAGCCTCGCCAGCGCGCGGTGCTGGGCGACGCGGACCGCGCCGGGCGTGGAGCCCACCGCCGAGGCCGTCTCCTCGGCGGACAGGCCGACGACCACCCGCAGCACGACGATTTCCCGCTGCTTCGCGGGCAGCACGTCGAGCAGCCGGGCGAGCCGCTCGTTGAGCTCGAACCGCAGCGCGCGCTGCTCGGGACCGTCCGCTTCGGACACCCCGTCGGGGATCTCGGGCACCGGGTCGGCGCGGTTGCGGGCCGCGGCGCGGTGGGCGTCGGCGACCTTGTGCTGGGCGATCCCGTAGACGAACGCGAGGAACGGCCGGCCCTGGTCGCGATAGGACGGCAGCGCCGTCAGCACGGCCACGCACACGTCCTGGGCGACGTCGTCGGCCGAGGCGAACGAGCGCTCGTTGCGGCCGACGCGGGCCCGGCAGTAGCGCACCACCAGCGGCCGGATCGTGGCGAGCAGGCGGGCGGTCGCGGCGACGTCGCCGGCGATCGCGTCGGCGACCGGCTCGTCGTGCCGCCGCCAGTGCGCCGGGAACGCTTCGGCGGGTGGCGCCGCGGCGATCTCCCGGACGAGGGCGCGGCTGCGCACCCGGAGCAGGGTGCCCTCCACGTCGAGGCCGACGCGCAGCGAGTCCTGCAGCGCGGTGTTGGCGTCCCGCAGCAGCTCGGTGGTCGCCCGATCCCCGTACTCGGTTGCCGGCATGGTGCTCACCCTTCCCTGTCCCGCTGGCCGGGCCGCGCGGCCCGGTGGCGCCTGAGGCGTTCCCGCACGTGGCGGAGGTTGGAGCGGACGGTCGCGGGGGCGATGCGCAGCGCGTTCGCGATCTGCGTCGGCGTGAACCCGTCGAGGGACCACGCCAGCACCATCCGCTGCTGACCGGGGAGGGAGGCGAGCAGGTCGATGAGCCCCGCGTGCTGGTCGACCAGTGCGGCCAGCTTCTCGTCGTCCTGCGGGTCGCCCGCGGGGGTCCAGTCCGCGCGCGCGTCGCCGGCCGCGTCGAGCAGCCGGCCGGCGACGCGGCGCACCCAGGCCCGGGGGTCCTCGAGGGTCGGCCACGCCTCCAGCGCGTGCAGCATCGCCTCGGCGGCGACGTCACGGGCCGTCTCGACCTCGAACCCGGCCTTGCAGAGGAACGCCACCAGCGGGGGGAAGTCGGCGCGGAAGAACGCGTCGAACCCGTCGTCACCGCACACAGTCCCCTCACCACCCCTCGCCTCCACAGGAACAAGTGCGCCGAGGTGACCGCTACGTGTAACGATTCGATCAAGACTGCCCGGTAGGAGTAATGCGCTGCGCCGGATCGGTGACCAGCGGTGACGAATGAGCGGCGGATCGCCGGGTACCCGGGCCCGATGACCCACCGAGACACGATCCGGCGCCTGCTGGCGGAGGCCAGCCCGACGTACGCCGCCGAGGCCGGGATCAAGCTCGCCGACCAGCCGGCGCCGCTGTACCGGCTGCTGGTGCTGGCCGTGCTGCTCTCGACCCGGATCAAGGCGGGCATCGCGGTCGACGCGGCCAAACAGCTGCGGGCCGCGGGCCTGGGCACGGCCAAGGCGATGGTCGAGGCGACCTGGCAGCAGCGGGTCGACGCGCTCGGCCGGGCGCACTACAAGCGCTACGACGAACAGACGGCCACGGCGCTCGGCGAGGGGGCGCGGTACCTCCTCGACGAGTACCGCGGCGACCTGCGGCGGGTGCGCGAGGCCGCGAACGGCGAATTCCGGACCCTGGCGCGGCTGCTCGGGAGGGTGCCGCGGCTGGGGCCCGTCGGGGCCGAGATCTTCACCAGGGAGGTGCAGCTGGTGTGGCCGGAGTTCCGCCCGCACCTGGACCGGAAGGCCTTGCAGGGTGCGGAAAAGCTCGGCCTGCCGACCGAGCCGGGCCGGCTCGCGGAGCTCGTCCCCGGCGATGACCTCGCGCTGCTCGCGTCGGCCCTCGTGCGGGTCGCGCTGGAGCGTGGTCTCGCCGATCGAGTGACGTGATCGACATCGAGATCCGCGGAAGAAAGGCGTACTCTCATGTGTTGCAGTCTTGGTTGCCCGGAGGGTGAGCCGGGAACCGAAGCCAAAACCCCTTGACCGCGGCGGATGCGCTCGCGCCTCGCGCGCGGTCAAGTCGGTTGACGCGCCACAATAATGGGAATCAGGAAGATCCCGAGGGAGGTGAACCAAGGAAATGGAAGCCACGATGACGGGCTGGGCGGAACTCGCGGCCTGCAAGGACGAGGACCCGGAACTGTTCTTCCCGATCTCCGAGATGGGCCCCGGCGCCCGGCAGACCGCACAGGCGAAGGCCGTGTGCGCGCGCTGCCCGGTGCGTGCCGAATGCCTGAGCTACGCGCTCGACAACGGCCTCGACCACGGCGTCTTCGGCGGCACGACCGCCGACGACCGGCGCCGGCTGGTGCGCACCGCACCGCAGCGGCACCGAGCAGCCTGACCGCCGCCCGGTGACCACTCCCGGCGGCCTGAAGCAATAAACACCGAAACCGGAAGAATTTCTTTCCGGGAGTGTGTGCGCCCGGGCGGGTGATTCCCCGTGAATCACCCGCCCGGGCTTTTTCACGTCGTTCACCCGTGCCGGGCGCACGGAAGATTGCCGGCATCGGTCACGGCCGGATTCCCGTCCGTGGTCATCGTGCTCATTCGCCCGGCCACGTCTCCGGCAGACCCCACGCGGCCGCCGGGACCGACTCGAACGCGGCCATCGCCGTGACGAGCCCCTGCTCGACGGTCAGCAGCGACACCCCGAACCAGCGGTAGGCGGTCTCGCCGGGCCGAAGGAGGTAGGTCGCCACCGCGGGCTGGCGGTTCGCCCGCGCCGGCAGCATCCGGAACCGCCCGACGCACTGCGGTGACGCCGGGTCCAGCGACAGCGACAGGGCGCGCACGATCGCGTCCCGGCTGCCGAACCACAGGGCGTACGGCGGCATGACGGCCTGGGCGTCTTCGTGCAGCAGCCGGGCGACCGCGGCGGGGTCGCCCTGTTCGTAGGCCGCGATGAACCGCTTCAGCAGCGCGGTTTCCTCGGCCGTCGCCGCGCCGGCCGTCCACTCGGCACGGCGCGCGGGCAGCCGTTCACGCAGCGTCGCGCGGGCGCGCTGGAGCGCGCTGTTCGCCGACGCGACGCTCGTCTCCAGCAGCTGCGCCGTTTCCTTGGCCGACCAGCCGAGCACGTCCCGCAGCACCAGGGTCGCCCGCTGCCGCGGCGGCAGGTACTGGACGGCGGCGAGGTAGGCGAGTTCGATCGTCTCCCGCTCGACGACGACCGCGTCCGCCCCGGGCGCGTCGAGAAGGTGGTCCGGGTACGGCTCGAGCCACGGCAGGTCGACGGCGGCGATCGGCCCGTCGGGCTCGCCGGACGGGCCGAGCTGGTCGGGCAGCACCCGCCGCGGCCGGCGGGCGAGGACGTCGAGGCAGGCGTTCGTGGCGATCCGGTACAGCCAGGTCCGCGCGCTGGCCCGGCCCTCGAACTTGTCCCGGGCCTTCCACGCGCGCAGGAAGGTCTCCTGCGCGAGGTCTTCGGCGTCGCTCAGCGAGCCGAGCATCCGGTAGCAGTGCACCTGGATCTCGCGCCGGTGCCGTTCGACGAGCGTCTCGAAGTCCACGACGAGCCCCACCCGGGCACGCTAGCGCACGCGGGGCTGGGAGACTGCTGCGGTGAGCGGAACGGTGCTGGTGCTCGGCGGACGCAGCGAGATCGGGCTGGCCGTGGCGAAACGCCTGGCCGGCGCGGGCGGCAAGGTCGTGCTGGCCGCACGGCCGGGCGCGGACCTGACCGAGGCGACGACCACCCTCCGCGAGGCCGGCGCCGAAAGCGTCGCGACCGCCGGCTTCGACGCCGACGACCTCGCCGCGCACGGTCCCTTCCTCGAGCAGGTCGCGGCCGAGCACGGCCCGCTGGACGTCGTCGTGCTCGCCTTCGGCATCCTCGGCGACCAGGCCCGCGCCGAGGAGGACGCCGCGCACGCCGCCGCGATCGTGCACACCGACTACGTCGCCCAGGTCGGCGTGCTCACCCACGCCGCGAACCTGCTGCGCGCCCAGGGGCACGGCAGCCTGGTGGTGTTCTCCTCGGTCGCCGGGATCCGCGTGCGCCGCGCCAACTACGTCTACGGCTCGGCGAAGGCCGGGCTCGACGGCTTCGCGAGCGGCCTCGCCGACGCGCTCCATGGTTCGGGCGTCCACCTCTTGCTCGTCCGCCCGGGCTTCGTCATCGGCCGGATGACCGAGGGGATCAGCCCCGCGCCGTTCTCCAGCACGCCGGACCAGGTGGCCGACGCGACCGTCGCCGCGCTGGGGAAGCGGCGCGGGGTGGTCTGGGTGCCCGGCGTACTCCGTCCGGTCTTCTTCGCGATGCGGCTGCTGCCCCGCGCGATCTGGCGCCGGATGCCCCGCTGACCCCACTGTGGCCGCGACCACAGCACTTCCGCGTACGCGTTCCGGCACAGTCCGTCGCGAAACCCGCGGAACGGCTGCGCCGATCGGCTAGCGTCACGAGCTTTCAACAACTTTCTCAGCTGATTCCCAGCTAACGCGGTGATCCTCGAAGGAGGGGTTCCACCCGAGGGAAGCAAGGGGAAGTGTCGTGCTGCTGTCGTCCCGGGGGCGTCGCATCGGCGGGCGGGTCGCGCTCGGCGTCGTGTCGGCGCTGGTGCTCGGTGCCACCGGGTACCTGTGGTCGCAGCTGGCCAAACTGGACCACGGCCTGGTCACCGCCGACGTCATCCCGCCGTCCGCGCAGGTCGACGAAAACGACACCGTTCCCGGCGAACCGCTCAAAGCCGCCCAGAACATCCTGCTCGTCGGCATCGACGCGCGCACCGACGCCTACGGCAACCCGTTGCCACAGAACGTGCTCGACGCACTGCACGCCGGAAGCGGCGACGACGGCGGCGACACCACCGACACGATGATCGTGGTGCACATCCCGGCGGGCGGCGCCGCGGCGACGGCGATTTCGATCCCGCGTGACTCCTATGTGGACATCGCGGGCGGCTACGGCAAGCACAAGATCAACTCGGCCTACAGCCGCGGCAAGAACGCCGCGATGGCCGGCTTGCGCGCGCAAGGGCTTTCCGGCGCGCAGCTGGAGGTGGCGGCGAACGAGGCCGGCGCGAAGACCGCGATCGAGACGGCGCAGAAGTTCACCGGGCTGACGATCAACCACTACGCGGCGATCAACCTCGCCGGGTTCGACGCGCTGTCGCAGGCCGTCGGCGGCGTCGAGGTCTGCCTCAAGGCGCCGGTGCACGACAGCTATTCCGGCGCGGACTTCGCGGCCGGCCCGCAGACGCTGTCCGGGCCGCAGGCGCTCGCGTTCGTCCGGCAGCGCCACGGCCTGCCCAACGGCGACCTCGACCGGATCGCGCGGCAGCAGGCGTTCCTGTCTGCGATGGCGAAGAAGGTGCTGAGCGCGGGCACGTTCACCGACGTGGCGAAGCTGAACTCGCTGGTCGGCGCGGTGCAGGGGTCGGTCGTGCTGGACAGGGGCTGGGACGTCCTGAGCTTCGCGCAGCAGCTGCGGGGGATGAGCTCGGGGGCGATCGGGTTCGCGACGATCCCGGTGCAGAGCCTGTCGCTGCAGACGCCGTCGGACGGCGATGCCGTGAAGGTCGACCCGGCGCAGGTCCAGCAGTTCGTGCGCACGGCGATCAGCACCCCGGCGGTCCAGGCTTCGGGCGACGAGGCGACCGGCGGTGTGCGGCCGGTCGCGGCGACTTCGGCGCAGCCGCCGTCGTCGACCGCGAAACAGCCGGCGACCAGTACGGCCGCCGGCTGCGTGAACTAGCGCGTCACACGAACGCGGACTGCCCGGTGATCGCCTTGCCGACGATCAGGGTGTTCATCTCGCGGGTGCCTTCGAAGGAGTAGATCGCCTCGGCGTCGGCGAAGAACCGCGCGACGTCGTAGCCGAGCACGATCCCGTTGCCGCCGAAGATTTCCCGGCTCCAGGCGACGACTTCGCGCATCCGCGACGTGACGAACGCCTTGGCCAGCGACGAGTGCTCGTCCTTGAAGATCCCGGCGTCCTGCAGCCGGGCGAGCTGCACGAGCATGCCCCACGACGCGGTGATGTTGCCGAGGCTCTTCACGAGCAGGTCCTGCACCAGCTGGAACTTCGCGATCGGCCGGCCGAACTGCGTGCGCTCCTGCGAGTAGGCGAGCGCGGCTTCGTAGGCGCCGATCATCACGCCCAGCGCCTGCCAGGCGACGCCGCCGCGGGTGGCGCGCAGGATCTCGGCGACGTCCCGGAAGGAGTTGATGCCCTGCAGGCGGTTCGCCTCCGGCACGCGGACGTCGGTCAGCGTGATCTCGGCGTTCTCGACGATCCGGAACGCGGTCTTGCCCTGGATCTTCTCCGGCACGAAGCCCGGCATGTCCTTCTCGACGACGAACCCCTTGACGTGGTTGTCATCCAGGTCGCGCGCCCACACGACGACGTAGTCGGCGAAGGTCGCGTTGCCGATCCACTTCTTGGCACCGTTGAGGATCCAGGTGTCGCCTTGTCGCTTGGCCGTCGTGCGCATGCCACCGGCCACATCGGACCCGCCGAGCGGCTCGGTCATCGCGAACGCGCCGATCTTGTCCATGGCGGCCATTTCGGGGAGCCAGCGGTCACGCTGCTCCTGGTTCCCTCCACTGTAGATCGAGTACATCGCAAGTCCGTTGTGGACACCGAAGAACGTCGCCACGGACGCGTCGGTGCGGCTCATCTCCATCGCCATCATGCCGGTGAGCAGGTGGCTGACCGCGGGCTTGTGCTCGCCGTAGCCCTCGTAGGGCAGGCCCGCGAGGCCGCTCTCCCGGAACATCCCGATCAGTTCCTTCGGGAAGGTGCCGGCCTCCCAGTTCTCGTTCACCAGCGGCTTGACGTCGTGCTGCATGAACTCGCGCGCCTTGACGAGCAGCTTGTGCTCGTCGTCCGGGAGCAGCGCCTCGAAGTCGTAGAAGTCGGCGGTCAGGGATTCCATCTCAGTTCTCCTCCACTGCGTGCAGAACGGCCAGCTGCTTGCGGTCGCGCGTCTCGGCGAGTTCCGAGTACGTGGAGGAGCCGTAAGCCTGTTCGACGGCTTCGATCAGCCGTTCCTGCTCTTCCGGGCTCTGGCTGGGCGTGCCCAGGCCGGCCCACATCTTCTTCATGGACTTGCCGATGTGCTCGGCCATGTGCCGGTACCCGCCGGGACCGCCACCGAGGTGCGAGCCGAGGAACGGCCCGACGGTCGCCCAGCGGATCCCGAGCGAATTCGTGATGACCTTGTCGAGGTCTTCCGGCGTGACGACGCCCTGCTCGACGAGGTAGATCGCCTCGCGGCTGAGGGCGTTCTGCAGCCGGTTGCCGACGAACCCGGCGATTTCCTTGCGCTCCACGACCGGCGTCCGGCCGAGGAAGGTGTAGAACTCGACGGCCTTTTCGACGCTTTCCTGGCTGGTCTGCTCGCCGGGAACGACCTCGACGAGCGGGATCAGGTGCGGCGGGTTGAACGGGTGTCCGATGAGGACGCGGCGGCCGTCGATCTCGCCGGTGAACGCCGTCGACGGGATGGCACTCGACGAACTCAGCAGCAGCGCGTGCTTCGGCGCTTCCTCGACGAGCTGCTTGAAGAGGTCCTTCTTGAACTCGACGTTCTCGGGGCCGTTCTCCTGCACGACATCCGCGTCTTTCACGGCTTCGGTGACGTCGGCGGCGATGTGCACGCGGCTCGCCAGGTCGTCGGCGGTGGTGCCAAGGTGCGGTGCGAACGTCTCCAAGGCCTCCGTGACGGCGTCGGCGAGGTCGGGGCGGGGGTCGGTGACCCGGACGGTCAGGCCGTGGCTCGCGAACAACGCCGTCCAGGACAAGCCGATCGTTCCCGCGCCGATGACTGCGGCGTTCTTCATGACCGGACTCCCTTAAGGTAGTCGAAGACCGGCTTGACCGGGGCGAGCGTCAGGTCGGTGAGGATGTGGCTCGCGGACACGACCTCCAGCACGGGCAGGTCGGCCAGCGGGGCCAGGACGTGCTGGAACAGCTGCAGCCGCGCGGGGCCGGTGTAGGCCTCCTTGACCACGACGTCGGTGATCTCGGTGCGCACCAGCTCCTGCACGCGCGGGGTGCCGTCGTAGCCCGGGATCGTCTTGAGCATGAACGTCGGGACGGTGATCTGGCGTTCGGCCTCGCGGGCGTCCAGCTCGTGGTGCTTGTAGCCCATCGTCGCGGTCGCCACTCGGAGCGTCCCGTAGTCCAATGTGCCCACGAGGACACCGTTGTCGACATGGAGATCCGGGCTGCCGACGGTCTTCGGGTACGCGCTCACTTCGCGTCCGGAAGCCGTGGCGGCGAAGTTGTCGAGGTACATCGCGTGCAGGTACTCGCCGCGCTCGCCGTCGAAGCTGACCTCGATCGCCTGGCCGGACTCGGTGTACGGGCCGTAGCCCGAGACGTCGCCCATCTTCATGACTTCGAAGCGCACCAACGGTTCTTCGACCTTCAGCGGCTCCGGCACGACGGCCCGCAGGGCGTCGGCGTCGGTACGGTAGACGATGTTCAGGTACTCGCGGTCGGTGAACCTCGGGACCACGGGCGCGAACGCCGGGGCGGTCAGGGGGGTGGTCACGTGCTGCCGGACTTCTTCGATCTTCATTCGCCTGTCCACTTCGGAGCGCGGCGCTCGGCGAAGGCGGTCATGCCCTCGCGGACGTCGTTCGACTGCATCAGGTTCTTGATTTCTTCGCGCTGCGCGGCTTTCGGGTCCGCGGCCCGCACGATCTTCTTGACGGCGGCCAGCGCGAGCGGCGCGTTCTCCGCCAGCTTCTCGGCCAGCTGGAGCGCGACGGCGGCGGCGTCGCCGTTCGGCGTCACGCGGTTGACCAAGCCCAGCTCGCCCGCCCGGCGGCCGGTGACCGGCTCGCCGGTGAGCAGGAACTCCATCGCCAGGTGGTGCGGGATCCGCTTCGGCAGCCGGAGCACGCCGCCGCCCGCGGCGATCAGCCCGCGCTTCACTTCCGGGAGACCGAACTTCGCGTCTTCCCCGGCAACGATCAGGTCGCAGCCCAGCGCCAGCTCGAACCCGCCGCCCATGGCGAACCCTTCGACGGCGGCGATCAGCGGCTTGGCCAGCTCGGCCTCGGTCAGACCGCCGAACCCGCGGCCCGGGATGTCCGGGGACTCGCCCTTGAGCGCGGCCTTGAGGTCCATGCCGGCGCTGAAGGTGTTCTCGGCGCCGGTCAGGACGCCCGCTCGCAGCGTGGGGTCGGCTTCCAGCTCGTCGAGGGCCGCGGCCAGCCCGGCCGCGACGGCGGCGTTGACCGCGTTGCGGGCCTGCGGCCGGTCGATCGTGATCAGCAGGGTGCTGCCGATCCGTTCGGTGCGTACGTCCATCGTCTTGCTTCTTTCAGTTCAGTTCCGCGAGGACTTCTTCGGTGTCCTGGCCGGCCAGCGGGGCCAGGCGGCGGATCGAGCCGGGCGTCGCGGAGAACTTCACCGGGATGCCGACCGTGCGGATCGCGCCCTCGCTCGGGTGCTCGACGGTGTCGAGCAGGTGGCCGTCGCGGACGTACGGGTCCTCGTGCGCCCGGTCCAGCTCGAGCACCGGCGCCATCGGGATGCTGTGCTTCGCGCAGACCTCGGCCCACTCCCCGGTGGTCAGCGCCGGGGCGCACTCGGCGATCTGCCCGGTCAGCCACTCGTTGTCGGCGCGGTCGATCGCGTCGCCGTTCACGCGCGGGTCCTCGGCGAGGTCCGGGCGCCCGGCCGCGGCGAAGAAGTCGCGGAAGTTCTTCGGGTTGTACGGGATCACGCAGGCGAGGCCGTCCTTGGTGCGGACCGCGGCGTGGCCCTTCGTCATCGACAGGGCGAACCCGGTGGGGCCTTCGGCCGGCTCGTAGGTGTGCCCGGCGAGGTGCTCGACCAGGTTGAACGCGAGCAGCGTGTCGGTCATCGGGATCTCGATCTGCTGGCCCTGCCCGGTCCTGTCGCGGTGCACCAGCGCGGCGAGCACGCTGTAGGCGATGGTCAGCGACGACACCTTGTCGCCGATGATCGTCGGCAGGTAGACCGGCTCGCCCAGCGCGCGGTTGGCCACGTCGACCAGGCCGGAGGAGGCCTGCACGGTCTCGTCGTAGGCGGCGTTGCCCGCCTGGGCGGAGTCGCTGCGGAAGCCCTGCGCGTGGGCGTAGACCAGGCGCGGGTTGCGCTCGGCGACGTCGGCGTAGTTCAGGCCGAGGCGGCTCAGCGCGCCGGGGCGCATGTTGGTGATCAGCACGTCGGCGGTGTCGATCAGCTTGAGGGCCTGCTCGCGCTCGGTCTCGTCCTTGAGGTTGAGGGCGACGCTGCGCTTGTTGCGGTTGACGTTGAGGTTCAGCGCGGTCATGCCCGGCGTGGTCCGGTACTGGCCCACCCGGACGGTGTCCGCGGGGGACTCGATCTTGATCACGTCGGCGCCCAGGTCGCCGAGGATCTGCGCCGCGTACGGGCCCATCACCACGGTCGAGAGGTCGATCACGCGCACGCCGTCCAGCGGTCCGGTGCTGTTCATCGTTCGTCCTTTCGCGCTCTTTCGCTCTACTTACGAACGTAGGCGCGGCCGGCGTGAAAGGGAATGATCATGATACGCACAATGGTATGACCACGGCGGTCATACCGTTTCTTTTACGTGCTGAGGGGCTCCGCGAAGATCTCTTTGGCCGCTTTGACGAGTTCGCGCAGGTCGCCCTCGGTGCGGTCCCGGTGCCAGAGCAGGCCGGTGTCGAGCTGGGGCCGGAAGTCGGTGAAGGGCAGCACGGCGACGTTGTCGAGCCGGTAGCCGTGCATCGGGGACTTCGCGTCGAGCATGGAAATGGAAAAGGCCTCGCCACTGGAAATGATTTCGGACGTCCCGCCGTAGCCCGTGTTGGTCAACCGGATGCGTTTCTTGACGCCCAGTTCGTTCAATTGGTGGTCGAGCTGGTCGAAATACGCCGGGGTGATTTCCCCTGGTGAGGCGACGTACGGGAATTCCTTCAGCTCGGCCAGGCTGACCGAGTCCCGCCCGGCGAACCGGTCGGCGGGCACGACCGCGCCGAGCCGTTCCGACATCACCGGCAGCTGCTCCAGCGCCGGGTCGGTGACGGGCAGCCGGGCCAGGGTGAGCGCGAGCTTGCCCTCGTGCACGCCCTGGACGAGGTCGGCGGTGGTGCCGGGCCAGCGCTTGAGCTCGTAGCGGGCTTTGACCCGCTCGGCGAGGGCCTTGACGCGCTCGCGCAGCGCGGGGTGCACGCCGGCGGGCATCCCGAGGAAGACGGTGCTGCGCTGCGGCCGCATGGCCTCTTCCAGCTTCCACGGAATGGCCCCGACCTGCTCGAGGACGTCCCGCGCGAGCGGCAGCAACGCCGCCCCGGCGTCGGTGAGCGTGACGTGGTGGGTGCTGCGGTCGAACAGCTGCCGCCCCAGCTCGTGCTCGAGGTCCTTGATCCGCTGCGACAACGGCGACGCGGCCATGTGCAGCTTCCGCGCGGCCGCGGAGAAGTTCAGTTCCTCGGCGACCGCGACGAAGTAGCGCAGGTGCAGCATCTCCATGCCCCGACCCTACGGCCCACCCCGTGTCGACCCGCCAATCACGCGTGATGCCCCTCCAATCACGGCTGATGCCCGCCCGATCACACGTGATGCCCGCCTGATCACGGCTGATGCCCGCCTGATCACGGGTGATGCCCGTCCAGGTACGCGTGATGCCCACTCGATCACGCGAGCCTGTCCGGCCCGCGATCGGGGCGCCGCCGGGCCGCGACGGACCAGCGTGAGCAGCCGCTCGCCTCCGGGCAATGCGATGCCCGTGGCCGGCAGGAGGAGGTCCAGCTCGGTGACGTCGTCGGCCACCGCGTCGGCCGTCCGGCCGCGGCCGAGGAGAGCCGCCGCGGTCGGGCATGGACATGATCCGCGTCCGCGACGGCCGCGTCGTCGAGCACTGGGCCCTGATGGACAGATCAGAATGGCATCATGCGTGATCAGAGAGTCAACACGTGTGATTGGAGGGACGACACGGTGGTCAGGGCAGGGGGAACGTGATCGTGAAGGCCGCGCCGCCTTCGGGGGCCGGGCCTGCCGCCAGACTGCCACCCATGCGGGTGACCAGGCCGTGGACCAGGGCCAGACCGATGCCCGAGCCGACCGGGCGGCGGTCGCGGTAGCGCGCGTTCAGCACGCCGCGCTCGAACGCCACCGGGTAGTCCTCCGGGGCGAGGCCCGGGCCGCCGTCGCGGACCGCGAGGTGTGCCTCGGAACCGGACACCGACAGGGAAAAGACCATCGGGGCCCCCGCCGGGGTGACGCGCAAAGCGTTTTCCGCCAGTCCGTCGACCACCTGACGCAGCCGCCGCGCGTCCGCGACCACCGTGACCGGCGAAGCGGGCGCCGACACCGACAGCCGCACGTCCTCCCGCGCGCACCGCAGCTGCCAGACCTCCGCGCAGTCGCGCAGCAGCGCCGCCAGGTCGACCGACGCGAAGTCGAGCCGGAACTCGTCCGCCCCCAGCCGGGCCAGCTCCAGCAGGTCGGTGACCAGCCGCTCCAGCCGCAACGCCTCGCGCTGGATCGTCTCCCCGGCCCGCACGGCGTCCGGACCGGACGCGACGCCGTCCGCGATCGCCTCGGCGAACCCCGTCACGGCCGTCAGCGGCGTCCGCAGCTCGTGCGACACCGAGAGCAGGAAGTCCCGCTGCCGGGCCTCGCTCTGCGCCAGCGCGTCGGCCAGCGAATTCAGCGACCCGGCGACCTCCGCCACCTCACGCGGTCCCTCCACCGGCACCCGGACGTCCCGGCGCCCGGCCCGCAGCGAGCCCGCGGCAAGCGCGGCCCGCCGCAGCGGACGGCCCAGCAGCCGACCGGAGAAGAACCCCGCCAGGGCCGCGACGAGCAGCCCGATTCCCAATGCCAGCGCGATGTTGCGCACCAACGCGCGTTGCGTCGCTTCGGCGTTGCGGGCGGGCAGGACCAGGGCGAACGCCGCCCCGAGGGTCCCGACCGCGCGCGTCTCGACGAGGTACTGGGCGCCCGCGACCGTGACGCGCCCCGAGTGGTTCGCGCCGAGCCCGAGCTTGCCCGCGGCCTGCACCGCGACGCCGTCGCCGACCGCCTGCCCGCCCGCGCGCCGGACCACCACGGAGATGCCCTGGCCGCGCACGACGTCGGCGACCTTGCCGACGCCGAGCCGGTTCCCGATGCCGGTTTCGTCGAGCTGCGAGGCGACGACGTCGGCCTGCGCGGCCAGCGACGACTGCAGCACGTTGTCCGCGGTGGTCCGGATCAGCCGGGCGCCGACGAGCCCGGCCACGAGCACGGCCACGCCCGCGACGGCCAGGCACACCAAGGTGATCCGCCCGGCGAGGGTCCCCCTCATGCCGGGTCCGCCGCGTAGCCGATGCCGCGCACCGTCCGAATCGGACTCGACGTGCCGAGTTTCGCCCGCAGCTGCGCGACGTGGACGTCCACCGTGCGCGTCCCCGCCGCGGCGGCGTACCCCCAGACGGCGCTGAGCAGCTGGTCGCGCGAGAGCACCTGCCCCGGGTGCCGGAGCAGGTGCGTGAGCAGGTCGAACTCGGTGGAGGTCAGCACGACCTCCGTGTCGCCCGCCCAGGCGCGCCGGGAGGTGACGTCGACGCGCGTGCCGCCCACGGTGAACGTCTCCGCGGCCGGTGACGCGCCCGAAGCGCGGCGCAGCACCGTCCGCACCCGGGCGGCGAGCTCGCGCGGGCTGAACGGCTTGGTCAGGTAGTCGTCCGCGCCGATTTCCAGGCCCAGCAGGCGATCCAGCTCGTCGTCGCGGGCCGTCACGAACAGCACCGGCGTCCAGTCGCCGGCCGCGCGCAGCGCCTTGCAGATCTCGATCCCGTCCATTCCGGACAGTCCGATGTCGAGCACGATCGCGACCGGCTTCAGCCGCCGGACGGCGTCCAGCGCCCGGCCGCCGTCGGCCTCGACGTGCACGCCGAAGCCGTCGCGCTTGAGGTAGAGCGCCGCCAGTTCGGCGATCGCGGCCTCGTCCTCGACCACGAGGACGAGGCCGCGCCCCGGTGACCCCATGCCTGCTCCCGTCTCCGCCGTCAGTGGGGAGACGCTAGCCGGTCAGGGCGAGCCATCGCTGTTCATGTCGGATTCGACGCCGTTGAGCGTCGACTCGATCCCGCTGAGCTCGGCCGACGCGGGCGCGCCGGTCTCGGACGGCGAGCCGACCAGGTTGTCGCGGCAGGCCGAGCAACCGAGCGCGATGAGCGCGGCCGCCCCGACCGCGGCCGCGATCCTCGCGGCCCTCACTTGGTCGGCGCCGGGGCGGCCGGCTTGCAGTGGGCGGTGGCGAACGCGTCGAGCTTCTGCTTCGCCGCGTTCAGCTCGCCGATCTTGCCCTGGCGCTTGGTGGCGCGGTCGTCGAGCTTCTTGGCGCGGTCCTCGTGGCCGGCGGCGCGCTGGTCCTGGGCGCGTGCCTTGAGGTTCGCGACCGACCCGGCCACCTCCGGGCCGCCGTTGATCCGCTTCTGCAGGTTCTCGGCGCGCTTCTCCAGCTTCGGCACCCAGTCGCCGCAGACCTGCTGCGACTCCTCGGGGCTGAGCGTGATCGGCGCGACCGGCGCCGGCGACGTGGTCTGGGCCGAGGCCAGCGGCGCCGCCACCAGCAGGCAGGCCGCGCTCCCGCAGCCCGCCAGCGCCAGCCGCGTCCGGGTGGTTCCTCGCATCGTGTCTCCCTTGTGTCGTGCTTGTGAGGAGAACTTTCGCGGGGCGGTGTTCGGAGGGCGTCCGCCTAGTGTTCGGGCTGTGTAAAGGCGTGCTCGAAGAGGGCCTGGAACCTGGCCATCGCCGCGTCGACGGCGGCCCGGTCCCCGGTCGTGACGAGGTCGAGCAGCAGCCCGCGCGTGACGGCGAGGCCGAGCCGGGCGTACGCGGGCCGGTCGGCTTCCGGGACGCCGAGCTCGGCCAGCAGTGCCTCGACCGGGCCGAGCCAGTCGTCGATCACGCCGTCGAGGAACTCCGTTGTGCCCGGCGTGCCGCCGAGGGCCTGGCCGTAGAGCTGGAAGAAGAGCTTCTCGTTCGCGCGCAGGTCGTCGTCGGTGAGCCGGCGCCAGAAGCCCGCCGGGTCCAGGTCGGCCAGCGCCGTCCGCTGCCGGGCCTCCACCTCGCGCGCGACCGCCGTGAGCAGACCTTCCTTCGAGCCGAAGTGGTAGATCAGCATCCGGTGGCTGGTGCCCAGGTCGGTGGCCAGCGCGCGCAGGCTCCGGGCCGCGCCGCCGTGGTGGGCGATGCGGTCGATGGCCGCGTCCAGGAGCTTCCGGCGCGGGCTTGCGTCGATCATGTACCAAATGGTACACGTACCAAATGGTACAGAAGATTTCGGTGCGCGGCCGGACGTCCGCACCCGCCGATACGGTGTACGCCCTGCTCAGAGCCGGCGCGAGCTGGCCGTCGTGGTCGCCGCTGGGCTCGTTCGAGCTGGTCAGCGAGGGGACGGACGAGCCGGAAGGGCTGGGCGCGGTCCGCCTGTTCCGGACCGGCCGGACCCGCTCGTACGAGAAGATCGTCGCGCTGGAGCCGGGCCGCCGGTTCGGCTACGCGCTCGAACACGGCCTGCCGCTGCGGGACTACGTCGCCTACGTCGACCTTTCGCCGCTCGACGGTGGCACGGAGATCCACTGGCACTCGACGTTCACGGCGGAGATCCCCGGCACCGGCTGGTTCTACCGGCGCTTCCTCGGTGTGTTCATCAAGCGGGTGGTGGCCGGGCTGGTCGCCGCGACCGAGGCGCGCGTGGCCCCATAAAGTAGGCGCATGTCAGCGCCACGACGGGGATCGACCGGCCGCACCCAGGAGGAACGCAGCGCGGCGATGCGCGTCCGGCTGCTCGACGCGACGATCGACTGCCTCGTCGAGTACGGCTACGCGGGCACGACGACCACCCGCGTCGCCGACCGCGCCGGCGTCACGCGCGGCGCGCAGGTGCACCACTTCCCGACGAAGGCCGACCTGGTGACGTCCGCGATCCGGCACCTGGCCGAGAAGCGCACGCAGGTCGCGATGGCCGAGCTCGACCGCCTCCGCGCGTCGAGCGACCCCGTGGGCGACGCGTTGCAGCTGATGTGGGAGATGCACCAGGGGCCGGTGTTCTCGGCGACGGTCGAGCTGTGGGTGGCCGCCCGCACGGACCCGGAGCTGCGCGGGCAGATGGCGGTCGTCGAGCCGATCGCGACGTCCAGCCTGGTCGAGTTCGGCCGGGCCCTGCTGCCGGACCACGCGGAGCACCACGAGTTCCTGCACGCGGTGTACACGGCGATGGACGTCGTGCGCGGGATCCTCATCGCCAGCTGGGCCACGCGGGACCAGGACGAGCTGGAGGCGCGCTGGGAACGGGCCCGCCACCACCTGCGGATCCTGTTCACGGCCTTGATGGCCGCCACTGCCTGATCGGCGTGTTACTCTCCTGCGGAAAGTGAGGAGACGCGCGTGCTGTCGAACCCGTACGACCGCAACTGCCCGACCCGCCAGCTGCTCGACCGCATCGGCGACCAGTGGACGGTGCTGATCGTCGGTGCCCTGAAGGACGGCCCGCTGCGCTTCACCGAGATCGGCCACCGCGTCGACGGCATCTCGCAGAAGGTCCTGACCCAGACGCTGCGCAGCCTGGTCCGCGACGGCATCCTCACGCGCACGGCGTACCCGGTGATCCCGCCGAAGGTCGAGTACGAGCTGACCTCGCTGGGCCGCAACCTGTCCGAGCCGCTGGACGTGCTGGACCAGTGGGCCCGCCGCCACATGACGGCGGTCCAGGAGGCCCGGGACGCCTACGACGCGGAGCACACCCCCGCGTCGGCGTGAGTTCGGCGCCCGCCGAAGCTTCGCCCGCCTAGGTTCGAGGGCATGGACGACTTCCGTGCCCTGCACGTCCCCGGCAACCCGCTGCTGCTGCCCAACGCCTGGGAGTTCGGCGTCGGGGCCTTCCTCGCCGCGCAAGGCTTCCGGGCCCTCGGCACCACCAGCCTCGGCGTGTCCGCCGCTGCGGGCGAACCGGACGGCGCGCCGTCGACGCGGGCCGCGACCGTCGCCCTCGCGAAGCGCCTGGCCCGGTTGGACGTGCTGGTCAGCGTCGACATCGCCGACGGCTTCAGCGCCGATCCCGCCGCCGTCGCCGACCTCGCCGCGGAACTCGCCGAAGCGGGCGCGGCCGGCGTCAACCTCGAAGACGGCCGCGCCGACGGCTCGCTCGCCCCGGTCGGCGTCCAGACCGCCCTCATCGAGGCGGTGAAGGACCGCGTCCCGGGCCTGTTCCTCAACGCCCGCACGGACACCCACTGGGCCGGCGACCGCTCGGCCGGGACGGCCGAGGCGCGGGTGAAGGCGTATGCGGCGGCGGGTGCGGACGGCGTCTTCGTGCCCGGGCTCGCCGAGCCGGGCGACGTCGAGCGGATCGTCGCCGCCGGCCTGCCGGTCAACCTGCTGTTCCTGCCCGGCAAGGTCACCTTCGCCGGCTTGGCCGAGCTGGGGGTCGCCCGGGTCAGCCTGGGCTCGCTGCCGTACCGGATGGCGCTCGCCGCGGCGGCCGGGACCGCGCTGGCCGTCCGGGACGGCGGCGAGCTGCCGCTGAGCCCGCCCGGCTACGCCGACGTCACCGCGCTGCTGCCGTAACCGGGTTGCCGGGTCTGCTTGAGTCGGGGGCATGCGTGCCTTCGGAACCGACTTCGCCGTCCCGCCCGGCTACCTGAACACGCCGAGCATCGGCGTCCCGCCGGCGCCGGTGGCCGCCGCCGTGGCCGAGTCCGTCGAACGCTGGCGCACCGGCGCGACCCGGCCGGGGGAGTTCGACCCGTACGTCGACCGGGCGCGCGCCGGGTTCGCGCGGCTGCTCGGCGCCGAACCCGGGCGGGTCGCCATCGGCGCGTCGGTCTCGCAGCTGGTCGCCAACGTCGCCGCCGCGCTGCCGGCCGGCACCCGCGTGCTCGTCGCCGAAGGGGACTTCACCAGCGTGACGTTCCCGTTCGCGGCGCAGGACGTCACGGTGACCGAAGTGCCCCTCGAAGTGCTGCCGGAGCGGGTCGAGGGGCATGACGTCGTCGCGGTGAGCGTCGTCCAGTCCGCCGACGGCCGGATCGTCGACCTCCCGGCCCTGCGGGCCGCGGCCGGGGCGGCCGGGACGGCCGTGCTGCTGGACGCCACCCAGGCCGTCGGCTGGCTGCCCCTGGACGTCGCCTGGGCGGACTGGGTCGTCGCGGCGGGCTACAAGTGGCTGCTGTCGCCGCGTGGCTGCGCGTGGCTGTACGTGCGGCCCGACGCGGCCGGGCGCACCCGGCCGGTCGCGGCGAACTGGTACGCCGGGCAGGACCCGTGGGCGACCGTCTACGGCCTGCCGCTGCGCCTGGCCGGCGACGCCCGCGCGTTCGACCTCTCCCCGGTCTGGCTCGCCCAGGTCGGCGCGGCCGCGGCGCTCGAGTGGCTCGGCGGCCTCGACCTCGCGCAGGTCGCGGCGCACAACACCGGCCTGGCCGACCGGCTGCTCGAGACGCTGGGCCTGCCGCCGCGCGGCACCGCGATCGTCTCGCTCGACGCCGAGCCCGAGCGGGTCGCGGCCGCGGGGATCGTGTCGAGCCTGCGCGGCGGCCGGGTGCGCGTCGGTTTCCACCTCTACAACACCGCTGACGACGTCGAACGCGTCTTACGCGCATTCGAGTGAACGGCCACGCGGGGGTGAACTACCGTATGGACCCGTGGTTGGTGCGCATTTCACCCCAGGCCCGTCCGACACGGCCCCGCTGGGCGCGGTGCCCCCGCAGCCCCGCCCGCCCGTGCCGGGACCGCCGGCGCGCGACACCCGGTCCCTGCTGCTCAGGGGCGCCGGGCTGGTCGCGATCGCCGTCGTGTCCGGGCTGCTGTGGTTCCTGATCCGGCACGACTCGACGCCGGACGAGCCGGTCGGCCAGCAGCCGGCCCAGAACTCCGGGCTGTACAAGTTCACGCTGGTCTCCGGGCCGGCGAAGTCCACCGACTGCGCCGCGAAGTCGTACGGCAAGACCAAGGACTTCTTCCAGGACAGCCCGTGCCAGTCGCTGACCCGCGCGCTCTACACGACCGAGTCGGGCGGCGCGAAGGCGCTGGTGTCCGTGGTGCTGGTCGGGATGCCGGACTCGTCGAAGGCGAAGGCGCTCAAGACGCTGACCGAGCAGGACAACACCGGCAACGTCTCCGACCTGGTCCGGGACAAGACGTACAAGGAGCCGGGCACGCCGAGCGTCAGCAGCGAAGACGCGGCGTTCGCCTCGAAGGTGGACGGCACGAACACGACGATCGTGCTGGCCGACTTCTACGCCAAGCACACGGACGCGGCCCTGCTCAAGAAGATCGCGGACGACGCCCTGCGCCTGTCCGCGGACTTCCACTCCTGAGGCACCTCAGCCCGCTTGCCCGGGCAGGGCGATGGCCACCGGCTTCTCGTCCGCCTCGGAGCGCCACGGCGTCCCGCGCCGCGAAGCCGCCACCAGGGCGTGCAGCGCCGTCGTGCGCAAGGCGCCGTCGTCGGTGTGGTTCACCACGGCCAGCCACGCGTTCGCACAGTCGGCCTCGGCGGTCGCGACCACCAGGGCCGCCGACTTCGCGTCGGTCACCGGCTTCTTCGGCACGTACGCCGCTTCCGGCGCGACCGGCGTCGCCCCGGCCGCCGACAGCATCGTCTGCAGCAGGTCGCGGCGGACCGCGTGCTCCGCGGCGCCGGCCTTTTCGGCGTCCCCGAAGTCGCCCGGCAGGAACGCGCTGACCAGGCCGTACACCCAGACGGCGGCGTGCTCGGCGGCGAGGGCCGTCTGCAGCGGGTCGACCGTCTCCGCGGGCACGGCACCCGAGGGCGCGGCGGGGACCGGCGCGTCTTCGCCCGGTCCCAGCGCCGGGGCCGTGCGCTGCAGCGCCGCGCAACCGGCCGCCACCGCCGCGACCAGGCCGGCGCGGTAGCGCGGCAGCCCGCCGACGAGGTCTTCGGCCTGCTTGCGCGCGGTCGCCAGCCGCTCCTTCAGCTCGCCCAGCGCGGCCGGGGCCGGGGGCGTCGCGGACGCCGGCGGCTTCGGGCGGTTCAGCCGGTCCACTTCGGACTTCAGGGCGGCCGCGTGGGCCGCGCGCGCGTCGGCGAGCTGGCCGGCGACGTCGGCGTTCTCGCCCTTGGCCAGTGCCCGCGCGGCGGCGGCGTCCGCCTCGGCGGCGGCCAGCAGGGGCTGCAGCGGGTCGGGGCTCTCGTCGTAGCCGGGCCCGCAGGCGGCCAGGGGGACGGCCAGCACGGCCAGGGCCCCGGCGCGGAGGGCGGCTCGACGGGTCAGGTCGGTCGGTCTCGCGGTCACGTCGGCCCATCCTGCCAGGCCCCGGGGTGGCCCCGCCGCTCGCGCGGGGTGACCGGGCGACCGGATAAGCTGGTCCACCACCGACCCGCGCAACCTAGGAGAGCCCCACGTGCCAGGAGAACTCGCCAGCCGGCTTCAGCCGATAGTGGCCGAAGCCGTCACCGCCGCGGGTTTCGACCTCGACTCGTTCGAGGTGCAGCAGGCCGGCCGGCGCCAGCTGGTCAAGGTCGTCGTCGACGCCGACGACGGGGTCGGGCTGGACGAGGTCGCCGAGGTCAGCCGCAAGGTCTCGGCCGCACTCGACGAAAACGAGCACGTGCTCGCGAGCGCGTACACGCTGGAGGTCACCTCGCCGGGTCTCGACCGCCCGCTGACCCAGCCGCGGCACTGGCGGCGCGCGCGGTTCCGCCTGGTGAAGATCACCCCGGCGGAGGGCGCGCCGTTCGTCGGCCGGATCGGTCACGCGGGCGAAGCCGCCGCCCGCGTCCTCGAAGGCGGCAAGGTCCGCGACGTCCGCTACGCCGACGTGGCGAAGGCGGTCGTGGAGATCGAGTTCAAGCAGCCGCCCGCCGAGGACCTGAAACTGCTCGAAGACGACGCGTCCGGCATGATCGCGGCCGAGACGGAGAAGGGGTCGAAGTGAACGTCGACATCGCCGCGCTGCGGGCGATCGAACGGGACAAGGACATCCCCTTCGAAACGGTGATCGAGGCCATCGAGACGGCCCTGCTCACCGCGTACAAGCACACCGAGGGCCACGAGCCGCACGCCCGCATCGACATCGACCGCAAGACGGGCCTGGTGCGCGTGCTCGCGCACACGCTGACCCACGACGGCCAGGTCGACGAGGAGTGGGACGACACCCCCGAGGGCTTCGGCCGGATCGCCGCCACCACCGCGCGCCAGGTCATCCTGCAGCGGCTGCGCGACGCCGAGCACGAGAAGACCTTCGGCGAGTTCTCCACCAAGGAGGGCGAGATCGTCGCCGGCGTGATCCAGCGCGACGCCCGCGCCAACGCCCGCGGCATGGTCGTGGTCCAGGTGGGGGACACCGAGGGCGTGCTCCCGTCCGCCGAGCAGGTGGCGGGGGAGTCCTACGAGCACGGCAGCCGGATCAAGGCGTACGTGGTCACCGTCTCGCGCGGCAACCGCGGCCCGCAGATCACGCTCTCGCGCTCGCACCCCAACCTGGTGCGCAAGCTGTTCGCGCTGGAGGTCCCGGAGATCGCCGACGGGACCGTCGAGATCGCCGCCGTCGCGCGCGAGCCCGGGCACCGCACGAAGATCGCGGTCAAGTCCACCGTGCCGGGTGTCAACGCCAAGGGCGCCTGCATCGGCCCGGTCGGGGCGCGCGTGCGCAACGTGATGAGCGAGCTGGCCGGCGAGAAGATCGACATCATCGACTACTCCGAGGACCCGGCCCGGTTCGTGGGGAATGCCCTGTCCCCGGCGAAGGTTGTTTCGGTACGAGTCGTGGACGAGCGGGCGAAGACCGCCCGCGTCGTGGTGCCGGACTTCCAGCTGTCGCTGGCGATCGGCAAGGAGGGCCAGAACGCCCGCCTCGCCGCCCGCCTGACCGGCTGGCGGATCGACATCCGCAGCGACGCCGCGCCGGCGGACGACGAGGGTGATCAAGACCACGCCAGTCCGTCGCGGCCCGCCGCGACAACCGGTTCGGCTGAGTGAAGGTCGAAGCGCTAGACTCAGGAGTGGTTCGAAGCCCGCGGCGGGTAGCCGAGCACCAGCCCCACCGGAATTCCCCGGTGCGGACTTGTGTCGGCTGCAAGCGGCGGGCATTGATCGGTGAGCTGCTGCGCGTGGTCGCGGTGGCCGGGCGGGTGGTCGTCGACGAACGTCGGCGGCTGCCGGGCCGGGGGGCTTGGCTGCACCCCGACCCGGACTGCCTGGCCAAGGCCGAACGGCGGAGAGCCTTCCCGAGAGCCCTGCGGGCTCCGGGAGCGCTGGACGCCCGCGAGGTCCGCGAGCACGTCGAGCGCACCACCCCGCACCACGACCCCGGGACGTCCCCGGGGTCGCGAGGAATCAAGGAAGCAGGTCGACCCGTCATGAGTCAGCCGTGAAGCTGAAGCCATGAGCGTCAGACAATAAGGACGAGGTCAGCGGGTTCTCCGCCTGGCCTCCCCTAGATGAGGAGAGTTGTGCCAGGCAAGGCCCGCGTACACGAGCTCGCGAAGGAGCTCGGCATCACCAGCAAGGACGTTCTCGCGAAGTTGAAGGAACAGGGCGAGTTCGTCAAGTCCGCGTCGTCCACGGTCGAGGCGCCCGTCGCCCGCCGTCTCCGCGACGCGTATGCGCCCAAGGGCGCGAAGAAGCCCACCCCCGGCCCCTCGGCGCGCCCCGGCCCGCCGGCCGCGAAGCCCGCCGCCCCGAAGCCCCCCGCACCTGCCCAGCAGGCGCCGGCGGCCCAGGCGGCGCCCGCTCCGGCTCCGGCCGCACCCCAGCAGCAGGCGCCCGCGGCGTCGAAGCCGGCCACCCCGGGGCAGCGCCCCGGTCCCCGGCCTGGCCCGCGTCAGCAGCCCGCCGCGCCCGCACCCCAGCAGCAGGTCCCGGCCGCCAAGGCCGAAACGCCTGCCGCGCCCAAGCAGGACACCCCGGCCGCGCCCGCCCAGGGCGGCAACACCGGCTCGGTCGTCCCGCCGAAGCCGCAGGGCCCCAAGCCCGGCGGTCCCAAGCCCGGTCCGCGCGCGCCGCGGGTCGGCAACAACCCGTTCGGCGTCGGCTCCGGCTCGCCGGCCCCGCGTCCCCCGGCCCGTCCCGGCCCCGGTCAGGGCGGCGACAGCCGGCCGCCGCGGCCCGGTGGCGGTCAGGGCGGCGGTGACCGTCCGGCCCCGCGGCCCGGCGGTGGCGCCGGTGGCAACCGGCCGAGCCCGGGCAACATGCCCCCGCGCCCGAACCCCGGCATGATGCCGGGCCGCACGCAGCGTCCCGCCGGTCCCGGCGGCGGCGGTCGTGGTGGCCCCGGTGGCGGTGCCCGTGGCGGGCCCGGTGGCGGCGGTCGTCCCGGTGGCGGCGGCGGTTTCCGCGGCGGTCCTGGTGGCGGTGGCGGCGGCGGTGGCTTCCGCGGCGGCCCCGGTGGCGGCGGCGGTGGCGGCGGTTTCCGTCCCGGCGGTGGCACGGGTGCCCCGGCCGGTGGCGGCGGCTGCGGCGGTGGCGGAGGCCGCCGCGGCGGCCGGGCTGGCCGTGGCGGTACCGCGGGTGCCTTCGGGCGCCCGGGTGGTCCCTCGCGCAAGGGCCGCAAGTCGAAGCGGCAGAAGCGCCAGGAGTACATGGACAACATGCAGGCGCCCAGCGTCGGCGGCGTCCGCCTGCCCAAGGGCAGTGGCGAGACGATCCGGCTGCCGCGGGGTGCTTCGCTGACCGACTTCGCCGAGAAGATCGACGCCAACCCGGCTTCGCTGGTGCAGGTGCTCTTCCACCTCGGCGAGATGGTCACCGCGACGCAGTCCGTGTCGGACGACATCCTCGAGCTGCTCGGCGGCGAAATGAACTACAACGTTCAGGTCGTCTCGCCGGAGGAAGAGGACCGCGAGCTGCTGGAGACCTTCGACATCACCTACGGTGAGGACGAGGGTGGCGAGGAGGACCTGCAGGTCCGGCCGCCGGTCGTGACCATCATGGGTCACGTCGACCACGGTAAGACCCGCCTGCTCGACACGATCCGGAAGACGAAGGTCCGCGAGAGCGAGGCCGGCGGCATCACGCAGCACATCGGTGCGTACCAGATCGAGACCGAGCTCGAGGGCAACCCGCGGCTGATCACCTTCATCGACACCCCGGGTCACGAGGCGTTCACCGCCATGCGTGCCCGTGGTGCGAACTCGACCGACATCGCGGTGATCGTGGTGGCGGCCGACGACGGTGTGATGCCGCAGACGGTCGAGGCGATCAACCACGCGCAGGCCGCCAAGGCCCCGATCGTGGTCGCGATCAACAAGATCGACAAGGAAGGCGCGAACCCGGACAAGATCCGGCAGCAGCTGACCGAGTACGGCCTGATCGCCGAGGAGTACGGCGGCGACACGATGTTCGTCGAGATCTCCGCGCGGCAGAACATCAACATCGACGGCCTGCTCGAAGCGATCCTGCTGACCGCCGACGCCGCTCTGGACCTCCGGGCCAACCCGGACATGGAGGCCCAGGGTGTCGCGATCGAGGCGCACCTCGACCGCGGCCGCGGCCCGGTGGCCACCGTCCTGGTCCAGCGCGGCACGCTGCGCGTCGGCGACTCGGTCGTGGCGGGTGACGCCTACGGCCGCGTCCGCCGGATGGTCGACGAGCACAACGTCGACGTGACCGAGGCGCTGCCGTCGCGTCCCGTCCAGGTCATCGGGTTCACCTCGGTGCCGGGCGCGGGCGACACCTTCCTGGTGGTCGACGAGGACCGCGTCGCCCGGCAGATCGCCGAGCGCCGGTCGGCTCGCACGCGGAACGCGCTCAACGCGTCGCGCCGCAAGCGGGTCAGCCTCGAGGACCTCGACTCCGCCTTGAAGGAGACGAACAGCCTCAACCTGATCATCAAGGGTGACAACTCGGGTACGGTCGAGGCCCTCGAAGCCTCGCTGCTCCAGCTGGACGTCGGCGACGAGGTCGAGCTGAACGTGGTCCACCGCGGTGTCGGTGGCGTGACCGAGTCGGACATCGACCTGGCGACCGCGTCCGACGCGATCGTCCTCGGGTTCAACGTCCGGGCCCAGGGCAAGGCGACCGAGCGGGCCACCCGCGAGGGCGTCGACGTCCGGTACTACACGGTCATCTACCAGGCGATCGACGAGATCGAGCAGGCCCTCAAGGGCATGCTCAAGCCGGAGTACGAAGAGGTCGAGCTGGGCCGCGCGGAGGTCCGCGAGGTCTTCAAGTCCTCCAAGATCGGCACGATCGCGGGTTGCCTGGTCATGTCCGGCGAGATCCGGCGCAACGCCCGGGCGCGTCTGCTCCGCGACGGCACCGTCGTGGCGGAGAACCTGCCGATCAGCTCGCTGCGGCGGTTCAAGGACGACGTGGTCGAGGTCCGCGAGGGCTACGAGTGCGGTCTGACGCTCGGTTCGTACAGCGACATCAAGGTCGACGACCAGATCGAGACGTACGAGCAGCGCGAGAAGCCGCGCGCCTGATGTTCGGGGCCGGGTGCGTGCGGGAAGTCCCGCACGCACCCGGCGCTTCCCTACTACACCAAACCCGCTTGCCTATGTTCGTCGGAGCTCTCGAGCTCGACATCCTGCTCGGCGACGTCCATTCGCTGAAGCAGAAGCGGTCCGTGGTCCGTCCGGTGCTGGCCGAGGTGCGCAAGCGCTTCGCCGTGTCGGTGGCCGAGGCCGGGCACAGCGATCTGCACCGCCGGACCCTCATCGGGGTGGCCGTGGTCGCCGAAGGTGGCGAGCACGTCCGGGACGTGCTCGACTCGTGTGAGCGGTACGTGGCGAGCAGGCCGGAGTTCGAACTCCTGTCCGCCCGCCGCCGGCTGCTCGGTCCAGAAGATTAGCGCTTTCTAGGAGAACGACATGGCTGATCCTGCTCGGGCTCGCAAGCTCGCCAAGCGGATCTCGCAGATCGTGGCGTCCGCGATCGAACACGAGGTCAAGGACCCGCGGCTGGACCACGTGACCATCACGGACACGAAGGTCACCGGCGACCTGCACGACGCGACCGTCTACTACACGGTGCTCGGGGAGAAGCTGGACTCCGTCCCGGACTTCGCCGGGGCGGCCGCCGCGCTCGAATCGGCGCGCGGCGTGCTGCGCACCAAGGTCGGGCAGGGCACCGGCGTCCGCTACACGCCGACGCTGACGTTCGTCGCCGACACGATCCCCGAAGAGTCGAAGCGGATCGAAGACCTCCTCGCCAAGGCCCGCGAGGCCGACGCGGAGGTCGCGCGGCGCTCGGCCGGTGCCCAGCACGCGGGCGACGCCGACCCGTACAAGGCGCCTCGCGAGGAGGCGGACGACGACGAGTTCGCGGAGGAGGAGAGCCGGGGCTGACCCCGTGCTCTCCCGCCGCGGCCTGCTCGCCGGCAGCGCTCTGACGCTGCTGGCGGGCTGCTCGCCGGCGCCGTCCGGCCCGCCACCCGGGCCGCCCGCGGTGCCGGAGCCGACCCGCCCGTCGGCCCTGCACGACCCGGTGACGGTCCAGCGCATGAAGTCCGTCGCCCGCGGTACCGACGTCGACCTGGTGCTGATCACGCCCGAAGGCGTCCCGTCAGCGGGGCTGCCGGTGTGCCTGGCCCTGCACGGCCGCGGCGCGCGAGCCCGCACGTTCCTGTCGCTGGACGTCCCTTCGGCGTTGACGCAGGTGGTCCGCGCGGGCACCCCGCCGTTCGCGGTGGCGGCGCTGGACGGCGACCACTACTGGGTCGACACCGGCTCCGGCGACGACCCCCAGCGCATGCTCACCGAAGAGGTCCCGGGCTGGCTGACGGCCCGCGACCTGCGCCCGGCATCGGCGGCGTTCGGCATCTCGATGGGCGGCTTCGGCGCGTTGCGCTTCGCCCGCGCGCACCCGGACCTGAAGGCGGTGGCCACGGCGAGCGCGGCGCTGTTCGTCAGCTGGCCGGATGCCCGCAGCCGCAAGGTGTTCTCGGGCGAGGACAACTGGCGTGCCGAGGAACCGTTGCTGCACACCGGAGACCTGCACCCGGCCGGCCTGGGCGTGTGGTGCGGCGAGTCGGACCCGTTCGTGGGCGCGGACCGGAAGCTCGCGAAGACGGTGAACCCGGCGGTGGCCCGGTTTTCTCCGGGAAAGCACGAAGACGCGTACTGGCGGGCGATCCTGCCGGAGGTCCTGAAGTTCGTCGGGCAGCGGTTGTCGTGACGCACCCGCCTTCCGGCCTGACCAAGGCCGTCTGGACCGACGAGGACTTCCCGGTGGCACCTGGAAGGGCACTCGTTCGACCTCCGGCTGCGGGCTCGCGCGTTCCGGCAGTACTGCGCACGCCGCCGCGGCACGGGGCCCGGCAGGTGCTCACGCTCACCGAGCGCGGCGGGATCAGCTTCGCCGAGCGGTCGTTCGCCTAGTCCGGGACCGACGCGAACAGGATCGCTTGCGACACTTCCCTTTCCGGGTCGAGTGCCCACTCCGCTTCGATCCGGAACCCGGCGTCCCGCACCCGCTTCGCGAGCCACCACGGCTGGCGGAGGTGGACGTTCACGCGCATCGGGTGGCCGTAGCCCTGCGTCTTCAGGCGCGTGCCCGCCCCGACGTGGTAGCCGATCACCAGGTGGCCGCCCGGGCGCAGGACGCGGCGGAAGTGCCGGAGCGTCGCCGGGACGTCTTCGTCCGGAACGTGGATCAGGGACCAGAACGCCAGTACCCCCGCGACCGACGCGTCGGGCAGCGGCAGGTCCGTCATCGAGCCCACCTCGAACCGCAGCTCCGGGTGCGTCTGCCGGGCCAGGTCGATCATCGCCGGGGAAAGGTCGACGCCGAGCGCCTCGACACCCAGGGAAGCCAGGTGGGCCGTGAAATGGCCGGGGCCGCAGCCGACGTCCGCGATCGGGCCGTCGACCTGGCCGGCCAGCAACGTCATGGCCGCCTTCATGTGCGGTTGCGACGACAGGGCGTCCGCCGCGAACTCCGCGTAGCTCGAAGCCACCGTGTCGTACGACGCGCGGGTGTCCGCGAGCCAGGTCATCGGACGCGCAGCCCGTCGAGGACGATGCCGAGCGCGCGCCGCCAGTCCGGGGTCGCCGTCGCCGCGGCGAACACGATCGCCAGGTCCTCGCCGCGGAAGTCCGGCCGGAGCACCCCGGCCTCCTGCGCGCGCGAGACGATCCGGTCGATCCGGGAAGCGTTGGCCTGCTTGGCTTTCTCCAGTCCCGACGAAGGCTCGAACGCCCGCGAGCACACCTCGGTGAACCCGCGGTCGGTGACCTGCATGCGGACCGAACGCTCGAGGAAGAGCACGAAGCCGTCCCATGGGTCCTCGCGCTCGAGAGCCTCGTCGACGATCGCCCGCGCCTCTTCCAGCGTCGGCAGGAACGCCGCCTCGACCAGGTCCGCCCGCGTCGGGAACCGGTTGTACAGCGTGCCGATCGCGACCTCGGCCCGGCGAGCGATCTCGTCGAGCGGGGCGTCGACGCCCTTGGCGCCGAAGACCTCCCGCGCGGCCGCGACGAGCGCCTCCCGGTTGCGCCGGGCGTCGGCGCGCAGGGGGCGTTGCTCGACGGTCACGCTCCGGAGTATAGCCGTCCGGTTGCCTCCTGATCGGAACCTCACAGTGCCTGCCGCCCGCGGCCGGCGGGAGCACAATGGTGCCAGCGGGGGGAACCCGCACCGAGACGGCCATCGAGGGAGGTCGGCGCATGCACTCCGACCTGTCCCCGGCCGGCCGCACCGGAGTCCTCCTCGTCGGCACCCGCGGGCAGCGGGGCCCCGGGGAGGTGCTGATCAGGATCCGGGGTGGCTTGGAAACCTTCCTGGCCTGGTCCGACACGGAGCTGCCGAAGGGCACGACCGTCCTGGTCGTGGACACCCGGGGCCGGCGCACGGTCGACGTCGTGGCGTGGGACGCCTCGGACCCATCTGAATAAGGACAGCGATGTTCGGATATCGCGTTCCCGCCCCCAACGAAGCCATGCTCATCTCGGGGGGCAAGCACAGCAAGGGGACGTCGCCGTTCCGGGTCGTCACCGGTCACGGCGCGTTCGTCATGCCGGTGTTCCGGAAAGTCCGGTTCCTGACGCTTTCCATGAACGAAGCCGAAGTGACCGAAGTGTGCGTCACGAAACAGGCCATCGCGCTGACCGTGCGGGCGGTGATCGCGTTCAAGGTCGGCAACGACACCGAGAGCATCGTCAACGCCGGCCAGCGGTTCCTCTCCGACCAGGACCAGATGTCCGTGCTGACCGGCCGGATCTTCGCCGGGCACCTGCGCTCGATCATCGGGTCGATGACCGTCGAGGAGATCATCACCGAGCGGCAGAAGCTCGCGACCGAGGTGCTGGACGGCTCGGCTGTCGAGATGGCGAAGATCGGGCTCACCGTCGACGCACTGCAGATCCAGTCGATCGACGACATGAAGCTCGGCTACATCGCCGCCATGGCCGCGCCGCACAACGCCGCCATCCAGCGGGACGCCCAGATCGCGCAGGCCGTGGCGAACCAGACCGCGGCGGAGGCCGAGCAGAAGTCCCAGCGGACGCAGGCGGAGTACGCGCGGCAGACGTCGATCGTGCAGGCGCAGTACCGCGCCGAAGTCGAGGCTGCGCAGGCCGAGGCCGCCCAGGCCGGGCCGCTCGCGCAGGCCAAGGCGCAGCAGGAGGTCATCGACGCGCGCACCGAACTGGCGCAGCGCGAGGCCGAGCTGCGCCAGCAGCAGCTGGTCGCCGAAGTCATCAAGCCCGCCGACGCGGAGGCCGAGCGGATCCGCATCCTCGCGCTGGCCGAGGCGGAGCGGATGCGCGTGCAGGCGGAGGCGGCCGCGTCGAACAACCGGGTAGCGCTCGACCGGATGCTCATCGACCAGCTGCCGCAGATCGTCAAGGAGGCCGGGCGCGGGCTGTCCGGGGCGAACGTCAACATCCTCAACGGTGCTGACGGCCTCGGGGAGATGGCCGCGGGGCTCGTCGGGCAGGGACTGTCCATTCTGGACTCGGTGAAGCGCGGCCTGGGCACGCCGCCGGCCCCCGCGCCGGAAACGAACGGTCAGGCGCCCGCGGAGCTGACGGAGCGTTAGGAGGCGGGCTTCACCGCGACGACCAGGTCACGCAGGATGGCCTGGTCCACCCGGTGGGTGAACTCCGCCCACGGGCCGCCCTCGCGGACGTCGAGCCCGGCCTTCCGGAGGATCTCGACGAGGTCCTCGCGCGGCAGCACGGTGGTGTTCCACGAGATGCCGAGCGCGCCGCCGGGCCGCAGCACGCGGGTCCACACGGGAACGGCCGCCGCGAGCAGGTCCCGCGGGCTGCGCTGCAGGCCGGCTTCGCGGTGGCTGCCGTGCTGCACGCCGTACGGCGCGTCGGTGACGATCACGTCGCAGGAGTTCGCCCGCAGCACCTCGTCGGTGGTCAGCGTGTCGGCCTGGAAGTACGTCAGCTTGCGCGTGTCGCCCGCTTTGTAGTCCTCCTTGCTCAGCGCGTACTCGATGTCGAGCCGCCGGCCGAGCCGGACCTTGTTGCGCCGCAGCTGGCCCGACTCGGCGGTGTGCTTGACGCGCTTGGTCCGCAGCCACGTCTTGATGAACGCCTCGTAGGCCTCGAAGTCCTTGGCGTCGACGTCCAGGCCGGTGGCGTGCAGGCCGTACATCATCGCCTGGTTGAGCGTGGTGCCGCGGCCGCACAGCGGGTCGAGCAGGTACTGCGGCTTGCCCGGGAACGGGTCCGCGGTCGCCAGCAGGGTGACGTTCAGCAGGAGCTTCGTGAACGACTCGTTGGTCTTGCCCGGGTACTTCTGGATGGTCAGCAGGTCCGAGTCGGCCTTCGCCAGCGGCGTCACGGTGACCGGGCGCAGGACGCCGTCACCGAGCTCGAACAGCGCGTACAGCGCGGACAAATTGGACAGCAGCGCCAGGTCGCGCTCGCCCAGGGGCGCCGAACTGGTGAAGCGCACGTAGCCGACGCCGCCGAGCTCGACCTCCTCGATCCCGGACAGCTCGGCCGGCATCGCCGTGCCGAACACCGCCAGCTCGGCGCGCAGCAGCGCGGGCGAGGAGGCGGCGTAGACCCGATTGGCGGACGGGTGGACCAGGATCACGTACTCAGGCATCCCGCAGAGCGTAGCGTGACGCACCGTGACCTCTACTTTGGCGCAGGACATCCGTGACGCGGCCGCGCTGCTCGCGTCGGCCACCGACGTGACGGTGCTCGGCCACGTCCGCCCCGACGCGGACGCCCTGGGCAGCGCGCTCGCCCTCGGCCGGGCTTTGCACCGGCGCGGCGCCCGTGTCCGCGTCTCCTTCGGCGAGCCCGACGAGGCCCCGGAGACGCTGCGGTGGCTCGACGAGGACGGCCTGCTGACCCACCCCGACGACCTGCCGGACAGCGAGGCGCTGCTGGTCTGCGTCGACACGCCGGTGCCGAAGCGGCTGGGGCGGCTCGCCGGGCGCGTCGAGCTGGCCGGGCAGGTGCTGGTGATCGACCACCACGCGACGAACACGTACTACGGCGGCTGCAACGTGGTCGACGAGAGCGCCGAGGCCAGCGCGATCCTGGTGTTCCGGATCCTGGACGCGATGGGCGTCGAGCTGGACGAGCCCATCGCGCGCGGGATCTACGCGGGGATCGTCACCGACACGAGCGGGTTCCGCCGGGCGAGCCCGGAAACGCACCGGATGGCGGCGCGGCTGCTGGAGGCGGGCGTCGACCCCGAGCTGGTGGTGCGGCGGATCGTCGACGAGCGGCCGTTCTCGTGGCTGCCGATGCTGTCGTCGGTGCTGAGCGAGGCCGAGCTGGAGCCGGAAGCCGCGCAGGGCCGGGGTTTCGTGCACGCGGTGGTCCGCGTCGACGCGGCGCGCACGGTGCGCGGCGAAGAGGTCGAGTCGGTGATCGACGTCGTCCGCTCGGTGCGCGAAGCGGCGGTCGCGGCGGTGCTCAAACAGGACGTGACGAACCCGGCGCAGTGGCAGATCTCGTTGCGCAGCATCGGGATCGACGTCTCGGCGGTGGCCGCCGAGTTCGGCGGCGGCGGGCACCGGCAGGCCGCGGGCTGCACGATTCCGGGCACCGCCGAGGAGGTCCTGGCGGGCCTGCGCGAGGCCTTGGAGCGCGCGCCCCTGCTCTAGGCTGGGCCGGGTGGTGGTGCGGTTCGACGAGGAGTTCCTGAAGGACCCGGTGTGCGCGTACGCGCGGCTGCGCGCGGAAGGCCCGGTGCACCGGGCGGAGGCGCCGGACGGTTCGCCGGTCTGGCTGGTCACCGGCTACGACGACGTCCGCGCGGGCTTGGCCGACCCGCGGCTGTCGCTGGACAAGGCGCACTCGGCCACCGGCTACCGCGGGCTCTCGCTGCCGCCGGCGCTGGACAAGAACCTGCTCAACCTGGACGCGCCCGAGCACACCCGGCTGCGGCGGATCCTCGGCCGCGCGTTCACCCCGCGCCGGGTCGAGGCCCTGCGGCCGGCGGTCGAGGGGATCGCGGCGTCCCTGGCCGACGCGGTCACCGGCGCGGACCTGCTGGCCGAGTTCTGCGTGCCGCTGCCCATCCGGGTGATCTGCGAGCTGCTCGGCGTCCCGCCCGCCGACGTCACGCTGTTCCGCGAGTGGACGGACGCGGTTCTGGTGCCGACCGACGCCGAGCGGGCGCGCTCGGCGATGGGCTCGCTGTACGCGTTCCTGACGTCCCTGGTGGAGGCGAAGCGCGAGTCGCCTTCCTACGACCTGCTGAGCGTCGTCGCGGACTCGCTGAGCGCCGAGGAGATGCTGAGCGCGGCCTTCCTGCTGCTGCTCGCCGGGTACGAGAACGTGGTGCACGTGCTGGGCAACGGCCTGGCGGAGCTGCTGTCGGCCGGGCTCACGTCGTCCACTGTGGACGAGCTGGTCCGGTACGCGTCGCCGCTGCAGCTGGCGATCCGCCGGTTCCCGGTCGTCGACGTCGAGATCGGCGGCACGACCGTGCCGGCGGGGGAGACGGTGATGCTGGCGGTGGCCTCGGCCCACCGCGACGCGTCGGTGTTCCCCGACGCCGACGTCTTCGACCCGTCCCGCGCCG
This sequence comes from Amycolatopsis stemonae, assembly GCF_054781455.1. Lineage (NCBI taxonomy): Bacteria > Bacillati > Actinomycetota > Actinomycetes > Pseudonocardiales > Pseudonocardiaceae > Amycolatopsis > Amycolatopsis stemonae. Next base: position 302,925 of record NZ_BAAGUJ010000007.1, on the reverse strand, counting down.
AGAACCCGCACGTCGGGTTCGGGTTCGGGCCGCACTACTGCCTCGGGGCGCCGCTGGCCCGGCTCGAGCTGGAGGTGGGGCTCTCGGCGTTGTTCTCGCGGTACCCGGACATGGCCCTGGCCGTGCCGTACGCGGAGCTGGAGTGGCGGTCGGCGTTCCGGAGCCGGTCGCTGCGGGCCCTGCCCGTGCGCTTCCCGCGGTCCGGAACTGTCGGGGGTGCCGGTTAGAGTCCGGTTCGTGGTGAATGTGGAGGAACGGGAGCGCGTCCCGGCCAAGCGCGTGCTGGGGCTGGCCGTGCCCGCGCTGGGGGTGCTGGCCGCCGAGCCGTTGTACGTGCTGGTCGACACCGCGGTGGTCGGCCACCTCGACGCGCTGTCGCTCGCCGGCCTCGCGCTCGGCGGGGTCGTGCTGGCGCAGGTCTCGGGGCAGCTGACGTTCCTGTCGTACGGCACGACGTCGCGCACCGCGCGGCTCCACGGCGCCGGCCGCCGGGCCGACGCCGTGCGCGAAGGCCTGCAGGCGACGTGGCTGGCCCTGCTGGTCGGGCTGTTCGTGCTGGTCGCCGGGCAGCTGCTGGCCTGGCCGGTCGCGCGGGCGCTGTCGGGCAGCGACGAGATCGCGACCGCGGCCGTGTCGTGGCTGCGGATCGCGTTGTTCGGCGCGCCGCTGATCCTGGTCACCATGGCCGGCAACGGCTGGATGCGCGGGGTGCAGGACGCCGCGAAGCCGTTGCGGTACGTGCTGGCGGGCAACGGCATCTCGGCCGTGCTGTGCCCGGCGCTGGTCTACTGGGCCGGGCTCGGGCTGGAGGGCTCGGCGATCGCGAACGTCGTCGCGCAGGTGATCTCGGCTTCGCTGTTCATCGCCGCGCTGGTGCGCGAGAAGGTCGGGCTGCGGCCGGACTTCAAGGTGATGCGCGCCCAGCTCGGCCTCGGCCGCGACCTGGTGCTGCGCAGCCTGGCGTTCCAGGCGTGCTTCGTCTCGGCGGCGGCCGTCGCGGCCCGGACGTCGACGGAGGCGGTCGGCGCGCACCAGGTGGTGCTGCAGCTGTGGACGTTCCTGGCCCTGGTGCTGGACTCGGTGGCGATCGCCGCGCAGTCCCTGGTCGGCTCGGCCCTGGGGGCCAACTCGGCGCGGCAGGCGCGCGGGGTCGCGGCGCAGATCACCGGGTACGGGCTGCTGCTGGGGTGCTTCCTGTGCGTGCTGTTCGCGGCGCTGTCGTGGGTGCTGCCGCACGCGTTCACGTCCGATCCGGGCGTGCTGGCGGAGATCCCGCACGCGTGGTGGTTCTTCGTGGCCCTCCAGCCGATCGCGGGGGTGGTCTTCGCGCTGGACGGCGTCCTGCTCGGCGCGGGCGACGCGGCCTTCCTCCGCAACGCGACCCTCGGCAGCGCGGCACTCGGCTTCCTGCCGCTGATCTGGGCGTCCCTGGGCTTCGGCTGGGGCCTGACGGGCATCTGGACCGGGCTTTCGCTGTTCATGGTCCTGCGCCTGGCGTTCGTCCTGGCCCGCTGGCGCTCGGGAAACTGGGCCGTGACGGGCGCGATCCGCCCCACCTGACCGTGCGCCAACAGGCATCACGCGTGTCCAGAGAGGCATCACGCGTGATCAGGCGGGCATCACCGTGATGCCTCTCCAATCACACGTGATGCCCGTTCAATCACGTGTGATGCCTCCTCACACACGGGCTTGGCGGACTCGGCGGTCCACCAGACGGCGCAGGACCGGGGCGACGAGCGGGCCGAGGGCGGCGAGCAGGGCCACCGACCGGTCCGGGTAGACGGCGTAGCGCTTCCGCTCCACCGCCCGGACGATCGCCGAGGCGACGGCGTCCGGCGGCATCGGGCGGATCGTGCCGCTGATCGCGGCCGTCTCCCGCGGCTTCCAGCGGTTCTCCTCCGCCAGCTGTGGCGTGTCGACGTCCGGCGGGTACACGCACGCGACGTGCACCCCGGCCGGGTTCAGCTCGTCCCGCAACGCCTCCATCAGCCCGCGGACCGCGAACTTCGCCGGCGCGTACGCGGTGTACCCGTAGATCCCGAGCACCGCGGCCGCCGACGAGATCGCGACGATCGAGCCGGCGCCGCGCCGGACCATCGACGGCGCCACGGCCCGGACCGCGTGCAGCGTCCCGAAGTAGTCGACCTCCACCATCCGCCGGAACACCTCGTCGTCCAGCTCCAGGAACTCGCCCGGACGCGCCTGGCCCGCCGACGTCACCAGCACGTCGCACGGCCCCGCGGCCGCCTCCAGCGCCGAGAACGCTTCCGCGACTTCGGCCTGCGAGGAGACGTCGGCCACGGCCGTCCGGACCGCGAACCCGCGTGACTTCAGCGACACCGAGGCCTTCCGCAGCCGCGACTCGTCCCGGGCCACGAGCGAAACCGACGCGCCGCGCGAGGCCAGCGCGGCCGCCGTCGCCAGGCCGATCCCGCTGGACCCGCCCGTGATCACCGCGTGCGCCCCGCGCAGTCCGGTCACGCCACCACCCCCGAACATGAATGAGATTCACATCGAACCATGTGGTGAACGCCACCGGGATAACAGCTATGTTTCGTCGTTGCTTAGGCGCTACAAGTACTAGGGACGGCAGCGTGGGCGTCCTGTGCCCCGAACGCGAAAACCCTGGAGGAACTTGTGCCGCCCGCCACCGGCCGCGCCACCGCCCGGTCCTGGCTCATCTGGCTCGCCGCCGTCACCGTCTACCTTCTCGCGGTCTTCCACCGCACCTCCTTCGGCGTCGCCGGGCTGCAGGCGGCCGAGCGCTTCGGCGTCGGCGCGGCCGCGCTCGGGACGTTCACCGTCCTCCAGGTCGGCGTCTACGCCGCGATGCAGATCCCGACCGGCGTCCTGGTCGACCGCTACGGCCCCCGCCGCGTCCTCACCGTCGCCGTGCTGGTGCTCGGCGCCGGCCAGCTCCTCCTCGGCGTCGCCCACTCCTACGGCCTCGGCCTGCTCGCCCGCGGCGTGCTCGGTCTCGGCGACGCGCTCACCTTCGTCAGCGTGCTGCGCCTGGTCGCGGCCCACTTCCCGGGCCGCCAGTACGCGCTGCTGACGTCGTTCACCGCGGCCGTCGGCTACATCGGCAACCTCGCCGCCACCGTCCCGCTCGCGCTCCTCCTCGACGGCGCGGGCTGGACGCCCACCTTCCTCGCCGTCGGCGCGATCACGGTCCTCTACACCGTCGTCGTGGCCCTGCGCGTGCGCGACGTCCCGGCCGGCGTGCCGGAGCCGGTCCGCGAAGCCGTCCCCCCGCGCCAGCTCGCCCACCAGGTCGCCGAGGCGTGGCGGACGCCCGGCACGCGCCTGGGCTTCTGGGTCCACTTCAGCACGATGTTCGCCCCCAACGCCCTGACCCTGCTGTGGGGCGTCCCGTGGCTGGTGCAGGGCCAGGGGCAGTCGAAGGCCACGGCCAGTGCCCTGCTCACCGTGTTCGTCTTCGGGTCGATGGCCGGCGGACCGCTGCTCGGCGGCGTGATCGGCCGCCACCCTTCGCTGCGGATGCCGCTGGTCGGCGGGTACATCGGCGGCGCCGCGCTGATCTGGGCCGTGCTGCTCGGCTGGCCGGGTCAGGTGCCCGTGCCGGTGCTGGTGCCCGCGTTCGCCTTCCTCGCCCTCGGCGGCCCGGCCTCGATGATCGGGTTCGCGCTCGCCCGCGACTACAACCCGCTCAGCCGCGTCGGCACCGCGACCGGCGTGGTCAACGTCGGCGGTTTCGTGGCGACGACCATCGCCGCGCTCGGCGTCGGCGTGTTCCTGCAGTGGACGGGCGGGAACTTCCGCGTCTCGCTGCTGGCGATCGTCGCGATCCTCGCGCTGGGCACGGTCCGGATGCTCGTGTGGTGGCGCCGCACGCGCGCCCACCTGTTCCTCGCCGAGGCACGCGGCGAGGAGCTGCCGGTGCGGATCACCCGCCGCCGCTGGGACGCCGCCTTACCCGAGACGCCGATCGTCGCGGCCTGAACGGCCTGATCGAACCACGACCGGCGGCCGCTAGGGTTTGCCGCGTGTCGAGCCCCAAACCGCCCCGCCGTCCCGCCCCGCCGCCCGGTCTGCTGATCGTCGACAAGCCTGCCGGCATGACGTCGCACGACGTCGTCGCCCGCGCCCGCCGGATCATGGGCACCCGCAAGGTCGGGCACGCCGGCACGCTCGACCCGATGGCGACCGGCGTGCTGGTGCTCGGCATCGAGCGCGCCACCAAGCTGCTCGGCCACCTGGCGCTCGACCGCAAGACCTACCTGGCCACCCTGAGCCTCGGCAGCAGCACGACGACCGACGACGCCGAGGGCGAGGTCCTCACGACCGCGGACACCAGGGCGACCACGGACGAAGACATCGCGAGCGGCGTCGAAAAGCTGACCGGCGCCATCCAGCAGGTGCCGAGCGCGGTCAGCGCCGTCAAGATCGACGGCAAGCGCGCCTACGCCCGTGTCCGCGCCGGCGAGGACGTCGTCCTCCCGCCGCGCCCGGTCACCGTCTACCGCTTCGACGTGCTCGCCGTCCGGCACGAGGACGACCACGTCGAGGTCGACGCCGTCGTCGAGTGCTCGTCCGGCACCTACGTCCGCGCCCTGGCCCGTGACCTCGGCGCGGACCTCTGCGTCGGCGGCCACCTCAAGGCGCTGCGGCGCACCACGGTCGGCCCGTTCACGCTGGCCAGGGCGCGCACGCTCGACCAGCTCGAGGAGCAGCCCGAGCTGAGCCTGGACCTCGACGCCGCGGTCGCCGCGGCCTTCCCGCGGCGCGACCTCGACGCGGCCACGGCGAAGGCGGTCCGGCACGGCCAGCGCATCCCCGCGGCCGGCCTCGAAGGCACGTACGGCCTCTTCGGACCCGACGGCCGGGTGCTCGCCCTGGCCGCCGACGAACAAGGTGTGTCCCGCGCAGTGGTGGTGTTGCTGCCCGCCTAGGGTGGCCGGTGAGAGACGGGAGTCTGACGTGCTGCGGTGGCGTGGGCTGGGGGACCTCCCCGGCGGCTGGGGCCGGTGTGTGGTCACCATCGGCGTGTTCGACGGGGTCCATCGAGGGCACCAGGAGCTGATCAGCCGGACCGTCGCGGCGGCGGCCGAACGCGGGCTGCCGAGCGTGATGCTGACGTTCGACCCGCACCCGTCGGAGGTGCTGCGCCCGGGCAGCCACCCGGCGCAGCTGACCACGTTGCGGCGCAAGGCGGAAATCGTCGAAAGCCTCGGCGTCGACGTCTTCTGCGTGCTGCCGTTCACCCTGGAGCTGTCCCGGCTGCTGCCCGAGGAGTTCGTGCACGAGGTGCTCGTCGACCGGCTGCACGCGGCCGCCGTCGTCGTCGGCGACAACTTCACCTTCGGCGCCAAGGCGGCGGGTGACGTCGCGATGCTGCGCACCCTCGGCCGCCGGTTCGGCTTCGCCGCGTACGGCGCCGAACTGCAGGGCAAGGAACTGTCCGAACAGGACCAGTCGGCGATCACCTTCTCGAGCACCTACGTCCGCTCGTGCATCGACGCCGGCGACGTGGTCGCCGCCGCCGAGGCGCTCGGCCGCCCGCACCGGCTGGAGGGCATCGTCGTCCGCGGCGACGGCCGCGGCCACGAACTCGGCTACCCGACGGCCAACCTGTCGACGCCGCGCTTCGCCGCCGTCCCGGCCGACGGCGTCTACAGCGCCTGGTTCACCCGCTCGGCCGACCCGAAGCGCCGGCTGCGCGCCGCCGTCTCGGTGGGCACGAACCCAACGTTCTCCGGGCGCGAGCGGACGGTCGAGGCGTTCGTCCTCGACGTCGACGAGGACTTCTACGGCCAGCACGTGGCGATCGACTTCGTGACGCGCCTGCGCGACCAGGTCCGCTTCGCCGACTCGGCCGGGCTGGTCACGCAGATCGACGACGACGTGATCGAGACGAGAAAGGCACTGGAGGTGCCCCCGGACGCCCCGACCGGGGGCGAATAGGGGCAATTCACGTTCACGCACGTGACAGCGATGGCAAGATGCTCACGGACGGTGTGTGCGCAACCGACAAAGGGGGAGCGGAACTGGTGGAGGACCACAAGATCGTCCAGCGGAACATCGCGTTGCAGCGCGAGTGGTACGGGGAGCCGCTCGGCGACCGGGTGCGCCGGCTCGTCGTCGCGTTCGACGTTTCGCAGGCGTTCCTGGCGGAGGTCCTCGGGATCAGCGCCCCCATGCTCAGCCAGGTGATGAGCGGGCGGCGGGCGAAGATCGGCAACCCGGTCGTGCTGGCCAGGATGATCATGCTCGAGCGCAAGATCCTCGTGCCCGAGGTCGCCGCCGGCAACCGCGACGCGATGCTGGCCGCCCTCGAGGACGTCCGCGACTCGCGGCCCACCGTCGGCCGCGACAACATCCCGGTGGTCTCCGAAGACCAGAAGGTGCTCGCCTACCTGCGCGACCTGGCCGAGGACGAAGACCTGGGCGAGGCCGCCAAGCGGCTCGACGACGACTTCCCGGCGCTGGCCGACCTGCTCCGCAGGGCGGGCAACGGCGCCTGATGCCGGTCCTGTTCAGCGCGCTGCTGCCGCCGGACGACGTGGTCGAGGCGGTCGCCGAGGCCCGCGGCGAGCCGGGGGACGGCCTGCGCTGGGAGCCGCCGGAGCGCTGGCACGTCACCCTCGCCTACTACGGATCGGACGACCCGGACACCCGCGCGGCCTGGCTGGCCGGGCGGCTGGCCGGGCGGCCCGCCGTCGACGTCCGGCTGGAAAAGGCCGCGACGTTCCCCGGGGTGCTGTGGTTGACTGTCGCCGGACCGGAGCTGACGCCCCTGGCGATCGCCGCGGGAGCCGGCGCCGAGGACCGGCCGTACCGGGCCCACCTGACGCTCGCGCGGTTCCCCCGGGAAGAACCCGGGCTCGCCGCGCGTTGGACCGAACGGTTCTCGGGTTTCACCAGCCGCAGCTGGTCCGCCGCCGAGGTGGCGTTGATGACCAGCGAGCGGGACCGGGGCGGCGTCCGCTACCGGGTGGCCCGTTCGTTCGGGCTGGACCGCGGCTGACGACACGCGGCTGAAGCCGCTGTTCAGCGGGCTGGTAACCTCAATGATCGGGTCCGGCTGCAGTCCGTGGCGGCCGTGACCGTCTTCCCGGCGTGCATCCGGCGTCCGGGGCCGCACGGCACTGATTATTTCGAGGAGCAACACAAGTGGCGCTGTCCACCGAAGAGAAGAAGTCGATCCTGGCCGAGTACGGCGTGCACGACTCGGACACGGGATCCCCCGAGGCCCAGGTCGCGCTGCTGACCAAGCGGATCGTCGGCCTCACCGAGCACCTCAAGGCTCACAAGCACGACCACCACTCCCGTCGCGGGCTCCTGCTGCTGGTCGGCCGTCGCCGCCGGCTGCTGAACTACGTGATGAAGGTGGACATCGAGCGTTACCGTGCGCTGATCCAGCGCCTCGGCCTGCGCCGATAGCTTTACCCGAGGGGGAGTGACCACGCGGTCGCTCCCCCTCGCCACAAAACGGCGCGAGCGCGCACGAGGGTCCGTCCGCCGGTCCTCGGTAGTGGTTCCCGGGAAGCGTCCCGGGGGCTTCGATCGAAGACCGGCCTCATTCCTCGAGCGTCCTCAGGCGAAACGGGTCCCAGGGTGGGAGACTCGCGCCGTACAGAGGAACCAAAGAGGAGAACTGTCTATGACCGACTCCACCGGAGTCACCGTGCACGAGACCGAAGCCGTGATCGACAACGGCCGGTTCGGCACCCGCACCGTCCGCTTCGAGACGGGCCGCCTGGCCAAGCAGGCCGCCGGCGCCGTGGTCGCGTACCTCGACGAAGAGACCATGCTGCTCTCGGCGACGACCGCGTCGAAGCACCCGAAGGAGCACTTCGACTTCTTCCCGCTGACCGTGGACGTCGAAGAGCGCATGTACGCCGCGGGCCGCATCCCCGGCGCGTTCTTCCGCCGCGAGGGCCGCCCGTCGACCGACGCGATCCTGACCGCCCGCCTGATCGACCGGCCGCTGCGCCCGTCGTTCACCGACGGTCTCCGCAACGAGATCCAGGTCGTCATCACCGTCCAGAGCCTCAACCCGGACGACCCGTACGACGTGCTGGCGATCAACGCCGCGTCGGCCTCCACCCAGATCGCGGGCCTGCCGTTCTCCGGCCCGGTCGGCGGCGTCCGCGTCGCCCTGATCGAGGGCCAGTGGGTCGCGTTCCCGACCTGGTCGCAGCTGGAGAAGGCGACCTTCAACATGGTCGTGGCCGGCCGCATCGTCGGTGACGACGTCGCGATCATGATGGTCGAGGCCGAGGGCACCGAGCACACGCTCGACCTGATCGCCGCCGGCGGCACCGCGCCGGACGAGGCCGCGGTCGCCGCGGGCCTCGAGGCCGCCAAGCCGTTCATCAAGGTCCTGTGCGAGGCGCAGCAGCGCCTGGCCGCCGAGGCCGCCAAGCCGACCGGCGACTTCCCGGTCTACCCGGCCTACCAGCCGGACGTCTACGAGGCCGTCGCGGCGATCGCCACCGACGACCTGGCCCGCGCGCTGCAGATCGCCGGCAAGCAGGACCGCGACCGCGCGACCGACGAGGTCAAGGCCGCCGTCCTGGAGAAGGTCGGCCTGGGCGAGGGCGAGGCCTTCGAGGGCCGTGACAAGGAGATCGGCGGGGCGTTCAAGGCCCTGACGAAGAAGATCATGCGCCAGCGCGTCCTGACGGAGAAGATCCGCATGGACGGCCGTGGCCTCACCGACATCCGGTCGCTCTCGGCCGAGGTCGCCGTGATCCCGCGGGCGCACGGCTCGGCGCTGTTCGAGCGCGGCGAAACCCAGATCCTGGGCGTCACCACGCTGAACATGCTCCGCATGGAGCAGCAGATCGACTCCCTCTCGCCGGAGACGACCAAGCGCTACCTGCACCACTACAACTTCCCGCCCTTCTCCACCGGTGAGACCGGCCGCGTCGGTTCGCCGAAGCGCCGCGAGATCGGCCACGGCATGCTCGCCGAGCGCGCCCTGGTGCCGGTGCTGCCGAAGCGGGACGAGTTCCCGTACGCGATCCGCCAGGTCTCCGAGGCGCTGGGCTCCAACGGCTCGACGTCGATGGGCTCGGTCTGCGCGTCCACGATGGGCCTGTACAACGCCGGCGTGCCGCTGAAGGCGCCGGTCGCGGGCATCGCGATGGGCCTGGTGTCCGACGAGGTCGACGGCGAGACGCGCTACGTCGCGCTGACCGACATCCTCGGCGCCGAGGACGCCCTGGGCGACATGGACTTCAAGGTCGCGGGCACCAAGGACATCATCACCGCGCTGCAGCTGGACACGAAGCTCGACGGCATCCCCTCCGAGGTGCTCGCCGCCGCGCTGAAGCAGGCGAAGGACGCCCGTCTCACCATCCTCGAGGTCATCGCCGAGGCGATCGACGGCCCGGACGAGATGAGCCCGTACGCCCCGCGCGTCACCAGCGTGAAGATCCCGGTGGACAAGATCGGCGAGGTCATCGGCCCGAAGGGCAAGATGATCAACTCGATCACCGAGGAGACCGGCGCCGACATCTCCATCGAGGACGACGGCACGATCTACGTGGGCGCGGCCGACGGCCCGTCGGCGGAGGCGGCGATCGACAAGATCAACGCCATCGCCAACCCGCAGCTGCCCAAGGTCGGCGAGCGCTTCCTCGGCACCGTGGTGAAGACGGCCGCGTTCGGCGCGTTCGTCTCGCTGCTGCCGGGCAAGGACGGCCTGGTGCACATCTCGAAGCTGGGCAACGGCAAGCGGATCGCCAAGGTCGAGGACGTGGTCAACGTGGGCGACAAGCTCCGCGTCGAGATCGCCGACATCGACAACCGCGGCAAGATCAGCCTGATCGTGGTCAAGGAGGACGAAGCCGCTCCGGCCGACGCGCCCAAGGCCGACGCCGAGAAGGCCGACGCCAAGTAAGACCAGCTCCGTCGAAGGCCCTCTCGCCGTTTCCCCGGCGAGGGGGCCTTCACGGCATCGTGAGTAAGGAACCCATGGCACGGCAGGTTTCCGGGCACGAGCAGCCCGTCGGCACCACCCGCACGCTCGAGTCCACTCCGGACGGTGCGGTCGTCAGGCGCAGCGTCCTCCCCGGTGGCCTGCGGGTGATCACCGAGCACGTCCCGGCGTCCCGCTCGGCCACGGTCGGGCTGTGGGTGGGCATCGGCTCCCGCGACGAGCCGGTGGCCGTCGCCGGCGCAGCGCACTACCTCGAGCACCTGCTGTTCAAGGGCACGAAGAACCGCGACGCCACGCAGATCGCCGAGGAGATCGACGCGGTCGGCGGCGAGTTCAACGCCTTCACGGCGAAGGAACACACCTGCTACTACGCGCAGGTGCTCGACGCCGACCTCCCGCTGGCCGTCGACCTGGTCACCGACGTCGTGTTCGAGGCGCTCTGCACCGACCGCGACATGGACATGGAACGCAGCGTCGTCCTCGAAGAGATTTCGATGCGCGACGACGACCCCGAGGACCTCCTGCACGAGACGTTCGTCAGCGCGATCCTCGGCGACCACCCGCTCGGCCGCCCGGTGCTCGGCACCGAGAAGTCGATCATCGGGATGGCGCCCGCGGCGCTGCGGAACTTCTACAAGCGCCGGTACACGCTGCCCCGGATGGTGCTGGCCGTGGCCGGGAACGTCGACCACGGCCAGGTGCTCCGGCTGGTGCGCAGGGCGTTGCGGGACAAGCTGACCGGCACCGCGACCCCGGTCGCGCCGCGCGAGGGCCGGGCGCGGATCAAGACGCTCCCGAAGCTCGCGCTGCACACCGACGACACCGAGCAGGCGCACGTCATGCTCGGCCTGCGGTCGCTGTCGCGCCACGACGAGCGCCGCTTCGCGCTTTCGGTCCTCAACGCCGCGCTCGGCGGGGGCATGTCGTCGCGGCTGTTCCAGGAGATCCGCGAACAGCGCGGGCTCGCCTACCAGGTGTACTCGTCGGTGGCGAGCTACGCCGACACCGGGCACATGGCCGTGTACGCGGGCTGCCAGCCGGAGAAGCTCGGCGACGTCGCCGGCGTCATCCGCGAGATCCTCGACAAGGTCGGCGTCGACGGCCTGACCGAAGCCGAAGTGGCCCGCGCCAAGGGCCAGCTGCGCGGCGGGATCGTGCTCGGGCTGGAGGACACGTCGTCGCGGATGTCGCGGATCGGCAAGAGCGAGCTCAACTACGGCCGCTACCTGAGCGTCGACGAGACGATCGCGCGCATCGACGCCGTCACGACCGAGGACGTGTGTGCGCTCGCTCGCAGTTTGTTCGCACGACCGGGCGGGGTCTCGGCGGCGGCGGTCGTGGGGCCGTACGCTCACGCCGACGACCTTCCTGACGACCTGCACGAGGTGATCGCTTCATGACCATCAACGTCGGTGTGCTCGGCGCGCGCGGCCGGATGGGTGCGACGGTGGTGAACGCCGTCGAAGGTGCTTCGGACCTGAAGCTCGTCGCGGCCTTGGACGCGGGCGACGACTTCGCGGCGCTGGCCGAGGCCGAGGTGGTCGTGGACTTCACCCACCCCGAAGCCGTCATGGACAACCTGAAGTACCTGGTGGAGCACGACATCCACGCGGTCGTCGGCACGACGGGCTTCAGCGAAGACCGGTTGGCGTCACTGCGTTCCCTGCTCGAGCCGAAGCCGTCGCTCGGGGTGCTGATCGCGCCGAACTTCGCGCTGGGCGCGGTTCTCGCGATGCGCTTCGCGGCCCAGGCGGCGAAGTTCTACGCGTCCGCGGAGATCATCGAGCTGCACCACAACCGCAAGGCCGACGCGCCTTCGGGCACCGCCGCGCACACCGCCCGGATGATCGCCGCCGCGCGCGCCGAGGCGGGCGTGGAGCCGGGCCCGGACGCGACGACGGCGGAGCTGGACGGCGCCCGCGGCGCGTCGGTCGAGGACGTCCACGTGCACTCGGTCCGGCTCCCGGGCCTGGTCGCGCACGAGGAGATCCTGTTCGGCGGCGAGGGGGAGACCCTGACCATCCGGCACGACTCGCTCGACCGGACGTCGTTCATGCCGGGCGTGCTGCTCGGCGTGCGCACCGTGGTGACGCGTCCCGGCCTGACGGTCGGCCTGGAAAACGTCCTCGACCTGTGAGGGCCCGCAACGTCGCGCTGCTGATGACGGCGGCGCTGGTCGTCTACCTGGTCCTGCTGGCCGACCGGGCGTTCGCGCTCTTCGGGTCCGGCACGGGGGCCGGGATCGCGCTGGGGATCGGCGTGCTGCTGCTGCCGATCCTCGGCGTGTGGATCATCGTGGTGACCTGGCGCAGCGGCGTGCAGGTCCAGCGGCTCTCCCGGCGGCTCGACGCGGAGGGTGCCCTCCCGGACGTCTCGGACCTGCCGCGCCGCCCTTCGGGCCGGGTGGACCGCGACGCGGCCGACGCGTGGTTCCAGGAGCGCCGCGCGGAGGTCGAAGCCGACCAGGAGAACTGGCGGGTCTGGTACAAGCTCGCGTACGCCTACGACATCGCGGGGGACCGCCGCCGGGCGCGCGAGACGATGAAGAAGGCCGTCGAGCTGGAAGCCGCCGACCACTGACCCCGCGACAACTGCGGTAGGAGCGCACCTCCGCATGCGGGCTCGGGTGGCCGGGGTCAGTGGTGCAGCCAGCCCGCGAACACCGCGGGGGACGCGGCGATCAGGCTGAAGCGGATCCACCGGCCGGCCAGGCCGGCGGTCAGGAACGTCGCGAGCCGCATCCGCACCACGCCGGCCAGCACGCTCGTCGCCATGAACGGCGGCAGGCCCACGAGGGAGCTCACGCCGTACGTCCCGGCCATCCAGTGCGGGTGCCGGTGGCAGCGCTCGCGCAGCCGTTCGAGCCAGGCGCGCACCCGCTTGGTCCGCAGCTGCCAGCGCACGCGCCGCGCCGTCATCGGGCGCTCGCGGTGCAGCCGGTCGTGCAGCGGCTTCGGCAGCTTGATCGTGCCGCGCGCGGCGAGGTAGTAGAGCGACTTCCCGGCGATCTGGCCGACCGCGACGGCCGCGCCGAGCCAGAGCCAGTGCAGCCCGGGCTGGCTCGCGCACAGCCCGATCAGGAACACTTCGGCGTTGATCAGCGGCACGATGGCCGAACCGAACGCGACGCCCAGCGTCAGCAGGATCCAGCTCATCGTGTCACCTCCCGAAATTCGTTCGCGTACTCCAAGTTATCAGTTCGAAATCCCCGCGCACTGGGGTTGACCCCCCTGTTCGGCGGGTGGTCCGCACCAGAAGATCACCTGCCGGACGGCCGGTGGTCACCTCCTGCTGGAACGCTGACGGGGTGGCCGCCGAGCACCTCACCACGCCCGCTGACCGATTCGGCGCCCGGTGCCGGGCGATCGTGCGTGTCCTGCCGCTGGGTTTGTCGCGGATCGTGGCCCCGACGTTTCTGGGCTTCTGCCTCATCAACGGGTTCACGTTCGGCGTCGACTTGGGGCTGCTGACCGTTTTTCACGGTCTGCTCGGCTGGCCGGTGTGGCTTTCGATCACGCTGTCGTACGTCTGCGCGTTCGGCTTGAGCTTCGTGCTGAACCGGACGTTCAACTTCCATTCCCGCGCCGCGGTCGGAATGCAACTCGTGCTTTACATAGGTGCGATTGGTGTCAATTATGCGGCGTTTTTGCTGGGTGTGGGCGCGGGCCTGACGGCATTGGGCGTCGAATACCACCTGTCACGGGTGCTCGCGGGCGCCTGCGAGGGCGTGTTCATGTACTCGGTGCTGCGGTGGGTGGTGTTCCGGGACGCCGGCTCAGGCGAGCGAGAGGTCGAGGGTGCCGGTGAGGCGGACCTCGCGGAGCATGCGCTCGCCGGTGTCGAGGGTGCGGACCGTGCCGTCGGGGTTCCAGCCGGCCCGGCGGTAGAAGCCGAGGGTGGCGTGGTCCCCCTGGGCGACCCAGGCGATGCCGCGCCCGGCACCGTCGGCCCGCAGCCCGGCGGCGGCGGTCGCGAGTAGCCGTCCGGCGTGCCCGCGGCGTCCCCACCGCGGCTCGACGAGCAGGGTGGCGATCAGGCCGGTGCTGTCCGCGTCCTCGGGCAGGCTGCCGTCGGCGGCGGAGACCTCGTCGTCGGGGGCGCGGCCGGCCACGCAGAAGCCGACGGTGAACTCGCCCTCCGTGGCGACGTAGACCTGGGTGGCGGGGAAGTCGATGGTCTCGGTCCAGGTACCGACGAGGTCCGCGGCGTCCAGTTCGGCCAGGGCGGCCTTGCCGAGGAGGTCTTCGTAGGCGGCGTGCCAGGTGTCGCGCTGGATGCGGGCGATCTCCGCGGCGTCGGACAGGTCGGCGGGGCGGACGGCGGCGTCGCTCATGGGCAGAAGTTAGCGCAGCTCCTCCGCTGAGGGCGGTGGTGGGGGCAGGGACGGAACGGTGCGCGGTTTTGTCGGTGGTGGGTGGCACCATGACGGCACCATGCAGACGATCAGCGTCCCGGCGGCCCGGAAGACCTTCCTGGCCGCGCAGGGCTTCAGCGACCCGCGTCCCACCGGTGTGCCTTCACGGCGTCACCTGAAACGCGTGCTTTCGCGTGTCCAGCTGCTGCAGCTGGACTCGGTGAACGTCGCGGTCCGGGCGCACTACATGCCGGTGTTCTCGCGGCTGGGTGCGTACGAGCCCGCGCTGCTCGACTCGGCGGCGTGGGCGCACTCGGCCCGGCAGCCGCGGATGCTGGTGGAGACCTGGGCGCACGAGGCGAGCCTGCTGCCGGTCGAGGACTGGCCGCTGATCCGCTCCGGCGCGAAGCGCGACGGCTGGTGGAAGCACTACGGCCCGCTGATCGAGAAGTCGCCGGGACTGGTCGACGAAATCCTGTCCGTGGTCAAGGAACTGGGCCCGATCGGAGCGGGCGGCATCGAGCGCGAGGTGGAGGCGGACGCGCAGCGGCGCGGGCCGGGCTCGTGGTGGGAGCGCTCGGAGGTCAAGCGCGTCTGCGAGTACCTGTTCGGCATCGGCCAGCTGACCACGGGCACGCGCCGGTCGTTCGAGCGCCTGTACGACCTGACCGAGCGGGTGGTGCCGCCGGAGATCCTGTCCCGCTCGGTGCCGGCGGACGAGGGCGCGCGCGGCCTGATCGAGCGGTCGGCGCGGGCCCTGGGCGTGGCGACGGAGACGGACCTGCGCGACTACTACCGCCTGGGCCCGGCCCCGGCCCGCCGGGCGGTGGCGGAGCTGGTGGAGTCGGGCGTCCTCGAGCCGGTGGCGGTCCACGGCTGGAAGGCGACGGCCTACCGGCACGTCGACGCCCGCACCCCGCGCTCGGTGACCGGCCGCGCGCTGCTGTGCCCGTTCGACCCGCTGATCTGGGAACGCGCCCGCACCGAGCGCCTGTTCGGGTTCAGGTACCGCATCGAGATCTACGTCCCGGAGCCGAAGCGGGTGTACGGCTACTACGTGTTCCCGTTCCTGCTCGACGGGTCCCTGGTGGCCCGCGTCGACCTGAAGTCCGACCGCGCGGCGGGCGTCCTGCGCGTCCAGGGGGCGTTCGCGGAGGACGGCGCGGACCTGGCGAGGGTCCTGCCGGAGCTGGCCGGGGAGCTGAGCCACATGGCGGAGTGGCTGGGCTTGTCGGGCGTGGCCGTGGGTTCCCGCGGCGACCTGGCTGCGGGGTTGAAGAAGCTGGTGCGCTGAGGTTCCCGGCAGCGAGAACGGGTCGTTCCCGGCCCCCACCGGGAACGACCCGTTTCCCCCTTACTCAGCCGGCCGCGCGCGTCACCACGGCGTTGCCGGAGCCCGTGCGGGCGCGGACCTTCAGCTTCACGCCGCTCTCGGGGGCGGTGTCGGCGACGTCCAGCTCGCTGGACACCTTGCCGCCGCTGGAGGTCAGGTCGACCTCCGCCGCGGTGCCGCCGCGGATGCCGATCCGGACTTCGCCCGAGCCGGTGATCAGGTCGAGCGTGCCGGACGCCGCGTCGGCCACCGACAGGTCGCCGCTGCCGGTGCGGGCCATGACCTCGCCCGAAACCGCGCCCAGCCAGACGTCGCCGGTGCCGGTGGCCAGCGTGGCGGAGCCGGCGATCGACGACGCCTCGACGTGGCCGCTGCCGCTGCGCAGCTGCAGCCCGCCCAGCGTGGGCCCGAGCTTGATGGCGCCGCTGCCGGTGCGGATCGTCGCGGAGCCGTCGGCCCGGTCGAGCTTCACCTCGCCGGACCCGGTCAGCAGGTCGACGCGCCCGGCCGAGCCGGTCACCGTGACGTCCGCGGCGCCGGCCCGCACGTCCACGTGCGAGCCCGCCGGCGCGCGCACGGTCACCGACAGCGCGACGTTGCGCAGCTGCCACGCCTTGGGCGCCTGGACGACCAGGCGGTTGCCCAGCTTCTCGATCCGGCTCTGCCGCACGGCCTCGGCGGGGGAGGCCCCCGACGGGTCGACGCCGAGCTGGTCGCCGAAGCGTTCGCCGACCCAGGACAGCAGGCTGTTGACCCCCGCCACCCACGGCTGCTGCTCGCCCTGGTCGTGCCGCAGCTCGACGCGCGCGCCGGAGTCGCCTTCCAGGACGACCTGCACCCGGCCGATCGTCACCCCGAGGTCGAGCTCCAACGGGCCGTCGGCTTCGAACTCGTCGATCCGCACCAGCTCGTCGTTCGGCTGCCCGGACGCCTGCTCTTCGGAAGCCTTCGGCTCTTCGGCCGGTGTGGTCTGGTTCTCGTCGGTCATCTTCGATCCCCTCAGCCCTCGACCCAGCCGTGCAGGTGCGACCCGGACCGGCCGCCCCCCTTGCCCTGGTGCTTCTGGCCCGCACCGAGCGAGCCGTGCCCCAGCGCCCCCTGCACCGCCTGGGAAACGAACGTGTTCAGCGAGACGCCCTGGGCCGCCGCCGCGCGCTCGGCCTGTCCCTTGATCTGCTCGACCAGCCGCAGCGTGATGCGGCTGATGTCACCGCCGTCGATCGGTGGCGGCGGCGTGGTGTCACGTGGTGTCTCGCGCCGCGGCGCCTCTTCGGCGGCTCCGGTGACGACCACGCGGACGTCCCGGCCGTCCAGCCGCACGTCGACCACCTGGCCGGGCAAGGCGGCCGTGACCTCGGCGGCGAGGTCGGAAAGGGCGTTCATCAGCGTCAGGCGGACGGCGGGTTCGATCGCGGAGGACAGCAGCGCGGCCGCCCGCCGGGTGTGCTCGTCCCCGGCGGCAGCCGTGTTCGCGAGGTCCTCGCGAAGGTTGGCGATGTACGGCGTCAAGTCCATGACACCACTATGACGTCATCGGTGACGTCAGTCAAGGAAGCCGGTGACGCCACCGTGTCCCCCGGGAGTGGGCGCCCGGCCGCGGTTAGGCTGCCGGAGGGAGCCGGCGGAAGAGGAGTGCGGACGTGGCCGAAACCGTGTCACCGAGGGTGCAGCTGATCGCGAAGACCGAGTTCTTCCCGCCCGAGGACGTGCCGTGGTCGACCGACGCGGACGGCGGCGAAGCGCTCGCCGAGTTCGCCGGCCGGGCCTGCTACCAGTCCTGGAAGAAGCCGAACCCCGCCACCGCGACCAACGCCGGCTACCTCGAGCACATCATCGACGTCGGCCACCTGTCCGTGCTGGAGCACGGTTCCGTCACCTTCTACCTGACCGGCATCTCGCGCTCCCTGACCCACGAGCTGATCCGGCACCGCCACTTCTCGTACTCGCAGCTTTCGCAGCGGTACGTGCCCGAGCGCGACGCGGAGATCGTCGAGCCGGAGATCATCGCGAACGACCCGGTGCTGCACGAGAAGTTCCTCGCCGCGGCGCAGGCGAGCGTCGACGCCTACACCGAGCTCCTGGCCGGCCTCGAGGAGAAGTTCGCCGACGTCCCGAGCGCGACCCTGCGCCGCAAGCAGGCCCGCCAGGCTGCTCGCGCCGTGCTGCCGAACGCGACCGAGACGCGCATCGTCGTGACCGGGAACTACCGCGCGTGGCGGCACTTCGTCGCGATGCGCGCCACCGAGCACGCCGACGTAGAGATCCGGGAGCTGGCCGTGGAATGCCTGCGACAACTGCAGAAGGCCGCCGCGAACGTGTTCGCGGACTTCACGATCTCGACGCTGCCGGACGGCACCGAGATCGCCACGAGCCCGAAGGTGCTCGAAGGCTGATGAAACGTCTCGCGATCGACGTCCGGCCCGGTGAATACGCTGTCGTCCGCCTGCCCGCGGACGCCCCGGTGCCCCCGGAACTGCTCGCGCCCGGCGAAGCGGCCTTCGTGTCGGTGACCCGGACGCCCGACGAGCTGTCCGTGATCTGCCCGGCCGGCCGCGAGCCGGCGGGCAGCACGGCGGCGGAGGACGGCTGGCGGCTGCTGTCGGTCCGCGGCCCGCTGGAGTTCACGCTGACCGGCATCATCGCCGCGCTGGCCTCGGAGCTGGCGGCGGCCGGGGTGGCGCTGTTCTCGATGTCGACCTTCGACACCGACCACATCCTGGTCCGCGGCACCGACCTCGACCACGCCGTGAAGGCGCTGCGCGACTCCGGCCACGAAGTCGCGCACGCCTGACGCTTTCCGGCGGGATTCCCGGGTAACCCGCGGGTGACGGTGGGAGCCGTCACCCTTGAAATCGAAAGTTCGGCGTGCCTAAACTTCGATTTGGGATCCCCGACACCCGGTGAGAGGCAGGCGTCATGGCGGTCACGGAGGCGGCCCGGCCGAGACTGGGGGCGCGCCTGCGCACCGGCTCGGCCCTGCTCGGCCCGGCGTTCGTGGCCGCGATCGCGTACGTCGACCCGGGCAACGTCGCCGCCAACATCAGCGCCGGCGCGCGCTACGGCTACCTGCTGGTCTGGGTGATCGTCGCGGCCAACCTGATGGCCGTGCTCGTGCAGTACCTGTCGGCGAAGCTCGGCCTGGTCAGCGGCATGTCCCTGCCGGAAGCGCTGCGCGCCCGGCTGTCCGGGCCCGCGCGGCTGGCCTACTGGCTGCAGGCCGAGGTCGTCGCCATCGCCACCGACCTCGCCGAGGTCGTCGGCGGCGCCATCGCGCTGAACCTGCTGTTCGACCTGCCGCTGGTGGCCGGCGGCCTGATCACCGGCGCGGTCTCCCTGACCCTGCTGGCGGTCCAGGACCGCGGCGGCCAGCGGACGTTCGAGCGGGTCGTCACCGGCCTGCTGCTGGTGATCGCGATCGGCTTCCTGGCGAGCCTGTTCGTCGAGCCGCCGTCGGCGTCGGGCGCGCTCGGCGGGCTGGTCCCGAAGTTCGAGGGCTCGGGCAGCGTCCTCATCGCCGCGGCGATGCTGGGCGCGACGGTGATGCCGCACGCGGTCTACCTGCACTCCGGCCTGGTCCGCGACCGCCACGGCCGGCCCGAGGGGGCGAACAAGCGGCGGCTGCTGCGCGCCACCCGCGCCGACGTCGGCTTCGCGATGCTGCTGGCGGGCGCGGTGAACCTCGGCATGCTGCTACTGGCGGCGACGAACCTCCAGGGCCTGACCGGCGTCGACAGCATCGAAGGCGCCCACAGCGCGGTCGCGACGGCGCTCGGCCCGGGCATCGCATTGATGTTCGCGATCGGCCTGCTGGCCTCCGGCCTGGCCTCGACGTCGGTCGGCGCGTACGCGGGCGCGATGATCATGCAGGGGTTGCTGCACAAGCGGATCCCGCTGGTCCTGCGCCGCCTGGTCACGCTCACCCCGGCGATCGTGGTGCTGGCCCTGGGCGCCGACCCGAGCGCGGCCCTGGTCGTGTCGCAGGTGGTGCTGTCGTTCGGGATCCCGTTCGCCCTGGTGCCGTTGATCCGCCTGACGGCGGACCGGCAGCTGATGGGCCCGGACGCGAACCACCGGCTGACGACGATCGCGGGCGCGGTCGTGGCGACGGTCATCATCACCCTGAACGTGGTCCTGATCCTTCTCACGGTCACCGGCTGAGTCACGAATTCCGCGGAACCCCCGGCCGCGCGCGACGGTCCGACTAGCATCTGCGCGACCGCTGCCGAAGGAGCACCGTGACCGACGAACAGACCCGTCCGTATCCCCCGCAGGCGCCCGCCACGCCTGGTCAGCGGGTCGTCGCGGGCCGTTACGCCTTGCTCGGCGAGCTCGGCCGGGGCGGGATGGGCGTCGTCTGGCGGGCGCAGGACCAGGTCATCGGGCGGCAGGTCGCCGTCAAGGAGCTGCGGCTGCCCGACGCCGAGTCCGCCGCCGTGTTCTCCGAACGCGCCCTGCGCGAGGTGCGCACCGGGGGCCGGCTCAACGATCCCGCCGTCGTCACCGTCTACGACGTCGTCACCGACGGGGGCACCACCTTCATCGTGATGGAGCTCGTCGAGGCGCCGAGCCTCGCCGACCTCGTGCGGCAGCGCGGGCCGATGCCCGCCGCCCAGGCCGCGCAGCTGGGGGAGCGGGTGCTCGCCGCGCTGCAGGCCGCGCACGCCGCCGGGGTCGTGCACCGGGACGTCAAGCCGGCGAACATCCTCGTCGCGCCCGACGGCCGCGTGAAGCTCACCGACTTCGGGATCGCCCACGCCGTGGACGACCCGCGCCTGACCACCAGCGGCATGATCGTCGGCTCGCCCGCCTTCATGGCGCCCGAACGCGTCGAGGGCCGCGAAGCGCTGCCCGCGTCCGACCTGTGGTCGCTCGGCGCGACGCTGTTCTTCGCCGTCGAAGGCACGATCCCGTTCGAGCGCGCGACCACCGCCGCGACGCTGCACGCGATCATGACCGAGATCCCGTACCTCACGCGGGGCCAGGGCCCGATCGCCGCGGCCGTCCTCGGCCTGCTCGTCGCGAACCCCGACGCCCGCCTGACCGCCGCCCAGGCCCAGCACCTCCTGACCACGGCGCAGGGCGTGCGGCCCACGCCGCCGGGCGGCACCGCCATGGTCCAGCCGATGACGCGGGTCGCGCCGCAGCCGCCGAAAAAGGCCACGCGGGCCCTGTGGCTTTCGGCCGCCGCCGTCCTGGTGGTCGGGGCCCTGCTCGGCGGGTTCTTCGCGGGCAAGGCCTTCGAAGCCCCGGCCGTCGACCAGCAGAAGCAGCCGACCATGACGTTCGGCCTCGGCGGCCAGCTGCGGGCGGAGATCGGTTCCAGCTACCCTTGCTACAGCGCCCCGGTCCAAGAGGGCGGGATCATCAGCAGCGACAACGAAGTCACCTGCGACAAGAACCACACGCTCGAGGTCTACGACACCGCGGACGCGATCGCGGTCGGGAACTGGACCGACGAAGACGCCGCGGTCGCGGCTTACCCCGGTCTCCCGGCGGTCACCGCGGTCGCCGAAGCCCGCTGCGCGACGTCGTTCCGCTCCTCGATCGTCCCGGAGGCCAAGCGGGACGGCCTGATCTACCGGGCCCTCGTCCCCACCCAGGCGGAGTGGCAGAGCGTGCCCGACAAGAGCGGCGAGTACCCGACGCGCGAGTTCTACTGCCTGCTCACCAGGGCCGACGGCGGGCCGATCACCGCGCCGATCGTGACCAAGGTCAAGTAGAAGTTCCGCGACGAGCGGCCGGGTCCCGGAAATCCTCCGCACTTCGCCGGACCGGGCCAGGTCGACGCGTTTTTCGCCGGGGGTACGGGGTACCGTCTCCTCCATGTCCAACCCACCTACCGCAGCACCCGGCCGGCCCTTCGGGCGCGTGCTCACCGCGATGGTCACGCCCTTCGACGCCGAAGGCGCGCTGGACCTGAAGCGGGCGCAGGAGCTGGCCGAGCACCTCGTGGAGCTGGGGAACGACGGCCTCGTCATCAACGGCACCACCGGCGAGAGCCCGACCACGAGCGACGCGGAGAAGCAGGACCTGGTCCGCGCCGTGGTCGAGGCCGTCGGCGACCGGGCGACCGTCGTGGCCGGCGCGGGCACCAACAACACCGCGCACAGCATCGAGCAGGCGAAGCAGGCCGAGGAAGCCGGCGCGCACGGCCTGCTGGTCGTCACCCCGTACTACTCGCGGCCGAGCCAGGCCGGGCTGTACGCGCACTTCACCACCGTCGCGGACAGCACCGGGCTGCCGGTGATGCTCTACGACATCCCGCCGCGCTCGGTCGTCCCGATCGAGGTCGACACGCTGCTGCGGCTGGCCGAGCACCCGCGGATCCTGGCGGTCAAGGACGCCAAGGGCGACCTGATCGCCGGCTCCGAGGTCATCGCCAGCACCCACCTCGCGTACTACTCGGGCGACGACGGGCTGAACCTGCCGTGGATCTCCGTCGGCGGCACCGGCGTGGTGAGTGTGATCGGTCACGTCGTCGCGGGCCGGATCCGCGCGATGATCGACGCCTACGAGACCGGCGACACCTCCACCGCGCGCACCAACCACCGCGCCATGCTGCCGGTGCTGCGCGCGATGTCGCGGGTCGGCGGGGTCGCGTTCAGCAAGGCGGCGCTGCGGCTGCGCGGCTTCGACGTCGGCGAGCCGCGGCTCCCGATCGTCGCGCCGACCACCGACCAGACCGCGCTGATCGCCGCCGATCTGACCCAGGGCGGCGTGCCCCTGGGCGACACGGCGGCGCAGGACTGGCATGGTGAGCGGGTGGCACAAGCAGACTCGAGGGCCGCCTACACGGCGCCGACCTCGCACACCAGCGTTGGGACCCTGCCTCGGTGAGCTCACTTCCCCCAGGTCCAGGCCCCACCAACGCCCCGCCCGCACTGCCCGAGGGAGCCCTGCGCATCGTCGCGCTGGGCGGCATCGGCGAGGTCGGGCGCAACATGACCGTCTTCGAGTACGCCGGCCGGCTGCTCATCGTCGACTGCGGGGTGCTCTTCCCCGAGGACGACCAGCCCGGCGTCGACCTGATCCTGCCCGACTTCCGCGCGATCGAGGACCGCCTCGACGACATCGACGGCCTGGTGCTCACCCACGGGCACGAGGACCACATCGGTGCCGTCCCGTTCCTCCTGCGCCTGCGGCCGGACCTGCCGATCTACGGCTCGAAGTTCACCAACGCGCTGCTCGCGGCGAAGGCCAAGGAGCACCGGCAGCGGCCGAACCTGATCCAGGTCCGCGAGGGCGAGCGCCGCGACGTCGGCGCGTTCAACCTCGAGTTCTTCGCGGTCAACCACTCCATCCCGGACGCGCTGGCCGTGGCCATCCGCACCCCGGCGGGCGTGGTCCTGCACACCGGCGACATCAAGCTCGACCAGCTCCCGCTCGACGGGCGCCTCACCGACCTGGCCGGGTTCTCCCGGCTCGGCGACGAGGGCGTCGACCTGTTCTGCGTCGACTCCACCAACGCCGAGGTCCCCGGGTTCGTCATGCCCGAGCGCGACATCGGCCCGGTGCTCGACGACGTCATCCGCAAGGTCGACCAGCGCGTCATCGTGGCCTGTTTCGCCAGCCACGTGCACCGCGTCCAGCAGGTCCTCGACGCCGCGCACCGGCACGGCCGCCGGATCGCGTTCGTCGGCCGGTCGATGGTCCGCAACATGGGCATCGCGGCCGAGCTGGGCCTGCTGAACGTGCCGGACGGCCTGCTCGTCGACCTCGACCAGGCGAGCACCCTGCCGGAGAGCAAGGTCCTGTTCGTCTCGACGGGTTCCCAGGGCGAGCCGCTCTCCGCGCTGTCGCGGATGGCGCGCGGCGAGCACCGGCAGATCTCGATCCGCGCGGGCGACACCGTGGTGCTGGCCAGCTCGATGATCCCGGGCAACGAGACCGCGGTGTTCGGCGTGGTCAACGGCCTGACCCGGCTGGGCGCCAACGTCGTCCACCAGGGCAACGCCAAGGTCCACGTGTCCGGCCACGCGTCGGCGGGGGAGCTGCTCTACCTGTACAACGCGGTGCGGCCGAGCAACGTGATGCCGGTCCACGGCGAGTGGAAGCACCTGCGCGCCAACGGCGAGCTGGCGATCCGCACGGGCGTCGCGGCGGAGAACGTGGTCATCGCCGAAGACGGCGTGGTCGTCGACCTGATCGACGGCAAGGCGTCCCGCACGGGCCGCGTCGAGGTCGGCCACGTCTACGTCGACGGCCTGTCGGTCGGCGACGTCGGCGAGTCGACCCTGTCCGACCGGCTGGTCCTCGGCGAGGGCGGCTTCATCGCGATCAACGTCGCGGTGGACTCCAGCACGGGCCGCGCGGTCAGCAGCCCCACGGTGGCCGGCCGCGGCTTCTCCGACGACCCCAAGGCCCTGGCCGCGGTGGTGCCGCTCGTGGAGATGGAGCTGGCCCGCACGGAGGCCGAAGGCATCACGGACACGCACCGCATCGCCCAGGCGGTCCGCCGGGTGGTCGGCCGCTGGGTGGCGGACACCTACCGCCGCCGCCCGATGATCGTCCCGACGGTCATCCCGGTCTAGTCCGAAGCCCGCGAAGGCCACCTCGAGTCCTCGAGGTGGCCTTCACGGTTTTTCAGCGCGTGACCTTGGCCAGCAGCAGCGCGAGGGCCACGGTGGCGGTCTGGCGCAGCAGGGCCCGGCGAGCCCTGCGTTGTTCGACGCGGTTCGGTTTCATCGAGTACCCCCAGTGGTTCGCCACCCAGTGTTCCGCGCGAGCCGCGCGGTGACATCCCACTCGGGGACGGGCCGGGTCCTTCGCGGGTATGAGGTTTCGCTTAGGCCGTTTGGGCCACGAGCCACCGCTTTGCCGGGCGCTAACCTGGTCCCACTTCGCCTCGGGAAGAGAGGCCGCGCCGATGGGACGTCACTCGCCGGACGGAAGAAGACGCCGGCTGCTGGTACCCGTGTTCGCGACCGCCTCCGTGCTCGTCCTCGGGACCGCGGCCTGGGTGACCGTCTCGGTGGTGACCGCGAAGCCCGCCTGCGAGCGGCCGGCGAAGGTCCTCGTCAGCGCGTCCGCCGACATCGCGCCCGCGCTCTCGCTCGTCGCGGGCGGTCTGAACCTGCAGTGCGGCAGCGTCGAGGTCCAGACCAGGGACGCGACGTCGGCGGCCGAGCGGCTCGCACTCTCCGACGGCAGCCCGCGACCGCAGGTGTGGGTGCCGGACTCGACCCTCGCGCTGCGCCGCGCCCGCCAGCTCGGCGCGTCCGACGTCCCGGAAACCGGGGCGTCGGTGGCCAGTTCGCCGGTGGTGCTGGCCGTCGCCCAGGACGTCGCGAAGGGGCTCGGCTGGCCGGAGCGCACCCCGACCTGGGCGGAGATCCTCGGCGCGCCCGGTGCGGTGCCGGGGATGCCCGATCCGGCGCGCGACCCGGTCGGCGCGGTGGCCTTGCTCGGCCTCAAGGAGAGCGTCAAGACGGCCACCGAGCCCGCGGGCGCGTACGTCGCCTTGCTGCGGAAGTTCTCCGCCAACACCCTCGGCGGGGAGACCGACCTGATCGCGCGGCTGCCGGGCTCGAGCGGCAGCGGCGGCACGGCCGCGGTGACGGTGTTCCCCGCGTCGGAGAACTCCTTGCTGCGCCACAACATCGAGGACGCGTCGTCGCCGCTCGTCGCCGTCTACTCGACCGCGGTGCCCACTTTGGACTATCCGTTCGCGGAACTGGGCGGGATCTCGCCGCAGCAGCGGCCGATCGTCGAAGCGTTCCGTGACGCGGTGCTCGGCGACGCGGGTGCCGACGCCATCGCGAAGACGGGCCTGCGTGCCGCGGGCGGGCAGGCACTGCGCGAGCACTCCGACGACCCGCGGGTGTCGCCGCCCGGGATCCGCGTCGCGAACCTGCCCGCCGCCGCGGCGATCGACGAGCTGCTGAACCAGTGGGCCGGGGTCAACCTGAGCGCGCGGGTGCAGGTGCTCGTCGACGTCTCCGGGTCGATGAACGCGCAGGTGCCGGGGACCGGGCTGAACCGGATGCAGGTGACGATGCAGGCCGCGGCGAAGGCCATGCACCTGTTCAAACCCGCGACGCAGCTGAGGATGCTGGCGTTCTCGACCCGCCTCGACGGCGACAAGGACTACCGCGAGCTGCTGCCGATGGCGCCGGTCGCCCAGCACCTGGCGAGCGGCGCGCTGGACAAGCTGGCGCAGGTGAAGGCGACGCCGGACGGCGGCACCGGGCTGTACGACAGCGTGCTGGACACCTACCGCACCGCGCGGCGCGAGTGGGAGCCCGGCCGGCTCAACCTCGTGATCGTGATGACCGACGGCCGCAACGAGGACCCGCACGGGATTTCGCGCGCGGACCTGCTGACCGAGCTGGCGAAGCTGCAGGACCCGCGCCGCCCGATCCCGCTGATCGGCGTCGGCATCGGCCCGGACGCGGACAAGGCCGAGCTCGACCAGCTGACCGCGGCGACGGGCGGCCAGGCCTTCGTCGCCCCGGACCCGGCGAAGATCACGGACGTGTTTTTCGGGGCGCTGAGCCGGATCGCCGGCGGATGAGGGCGTAGCCGCCGAGGATCACCGCCAGGCTGATCAGGCTCAGGAACAGCTGCGACCGCGCGTCTTCGTCCACGAACAGCATCGACGCCACCACGACGAGCGTCAGGGCCAGCGTCAGCCAGCTGAGCCACGGGTAGCCCCACATCCGCAGCTGCAGCTTCTCCGGCGCCTCCGCCTCGAGCTGCCGCCGCATGCGCAGTTGCGAACCGCAGATGATGGCGTACACGAACAACGCCACCGCGCCCGCCGAGTTGATGATGAAGGAGAAGATCTTGTCCGGGGAGACGTAGCTCATCACCACCGCGACGTAACCGACCGAAGTGGACGCCAGGATCGCCTTCCACGGCACGCCGCGCGCGTTCGTGTCCGAGATCCACGACGGTGCCCACCCGTGGCGCCGCAGGGCGAAGAGCATGCGGGATGCCGTGTACAGCCCCGAATTCAGCACCGACAGCGCCGCCGTCAGGACCACGGCCGAGACGATGGTCGATGCCGCCGGGACGCCGAAGCGGCCGAACGCCGCGGCGAACGGGCTCGTCTCGCTCGGGATGTCGCGCCACGGCGTGATCATCACCAGCAGCGCCACCGAGCCGACGTAGAACACGATGACGCGCCACACGATCGTCGAGGTCGCCTTGCGGACCGCCGTCTCGGGCTGGTCGGACTCCGCCGCCGCGATCGTCACGATCTCCGCGCCGAAGTAGGAGAAGATCACGATCACCACGCCGTGCACCACCGAGAAACCACCGTTCGGCACGAAGCCGTCGAGGCCGATGTTGCCCACCGAGAAGTGCGCGCCCGGCCAGAGCCCGAGCACGAACAGCAGGCCCAGCACCAGGAAGACCACGATCGTCGCGACCTTGATGGAGGCGAGCCAGAACTCGGTCTCGCCGAACGAGCGCGCCGACGCCAGGTTCGTGGCCGTGAGCAGCAGCATCAGCGCCAGCGAGAACACCCACTGCGGAACCCCGGGGATCCAGCCCTGCAGGATCTTCGCGCCGGCCACGGCCTCGAACGCGACCACGCCGACCCAGAAGTACCAGTACAACCAGCCGATCGTGAAGCCCGCCCAGCCGCCGAGCGAGTCCCGGGCGTAGTCCATGAACGAGCCGAGCGCGGGCGCGGCCGTCGCCATCTCGCCGAGCATCCGCATGACGAGCACGACGAGCAGCCCGCCGAGGGCGTAGGACAGCACGGCCGCCGGGCCGACGGTGTGGATCACCGCGCCGCTGCCGATGAACAGGCTCGCTCCGATGATGCCGCCGAGGGCGATCATCCGGACGTGCCGCTGGCGCAGTTCGGGGCGCAGCCCAGTGGTCGACATGGTGGGGAATTGTCGCACTTCGGCGGCACCCCGTGAAGAACTCAGCTCGTGAGGATCTCCGACTTCCGCTGCACCAGGAACGCCCCGGCCAGCAGGATCGCCGAGCCGAGCAGCTGCGGCCAGGTGAGTTCCTCGCCGATCAGGGCCCAGGCCGCGACGGTGGTGATCACCGGCTCGACCAGGCCGAGCACGCTCGCCACCGACGCCGGCAGGTGCCGCAGCGACGAGATCCCGCAGACGTAGGCGAGCACCGTCGCCACCAGCACGAGCAGCACCATCAGCAGCCAGACGGGCGGGCGCCACGCGCCGAATTCGACGTCCACGGCGAGCAGCCCGACCGGCCACGTCCACGGCGGCGCGACCAGGCTGATCAGCACCGCGCCGAGCACCATGCCCCAGGTGACCAGGCCGAGCGGGTCGATGGCGGCCACCGCGCGCTCGCCCAGCAGGAAGTACCCCGCCGAGCACAGGGCCGCGCCGAAGCCGGCGAGCAGCCCGAGGCCGTTCAGCGTGACGCCCTGCCAGACCTGCGCGACCAGCGACAACCCGGCCATCGCCAGCGCGATGCCGCCCCACACCGACCGCGGCAGCCGGTGCCGCCGCACGAACCGCACCCACAGCGCGATGAGCACGGGCGAGACGAACTCGAGCAGGATCGCGATGCCGACCGGGATCCGGCCCGCGGCGACGAAGTAGAGCAGCTGCACGCCGGCCACCCCGAGCAGGCCGTAGCCCGCCAGGACGGGCAGCTCGGCCCGGCGGACCCGCAGCTTCCGCGGCGCCACCAGCGCCACCCCGGCGAGCAGCACGAACCCGGCCAGGCCGATCCGCATCGCGGCCACCTGCTCCGGGCTGAACCCGGCGGACATCGCGGACTTGCCCAGCGTGCCCGACGTGCTGAAGAACAGCGCGGCGAGCAGGACGAGCGTGGTCCCGCGGCCGCGGTGGGCGACGTGGGGAGGCGCGAGGACGGGCAGCTCGGTGGTCACGTGCGCGACTGTAAGCGCCGCGACGTGACTGCCAAAACGCTTTTTCCGGTTACTCGGCTTGCTTGAGCCCGGTCGCGATGTGCGTCGTGATCGTGGCCAGCCGCCGCCCCTGGAGGCGCAGCGCACCGAGGGCCAGTTCGTCCGGCGCGGCGGACTTGCGCGACACGAACGAACCGCCGTACGGGTTGCCGGACTCCATCAGGTGCGGGTCGGTGTAGCCGAGCGGGACGACGATCGCGCCCCAGTGGTAGAAGACGTTGTTGATCGCCAGCAGCGTCGACTCCAGGCCACCGTGCCGGGTGGAGGCGCTCGTGAACGACGTCGCGACCTTGTCGGCCAGCTTCCCCTGCGCCCACAGGCCACCCGTGCTGTCCAAATAGGACTTCAGCTGGGCGGTCGGGCCGCCGAACCGGGTCGGGCTGCCGAACGCGAGCCCGTCCGCCCAGACGAGGTCGTCGAGGGTGGCGAGCTCGTGGTGCGGCCCCGAATCGACCCACGCCTGCCAGCGCGGGTTCTTCGCGATCGCGTCGGCGGGCACCGTCTCCGGCACGGTCCGCACCCGCACGTCGGCCCCGGTCTCCCGGGCACCGGCGGCGAGCGATTCGGCCAGGGCGGCGGTGTTGCCGGTCGCGCTGTAGTAGACGACGAGGATCCGTGTGCTCACGTCCGCGACTCTAGGCGTGCCGGGCGGGCCGTCTCAGATTCCGGACGTCGGCTTCCACGGGCTGACCGTGTCGGTCGGCCGCGTCGGGTCGTGGAAGCGGGGGCGGTCCAGCTCGTCCGCGCGCAACGGGACCAGGCCGTCGGCGATCGCGCGCATGATCTTCGCGTGGGCGCGCACCCCGGCGCCCGGGCGCTCCGGCTCGACGTCCGACAGGTCGACGGGGTCGCCGAAGTGGACCTTGAACCGCGGCCGGCGCAGCGGGGCGCTGAGTCCCGAACGGGCGAGGGGGACCAGGTCGGCCGGGCCGTTGACCGTCTCCGTACCCCAGTAGACGGCTTCGTGCGCGCCCCACTGGCTGATCGGGATCACCGGGACGTCCGCCGCCAGCGCCAGCCGGGCCGCGCCGGTCTTGCCGCGTTCGGGCCAGAGGCCGGGGTCGTGGCTGATCCGGCCCTCGGGGTAGACGATGATCGGCTCGCGCGTGGTCTTCAGCGCCTCGACGGCCTCGGCGAACTGCCCGACGGCGGTCGCGGCGACCTTCCGGTCGACCCGCAGGTGGCCGCTGACCCGCAGCGCCGGCCCGATCACCGGGGCGTCCAGGATGCCGCCGGCCAGCATGAACCGCGGGTTGATGCCGATCCGCTTGCACGCCGCCATCAGGACGAACGCGTCGAACACGCCGATGTGGTTCGCGGTCATCAGCAGCGGCTTGCCCCGCAGCCGCGCCGGGATCCGCCCGCTGACGGTGAGCCGCCCGACCAGGTTCACCAGCCCGCGGTCGATGTTCAGCATGGTCCGCCAGATGGCGGGGGCTCGGCGAGACGTGTTGTCGGAGTGCAGCGCGACCATGGGGCAGAGCATGGCAGACGCCGATTTCACCCGAATGCGCACTGGCCGGATCGGTTCACCCGGATGGCCGCTCAAGGCCGGTGTGAGGCAGAAGTTCACCCTGGGCCGAGAGTGGCGCATGGGACGAACGGCCACGGCCGGTTACCGTAAAAGGCATGGCTGGGTCGGCGACGAGGAAGCGAAGCACGGGAAGCGGCGCGAAGGGGGCAGCGGCGCGAAAGCCGCGTACACCCGCGAAGTCACGTCCCGCCGCTCGCAAGCCCGCACCGCGCCGCAAGACACCCGGGGTGTTCGGGAAGGGCGTCCGCGGGACCTGGAACCTGCTGGCCAAGGGCCTGGGCACGCTGGCCCGCACGGTCGGCCGCACCCGCGAACTCGAGCCCGAGCACCGTCGTGACGGGCTCGCGCTCGGCCTGATCGCGCTGGCCATCGTCGCCGCCGTCGGGGTCTGGTGGCGGGCCGCCGGGCCAATCGGGGCCGGGGTCGAGATCGCCACCCGGACCGTCCTCGGCGCCGGGGCCGTCACGCTGCCGCTGGTGCTGGTCGTCGTGGCCGTCGCGCTCATGCGGTCCGAGCCGCATCCCGAGACGCGCCCGCGGATGGTCATCGGGACGATCATGGTCGTCCTGTCCGTGCTCGGGATGCTGCACATCTTCACCGCGCTCCCGGCCACCAACGACGGCCGGATGTACGCCGGCGGCATCATCGGCGCCTTCTCCGGCGGCCTGCTCACCATGGGCGTCACGACCTGGGTCGCCGTGCCGCTGCTGATCCTCGCGCTGGTCTTCGGCGTGCTCGTGTTCACCGGCACGCCGGTCCGCGAGATCCCGCACCGGCTGCGCAACTGGGGCCTCGACGAGGAAGAGATCGCCGAGGCCGAGCAGAAGTCCGGCTTCGCCACCGACGAGGACCAGGTCACCGAGGCCGACCCGAAGTCCGCGCGGCTGCGCAAGCCGTCGCGGCGCCGCCAGGCCAGCGACGCCGACCCCGAGCAGCTCGACATCGACGCGATGCTGGCCGAGCCGCCGACGCCGATCAAGCCGCCCAAGCCCAAGCCCGTCGCCGACGTCCCCGAGAAGAAGCCGAAGAAGCCCGCGGAGCCGCCGCTGGCCGTCACGCGGACCGTCGAGGGCGACTACCAGCTCCCGCCGCCCGACCTGCTCAAGCTCGGCGACGCGCCGAAGTCCCGCAGCAAGGCCAACGACGCCATGATCGAAGCGATCACCGGCGTGCTGGAGCAGTTCAACGTCGACGCGCAGGTCACCGGCTTCACCCGCGGCCCGACGGTCACCCGGTACGAGGTCGAGCTCGGCCCGGGTGTGAAGGTCGAGAAGATCACCGCGCTGACCAAGAACATCGCCTACGCGGTGGCCACGGACAACGTCCGGCTGCTGGCGCCGATCCCGGGCAAGTCCGCGGTCGGCATCGAGGTGCCGAACTCCGACCGCGAGATGGTCCGCCTGGGCGACGTCCTGCGCGCGCCGTCCACGGTCAAGGACAACCACCCGATGGTGATCGGCCTCGGCAAGGACATCGAGGGCCACTTCGTCACCGCGAACCTGACGAAGATGCCGCACCTGCTGGTCGCCGGCTCCACCGGTTCCGGTAAGTCGAGCTTCGTCAACTCGATGCTGGTGTCGCTGCTCGCGCGCTCGACGCCGGACGAGTGCCGGATGATCCTGATCGACCCGAAGATGGTCGAGCTGACGCCCTACGAGGGCATCCCGCACCTGATCACGCCCATCATCACCCAGCCGAAGAAGGCCGCCGCCGCGCTGGCCTGGCTGGTGGAAGAGATGGAGCAGCGCTACCAGGACATGCAGGTCAACAAGGTCCGGCACATCGACGACTACAACAAGAAGGTCCGCTCCGGCGAGATCACCGCGCCGCCCGGGTCCGAGCGCGAGTACCGGCCGTACCCGTACATCATGGCGATCGTCGACGAGCTCGCCGACCTGATGATGACCGCCCCGCGCGACGTCGAGGACGCGATCGTCCGGATCACCCAGAAGGCCCGTGCGGCGGGCATCCACCTGGTCCTGGCCACGCAGCGGCCGTCGGTCGACGTCGTCACCGGCCTGATCAAGACCAACGTGCCCTCGCGGCTGGCCTTCGCGACGTCGTCGCTGACCGACTCGCGGGTCATCCTCGACCAGCCGGGCGCGGAGAAGCTCATCGGCATGGGTGACGCGCTGTACCTGCCGATGGGCGCCGGGAAGCCGGTCCGCATCCAGGGCGCGTTCGTCGGCGACGAAGAGATCGCCTCGGTCGTCAACTACGCCAAGGAGCAGGCGCAGCCGGACTACCAGGACGGCGTCACGGCGCAGAAGGCCGGCGAGAAGAAGGAGATCGACCCGGACATCGGGGACGACCTGGACGTCCTGCTGCAGGCGGCGGAGCTGATCGTGACGTCCCAGTTCGGCTCGACGTCGATGCTGCAGCGCAAGCTGCGGGTCGGCTTCGCCAAGGCCGGCCGGCTGATGGACCTGCTGGAAAGCCGCGGCGTGGTCGGCCCGTCGGAGGGCTCGAAGGCCCGCGAGGTGCTGATCAAGCCGGAAGAGCTGGAAGGCGTCCTGTTCATGATCCGCGGCGGCGACCCGGTGCCGTCCGACCCGGACGACGAGTAGTGCAACCCGGCGGCGCGGTCGTTCCGTCCTGAGCACATGGACCTGCAGCGCTTGGCCGCCGGACTGTTCGCCTTCACCGTCGTCGTGGTGGGCGCGGGGAGTTCCGTGTCCTCCGGGCAGGCCGCCCCGGCCCTGCCCGGGCGGCCGGAGTCGCCGTCGACCGTCAGCACTGCTCCGCGGGGGGACGTCACCCTGCGGCTCGGCCAGGAGGCCGCGATCCAGGGGAAGGACCTGACCGTCCGCTACACGCGCATGGTCTCCGACTCGCGCTGCCGCCCGAACATGACGTGCATCTGGCAGGGCGAGGCGACGCTCGCGTTCCTGCTGAGCGAGCCCGGCCGGGGCGAGAGCACCACGGCCGAGCTGCACAGCGGCCCCCGCACCGGGCCCCAGGCCACCTCCTTCGCCGCCAGCCGTGTCGAGCTGGTGTCGGTGAGCGCGGACGGCGGGGAGGCCACGGTCCGGGTCAGCTGAGCGGCGTGCCCCAGTGGTCCAGGTAGGCGACCTCGGCCAGCGGGACGCGCTCGGCCGGCTTGAAGTCCGGCGTCGTCGTGTACGCGACCGGCAGCAGGCCGACCTGCGTGTAGCCGTCCGGGACACCGAGGATTTCCGCCGCCTCGGCTTCGCGGGAGAGGTGGTACGTCGTGAGCGTCGAGCCCAGCCCTCGCGAGCGCAGTGCCAGCTGGAAGTTCCAGACGGCCGGGAAGATGCCGCCGTAGAAGGCCGCGTCCACGGCGTTGTTCCCGGTCGGGCGGCCCTTCAGGACCGGGATGACGAAGACGGGCACTCGTTCGATCACGTCGACGAGGTGCCGCCCGGACGCCAGCGCCCGCGACTCGCCTTCCGCGGCGCGCTGGGCCAGATAGGCCGCGCCGACCTCGCGGAAGAGCACGCCGAGCCGGTTCTTCACGTCCTGGTCGCGCACGACCAGCCAGCGCCACGCCTGGACGTTGCCCGGCGTCGGTGCCTGCAGCGCCAGGTCGAGGCAGGCGGAGAGGACTTCGGGCTCGACCGGCCGGTCGAGGTCGAGCTTCCGGCGCACCGCGCGGGTCGTGCTGAGCAGCTGATCGATCTCCATGCCCCCATCCTGGCCCGGACGCGCGCCCGGGCCAGGGCGAGGCTCAGCCGCCGAACTTGCGGACGGCCTCGTAGTAGGTCCAGGCCGCGCCCTTGCAGGCGATGTTCGAGCCGCAGACGCTCTTCAGGTCCGAGTACAGGTTGTCGTCGATCTTCAGGCGGTTCGCCTCGGTGAAGCGGCCCTGCTTCTTGTAGTTGCGGTAGCCGAAGTCGTGGCGGTGGCAGCCCGGGAGGAACTTCCAGCCGAACGGGTTGTCCGGCGCCCACGAGCAGCCGTCCGAGGACCAGTCGAGCTGGCCGTTGTACGGAGCCTGGTTCCGGATCGTCTCGAAGTTCGAGAGCGACGTGCTGAAGAGGTACTGGTCGGTGACCGTCGGGATGTCGACGGCCGCCGCGGTGCCGGCGCCCATGAGGACGCCTCCGCCGACCGTCGCGGCCACCGCGGCGGTGGCCCCCAGGTTCCGCAAAGTCGTGCGCATCGTTGTGGTGTTTCCTCGCTGATCAGGGGACGGATGTGCGTGATCAGCATCAGGCCTCGGGTGGCGTGCGTCACCGCCCGAAAGAATGTTGTCGGGAAACTTTCAGAGTTCGAGCAGCATGCGGGAATTGCCCAGCGTGTTCGGCTTGACGTACGGGAGGTCGAGGAACTCCGCGACGCCCGTGTCGTGCGAGCGCCGCATCTCCTCGTAGACCTCGTGCGACACCGGCGTTCCCTGGATCTCCACGAAGCCGTGGCCGGTGAAGAAGCTGGTCTCGAACGTCAGCACGAACAGCCGCTTGAGACCCAGCTCACGGGCCTCGTCGATCAGCCGGGCCACCAGCACGCGCCCGACGCCCTGGCCGCGGACGGCCTTGTCGACCACGACCGTGCGCAGCTCGGCGATGTCCTCCCAGAGCACGTGCAGCGCGGCCGCCCCGACGACCTCGCCGCCGACCTCCGCGACCCAGAACTCCTGGACCGCTTCGTACAGCGTGACCAGGTCCTTCTCCAGCAGGACGCGACCGGCGTCCGAGTCGACCAGGGCCTTGATCTTGCGGACGTCGGCGATCCGCGCGCGGCGGACGGCGGGCGAGTCGGACGGCACGATGTTCAACACTGCCACACCACCGGGCCACGCCGTCGTCAACCTGCCCGGGACCGGCGGCTACCCTGAACGTCGTGCCTTCCCCTGCCACGGATCCCACCGCCACCCGACGCGTCTCCCTGCTGACCCTCGGCTGCGCCCGCAACGAGGTCGACTCGGAGGAGCTGGCGGGCCGGCTGGCGGCCGGCGGCTGGGAGCTCGCGGCCGATCCGGAGGACTCCGACGTCGTGGTGGTCAACACCTGCGGCTTCGTCGAGTCGGCCAAAAAGGACTCCGTCGACACGTTGCTCGCGGCGTCCGACACGGGCAAGAAGGTCGTCGCGGTCGGGTGCATGGCCGAGCGCTACGGGCACGAGCTCGCCGACAGCCTCCCCGAGGCCGACGCCGTCCTGGGCTTCGACCACTACGCCGACCTCTCGGACCGGCTCGACGACGTCGTCGCCGGCCGCAAGGTCGCTTCGCACACCCCCGGCGACCGGCGCAAGCTGCTGCCGATCAGCCCGGTCCAGCGGCCCGCCGCGGCCGAAACCGTCGAGGTGCCGGGCCACGCGCAGCACGGCTGGGGCCCGCGGGTGCTGCGCACGCGCCTCGACGACTCGCCGGTGGCCGCGCTGAAGATCGCCTCCGGCTGCGACCGGCGCTGCTCGTTCTGCGCGATCCCGTCGTTCCGCGGCTCCTTCGTCTCGCGGCAGCCCGACGAGATCGTCGCCGAGGCGATGTGGCTGGCCGAAAACGGCGTCAAGGAGCTGTTCCTGGTCAGCGAGAACTCGACGTCCTACGGCAAGGACTTCGGCCGCGACGGCGCCACCGCGCTGGAGCGGCTGCTCCCGCGGCTGGCGGGGATCGACGGCATCGAGCGCGTCCGCGTCTCCTACCTGCAGCCGGCCGAGACGCGCCCGCAGCTGGTCAAGGCCATCGCGACGACGCCGGGCGTCGCCGAGTACTTCGACCTGTCGTTCCAGCACTCCAGCGAGCAGGTGCTGCGCCGGATGCGCCGGTTCGGCTCGACCGACTCGTTCCTGGCGCTGTGCGAGCAGATCCGCGAGTACGCGCCCGAGGCGGGCATCCGCACCAACGTCATCGTCGGCTTCCCCGGCGAGACCGAGCACGACCTGAGCGAGCTGGAACGGTTCCTGACCGGCGCGCGCCTGGACGCCGTGGGCGTCTTCGGCTACTCCGACGAGGACGGCACGGAGGCCGAGACCTTCGACGGCAAGTTGGACGCCGAAGAGGTCGCCAAGCGCGTCACGCGGATCTCGGCACTGGTCGAAGAGCTGACCGCGCAGCGCGCCGAGGACCGGATCGGCACCTTCGTCGACGTCCTCGTCGAGCTGGACGACGACGGCGAGCTGACCGGCCGCGCGGC
The DNA here is from genome assembly GCF_054781455.1 of Amycolatopsis stemonae. Taxonomy (NCBI): domain Bacteria; kingdom Bacillati; phylum Actinomycetota; class Actinomycetes; order Pseudonocardiales; family Pseudonocardiaceae; genus Amycolatopsis; species Amycolatopsis stemonae. Next base: position 266,834 of record NZ_BAAGUJ010000007.1, on the reverse strand, counting down.
ACACCAGGCGCCGGAGGTCGACGGCGAGTGCGTCATCCTCGACGCGCCCGAAAAGGCCCAGGTGGGTGACTTCCTCCGCTGCGAGGTCGTGGACTCGGCGGGGGTCGACCTGATCGTGCGCGCGGTACCGGACGCCGACCGGTGAGTGCGCTCCCCAGCGACGCCGCGGACGAGGGCACGACCCGCGAAGGTCCCGCCCAGGTCCCGGTCGCGACCCCGGTCCCGACGCTCAACATCGCGAACCTCCTGACGCTCTCGCGGCTGGTGCTGGTGCCGCTGTTCGTCGTCGCGCTGTTCGTCGGCGACGGCCACGACACGACCTGGCGCGCCATCGCCACCGGGCTGTTCGCGGTGGCCTCGGCCACCGACCAGCTGGACGGCTGGGTGGCCCGCAAGTACGGCCTGATCACCGACTTCGGCAAGATCGCCGACCCGATCGCGGACAAGGCGCTGACCGGCGCCGCGCTGGTGGGCCTGAGCATCCTGGGCGAGCTGGGCTGGTGGGTCACGATCGTCATCGCGGTCCGCGAGATCGGCGTCACGCTGCTGCGGTTCTGGGTGATCCGCCACGGCGTGATCCCGGCCAGCCGCGGCGGCAAGGCCAAGACGCTGGCGCAGATCGCCGCGATCGTGGCCTACCTGCTGCCGCTGCCCGCCGGGGCCGACCCGGTCCGCTGGTCCCTGATGGGCCTGGCCCTGGTGCTGACCGTGGTCACCGGCGTCGACTACCTGGTGCGGGCGATCCGGCTGCGGGCCGCGGGGCGCCGGGTCACCGGTGGCTGACCGGTCGCCGGCCGCGGGCGACGAGCAGGCCGCGGCGCTGATCGCGGCCCTGGCCGGCCGGGGCGAGACCGTCGCCGCGGCCGAGTCGCTCACCGCCGGGCTCGTCTGCGCCACCCTGGCGCGGGTGCCCGGGGCGAGCGCGGTGCTGCGCGGGGGACTGGTCGTCTACGCCACCGAGCTGAAGACCTCCCTGGCCGGGGTCGACGCCGCGCTGCTGGCCGAGCACGGCGCCGTCCACCCGGAGGTCGCCGCGCAGCTGGCCGAAGGCGCCCGCGACCGGTGCGGGGCCACCTGGGGCCTCGGGCTCACCGGCGTCGCCGGGCCGTCGCCCCAGGACGGCGTCGGGCCGGGAACCGTGCACGTCGGGCTCGCCGGGCGGGCGGAGCCCCCGACCCGGGGCGAAGCCTCGTTTGTCACGGTCCGTACCCTGGCCTTGAGCGGAGACCGGGACTTGATCAGGACCGAGTCGGTCCGCGCCGCGTTTGCCCTGCTCGGGGAACATCTGACGTGAATTGCGCGTTCGCCCTTGGCGTACGGGCACACCAACTCCTGCGCCCGGGGCGCCGCTCTGGGTAACGTAGGGGGTACTTGTACGGAAGGGAGGCGCGTGATGACCGTGCTGTTGCGTGAGGCGATCGGTGATCGGCTCCGTCATGCCCGCACCAACCAGCGTCGTACGCTGCGTGACATCTCCCGCGCCGCCAGGGTCAGCCTCGGCTACCTCTCGGAGGTGGAGCGGGGCCAGAAGGAGGCGTCGAGCGAACTGCTCGCGTCCATCTGCCAGGCCCTGGACCTTCCGCTCGGCGAACTGCTGCACAACGTGGCGGCGGACGTTTCGGCCCTCGACAACGTCGAGGTCGCACCGGTCGACGAGCGGATCACGGAAGGCGCGGCCCGGGAGAAGCGGGGCGCCGAGGCCGCCGCGGCCGGCATCGAAGGCGGTCGCCTGATGTCCGAGCTGATCGGCAACGACCTCGCCGACCTGCGGGTTTCCCCGGCACCGCGGATGAACACCACCCTGCGCACGACGATCGGGCAGCCGAAGCTGGCCTCGACGATCGCCGCGTAGTAACGGATCGGACACGACAACGGCCCCGGGCAACCCGCCCGGGGCCGTTCGCGTTGCCTACGGGGGGTGATCAGGGCGATCCCTGAATTCGGCCGGGTCGCCTGGAACGGACGTGGCCGACCTGACACGATGGAACCCAACGCCGGGGTCGGAGCGTTGCATGTGCAGGGGAGCGACGCCCCACACCCCGTGTACCTAGGCCCGTGGGACGCAAGAAGGCAGGCGGAGGAGATGGCCAACCCGTTCGTGAAGTTCTGGAAGTACATGATGGCGGCGTTCTCGTCGAAGATCGACGAGCACGCCGACCCGAAGGTACAGATCCAGCAGGCCATCGAGGAGGCGCAGCGCAACCACCAGGCGCTGACGCAGCAGGCCGCCTCCGTGATCGGCAACCAGCGCCAGCTGGAGATGAAGCTCAACCGCCAGCTCGGCGACGTCGAGAAGCTGCAGGCGTCGACCCGGCAGGCGCTCGTCCTCGCGGACGAGGCCCGCGCCAAGGGTGACGAGCAGAAGGCGACCGAGTTCGAGAACGCCGCGGAGAGCTTCGCGACGCAGCTCGTCACGGCCGAGCAGAACATCGAGGACCTCAAGACGCTGCACGACCAGTCGCTGCAGGCCGCGGCCCAGGCCAAGCAGGCCGTCGAGCGCAACTCGCAGATGCTGCAGCAGAAGCTGGCCGAGCGCACCAAGCTGCTCTCGCAGCTGGAGCAGGCGAAGATGCAGGAGCAGGTCTCCGCGTCGCTGAACCAGATGAGCCAGCTGGCCGCGCCGGGCAACACGCCGTCGCTCGAAGAGGTCCGCGACAAGATCGAGAAGCGCTACACCACGGCGCTGGGTCAGGCGGAGCTCGCCCAGAACTCGGTCCAGGGGCGCATGATGGAGGTCCAGGCCTCCACCACGCAGCTGGCCGGCCGCTCGCGGCTCGACCAGATCCGCTCCTCGATGCGCGGTGAGTCGGTCGCCCAGGTGACCGACGGCGGCAAGGCAGCCCAGCCCGCGAGCAGCTCGGCCGACATCCAGCGCGAGATCCAGGCGCGTGTGCAGGCCGAGCAGGGCAAGAACCCGGCCTGACGCGAGCGGGCCGTTCGAAGGGGCGAGCATGGGGCAGCAGGGCAGACGACGCGACTTCGGCGAGTTCAGCGCGAAGCTGGAGAAGCACATCGAGAAGCTGCCCGACTACGCCGTGCGCGCCCAGGAAAAGCTCCAAAAGGTGCAGAAGTACTTCCCGCCGGCCGAGCAGGCCGGCGGGAAGCCCGCGCCTCCGCGGCCCAACCCGTTGCGGCGCCCGCCCGTGCGGCGGCCCGACACGACGGTCACGTGGGCGTCGATGGCGAACCAGGTCCCGGCGTTCGCCGAAGCCCGGGCCAAGTGGGACCGCTGGAACCACCCCGCCGCGAAGCTGGAGCGACGCAAGCGCCGGACGTCGCGGGCGCTGACGCTGTGGATCCTGCTGACGATCCTGTGCGGCGTCCTGACCGTGGCGGCCGGCATGGGCTGGATGAGCGCCACGGGCGCGCCGATGATGCCGCAGGCGATCATGGCGTTCGCCGGTGCGGTCGTGTTCGGCACGTTCGGCGTCCGGTCCGGGCTCAAGCTGCGTGAGCTGAAGCGCATCCCGCTCCCGGCCGCCCCGGCCGGGCCCCCGCCGTTGCCGCCCGCCGGCTCCGTCGCGCGCGAGCCGATGGAGCGGCTGGCGGAGTGCGAAGCCTCGCTGGGCGAGCTGCTGCGCCAGCTGTCGGTGCCGTCCTCGGTGGGCACGACACCGGTGTCCGAAGTGTCCGTCGCGGACGCACGCCAGACGGCGACCGACGCCGCGGCGGCGTTGCGCGGCCTGGCGGCCCGCATCCAGGCGATCGAGCGCGGCCGCAACTCCGCGCCGGCCCGCGAACAGGCCGCCCTGGACGCCGCGGTCGGCAAGCTCCGCGAACAGCTGGAAGACGGCCTCGAGGGCTACCGCGGCCTGGTCGCCGCGGCGGGCCACACGGTGGCGGCGTCGAGCGACGGCCTGGTGACGTCCAAACAGGCCCTCACCGACGCGACCGACCGCCTGGCCGGCCTGGCCATGGCCCTGCGCGAACTCTCCTGACCCCACGCCACCCGTCCCCGCGTGATCGCGGAGTCAACACACGTGATTGCCGAGCCGACACGCGTGATTGAAGGGTCGACACGGCGAGTCCGGCCCGGCCGGGGCGTGTCGACCCCCTGATCACGCGTGTCGACTGTCCAAACACGTGTGTTGACCCCTCCATCACGCGAATCCGGGCCTTCGCTGCGCCGTTCGGATTTCAAACTCGGCCGTTCGAGTGCCGCCGTCCGGGGGTACGGCGTCTTCGTCACCCGGCGTGCGTGATCGTGCGTTTCACCCCGGCGTCGCGCCCTGTTCACCTCTTGGCTCCGAAACCCGCGCGTAATCGGAAACTGATGGTGACGGAAACGTAGGCCACGTAACGTTTCTCTCATGCATGCAGAGGTGTCACTCGCCGGGAGGCCCGCCGTGCGTTGAGGTCCGCAGGCGCCGACCGTACACAGTGGACTTTCTCGATCGCTGAGGAAAGGACGTCCCGTGAACACGCTCCCGCCGGAACCGGACTCCGCACCGCCGACACCGCCCACCGCGTCCCAGCGCGTCATCGAGGCCTTCGAGCGCCTCACCGAAGCCGGCCGGCCGGACCTCTGGTCCACCCTGCGCGCGGTCGAAGACGTCCTCGTCGACGCGAAGGCCGTCGACGAGCGGGTCAAGGCGGGGGAGGAGCTGCCGCTGGCCGGCACGGTCCTCGCCGTGCAGGACCTGATCGACGTTGCCGGGCAGCCGTCCGGGCGCCGGGTCCCCGAAACCTCCGCCACCGTCGTGGCCCGGCTCTCCGCCGCCGGGGCCGTCGTGCTCGGCAAGACCGGGCCCGCCACCGTCGCCTCGGCCTGGGACCCGGCCAAGACCGGCGGCAGCGGCGCGGCGGTCGCCGTCGCGCTCGGGATCGTCGACCTGGCCCTGAGCACCTCGGGCCCGGTCCCGGCCGCGCTGAACGCCGTCGTCGCGCTGAAACCGACCCGGGGCCTGCTGCCGATGACCGGCGTCGGCGCCTCGGACGGCATCTCCGTGTACGCGAACGGCCTCGTCGCCGGCCGCCGCGCCCTCGCGCTGATGACCGGCCCGGACGACGCCGACCCCGCGACGCGCACCTGGCCCGCCGACGTCCGCCTCGGCGCGGGCGAGCACCCGCGCATCGCGTACCCGCACGACCTGCCGCTGGGTGACGCCGCGGCGATCGCGTTCGAGACCGTCGTGAAGCGGCTGACGGCGACGGGCGCGGTGCTGGAGCCGGTCTCCATCGGGCAGCCGGACTTCGGCGACGCCCTCCTGCTGCCCACCGTGCCGGACCACCCGGCGCTCGCCGAAGCACTGGCCGACCCGGCCGCCGTGGCCCACCGCCTGGCCGGCTGCACCGCCTTCACGAACCTGCTCGACCTGGCCGCGGTGACCGTGCCGGTGCTGCCGGGCGACAAGCGCCCGTTCGGCGTCACCTTCGCGACGCGCGCGTTCGAAGACCAGATCGGGCTCGACCTCGCCACCGTCTGCACGGACGAACCCATGACGCCCTACCCGGAGCCGGGCGAGGACGTCGTCGTGTTCGGCGCGCACCTGCGCGGCCAGCCGCTCAACCCGCGGCTCACCGAGCTGGGGGCCCGGTTCACCCGGCCGGTCCGGACCACCGAGGACTACCGGATGGTGTTGCTGGACACCGAACCGCCGCAGCCGGGCGTGCTGGACCACCCGCAGGGCGGCGGCCTCGACGGCGAAAGCTGGCGGCTGTCCCCGGCGGCGTTCGAGCAGTTCGTGTCGACGCTGAAGGAACCCTTCGTCCTCGACCGGGTCGAGCTGGACGACGGCACCCGCCCGCTCGCGGTGCGGTGCGACCCGGCGGCGCGGGGCGCCCGCCTGGACCGCTACGAGTCCTGGCGCGGCTACGTCCGGTTCACCTCGACGGCCGGGCTGCGAGGCCCCGGCTGACCCGGCGCACCAGGCCCGGCCCGTGCAGCGCGAACCCCGTGTAGAGCTGCACGAGCGACGCCCCGGCGTCCACCAGCCGCACGGCGTCGTCCGGGCCCATGACGCCGCCGACGCCGATGATCGGCAGGCTCCCGCCGGTGTGGTCGTGCACGAACCGCACGACCTGCGCCGCGCGGGTGGTCAGCGGCCGGCCGGACAGGCCTCCCCCCTGCCCGGCCAGGCTGCTCTCCGCGGGCGCGATGCCGTCGCGGGCGAGCGTGGTGTTCGTGGCGATGATCCCGGCGACGCCGTGTTCGGACGCGACCTCCAGGAGCTCGCCGAGGGCGTCGTCGGTCAGGTCCGGCGCGACCTTCACCAGCAGCGGCGTCGGGGTGCCCGATCCGGCGAGTTCGGCGGACGTGGCCCGCAGTTCGCCGAGGAGCTCGCCGAGCGCGGTGCGGTCCTGCAGCCGGCGCAGCCCCGGCGTGTTCGGCGAGCTGACGTTGATCGCGAAGTAGTCGGCGTACGGGTGCAGTGCACGCAGGGAGAAGCGGTAGTCCTCGACGGCGTCTTCGAGCGGCGTCACCTTCGACTTGCCGATGCTGATTCCGAGCGGCACGCCGGGTTTCCCGTCGCGGGCGAGCTTGGCCGCGAGCGCCTCGGCGCCGTCGTTGTTGAAGCCCATGCGGTTGATCACCGCGTCGCTGGCGGGGAGGCTGAACAGCCGCGGCTTGGGGTTGCCCGGCTGCGCCAGCCGCGTCACCGTGCCGACCTCGACGAACCCGAACCCGAGCGCGGCCCACGCGGGCAGCGCACGCCCGTTCTTGTCCATCCCGGCGGCCAGGCCGACGCGGTTGGGGAACCGCAGGCCCAGCACCGTCACCGGGTCGTCGACCCGGAACACCCGGGGCATGGCTTTGCCGAACCGGGAAAGGACGCCGATCGTGCGCTCGTGCACCAGCTCGGGGTCGTGGTAGGAGAGCCGGTACAGGGCCGGGCGGACGATCTTGTCGAAGAACACGCCCCCATGCTGCCAAATCGCCCGGAACGCGCGACCGGAGCGTCACCCCGGCGTGAACGGGACCACGGTCAGCCCGCGGCCTGGAGGTCCTTCCACTCGTCTTCGAGCATCGCGTAGATCAGCTCGTCGGTCCACTCGCCCTTGACGATCTCGTTCTCCTTGAGGTGCGCTTCCTCGCGCATGCCGAGGCGTTCCATCAGAGCGGCGGACGCGGTGTTGCGGCCGTCGCAGCGGCCGATGATGCGGTGCAGTCCCAGATCTTCGAAGCCCAGCCGCAGCAGTTCGGTGGTCGCCTCGGCGGCCAGGCCCTTGCCGTGGTGGTCGGGGTGGAAGACGAACCCGATCTCCCCCTGCCGGTGCTCGCTGCTGAGCCACTCCAGATTCAGGTCGCCGATCAGCTGCCCGGTGGCGGCCAGTTCGACCGCGACGGCCAGGAACTGCCCTTCCTTCGTCAGCGTCGAACTGTGCACCCGTTTGGCCAGCGCGGCGGCCGATTCGGCGCGGCTGCGCGGCCCCCAGTACAGGTAGCGGGCGACGTCGGCCCGGGACTGGAAGGAGTTCAGCGCATCGAGGTCTTCGGGCGCGAACGGGCGCAGGAGCAGCCGGTCCGTGGTGATCGGGTAGTCGGGCCTGAGCATGCGTCCAGGCTAGCGACGTTCAGCCGTCCGGGGGACAGAACGGCGTAATGCGTTCGGCGAACCCCGCGGTCGGATCGCCGGACGGTCGTCCGGGGCCGCCGGATGGGGGTGACCTGCACAAATGAGCGCATAAGGGTGCCCCCGGGGTGCCTCTCGAGCGCCGTCAACGCCCGAGCCCGAGCCGGACTGGTGCTCGGGAACCCCGGAGGCCCGGTGACTGCCTGGTATTCGCTATCAGGCACCACGTGAAGCAGGCGATGAGCCGAAGGTGGCTCAGTTGTATCGCTGCTCAAAGTCCTCCACGTGCCATCCGCTAGCGGACAGCCACCTCACGAGTCCTGTTGGAATACAACTTAGGACCACCTCCTTTCTCGTGTACCACCACGCTAGGCGAAGTTCCCGGTCCCCGGCAACGTCATTTCGCCGATCTCACTCCGCAGCCGGGCCTTGCGCCGTTGGGCGTGACCAGGACGCCGTGGTCGGGCATCCGCCGGTGCGCGGCGACGCTCGCGACCTGGCCGGTGCGCACGTTCGGCGTCGGGCTTCGAGCGGGATCCGTTGTGCCGCAAAGTGGTCCGGCAGGACCAGGTCGGCCGCGCAGCTGGTGCCGTGGCCGATCCGCACTTCAGCTCGCCGGAGCCGGGCCGTGCTGGTCTTTCGGGCAGAACCACGTCGGCCGCCGCTGGACGTCGTGGCCCTGCGTGCGGACCTGGACCCGGCCGCCGCAGCGGAAGCAGCCCTGGCGGGTGCGCTCGTACACCCAGTTCTTGCGGTTGCGGTCGAGGTGGCCGGTGGTGCTCTGCTCGAAGCGCCCGGCGACGGCGTTGGCCAGGATCAGCCTGCGGGCCAGCAGAACCGTGCGGCCGACGTCCACTTCGGACACCGGCGTCCACGGCGTCACGCCGAGCAGGAAGCAGATTTCGCACTTGTAGAGGTTCCCGACGCCCGCCATGACGCGCTGGTCGAGCAGCGCCAGGCCCAGTTCGCGCCCGGGATCGGCGGCCAGCGCCGCGGCCGCGCGGGCCGCGTGCTCGTCGGTCCACTGTGGATCCAGCAGGTCCGGGCCGAGGTGCGCGACGAGGTCGTGCTCCTTCGCCGTGGCCACGAGTTTGAGGTCGTGGACGCGGAAGCCGATCACCTGGACGTCGGCCGCGGTCAGGACCACGCGGGCGTGGTGGCCGGGGCGGCGCCACTTCGCGCCGGCCGGGTAGACGTCCCACATGCCGTCCATCAGCAGGTGCGAATGCAGCGTCAGGTCGCCGGAGAAGCGCGTGAACAGGTGCTTGCCGACCGTGCCGACGCCCAGCACGTCGCGCCCGGAAAGGTCCACTGTGGCCAGCTGGGGCACGCGGAACTCCCCGCGCAGCAAGGTCTTGCCGGCGATGGCCCGGTCGAAGCGCTTTCCGACGAGGTAGACGGTGTCACCTTCGGGCACGGCTCATCCCGCGGATTCGGTCACCTCGGCCGGCGCCTCGGGCGTCTCCGGGGCCGGGCCTTCGGGCCAGTCCGGGCCCTCGGGTTCCTCGCCCGCGATGCGGTGCCGGCCGGCCCGGCTGGAGCGCAGGATCTTCGCCAGCACCATGTTGAACGTCAGCGCGATCTCCTGCGCACCCGGCGAGTGCCACTCGTGGATCGGGCTGCACGCGCCCTGCGCCTGCTGCACGGCCAGCCGGTCGGTGATCGCCGTCGGCATCACCAGCGAGCCGAAGTTCTCGCGCAGCTCGGCGATCCGGAACTGGTGCTCGTAGGAGCGCACGCGCAGCTTGTTCACCAGGACACCGATCGGGCGCAGCTCCGGGTTGAGCTCCTTGCGGATCTTCTCGATCGCTTCGAGCGCCCGGTGCGCGCCGGCGACGGCGTACATCGTCGGCTCGGTGACGATCAGCGCGCTGTCCGCGCCCACCAGCGCCGACTTCGTGAGCCGGCCCAGCGACGGCGGGCAGTCCAGGATCACCAGCTCGTACGGCGTCTCGCGCAGCGGTGTGCGGTGCAGCTCGTCCAGCGCGCGGGAGAAGTTCGCGAGCCGCTCGCTGTCGGCGCCGGGGTCGTTGAGCAGCTCCAGCTCTTCGGCGCCGACCAGGACGTCGACGTCCTCGCTCCAGACGCTCGGCGCGATCGCGCGTTCCAGCATCGCCCGGGTGGGGGTCTCGAGCACGTCGGCGAGCGTCGCGTCGGTGTACGGCGGGTCGAGGGAGGTCGTGGCGTTGCCCTGCGGGTCGAGGTCCACCACCAGCGTCCGCGTGCCCCTACGCAGGGCGGCGGACGCGATACCCAGAGCGACCGTCGTCTTGCCGACGCCTCCCTTGAGGCTGAGTACGGCGACCGTGTGCACGATCTCCAGCCTACGGGTGTCCGCGAGAGGCGCCGTCAGGCAAGGGGCGTTCACTCGAAGGGAGGAGCCGGGGAGGCGGGCGGGAGCGGGCACTACCCTGTGCGGCATGAAGACGGAGACCGTGGCCGCCCGGGGTTCGGGCGCCGTTCGCCGGGTGCTCGAGGCCGAGCTGAAGGCCGCCCGCGCCCGGGGCGCCGAGCACCCCCGCGTCGTCGACGTGGGCGGCGGCAGCGGCGGCTGGGCGGTGCCGTTCGCGGCGGCGGGCTGCCGGGTGACCGTCGTCGAACCGAGCCCGAACGCGCTGGCCACGCTGCAGCGGCGCGCCGAGGAAGAGGGCGTCTCCGAGCTGATCACGGTGGTCGCGGACGACTCCGACGCGCTCGGCCGCCACGTCGACGCCGGCTCGGCCGACCTCGTGCTGGCGCACGGGCTGCTGGAGATCGTCGACGACCCGGCCGCGGTGCTGTCCGCGCTGGCGACGGCGGTCGCCCCGGGCGGGGCGGTGTCGGTCCTGGTCGCGAACCGGCACGCGGCGGTGCTGCACCGCGCGCTCTCGGGCCGGGTCGCGGAGGCCCGGCAACTGCTGGAAAGCCCGGACGGCGTCGCCGCGGGCGACACGGTGCTGCGCCGGTTCGACAGCGCCGGCCTGACGGCCCAGCTGGAGGCCGCGGGCCTGGAAGTGACGCTGCTGCAGGGCGACCGGGTGATCTCGGACCTCGTCTCCGGCGACGTCCGCGAAGACGACTTGGCGGAGTTCGAGCTGGCGGCCGCGGGTTCCTCGCTGCGGGACGTCGCCGGCCGGCTGCACGCGGTGGCGCGCCCGCCCGTGTGAGCCGCGGGGTCGCCGAAACTGTCGGTGGTGGCCGGTAGCGTCCTTTCTCGTGGGGCGAAATGCTGAGCTGCCGGGCGGGATGGGCCGGTTCCGGGTCCGGGCGGGGGAACCGCTGCCGGACGACACCGGGTGCGGGATGCTGCACGTCGACATGGACGCGTTCTTCGTGTCGGTCGAGCTGCGGACCCGCCCCGAGCTGGCGGACAAGCCGGTCGTCGTGTCGGGCGGCGGGCCGCGGGCCGTCGTCGCCGCGGCGAACTACCCGGCGCGGAAGTTCGGTGTGCGCTCGGCGATGCCGTTCTCGACGGCGAAGCGGCTGTGCCCGCACCTGATCAACATCCCGCCGACGGGCGGCCTCTACAGCGAGGTCTCGCGGGGCGTGATGGGCATCTTCCGTGAGCTGACGCCGCTGGTGGAGCCGCTGAGCCTGGACGAAGCGTTCCTGGACGTCAGCGGGGCGCTGCGGCGGCTGGGCGCGACGCCGGCGTCGCTGGGTGCGCAACTGCGCGCGCGAGTGGCGGCCGAACACGGGATCACGTGCTCGGTCGGGGTGGCGAAGGTCAAGTTCGTCGCGAAGCTGGCGTCGGGCATGGCGAAGCCGGACGGCATGGTCGTGGTGCCGGCGGCGGAAACCCTGGCGTTCCTGCACCCGCTGCCGGTGTCGGCGCTCTGGGGCGTGGGTGCGCGCACGGAGGAGCACCTGCGCCGGCTGGGCCTGGCGACGATCGCCGACGTCGCGGCGTTCCCGCCGGAGCGCCTGAAGAAGTCCCTGGGCACGGCGATCGGCGAGCACCTGTACCGCCTCGCGCACGGCGTCGACGAGCGCGCGGTGGTGGTCGACTCACCGGACAAGTCGATCGGCGCGGAGCACACGTTCGACGTCGACCGCCACGACCGTTCCGAGCTGGGCCTGGAGCTGCTGAGGTTGTCGGAGCGCGTCGGAGCGACGCTGCGTGCGCGGGGCGTGCGCGGCCGGACGGTCTCGATCAAGGTGCGGTTCGCGGACTTCCACACGATCACCCGGGCCCGCACGCTGGTCTCGGCAACGGACGTGGCCCGCGAGATCCACGCGGTGGCGGTGGCCCTGCTGGCGGAGCACGCCCCGACGGGAGCGGTCCGGCTGATCGGGGTGCGGGTGGAGGGCCTGGACACAGGCGAGGCGGGGGAGCAGCTGCTGTTCGACTCACCGGCCCCGCGCTGGCGGGACGCCGAGGTGGCGGCGGACGTGGCAAGGTCGAAGTTCGGTTCGGCGGCCGTGCGACCGGCTTCACTGCTCGGGCCGCGGGAGGGGTGATCGGCCGAGGTATTAGGGCGCGGGGTTGAGGGCTGCGGGAGGGTGATCGGCCGAGATACAGGGCGCGGGGTTGAGGGCCGCGGGAGGGGTGATCGGCCGGGGCGTTGGTCCGTAGGCGGGGCCGCGGGAGGGTGGTCAGCCCGGGGTGGTTGCTGGGCCGCGGGCGAGGTGATCAGCCGAGGTGGGGCCGGGTCGATTCTCGGCGACCGCCCGGCCCCAGTGACGCCTCCGGGCCCGGCTGCCGTCTCCCGGCCCGGCCGCCGCAGGAGTCGGCTTGATCACGTGCCGCCGAATCCCCTCCCAGCCGCGGTGACCGGTTCATCACCATCCGGGCCGCTCGCCCCGCCGAACGCGCCGCCGCCGTATACGCACCGTGAAATCGCGCCCGACGAACGTCCCCCACATCGCGGCCGGAGCAGTGATTTGGTCACATTGGGCGACGGTGACCGTGCGCAACCCTCTTCGTGCGGGATTTAGCCCAATTCGATCCCTTCTGGATGCGGGATCGGGTAGTCGTCCGGGCGCGGGCCTCGTATCCTGGACAGTGCCACCCCGCCTGGGGTTGGCTGTTGGGTCCAGGACGTTGCGCGGCCCGGCGCCCGCGACAGCTGTGCCGGAGGAGGAAAGATGCCACTCTCCGAGCATGAGCAGCGGCTGCTCGATCAGATCGAGCGCGAGCTCTATGCCGAGGACCCCAAGTTCGCATCCACGGTGCGTGGCACCCGGTTGCGTCGCCCCGCTCGCCGACGGCGTATTCAGGGCATCGCCCTGTTCGTAGTGGGCGTGGCCCTGCTGGTGCTGGGCGTGGTGGTGCCGCAGTTCCGGGTGGCCGACATCCCGCTGATCAGCGTGCTCGGGTTCCTCGTGATGTTCTTCGGGGTCATGATGGCCGTCACATCGATTCGGCACGGTGGTGCCGAAGCCGACGGCAAGGGCGGTGGATCGGGATCTCGCGGGGGCAAGCAGTCGGGCCGCCGGAGTTCCTTCACCCAGCGGATGGAGGAGCGCTTCCGCCAGCGCTTCGAGGAGCAGTAGCGCCGCAAGACCACGAGATCCGCGTCCCGCCTTCCAGGGTGGGACGCGGATCTTCTTGTGTGCTCAGGCGGGCCCGGAAACCCGCGTGACAGTGGGTGACACCCGGTCGGGTGACGGGCCGCGGTGACCTCCGCGACAGCGCGGCTCAGTCGCGGGTGCGGAAGAGGGACTTCGGGAACAGCCGGCCCTTCCACGACAACGGAGCGTTCCGGTGCAGGCTCCGCCGGAGGTGGTCGAACGCCGGCGGGAGCGTCGGGTCCGGTTCGCCGTCCGCGCCGTACCAGGACCGCTCCACCACGCCGATCACCGTGCGCAGGCCTTCGCGGCCTTCGTCGTCCAGGTGGTGCTTCGCCGCCAGCTTCTGCCCGGCCACGCGGACCGTGTCGCTCGGCGGGATCGGCAGCCCGCGGTCGGCGCACTCGGCCCGCAGCTCGGACCACGCCGCGTCCGCCGCGCCGGGACGCTGCCCGACGATCTCCTGCAGGCGCCGTCGCCGGCCCACGTCCCGCGCCGCCGACGGACCCAGCAGCCCCGCCAGCAGCAGCACCACGATGAGGCTGAACCACCAGGCCACCAGCCAGGTCAGCACGCCCAGCACGGCCACCCACAGGGCGGCCGCGATCAGCGGCAGCCAGTTCTTGAGCACCGCGCCGAGCCCGGTCGACGCCGGTTCGCGGTCGGGGCGTCTCCGGCGCCCGCCGGCCAGCACCAGGACCGTCGCCACCAGGGCCAGCGCCACGAGCGCCAGGACGAGCACCCACACGAAGAACGGCGTGCCTTCGTCGGTCGCCTGCGGGCCCTGCGCCTGCTGGTTCTGCTCTGTGTCGCGGGGCACGCCCGTCGGCGCGGCGCTCGACTGGACCGTGCTCGGCGCCACCTGGGTGTCGTCGGGCTGGTTGCCGCCTTCGGTGCCGGCCTGCAGGTACGACGGGGTGATGCCGCGGCCGTCCGAAAGCGGCGTCGGGTCGAACGTCACCCAGCCCTTGCCGCCGAAGTACGCCTCGACCCACGCGTGCGCGTCCTGGGTGGTGATCGACAGGTAGTCGTTGACCTGCACGCCGGGGGTGAACCCGATGGCCACCCGCGACGGGATGCCCGCCACCCGCAGCATCACGGCCATCGCCGACGCGAACTGTTCGCAGAAGCCGCGCTTGCCGTTGAGGATGAAGTCGGCGAGGGCGTCCGAGTCGTTGGCCGGCGCGGTCTTCGTGTCGTAGACGAAGCCGTTCTGCGCCGTGAAGTACCGCCAGATCGCCGACGCGCGGTCGAAGTCGTTGGACGAGCCCGCGATCAGCTGCTGCGTCTTCGCACGGACGCGGTCGTCGACGCGGTCGATCTGGGTGTAGCGCGGCGGCAGGTCGTCGACGCGCGGGGTGACGCGCAGCTCCTGGGCCGTCGGCTCCTTCAGCGACGCGTATTCGGTGTAAGAGGGCGGAACCTCGCTGCGCGTGGTGAACACCGTGCCGCTGACCTGGTCGTAGAGGTAGCCGTTGGAGGCGCCGTCGATCACGCGCGGGGCGCCGTACACCGGCAGCCAGTTGTCGCGCCAGTTCGTCGGCTCGACGTCGATCCGGCGCGCGGCACCGCTGCCGTCGTCGCCGGGCGCGGCCGGCAGCTGCGGCCCGACCTGGACGCCCTGCTGCGACCGGCCGTCGTCGTGCAGGCCCCAGCCCTTGTTGGGGTAGTAGGTGTCCAGCGTCATCGCGCGCAGCAGCCGCCGGTCGGTGCCGAGGCCGCGGACCTTGAACAGCTCGCGGTTGGCGCCCTGGTCGAGCATGCCGCGCAGCTCGGTGAACGGCTGGATGCCGAACCCGCCGGCGCCCGCGCCGGGGCCGTCGCCGCCGTTGCCGAACGGGATCCGCCCTACCGTGCCGACCCAGGTGATCGCGCCGCCGAACAGGCCGAGCACGATCGCCGCGGCCACGACCGCGACGGGCGCGGACAGCACGCCCGGCTTGCCGCTGCGCCCGGGGGCTTCCCGGGTGCGCCAGCGCCGGTGCCGGTGGTTGCCGTCGACCGCCAGCAGGCCGGCGAACGCGGCCCCGCCGAGCAGGAACGTCCACCACGGCAGCATTTCCTCGGACAGCGCGGCCGGCACGGCGTAGACGCAGAGCAGCACGAGCCCGGTCGCGGCGGGGGCCGCGGCGGCCACGGTCAGCGTGTCGACCAGGACGGCGACCAGGCCGATCAGGATCGTCACCAGGCAGAGGATCGGCTGGCTGCCCTCGACCGGCGGCAGCCCCACGCGGATCTGCTCGGCGGCGGCCGAGAGCGTGTTCCCGATCTCGCCGAACGCCTCGGGGCCGGGGATGACCTGCAGGATGCCGTGCGTGGTGAACGCGCCGGTGATCAGGAAGAGCAGCACGAGCAGCTGGCCGAGCCCGACGAGCACGGTCGGTACCTGCAGCGAGCGCAGCGCCAGGCCGGTCGCGCCGATCAGCAGCACCGCGACGAAGAGGTAGCCGAACCAGGCCAGGCCGGACACGACGCTCGTGACCGACGTCGCCGCGCAGAGCGTGGCGATACCGGCGGCGGCGGGGGCGAGCAGGCTGCCGCGCCAGGCCGAAAGCGGGTGCTGGGAGGAGGGTCGCCGGGGCCCGTTCGCGGGCGCGCCGGACGGCCGGGGCGGGGCGCTGGTGCTCATCGCTGACCGCCGATCAGGGTGTGGCGGCGGGCGCCGCTGCGGCACAGCTCGGCCCACACCTGGGGCATCGGGGAACCGGGGCCGGCGACCACCACGCCCCAGCCCGCCGCGCGCAGCAGGGCCGCCGAGTCCTCCGTGGCGGCCGCCCGCTGCTCGGGGGCGCTCACCCCGGACGACCACGTGGGCGTGTCGAGCAGGACGGCGAGGCTGCGGATGCCGCGCGGGCGGAACTGGGTCAGCTCGTGGACGGCCTCGGTGCTGACCGTGCCGAGGACGGCGATCAGCTCCTGGCCGTCGGCCGGGTCGCCGGCCAGGGTGATGTCCCGCTGGTGGGCCGGCTGCAGCGCGGCCAGCGCGTCGAGCACGACGTTGTCGTAGTGGTCGCCGCCTTCGCCGGGGATGTCGGCGAGCGTGCCGCCGTGCTCGGTGACCAGCCGGACGCGGTGCCCGGACCGGCGCAGCTGCAGCGCGGCCGAGGCGGCGAACGACACCGCCCACTCCAGGCTGGCGGCCGGGCCGCTGCCGTGGTGGGCCGCGGCGCGGTGGTCGAGCAGCACCGTCGTGCCGCCGCGCCACGGCCGCTCCTCGACGCGCACCATGATCTCGTCGCGGCGGGCGGTCGAGCGCCAGTGCACCTTCCGCAGGTCGTCGCCCTGGCGGTACTGGCGGACGATCACGTCGGCCTCGCCCTGCCCGGCGTGCAGCCGGACCGTGCCGTCGTCACCGACGCCGATGCCCGCGCCGCTCGGCAGGCCCCACAGCGGGACCACCCGGGGCACGACGACCAGCCGCGAATGCCCGATCAGCTCGCGCTCGAACTCACACAGCCCGAACGGGTCGGTGATGGTCGCGCGCAGCGGCCCGACCTGCTGGATCCCGCGCAGCACCGGCTGCAGCGGGTAGCGCAGCGCGACCTTCCGGTCGTGCGGCAGGCGTTCGACGACGAACCGCGGCCGCGAGCCCAGCGCGTACGGCACGCCGTCTTCGAGCAGGATCTCGCCGGCCGGCAGCCGTCCGCTGCGCCACAGCTCCAGCTGCACCTCGCCGGCGCCGCCGACCGCGACCCGCTGGGGGTGCAGCGCGCGCGTGGCGCCGATGCGCAGCCGGGTCGCCGAGATGAACGCCGCCACCAGCAGCGGCAGCGCCACCACGAAGACGGCGACGCGCAGCAGGTCGCGCTCGTTGAGCACGAACGAGCACACCGCGGCCGCGAGTCCCGCGGCCAGCAGGCAGCGGCCGCGGGTGGTCAGGCCGGACAGGGCACGCAGCATGCCGTTTCTCCCCTTCGCCGCGGACTAGGGCCGGGAGCCCTGCGGCACCGGCACCCGGTGCAGCACCGCCCGCACGACGTCGGTCGCCGACCGGCGCGCCGCGTGGGCCTCCGTGGTCAGCACCAGGCGGTGCGCGAGCACCGGGCCCGCGACCGTGTGCAGGTCGTCCGGGACGACGTAGTCGCGCCCCGACAGCGCCGCCTGCGCCCGCGCGGCGCGGACGAGGTGCAGCGTGGCGCGCGGGGACGCGCCGAGCCGGATCTCCGGGACCTGCCGGGTGGCCGAGACGAGCTCGACGGCGTACCGGCGGACCTCCGGCGCGATGTGCACGCCGCGGACCGTCTCGATCAGCCGGTGCACGGTCTGGCCGTCGGACACCGGCTCCAGCTCTTCGAGCGGGTTGTGGCCGGCGTGCTCGTCGACCATGGCCAGCTCGGCCTGCTGGTCGGGGTAGCCGATGGAGACCCGCGCGGTGAACCGGTCGCGCTGGGCTTCGGGCAGCGCGTACGTGCCTTCCATCTCGATCGGGTTCTGCGTGGCGATCACCATGAACGGCTGCTCGAGCCGGTAGGTCGAGGTGTCGACGGTGACCTGGTGCTCTTCCATGCACTCCAGCAGCGCCGACTGCGTCTTCGGCGAAGCGCGGTTGATCTCGTCGCCCACCACGATGTTCGCGAACACCGGGCCGGGGCGGAAGTCGAACTCGCCGGACTGGCGGTTGTAGATCGAAACGCCGGTGACGTCGCTGGGCAGCAGGTCCGGGGTGAACTGGATGCGGCTGACCGTGCAGTCGATCGACCGGGCCAGGGCCTTGGCCAGCGACGTCTTCCCGACGCCGGGCACGTCCTCGACCAGGAGGTGGCCCTCGGCCAGCAGCGTGACCAGCGCGATCCGGATGACGTCGGGTTTGCCGACCAGCACCCGCTCCACGTTGGCGGCGATCCGCCGCGCGGTCTCGTGCAGTTCGTCCAGCGACACTCTGGCCGGGCGGCCGGGCGCCCGGCCGTTGCCCGTGGACTCCGCCGGATAAGGCGGGCGTCCGGATGCCTGCTCGCCCGATCCGGGCGTCGCAGACTGGATTCTCGACGTCACTCGACCTCCTGGGTGGCGCATGACCGCGCGCACTGTGCGCACCGCCGGGCCCGACGGCCCCCAAAACTGCTGTCCGCGCGCAGCGACCAGCCTTCCACTCAGTGTGTCAAACCCGGGCGAACCTGGGGGCGGAACCCCGTGAACCCCGGGGGACCGCGCCCGGCACGTCGGTTGATGACACTGCGCAAGCAGGGACGATACCCCGATCGGGTGTGTTGTCACCCGAATCTGGGCGCTCCCGTTGACCCGTTGTCCTGCCGTATGCTGCGGTTCGAGTTCGCCCGGCTACGGAGAGGCGTGACCAGGAATGAGCGAGGCGCGCACGCAGCCGCCGTACGACGTCCGCGGCTTCGCGGTCGCGCCCGAACTGGCCACGGACGCGTACGCGAAGCTCGGCGCCCTGCAGGACGTCGTCGGCGAGATGGTCCGCGAAGCCAAGGTGCTCGGCCGGACCGTGCCGCTCGGCGGCGGGTACGCGGGGGAGATCGGCAAGTTCATGGCCGAATACGGCATCGGCGGGCAGGGCTCGGCCGTGCAGCAGCTGACCGCGTTCGGCAAGGAGCTCGAGACGCTGAAGCACCGGATCGGCACGGCGCTGGCCAAGTACCAGCACGCCGACGAGACGGCGGCCGACGGCGTGGACTGCACGGGTGGCTGACCGGGTGCGCAGGAAGTACGTGTGGCCGCTCGCCGTCCTCTTCGCCGTCGCCGGGTGCGGGCAGCAACCGGCCGCCCGGCCGGCCGCCGGGCTCGTGACCGCCACGTCGGAGAAGCCGCCCGCCGCCTGGACCGGCCTGGCCGCGATCGACCCCTGCACGCTGCTCGGCCCGCAGGACCGGTCGACGGCCGGGGTGAGCGCGCTCGGCAAGCCGAAGGACATCGCCGGCTACCGCGCCTGCGACTGGACCGTGCCGGGCACCTTCGGCGTGACCGTGACCCTCAGCGACACCGACGGCCTGGCCGACCTCGAAGTCACGAAGAAGACCGCCACGAAGACCAAGGTCGGCACCCACCCGGCACTGCAGGTCGCGGACAAGAAGGCCGGCGACGGCACCTGCGCCGTGCTGCTCGGGGTGGGCGACTCGGCCAGCGTCCAGATCGACGTCAGCAACACCGGCTTCTCGGACACCCCGCTCGCGTGCCGCCGCGCGGGCACGGTGGCCGGGCTGGTCGAGCCCAAGCTGCCCTGACCCGGAGAGGTGCGCCGTGTCCGAACCCCCCGTGCCCACCGCGCGGTACGAGTCCTACAGCCACGAGGCGATGGCCGCGGAGGTCGAACGGGACAACGACCCGGTGGCCGCGGGCGAGGCGGGCGCGCGCTGGGACGGGCTGGCGAAGCGGCTGCACGAGTCGACCGCCGACCTCGCCGCGCTGGTCGCCTCCTCGCGGGAGCACTGGCAGGGCGCCGGCGGTGACGCGGCGCGCGAAGCGGTGAGCCGGGCCGCGCAGTGGCTTTCGCACTCCGCGGCCGTGTCGGCGTCGGTCGGCAGCGCGGTCGGCGCGCAGGCGGACGTGGCCGCGCGGGCCCGGGCGGACATGCCGCCGCCGGTGGCGTACGACCCGGCGTCGATGATCCGCGACGCCGCGTCGTCCGGGAACGTGCTCGTGCTGGCCGGGCTCGCCGAGGAGATGGCGGCCCGCCGCGCCGAGGCGGAAGCCGCGCGGCAGAAGGCGATCGACGTCATGCGCACCCGCGACACGGCGCTGCGCGGCCACGTGCCGGCGTCGGCTTTCGAGGCACCGCCGACGCTGGGGCCGGCTTGATCCGCGTCTCCGCGTCGGCGTTCGACATCCTCTGGACCGACCTGGGCCACGACCAGCCCCCGGAGCCGCTGACCGTGCGCAGCGTCGGCGGGACGGAAGAGGAGCGCGCCGAGGTGCGGAAGGCGGTCTACGAGAACCTCGCCGAGCGCGGCCTCTACGACGGTTCGGCGCTGGAGCCCGCGCTGGCCTCGCGCCTGGAGCTCTTGGCGGCCGGCGAGGTGTACGTCGCGTGCGAAGCGCTGGCGGACATGACGGCGTCGGCCCCGTTCCGCGCGGTGACGGCGACCCTCGGGCGCCGCGGGATCCTGGCGACCCAGCCGGAGCAGACGATCGCCCTGGACTCGATCCGCCCGGCCGAGCTCTGCACGGCGATCGTGGACGTCCTCCCGGAGCTGGCCGCCGGCCCCGGCTACGGCGTCAGCCTGGCGGCGTCGGCACTGTCGGGTTCGGCTCTGTCGGGTCCCGCGGAGTCCTCGTCGGCGGCCTCGTCGGCGCAGCTGCGCGAGGTCCTGGCGATCCAGTCCCGGCCGGTGTACGCGGCGGGCCAGTTCAGCGTCAGCCGTCGTTCGGCGTCGGGCCGGGTCTCGCGACTGGGTGGCCTGACGTGGTTCGACACCGACGTCGGCGCCTACTGCGCGACGAAGACCCCGGGCCGGGGTGGCGAGGAGTGGGTGAACGTCAGCCCGGTGGACAGCGCCCGGCTCGCGTCCCGCATCGCCGCCCTCCTGACCCCGCCGGACTGACCCGCCCGGGGCATCACCCGTGATTGGAGGGGCATCACGCGTGATTGGAGGGGCATCACGCGTGATTGGAGGGGCGACACGGTGATGCCCGCTGGATCACGGGTGATGCCCCGCCAGACACGGGTGATGCCTGCTGGATCACGCGTGATGCCCCGCTGATCACGTGCGGGTCCCCACTGGACCCCACCTGGGGTCCCCACACTGGTCCACCTCGCGTCCCCACTGGGCCCCACTCGGGGGTTTCGGGTTCTTTCGCGGCCGTTATGCGGACGTGCGGGGTACAGCTGAGGTTGCTCCGGCCCCCGGCATGGGGGATCTTGGCCACCGTCCCCCCACGACGCCCCCACCTGCCCCCACCTTGCTGACCTGCGCAAACGGAACACACGACGGAGTGGTCCGGGGTTTTGCCGCGTTGACTGTGGTGAAAAGTGGGGTACGGTGGTGGCCAGTGGGGCGGAAGGGAAGCCCCGGAGCCGCAGACGGAGGTTCGCCACCGGGTGCGGTAGGGAGGTGGAGGCCGTGTTCCTCGGCACCCACACCCCGAAGCTGGACGACAAAGGGCGGCTCGCGCTGCCCGCGAAGTTCCGTGACGCCTTGGCGGGTGGGCTGATGGTCACCAAGGGGCAGGACCACTGCCTCTTCGTCTTCCCCCGCGCCGAGTTCGAGCAGATGGCGCGCAAGGTCGCCGAGGCCCCGTTCACCAACGAGGCGGTTCGGGCCTACCAGCGCTACCTGTTCGCGGGCACGGACGAACAACGGCCGGACGGCCAGGGGCGCATCAGCATCGCGTCCGAGCTCCGCCGCTACGCGGGGCTCAGCAAGGACTGTGTGGTGATCGGGGCGATCACCAGGCTGGAGATCTGGGACGCCCAAGCGTGGCAGGGCTACCTGGAGGAACACGAAGACAGCTACGCGAAGGCTCGAGAGGAAGTACTGCCGGGCGTCTTCTAGACGCGTGGTCGCGGTGCACCTTCGTCGTCGGGGGACGAAGAGGTTCGCCGCCCGCGCGCCGGGGGAAGCCCACCCGGATGCCGTGAGGCCTCTGTCCGCTCAACAGCCCTGGTGCACCTTCCCCGGTACCAGGTCCGCAGCGGGCGGACAGGGACCTGACGGCATCCGCCATATTTCCCCCGGTCCGCAGGTGAGAAAGGGGGAGGGGACATGACGGCACCCGAGCACGTCCCGGTGCTGCTCGACCGGATCGTCGAGCTGTTCACTCCCGTGTTCGCCGACCGCGACGGCGTGCTCGTCGACGCGACGGTCGGCCTCGGCGGGCATTCCGACGCCCTCCTCGAAGCCTTCCCGCGGATGCGCCTCGTCGCGCTGGACCGCGACCCCGCCGCGCTCGAACGCTCCGGGGAACGCCTCGCGCGCCACGGCGACCGCGTCGACCTCGTGCACACCGTCTACGACGGACTCCCGGACGCTCTCGAAGGGCTGAACATCGCCAAGGCCGACGGGATCCTGTTCGACCTCGGTGTCTCGTCGATGCAGCTGGACCGCGCCGAGCGCGGGTTCGCCTACGCCAAGGACTCGCCGCTCGACATGCGGATGGACCCGACCACCGGGTTCACCGCCGCCGACGTGCTCAACACCTACGCCCCGGGCGAGCTGGTGCGGATCCTGCGCGACTACGGCGAAGAGCGGTTCGCGCAGCGGATCGTCAAGTCCGTCGTGAAGGCCCGCGAACAGGAGCCGTTCACGACCAGCGGACGTCTGGTCGAGCTGCTCTACGACGCCGTCCCGGCGGCGACGCGGCGCACCGGCGGGCACCCGGCCAAGCGCACGTTCCAGGCGCTGCGGATCGAGGTCAACGGCGAGCTGGAGGTGCTGCGCCGGGCGATGCCGGCCGCGCTGGGCGCCCTGAAGACGGGCGGCCGGATCGTCGTCGAGTCGTACCAGTCCCTGGAGGACCGCCTGGTCAAGCAGGCGCTGGCCGAGCTCGCGAAGTCCCGCACCCCGGAAGGGCTTCCGGTGGAGCTGCCGGGCCACGGACCGGAGCTGAAGCTCCTGACCCGCGGGGCCGAGAAGGCCGGCGAAGAGGAGATCGAACGGAACCCGCGCGCCGCTTCGGTGCGGTTGCGGGCCGCAGAGAGGATCGGAGAGCCGCGATGACCGCTCCCACGAAGTCCCGCCGCCGCAACGCGCCGGCGACGCGGGGCCGCAGCGAGGCCGCCCGCACCGCGACGCCCGTCGAGACGGACCCGCAGACCCTCCAGCCGGCCAAGCCCGCGCCCCGCCGCGCGTCGCGGGGCCGGACCTCGGCGGCCGAGCGCGCCTACGCGCGCCGCGCCCAGCGGGCAGACCTGCTCAAGGAGCGCGAGCCGCGGCCCGAGCCGAAGCAGGCCGAGCCGGGCGGGCGCAAGGTCCGGCTGAAGCTGCTGCTGCCGAAGTCGCGCGCGTCGTTCGTGCTGATGATGATGGCGCTGCTGGCCGCCGGCGTGGCGACCACCCTGTGGCTGACCACGCAGGCGATCGCGGACTCCTACCGGCTCGAGCAGCTGCGCACGACCAACGCCGGCCTGGCCGAGCAGAAGGAGCAGCTGCAGCGCGACGTCGCCAAGGCCGAGTCGCCGGCTTCGCTGGCGCCCGCGGCCCAGCAGCTGGGCATGGTGCCGGGCGGTGACCCGGCGCGCATCGTCGTGGGCCCGGACGGCAAGACCTCTCTTGTCGGCGAGCCCAAGAAGGCCAAGGCGGACGCGCCCGACGCGCCGGTCGCGCCGCCCGCCGC
Organism: Amycolatopsis stemonae; assembly: GCF_054781455.1. Classification (NCBI taxonomy): domain Bacteria; kingdom Bacillati; phylum Actinomycetota; class Actinomycetes; order Pseudonocardiales; family Pseudonocardiaceae; genus Amycolatopsis; species Amycolatopsis stemonae. The sequence goes on along the minus strand of NZ_BAAGUJ010000007.1, from coordinate 243,600 downwards.
GCCCGCCGCCGGCACGCAGTCGCAGCAGGGTGCGCCGATCGAAGGCGACCAGCCCGCGGTGCCCGCCGACGCGCAGCCCGGGGGCGGCCAGTGATGGCTTCGAGCCGGGGACAGGCCCGCTCGCGCGCCGCGGGGAGCGCGCGGCGGACCTACGCCGCCGGGACGCGCAGCGCCACCGCGCGCCGGGGCAACGGCGGGCACCGCGGCCGGTTCTCCGCCGTGCGCCTGATCCTGGTCGCCGTGCTGCTCGTGGCGGGCGCGAAACTGGTGCAGGTGCAGTGGTTCGAGGCCGGGGCGCTCTCGGCCGCGGCCGAGCGGCAGCGCACCCAGACGATCGACATCCCCGCCCAGCGCGGGTCCATTGTGGACCGCAACGGCGCCAAGCTCGCGTTCAGCGTCGAGGTGCGCACGCTTTCGGTGAACCTCAAGGCCCTGCACAAGAGCATGGACGACTTCGCCGCGAAGAACCCCGGCACCAAGAAGACGTTCGACACCGAGACGGCCGCCGCCGCGAAGTACATCGCGGGCAAGCTGCCGAACGTGATCGGCGAGCAGCAGCTGCTCGACCTGTTCCACAAGCAGGCGTCGTTCACGTACCTGGTGAACAACGTCGAGCCGTCGATCGCGGCCGACATCGTGAAGAACTTCGCCTGGATCAGCGTCGAGAAGCGCGCGCTGCGCGAGTACCCGGGCGGCAGCCTGGCGTCGAACATCGTCGGCGCCGCGAACTGGCGCTCCGACGACGCGGACGTGTCCAAGCACAACCTGCACGGCCTGATCGGGCTCGAGCTGCTGCGCGACAACGACCTGGCGGGCACGCCGGGCCGGATGCTGGTCAACACCAAGAACGGCAGCGACAACGTCGTCATCCCGGGCACCGAGCGCGACCTGCAGGCCGCGGTGCCCGGGTCGGACCTCGAGCTGACCGTGGACTCCGACCTGCAGTACGAGGTGCAGCGGCAGCTGTCGGACTACGTCGAGCAGTCGCACGCCAAGGGCGGCCAGGCGGTGGTCATGGACGCCAAGACCGGCGAGGTCTACGCGCTGGCCAACGACAAGACGTTCGACCCGAACGACCAGTCGACCTGGACCAACGAGGACCTCGCCAACCCGGCGGTCACCACGCCGTTCGAGCCGGGTTCGGTCAACAAGGTGGTCACCGCGACCGGGGCGATCGACTACGGCGTCGCGACGCCGGAGTCGACGGTGCAGGTGCCCGGCGCGCTGCAGGTGGCCGACAAGACCGTGCACGACGCCTGGACGCACGGCACGCAGACGTTCACCACCACCGGGATCTTCGCGAAGTCGTCCAACATCGGCACGCTGCTGCTCGCCCAGAAGATCGGCGAGGAGCGGTACTCCGACCTGCTCAAGAAGTTCGGCCTCGGCCAGCGCACCGGCGTCGGCCTGCCCGGCGAGAGCGCGGGTTCGGTGCCGGCGCGCAGCCAGTGGTCGGCGACCACCTTCGGCAACCTGCCGATCGGGCAGGGCCTGTCCATGACCGTCCTGCAGATGGCGGGGATGTACCAGGCGATCGCGAACGACGGCCTGCGCGTCGAACCGCGGATCGTCAAGGCGAAGGTGAACCCGGACGGGACGACGGTGCCCGAGCCGGCGCCGAAGCAGGTCCAGGTGGTCAGCCCGCAGACGGCGAAGACGGTGCGCGACATGATGCGCGCGGTCGCGCAGAACGGCAAGGGCCTGCAGAAGGGCACCGCGCCGACCGCGGCGGTCGAGGGGTACCAGATCTCCGGCAAGACGGGCACCGGCCAGCAGGTCGACCCGCGGACCAAGGCCTACAGCGACCACCTCTACAACATCACCTTCGCCGGGATCCTGCCCGCGGACCACCCCCGGTTCGTCGTCGGGATCCGGCTGGACGCGCCGGACACGACGCTGCCGGTGGGGCACTCCGCCGCGCCGCTGTTCCACACCATCGCGTCGTACCTGACGCAGCGGTTCCAGATCCCGTTGTCGGACGGGCCGTCGCCCGAGGTCCCGCTGATCGTGCAGTGAGCACAATGCGTTAAAGCCCCCTTACCGCGGTAGGGGGGCTTTGACGCGTACAGCGTCCACATCGGTCCGAACGGCGGAGGAAAACGTTGTGCCGCAAGGACGTGCGCACCGCCATTTAGCACATCTGCCTCAGCCGCGCGCAATCGCCGTACCGCGTGCGGGGCACCCGGACGGCCGCCGGTAGCCTCTTGGCCGTGTCCGTGTCCTCGTCCAGTTCCCAGGTGCCGGAAAGCCCGGTGAAAGCGGTCCCCGCGCCGCCGCGCCCGGCGCGCATCGACCCGGTCCCGCTGGCGACGCTGCTCGCCAGGGCGGACGCGCGGCTGATCGCCGGCTCGCCCGACGCCGCCGACGTCACCGTCACCGGCACCACCCTGCGTGCCCAGCACGTGCTGCCCGGCGACCTGTTCGCGGCGCTCCCGGGCGCCCGCGCCCACGGCGCCGACTTCAGCGACCAGGCGATCGCCGCGGGCGCCGTCGCGGTCCTCACCGACGCCGCCGGGGCCGAGCGGCCCGTGCTGCGCGACGCCGGCGTACCGATCCTCGTGCACGAAGACCCGCGCGCGGCCCTCGGCGAGATCGCCGCCTGGATCTACGGCGAGCCGTCGCTGCAGCTGGCCGTCCTCGGCGTCACCGGGACCTCCGGCAAGACCACGACGTCGTACCTGGTCGACGCCGGCCTGCAGGCCGCGGGCCTGACCACCGGCCTGATCGGCACGGTCGAGACCCGCATCGCCGGCGAACGCCTGGTCAGCGGCTTCACCACCCCGGAGGCTCCGGACCTGCAGGCGCTGCTCGCGGTGATGCTCGAGCGGGGCGTCACGCACGTGCCGATGGAGGTCTCCAGCCACGCGCTCGCGCTCGGCCGGGTCAACGGCACCCGGTTCGCGGTCGGCGCGTTCACCAACCTGTCCCAGGACCACCTGGACTTCCACAAGGACATGCAGGAGTACTTCGCCGCGAAGTCCCTGCTGTTCGACGGCCGCTCGACGCACGAGGTCGTCGTGGTCGACAGCGCGTGGGGCCAGGCGCTGCTCACGCCGCAGACGATCACCGTGACCACGGACCCCGGGACCGCCGCCGCGTGGAAGGCCACCGACCTGGAGGCCACCCCGAACGGCGAGCAGACCTTCACGCTGCACGGCCCGGACGGCGTCAGCGCCCCCGCGAGGATCCCCCTGCCGGGCGAGTTCAACGTCGCCAACGCCGTGCTCGCGGCCGCGATCCTGAGCACCGCGGGTGTCGGCCTGGAGCACATCGTCACCGGGCTCGCCGAGGTGCAGGTGCCGGGCCGGATGGAGCGGGTCTACGTCGGCCAGGAGTTCACCGCCGTCGTCGACTACGCGCACAAGCCGGCCGCGGTCGCCCAGGGCCTGGACGCGCTGCGGGCGCGGGCCGAGGGCCGGATCATCACCGTGCTCGGCTGCGGCGGCGACCGCGACACCGCGAAGCGCCCGATGATGGGCGAGGCGGCGGCCCGGCGCAGCGAAGTCCTGATCGTCACCGACGACAACCCGCGCTCCGAGGACCCGGCGGCCATCCGGGCCGCGATGCTCGCCGGCGCCCGCGCCGTCGGGCCCGCCGAGGGCGGCGAGGTCATCGAAATCGGCGACCGCCGCGAAGCCATCGAGCACGCGGTCTCGCTCGCCGAGCCGGGCGACATCGTCTTCCTCGCCGGCAAGGGGCACGAGTCCGGCCAGGAGGCCGGCGGCGTCGTGCACCCGTTCTCCGACCGCGACGAGCTGGCCGCGGCCATCCGCAACAAACTCGAGGTGAGTGTGTGATCGTGCTCAGCCTGGCCGAGATCGCCGACGTCGTCGGCGGCCGGCTGCACCGCGCCGACCCGGCCGCGCAGGTGACCGGCAGCGTGGAGTTCGACACCCGGAAGCTCACGCCCGGCGGCCTGTTCGTCGCGCTGCCGGGGGAGAAGGTCGACGGGCACGACTTCGCGGCCCAGGCCGTCGAGGCCGGTGCGGTGGCCGTGCTGGCCGCGCGCGAGGTCGACGGGCCCGCGATCGTCGTGCCTCCAGTGGGGGAAGGGGAAGCCCACGAGCGGTCGGTCGCGCTGACCGGCGACAAGGACGGCTCCGGCGCCGCCGTGCTGGGCGCGCTGGCCAAGCTCGCCCGGTTCGTCGTCCAGCGCCTGGCCGAGGGCAACCTGACCGTCGTCGGCGTCACCGGCTCGTCCGGCAAGACGTCCACGAAGGACGTCATCGCGCAGCTGCTCGAGCCGCTGGGCCCGACGGTCGCGCCGCCCGGGTCGTTCAACAACGAGCTCGGCCACCCCTGGACCGCCCTGCGGGCCGACGCCGAGACCCGGCACCTGGTGCTGGAGCTGTCCGCGCGCGGGCCGGGCCACATCGCCCACCTCGCCGAGATCGCCCCGCTGCGGATCGGCGTGGTGCTCAACGTCGGCAGCGCGCACGTCGGCGAGTTCGGCTCCCGCGAAGGCATCGCGAAGACCAAGGGCGAGCTGGTCGAGGCCCTGCCCGAGGACGGCGTCGCGGTGCTGAACCTCGACGACCCGCTGGTCGCGGCCATGGCGAGCCGCACGAAGGCCCGGGTCGTGTACGTCGGCGAGAGCCCGTCCGCGCAGGTCCGCGCGGAGAACATCACCGTCGACGACGAGGCCCGCGCGTCCTTCCGACTGATCACCCCGGCCGGCGAGGCCGACGTCAAGCTGCCGCTCTACGGCGAGCACCACGTCGGCAACGCGCTGTCCGCCGCGGCCGTCGCCCTGGAGCTCGGGGCGACGACCGAGGAGATCGCCGCCCGGCTGTCCGGCCTCGAACGGCGGTCGGCCCGGCGCATGGAGGTCGTCACCCGCGCGGACGGCGTGACCTTCCTCAACGACTCCTACAACGCCAACCCCGAGTCGATGCGGGCCGGCCTGAAGGCGCTCGCGGCGATGACCCGGGAGTCCGGCCGCCGGTCCTGGGCCGTGCTCGGCGTGATGGGCGAGCTGGGTGCCGACTCCGTCACCGCGCACGACGAGATCGGCCGCCTGGTCGTCCGGCTCAACATCAACAAGCTCGTGGTGATCGGCCCCGAGGCGGCGGCCATGCACCAGGGCGCGTTCCAGGAGGGCTCCTGGGGCGAAGAGTCGACTCTGGTACCCGACGTCGGGGCCGCGATCGCCCTGCTGCATGATCAGCTCCGCCCCGGGGACGTCGTGCTGGTGAAGGCCTCCAAGGCGGCCGGGCTCTGGCGGGTCGCCGAAGCCCTGCTCGAACCCCGGGAAACCGACAACTCCGAGAATCGCTCGAACGGTGGTGACGCGTGATCAGCATCCTGATCGCGGCCGCGGCGGGCCTGCTGATCTCCATCCTGCTCACGCCCTACCTCATCCGGGTCTTCTCCCGGCAGGGCTTCGGCCAGGAGATCCGTGAAGAAGGCCCGCAGGGACACAAGTCCAAGCGCGGTACCCCGACCATGGGTGGCGTCGCGATCATCATCGCGATGGTCGTCGGGTACTTCGCCGCGCACTTGATCAACTGGATGTTCAACTCCCGCAGCGGCGCGCCGACGGCCTCCGGGCTGCTCGTGCTGATGCTCGCGGTGGGCCTCGGGGTCGTCGGGTTCCTCGACGACTTCATCAAGATCCGCAAGCAGCGCAACCTGGGGCTGAACAAGACCGCGAAGCTGGTCGGCCAGCTGGTCGTCACGGTCGCGTTCGCGGTGCTGGCGCTGAACTTCGCGGACTCGCGCGGCATCACGCCGGCGTCGGAGAGCCTCTCCTACGTCCGCGACCTCGCGCTGATCACGTTCCCCGCGGTGTTCTTCGTGATCTTCTGCTACATCGTGATCTCCGGCTGGTCGAACGCGGTGAACTTCACCGACGGCCTCGACGGCCTCGCGGGCGGCTCGGCGGCGATGGTGCTCGCGACCTACGTCGTCATCGCGTTCTGGCAGGAGCGGCTGAACTGCGCCAACGGCCCGGCGCCCGCCTGCTACGACGTCCGCGACCCGCTGGACCTGGCCGTGGTCGCCGCCGCGGCCACCGGCGCCTGCGTCGGGTTCCTCTGGTGGAACGCGGCCCCGGCGAAGATCTTCATGGGCGACACCGGCTCGCTGGCCCTCGGCGGCCTGGTCGCCGGGCTTTCGATGACCACCCGCACCGAGCTGCTCGCCATCGTCATCGGCGGCCTGTTCATGGTCGAGATGATCTCGGTGGTCGCGCAGATCGCGGTCTTCCGGACCACGCGGCGAAGGCTGTTCCGGATGGCGCCCTTCCACCACCACTTCGAGCTCGCCGGGTGGGCGGAAACCACGGTCATCATCCGGTTCTGGTTGCTGTCGGCGATCTGCTGCATGTTCGGGCTCGGCCTGTTCTACAGCGAGCAGCTCGGTTTCGGCGGCTGACGTGGATATCGCCGGTCGTCACGTCCTGGTCGCCGGTGCGGGGGTCACCGGCAAGTCGATCGTGCCCGTGCTCACCGAGCTGGGTGCTCGGGTCACCGTCACGGACGGCAACGCCGAGCGCCTGGCCGAGCTGGAGGGCCTGGGCGCCGAGCTGGTGCCCGGGCTGAGCGAACCCCCGGAAGACGTCGTCCTCGTCGTCACCAGCCCCGGCTGGCGGCCGACGGCGCCGCTGCTGGTCGCCGCGGCCGAGGCGGGCGTCGAGGTGATCGGCGACGTCGAGCTGGCCTGGCGCGTCGGGCAGCTGCGCGAGCACCCGCCGTCGTGGCTGGTGGTCACCGGCACCAACGGCAAGACGACCACCGCCGGCATGCTGGAGTCGATCCTCAAGGCGGCCGGCGCCAACGCCGTGGCCTGCGGGAACATCGGCTACGCGGCCCTCGACGCGGTCCGCGCGGGTTACGACGTCCTGGCCGTCGAGCTGTCGAGCTTCCAGCTGCACTGGTCCTCGACCCTCGCGCCGGACGCGGCCGTCGTGCTCAACCTGGCCGAGGACCACATCGACTGGCACGGCTCGATGGAGGAGTACGCCGCCGCGAAGGGCCGCGTCTACACGCGGGCCAAGGTCGCCGTGCACAACGCCGACGACGAGTGGTCCACCCGGATCGCCTTCGAACACGCGGGAGCGGACGCCCGTCGCGTCGGGTTCCGGCTCGACACGCCGCGGGCCGGGGAGCTGGGCATCGTCGAAGACCTGCTGGTCGACCGCGCTTTCGTCGCCGACCCGGCGACCAGTGCCGAAGAGCTGGCCACGCTCTCCGACGTCCGCCCGGCGGGCCCGCACAACGTCTCGAACGCCCTCGCCGCGGCCTCGCTGGCCCGCGCCCACGGCGTCACACCGGACGCCGTCCTGAAGGGCCTGCGCGAGTACCAGCCGGCCCCGCACCGGGCCGTCGAGGTGGCCGAGGTCGCCGGCGTCCGGTACGTCAACGACTCCAAGGCGACCAACCCGCACGCGGCCGCCGGGTCGCTGCGCGCGCACGAGTCGATCGTGTGGATCGCCGGGGGCCAGCTCAAGGGCGCTTCGGTCGACGAACTCGTGAGCAGCATCGCCGGCCGTCTCCGCGGAGTTGTGCTACTCGGGGTCGATTCACCCGTGATCGCCGCCGCGGTCGCGCGACACGCGCCGGATGTCCCGGTGAACAGCCTCCGTCCGGGTGACCATGAACCCATGACTGCGGCGGTGAGTGCGGCCAGCGCGATGGCCCGGCCAGGTGACGTGGTGCTGCTGGCACCCGCCGCTGCGTCGTTGGACATGTTCCGCAGCTACGGCGAGCGCGGCGACGCGTTCGCCGCTGCGGTGCGCGTCCTCCGCGACGACGCGGCGGGGGAGCCGAGTGACGGTCACTGAGCCCAAGCCCAAGACACCGCCGAAGCGGCCGCGCCGCGAGCGCAAGGAAAGCGGGTTCGTCGCCTTCCGGACCGCGCTGACCGCGTGGCTCTCGCGCCCGCTCGCGTCGTTCCACCTCGTGCTCGCCCTCACCGGCGTGCTCACCGTCATCGGCATCGTCATGGTGCTCTCGGCGTCTTCGGTGGCGTCCTACAACCCGAAGACCGGCAGCGGCGTGTACTCGCTGTTCATCAAGCACCTGGTGTTCGTCGCGATCGGCTCGGTCGTGTTCTGGCTGGGCCTGCGCGTGAAGCTCGAGCGCATCCGGTCGATCTCGGCCACCGCGACCGTCGTCTGCCTGGGCCTGCTGGTGCTCGTGCTGACGCCGCTCGGCTCGACGGTCAACGGCTCGCAGGGCTGGTTCAAGCTCGGCGACTTCACCTTCCAGCCGGTCGAGGCGGCGAAGGTCGCGCTCGCGTTCTGGGGCGCGCACATCCTGGTGATCAAGTACAACGTGATCCACCAGTGGCGGCACCTGCTGGTGCCCGTGGTACCGATCGCGCTGCTGATGTTCGCCCTGGTCATGCTGCAGCCGGACCTGGGCGGCACGGTCACCCTCGCGGTCGTCCTGCTGGCGCTGCTGTGGTTCGCCGGGGCGCCGAAACGGCTGTTCGGCGTGATCCTCGCGGGCGGCCTCGCCGGCGTGCTCGTGCTCGCCCTGATCGCGCCCTACCGCCTCCAGCGCGTCATGTCGTTCCTCTCGCCCGACGCCGACACCACCGCCGAAGGCTTCCAGGCCAACCAGGCCAAGCTCGCGCTCGCCGACGGCGGCTTCTTCGGCAAGGGGCTCGGCCAGGGCGCGTCCAACTGGGGCTACCTGCCCAACGTGCAGAACGACTTCATCTTCGCCCTGATCGGCGAGGAGCTCGGGCTGATCGGCTGCGTCGTGGTGCTCGCGCTGTTCGCCGGCGTCGCGATCGTGGGCCTGCGGATCGCCACCCGCAACATCGACCCGTGGATCCGGATCGTCTCCGGCACGCTGACCGTCTTCCTCGTGGCGCAGGCCGGCATCAACATCGGCTACGTCGTCGGCCTGCTGCCGGTCACCGGCGTCACGCTGCCGCTGATCTCCTACGGCGGGACGTCGCTGGTGATCACCATGCTCATCATGGGGGTGCTCGCGAACGCCGCCCGGCACGAACCGGAGGCGGTGGCCGCACTGCGCACACAGGGGCCGGGTAAATTCGGACGCCTGCTGCGGCTGCCCGCGCCCGACCCGTACCGCCCGCCCGCCACCCGCAAGGCGGCGGCGCGAAGTGGGGCGAAGGCGGCCAGGCCGGCGCCCCGTGCGGCGCGGCCCGCCCCGGCGCAGGAACGACGCAGGTCGGTCCGCGAACCGGTGCGCCGCAGCGCGGCACGGACGAGCACGGCCACGTCTCGCGGCGGGGCCGCGCGGTCAACAGCGAGCCGTGGTACCCGGAGTACCGCGAACCGGAGAGGTCATTGGTGAGTAACCCCGTCAAGGGTCCCGAGCGAGCCGCCGCGGGCAAGGCGCCCGTGGTCGTGGTCGCCGGAGGTGGCACCGCAGGACACATCGAACCCGCCCTCGCCCTGGCCGACGCCGTCAAGCGGCTGCGCCCGGACGCGACGGTCGTGGCCCTGGGCACCGAGCGCGGCCTGGAGAACAAGCTCGTCCCGGCCCGCGGGTACGACCTCGAGCTGATCCCGCCCGTCCCGCTGCCCCGCAAGCCGACGCCGGAGCTGCTGCGGCTGCCCCTGAAGGTCCGCGACTCCGTGCGGCGCACCCGCGAGGTGCTGGACCGGGTCGGCGCGGACGTCGTCGTCGGCTTCGGCGGGTACGTCGCCCTGCCCGCCTACCTGGCGGCGCGCGGGCGCGTCCCGATCGTCGTGCACGAGGCCAACCAGTCGCCGGGCCTGGCGAACAAGGTCGGCGCGCGGTTCGCCAAGCGAGTCGCGGTCGCCGTCCCTGGCACGCCGCTGCCGAAGGCCGAGGTCGTCGGGATCCCGCTGCGGCGGTCGATCACGTCGCTGGACCGCGCCGCGCTGCGCGCCGAAGCCCGCGAGCACTTCGGGCTGGCCCCGGACGCGCCGACGCTGCTGGTCTTCGGGGGTTCGCAGGGCGCGCAGTCGATCAACGCCGCCGTGTCCGGCGCGGCCAAGGAGCTGGCCGACGCCGGCGTCGGCGTGCTGCACGCGCACGGCCCGAAGAACACCCTGGTCGTCCAGGAGTTCCCGGGCAGGCCGGCGTACGTGCCGGTGCCGTACCTGGAGCGCATGGACCTGGCCTACGCGGCGGCGGACGTCGCGATCTGCCGGTCGGGCGCGATGACCGTTGCCGAGGTGACCTCGGTCGGGCTGCCCGCGGTGTTCGTCCCGCTGCCGATCGGCAACGGCGAGCAGGCCACCAACGCGCGCCCGGCGGTCGACGCGGGTGCCGCGCTGATGGTCGAGGACGCCGAGCTGAGCCCGGCCAAGGTCGCCGAACTGGTCGTCCCGCTGGTCACCGACGCCGACCGCGTCGCCAAGATGGGCGCCGCCGCGGTCGGCATGGGCCACCGTGAAGCCGACGAGACCCTCGCCCGGATCGTTTTGGAGGCCGCCGGTGCCTGAACTGCCTGAAGAACTGCGCCGGGCGCACCTGATCGGGATCGGCGGCGCCGGGATGTCCGGCATCGCGCGGATCCTGCTGGCCCGTGGGGCTTTCGTGTCGGGCTCGGACGCCAAGGAGTCGCGCGCGCTGCTGTCGCTGCGGGCCCAGGGCGCCGAGCTGTTCGTCGGTCAGAGCGCCGAGAACATCTCCGCGCTCGCCGAGCCGCCGTCCGCGGTGGTCGTCTCCACGGCGATCAAGGAGACCAACCCCGAGCTGGCCGCGGCGCGGGCCGCCGGGATCCCGGTGCTGCACCGGGCGCAGGCGCTGGCCGGGCTGATGGAAGGCCACCGCGTCGCCTGCATCGCGGGCACGCACGGCAAGACGTCGACCACGTCGATGCTCACCGTGGCGCTGCAGCAGTGCCGGCTCGACCCGTCGTTCGCCATCGGCGGCGACCTCAACGAGTCCGGTGCCAACGCCCACCACGGCGAGGGCGGCATCTTCGTCGCCGAGGCCGACGAGAGCGACGGCTCGTTCCTGACCTACTCGCCGTCGGTCGCGGTGGTGACGAACGTCGAGCCGGACCACCTGGACCACCACGGCACGGCCGAGGCCTACACGAAGGTGTTCACCGACTTCGTGAGCCGGATCGTGCCGGGCGGGCTGCTGATCGTCTGTGCCGACGACCCCGGGGCGGACGAACTGGGCAAGCAGGCCGCCGACCTCGGCGTCCGCGTGCGCCGCTACGGCCGCACGGCGACCGACGCGCGGATCCTGGAGTACGTCCCCGCGCCCGACGGCGGCGTCGTGCGGCTCGAGATGGACGGCGCCGAGCTGTCGGTGCGGGTCGCGGTGCCGGGTGAGCACATGGCGCTGAACGCCGTGGCCGCGCTGCTCGCCGGGATCGAGCTGGGCGCGCCCGCGGCCGAACTGGCCGACGGGCTCGCCGCGTTCGGCGGGGTGCGGCGGCGGTTCGAGTTCAAGGGCCGGGCCGGCGACGTGCGCGTCTACGACGACTACGCCCACCACCCGACGGAGGTGTCCGCGCAGCTGCGCGCGGTGCGGACGGCGGCCGGGTCCGGGCGGGTGATCGTGGTGTTCCAGCCGCACCTGTACTCGCGGACGAAGATGTTCTCTTCGGAGTTCGCGGCGGCGCTGTCGCAGGCCGATGAGGTCGTCGTGCTCGACGTCTACGGCGCGCGCGAAGAGCCCGAGCCGGGGGTGACCGGGGCGCTGATCGCCGATGCGGTGACCGTGCCGGTGCACTACGAGCCCGCGTTCGACGTCGCCGCCGGCCTGGCGGCGGGGCTGGCCAAGCCCGGCGACCTGGTCATCACCATGGGCGCCGGTGACGTGACGCAGCTGGGCCCGGAGATCCTCGCCGAGCTGGACAAGCGCTGAGCCCATGAGTTCGACCAGGGAACGCCGCCGTCCGTCCGAAGAGGACGAACGGGATCGTGCTGCCCTGGCGCGGGAACGGCGGGGGCGGCGTTCGGAAGAGGAGCGCCGCCGCACCCGCGCCACGCGGTCCGCGCCGCGCACCCGGCCGAACCGGCGGGTGGAGATCCGCCGCCGCTGGGTGGCGCTGCTGTCGGTGCTGACCGTGATCGCGCTGGTGTACCTGCTGTTCTTCAGCTCGATGCTGGGGGCCCAGGACGTGGCGGTCACCGGCTCGCGCACGGTGCCCGCCGACCAGATCCGCGCGGTGGCGGCGGTGCCGGTGGACAAGCCGATGCTGCGGCTGAGCACGGACGAGATCCGCGACCGCGTGGCGCAGATGCCCGGCATCGCCACGGTCGAGGTGTCGCGCTCGTGGCCGAACACGGTCGAGATCGCGGTGACCGAGCGGACGGCGATCGCGTTCTTCGACAGCGGCCCGGGCGGCGACGGGGTTCACCTGGTCGACGGCGGCGGCGTGGTGTTCAAGACGGTGCACGCGCGCCCGGCGGGGTTGCCGGAGCTGAAGCTGCCGAAGGTGTCGGCGGACGACCCGGTGACCCGTGCGGTGACGGCGGTGCTGGGGGTGATCCCGGAGCAGCTGCTGAAGCAGGTCACGACGGCGACGGCCAAGACCCCGGCGAGCGTGGAGTTCACGCTGTCGAGCGGCAAGATCGTCCGCTGGGGGACCGCGGAGCAGACCGACCGCAAGGCCAAGGTCCTGGCCGCGCTGCTGACCCAGGACGGCAAGGTCTACGACGTCGCGGCGCCGGAGTTGCCGACCATCTCGTCCTGAGCTTTCCCGGAAAACGCGTGCACCCGAGTTCTCGTATGCCGTACGATCTCGTACGGCATACGAGAACGAGAGGGGTGCTCGATGACGATCCTGGTGACCGGAGCGACCGGCAGCGTGGGGCGGCTGGTGGTCGACGAACTGCTGGCCACGGGCGCAACCGTGCGGGCCCTGACGATCGACCCGGCGCGTGCGAAGCTGCCGCCCGAGGCCGAAGTCGTCGTCGGGTCGCTGGCCAGGCCGTCGACCCTGCCGTTGGCCGGGGTCGACGCCGTCTACCTGGCTCCGATGGCGCGGACCGTGGGCCGGTTCTGCGAGCTGGCCCGGGCGGCGGGTGTCGAGCGGGTCGTCGCGCTCTCCGGCAGCAGTGTGGGTGACGGCCACGAGGGCTCCAGCGGCAACGAGTACGCCGCCGTCGAGGCGGCCGTCCGGGCAGCCGGGTTCGCCTGGACGTTCCTGCGTCCGGGCGCCTTCATGAACAACACCCTCGACTGGGCCGGCATGGTGCGCGCGGGCGAGGTCGCGATGGCCTGCCCCGGCGCCACGCAGACGCCCATCGACCTCGGCGACATCGCCGCCGTGGCCGCCCGGGTGCTGACCGGGGACGGGCACGTCGGGAAGACGCACGTCCTCAGTGGACCGGAGGCGATCAGCCTGCGCGAGCAGGTGGAGACGCTGGCATCCGTGCTGGGCAAGGACATCCGGTTCCGCGAGCTGACCCGGGCGGACCAGCGGGCGCAGTGGATCGGCTCCGGCGTCCCGGAACAGGCCGTCGACTGGATCCTCGACGGCTTCGAGGAAACCCTGCGGCACCCGCAGGTGCCGACCGGGGTCGTCGAGGACCTGCTGGGCCGCAAGGGAACGACGTACGCCCAGTGGGTCGGGGCGAACCGGGACGTGTTCGGCTAGACGCGGGTGCGGGTCATCCCGGCCAGGCCGATCAGCGGGAGGACGCCGGCGAACACCACGACCGCCGTCCAGCCGCCGACGTGGAAGGCGACCGAGCCCGCCTGCGAGCCGATCGCGCCGCCGATGAAGAACGTGCCGAGGTAGACGCTGTTGACCCGGGCGCGGGCCGCCGGGTCGAGCTGGTAGATCACGTGCTGACCGGTCACCAGCGTCGCCTGGACGGCCATGTCGACCGCGATCGCGGCGATCGCGAGCAACACCACGCTGTGCGCGCCGAACCCGGCGAGCGCGAACGCCGCCGCGCACAGCACGAAGGCGGCCGCGGTGAGCCGGCGGCCGTGGCCGTGGTCCGACCACCGCCCGGCCAGCGGCGCCACCGCGGCGCCCGCCGCCCCGGCCAGCGCGAACAGGCCGACGCCGAGCTGGGAGTAGTTGAACGGCGGGGCCGTCAGCACGAACGCGATCGTCGTCCAGAAGGCGCTGAACGCCCCGAACATCGCCGACTGGTACAGCGCGCGGTGGCGCAGCGCGGGGTGCTTCGCCCACATGGCGAAGGTCGAGCGCAGGAGCTGTCCGTAGTGGACGTCCGTCTTGGGGGCCCGGCGCGGCAGGATGAACCGCAGCACGACGGCGAGCGCGGCCATCGCCGCGGCCGAGATCAGGAACACGACGCGCCAGCTGGTGACCTCGGCGAGGAAGCTGGCGACGACGCGGGACAGCAGGATGCCGAAGAGCAGCCCGCTCACCACGCGCCCGACGATCCGGCCGCGGATGGCGTCGGGGGAGATGTCGGCGGCGAACGGGATGAGGATCTGCACGACGACGGACGTCGCCCCGACGACCAGCGAGGCGATCAGCAGCACCGCGAACCCGGGGGCGACGCCGGTGGCGACCAGGCCGGCGCACGCGACCGCGAGCAGCGTCGCGACGAGGCCGCGGTTCTCGAGGCGGTCGCCGAGCGGGACGAGCAGCAGCATCCCCGCGGCGTAGCCGATCTGGGTGGCGGTGACGACCCCGCCGGCGGCGGCCTCGCCGACGCCGAACGTCTGGCGCAGCTCCGCGAGCAGCGGCTGCGCGTAGTAGAGGTTGGCGACCGTCAGTCCACAGGAGACGGCCAGCAGCAGCACGAGCCACCCCGGTGGGGCTTTCTGCTCGGTTTCGGTCATGCGTCCCCCGCTTGTGGAACCGGTTTGATCGGTTCCCGACGGTACCAGTCAAACCGGTTCCAGCGTACTGTGACCCGTATGACGGACCGATTCCGCGAAGGCGCGGGCAGGTTGTGCCTCGACTTCGTCCGCACGCTGCGCTACCGGGGCACGCCGGAGGAGCAGGAGGAACTGCGCGACGCGGCGGCGTGGGGAGCGTGGATCGACCAGCTGGGCCCGTTCCCCGCCCCGGTGCGGCCCACCTCGGCGGACGACGCCCGGACCGTGCGCGAGGCGATCCACGAGCTGCTCACCCGTGAAGTGCGGCCGGCCACCCGTCAACGGTTGAACCGCGTCGCGGCGCTGCCGGTGCCCGCCCCTTCGCTGACGACGTCCGGCGAACTGCGGTGGCAGGCGGCGGATCCCGCGGAGGCGATGCTGGCGTCGCTGGCCCGCGACGCGCTGGAGCTGGTGACGTCCCCGGAGTTCGCGAAGGTCCGCCGCTGCGCCGGGCCGTCGTGCGGGGCGCTGTTCCTGGACACGTCGAGGCCGGGGACGCGGCGGTGGTGCTCGATGGAGATCTGCGGGAACCAGGCCAAGAAGTCGACTTATCGAGCCAAGGTGCACTGACGCGGGTTATGCGAACACGCGAATAGACGCTGGGTATTCTTGTCCGCACTCTCTGTTGTGCCTACCGTGATTGCCATGAAGCTCAGGAAGCTCGCCGGGACGTGCGACGACGGGACGTGTCCGAACGTCTACCTGTCGGACCGCGATACGCTCGTACTTCAAGGCAATGCGGTGCTGACCGCCGATGGGCTGGTCTTCGGGCCGGGTGAGCAGGCTGTCGAGTTGTCGGTGGACCTGGTCGAGGAGGCATTGCGTGCGCTTGGGCGCTGAGTGGGGGCAAAAGTACTTCGACGAGTTCGCTGTGTCTGCGTTCCGCTTGGAGGTGCGACAGAGCTACTTGATGCCGTCGGAGCAGGCGAACATCGAGCTGTACCTGGCCGGCAGCGAGAAGCCCGCCGAGCACAATGCCGCGTGGCGCAGGCGGATAGCGGCAATCGTCGCATCCGGGCGGAGTGTCCAGCGCGCCAAACTGGTCCGTCGTCCGTTGACGGACTACTTGCGGTATCAACGTGCCTGGAGCATCCCGGGGAACGTGGCCGCCGGCGAGGACTACCGGATAGTCGATGTCACGGAGCAGGACTGGGGATTGCCGGCTCAAGATTTCTGGCTCTTCGACGACGCGACGGTCGTGCACCTCGATTATCATCCCGATGGAACGTTTGCCGGCGCCGAGCTGGTGGAAGATCCCGATCTGCGGAAGTACCACGGCTGGCGAGACGTAGCCGTGAGCCATGGGGTGCCGTTTGGCGAGTGGGATGCTGGAGCCGGGTCGGCAGGATGAGCAGCGCGCGACGCTGGCGGAGACGCTTCGGGAGTTGCGTCGGGCCGCGGGACTGTCGGGCGAAAGGCTGGCCGCCCGGTGCGCGATGAGCCAAGCAAAGATCAGCCGCATCGAGACGGGCAAGGTGCTCGCCTCGGTGGTCGACGTCGAGCAGATCGTCGCGGCGCTGTCCGTTCCTCGCGATGCCGCCGAAAAGCTCGTGGCTCTCGCCCGTGTCGCGAACGTCGGCTATACCTCGTGGCGGTCCATGGCGCGCACCGGACTTTGGCGTGGCCAGCTCGAGATCAAGGCGCTGCACGAGTCGTCGCGATTGGTCCGGCAGTTTCTGCCCGCCATCCCGAGCGGTCTGCTCCAGACGCCGGACTACGCACGCCACGTACTGTCCTCCACCACGAAGGGGCGGCCGGCCCGTGATGTCGGCAAGATGGTCGGAGCCCGGTTGGCTTCGCAAGGGGTTCTCGACGACTTAGGCCGGCAGTTCGAGTTCGTCTTGACCGAGCAGGCAGTTCGCTGGCGGCGGGCGCCGCTTCCGGTGATGGTCGGCCAAGTAGCCAACCTCCTTACGGTGGCCGAACGGGAGAATGTCGATATCGCTGTCGTCCCCCAAGCTGCCGAGGTCCTGGTGTCTCCGCTGAACATCTTCGTCGTCCACGACGAGCGATTGGTGACGATCGAATTGTTCTCCGGCACCGTGGCGTTGCGTGATCCACAGGACGTCGCTTACCACGTCGAGCTGTTCGAAGCCTTTCGTGCTCAGGCGTACCGGGGTGAAGAGGCGATCGAATTCCTCCGGTCGGTCGCCGGCGACTTCCGGCGTGAGTGGCGAGCCGGTGGCCATTAGCCAATCAATGCGCGTTCGCGAGTAGAGCTGGCTTGCGCAGATCGCGCGATCTTACTGTTGGTGAATGGAAAACATCACTCGCACTTGCGGCGACTGTAGAGGAAAGGGCTGTGGAAGCTGCGATGGCACCGGCACGATCACCATTGTCGAAGACTGACTCGCTGCTCCGCCCCGGCCTCACACCGGAAGGCTTCACCTGCGGCAACCGGACACACGACTTCTACCGCGCGCCATACCCCTCCGAAGGGCCAGTGAAGGCAACCGACCGCACCGGCCGCAGAAGCTGGATGTACATGTACGCCCACTTCGTCTTCAGCTGGACCGAAGGAGCGTCGACCGTCCACGTAAGTCACGGTACTCTCAACGGCCCTAAAATTACCCTGTGGACCGACATCCGGATCGCCGGATGCTGGTCCGGCACCGTCCTGGCGGACTTCGGTCGCGACTGGGTGATCAAGCACCTCGCGAAGTTCGCGAATTGAAACGGCCCCCTCGGGGAGTCCGAGGGGGCCGTTCCGGAAAGCGTCAGTTGAGCGCGGCGTCCAGGGTGATCGTCGTGCCCGCGAGGGCCTTCGACACCGGGCACGTCTTCTCCGCCGTCTCCGCGTACTCCGCGAACTGCTCCGCCGTGACGCCCTCGATGGACGCGCGCAGCGTGATCGCGATGCCGCTGATCTCGAAGCCGCCGCCGGCGGCCGGGCCGAGGGTGACCTCGGCGCTCACGTCGATCGAGTCCGCGGTGAGCTTCTGGGCCTCCAGCACGCCCGACAGGTTCATCGCCAGGCACGACGAGTGCGCCGCCGCGATGAGCTCCTCCGGGCTGGTCTGGCCGTCGGGGTTGCCCGCGCGGGTCGGGAACGAGACGGAGAACGTGCCGGCGTTGGACGAGTCCAGGGTGACCTCGCCCTTCCCGTTCTGCAGTCCGCCGACCCAGTGGGTGGTCGCGTCACGGCTGGGCATCCGAGCCTCCAAGGGAGTAGGCGGCGGCCGACGCCGTCAGCCGCCGCAGGGTGTCGATCAGGGTTCGCCGCTCGGTGTCGTCGAGGCCCAGCGCGCAGCCGATGGCCGACGGGACGCCCGCCGCGCGGGTGCGCGTGGAGCGGCCTTTCCCGGTCAGGCTGACCACCACCGTGCGCTCGTCCGCGGGCAACCGCGTCCGCGTGACGAGCCCGTTGGCCTCGAGTCGTTTGAGCAGCGGGGAAAGCGTGCCGTAGTCCAGGTGCAGCGCCTCGCCGATCTCCTTGACCGGTCGGTCGTCGGACTCCCACAGCACCAGCAGCACGAGGTACTGCGGGTACGTGAGGCCCAGTTCGCCCAGCAGGGGACGGTAGGTGTCCGTCACCGCGCGCGACGCCGCGTAGAGCGCGAAGCAGGCTTGCTCGTCCAAGAGGAACTCATCCGGCACGCCTATAAACCTAGTCCCCGATTACATCGTGCGCAAGGTATTCCGGAAAAACCTGTCGGTGACGCCTGGCAGACTCCCGGGCATGACCGAACGACCCGAGCGCCCCCGGGCGCCGCTCACCGGTGGCGAGCGCGAAATCCTCACGACGATGCTCGACCACCACCGCGCCACCGTCGAGTGGAAGGCCGGCGGCCTGACCGACGAGCAGGCCCGGCGCGTCCACCTGCCCAGCGAGCTGACCACGATCGCCGGGCTGGTCGGGCACCTGACGCTCAACGAATGGTTCTGGTTCGCCGTCGTCCTCGACGGCGAGGAGGACACGTGGGACGAGCGCCTGAAGGCCGACCCGGACGCCGAGTTCCGCTTCGCCGCGGAGACGCCGGTGCCACAGCTCCTCGCCGACTACGAGAAGCAGTGCGCCCGCAGCCGCGAGATCGTCGCCGCGCGCGGCCTCGACGACCAGGTGACGTACAAGGACGAGACGTTCAACGTCCGCTGGGTGCTCACGCACATGATCGAGGAGACCGCGCGGCACGTCGGCCACCTCGACCTGCTGCGCGAGCTGACCGACGGGGTCACCGGGGAGTGACCTTCTTGGGCGGCAACGGGAAGAAGCCGCTCGTCCGCTCGACGTAGTGCGCGTACGCCGGGCGCGTGCGCGCCATTCCCTTCTCCAGCATGGGTTTGCCCGTTCCGCGAGCCAGCGTGAACGTCATCGCGACGGGGGAGAGGATCGTCAGCGCGCCCGGCCACGTCGAGCAGGCCAGCAGGTACAGGCCCCACCACACGCACGCGTCGCCGAAGTAGTTCGGGTGCCGCGTGTAGCGCCACAACCCCGTGTCGAGCACCTTGCCCTTGTTGGCCGGGTCGGCCTTGAACCGGCGCAGCTGGTCGTCGCCGACCGTCTCGAACGCGAACCCGACCAGCCACACGGCGATGCCGAGCCAGCCCAGGACGCCGATCCCGGTGCCGTCCACCGCGAACTGCACCGGAAGGGAGACGAAGTACAGCACCACACCCTGGAACAGGTAGATCCGCACGAACATCTTCAGCGGCCCGTAGCCCATCCGCGCGTACCGCGGGTCCTCCGGCAACTTGTGGTTGCGCAGGTGCAGGTGCACCGAGAGCCGCACGCCCCAGACGACCGTCAGCAGCACCACCACCAGCCGCAGGGACAGCGGGCCGTCGCCGAACGGGAAGGCCGCGACCGCGACGATCGCGAAGCCCAGCCCCCAGAACGTGTCGATCGTGTCGTAGCGCTTGCGCGCCCGCGCGATCCCGAAGGTCACGACCACCGCCACGAGCGTGACGGCGGCCGTGACGAGCAGCTGCGGCATCAGCACCACTCCCGCGTCGCCGGCATGCCGCTGGTGCCGTCCGGGTGCGGTCGCACCGAGAGGATCTGGTCCACGCCCATCCGGTTCTCCTCGAACGCCAACGCCCCGCCCACCAGGTACAGCCGCCAGACCCGCGCGCCGGTCTCGCCGATCAGCGCGACGACGTCGGCCCAGTTCTCCTCCAGGGTGTCGGCCCAGGCGCGGACCGTCCAGACGTAGTGCTCGCGCATCGCGTGCACGTCCCGCACCTCGAGGCCCGCGGACTCCAGGTGGTCGATGGTCCGGCCGACCGGGCGCATCGTCATGTCGGGGGCGATGTACCGCTCGATGAACGCGCCGCCGCCGGGGGCGACGTTCCCGCGCGACATCTGCTGGATCAGCACCCGGCCGCCGGGCTTGACCATCTTGTGCAACGTCGCCGCGTAGGCCGGGTAGTTGACCTCGCCGACGTGCTCGCCCATCTCGATGGACGCGACCGCGTCGAACGGCGCGTCCGGCAGCTCCCGGTAGTCCTGGCGGCGCACCTCGACGCGGTCTTCGAGGTCGTGCTGGGCGAGGCGGCCGCGGATGTGCTGCAACTGCTCGGCCGAGAGCGTGATGCCGACGGCCTCGACGCCGTGGTGCTTGGCCGCGTGGACCAGCAGCGAGCCCCAGCCGCAGCCGATGTCGAGCAGCCGCATCCCGGGCCGCAGGCCCAGCTTGCGGCAGATCAGCTCCAGCTTGTCGTGCTGGGCCTGTTCGAGGCTCTGCGACTCGGCGGTGAAGTACGCGCTCGAGTACGCCATCGACTCGTCGAGCAGGAGCTGGTAGAAGGCGTTGCCGAGGTCGTAGTGGTGGGCGATGGCGGACTTGTCGCGCAGCAGGCTGTGCAGCTTGCCGGTCAGGCGGGCTTCTTCGGCCGGTGGCCGCGGAGGCGGCCCGACGACCCTCAGCCGGGCCGCGAGCCGGACGGCTTCGGCCCACTCCCGCAGGCCGAGCTTCGCCCGGTTCAGCTCCCCCGTGCGGGTGAGGGCCCAGATCCGGCGGAAGCCGTCCGCGAGGTCTCCTTCGACGTCCAGGTCACCGGTCACGTAGGCGCGGGCGAGACCCAGCTCACCCGGCGCGTAGAGCAGGCGGCGCAGCGCGCGGCGGTTGCGCAGCACGACGGTGGGCGCGTCAACTGGGCCGACGCGGGTTCCGTCCCAGGTCCGGAGGCCGACGGGGAGCTGCCCGCCGAGGAGTTTTTCGGCGAACGAGGCGAGGCGGTGCGCGGTGCTGTTCGGCATGTCCGGGATTCGCTCCGCTCCGCGCGGTGGATTGGTGCCGCCCCCAGCCAATCCGAACCCGGGGCGGCGGCGAAGTACCGGTGTGGAGATCACGGGAGAACGCATCGCCGTCATCGGCAGCGGGGTGGCCGGGCTGACCGCGGCATACCTGCTGCAACGCAAGCACGAGGTGCTGCTCTTCGAGGCGGACGACCGCCTGGGCGGGCACGCGCACACCCACGACGTGCCGAGCGCGCACGGCGGGACCGTCGGGGTCGACTCCGGCTTCATCGTCCACAACGAGCGCACCTACCCGACGCTGCTGAAGCTGTTCGGCGAGCTCGGGGTGCGCACCCGGGACACCGAGATGTCGATGAGCATCCGCTGCGACGGCTGCGGCCTGCAGTACGCCGGCGCCAAGGGGCTGCCCGGGCTCTTCGCCCAGCGCGGCAACCTCGCCCGGCCCCGCTACCTGCGCATGCTGGCCGAGGTGAAGAAGTTCCACCGGCACGCGAAGCGGCTGCTGGCGGCGAAGGACGCCGGGGACGTCACGCTCGGCGCGTTCCTGGCCATCGGCGGCTACACCCGCTACTTCACCGACCACTTCATGCTGCCGCTGGTGTCCACGGTCTGGTCGGCCGACCGCAGCGACACCCTCCGCTACCCGGCCGGGTACCTGTTCGAGTTCCTCCGCAACCACGGCATGCTCTCGGTGAAGAACTCGCCGGCCTGGCGGACCGTCGTCGGCGGGTCCCGCGAATACGTCGAACGCGCGGCGAAGCAGCTCACGGCCGTGCACCTGTCGACGCCGGTGCGGTCGGTGCTGCGGACGGGAAGCGGCGTCGAGGTCCGCGACGACGCCGACACCCCGCACCGGGTCGACAAGGTCGTCGTCGCCACGCACGCCGACCAGGCGCTGTCCCTGCTGGCCAACCCGACCACGGCCGAGCGCGAAGTGCTCGGCGCGTTCCGCTACTCGGCCAACGAAGCCTGGCTGCACACCGACACCAGCGTGCTGCCGTCGCTGGCCGACGCCCGCGCGGGGTGGAACTACCGCGCCCCGGAGTGCGGCGCGCCGACCGGCGCGGTCCAGGTCAGCTACGACATGAACCGCCTGATGCGCCTCGACGAGCCGACCGGCTACGTCGTCACGCTCAACCCCGGCGACGGCCCGGGCCCGGACCGCCTGGTCGCGCGGATGAACTACGAGCACCCGGTCTACACGCCGGAATCCGTTGCGGCGCAACGCCGGCTGCCCGAGCTGAACGACGGCGTCTTCGCGTACGCGGGCGCCTACCACGGCTGGGGCTTCCACGAAGACGGCTGTTCCTCGGGCGCCCGTGCCGCCGAAAGCCTGGGAGTCGCCTGGTGACCAACGCGCTCTACGACGCGACCGTCGCGCACGTGCGGCGGATCGACCCGCCGCACGCCTTCGCGCACCGCGTGTACCTGTGGCTGGTCGACCTCGACGCGCCGCCGCGGCTGCCGGCGTGGCTGCGGCCGTTCGCCCGCTTCGACAGCCGGGACCACTTCGTCGCGAGCGATCCCCGCGGGATCCGCGAGAAGCTGGACGGCTGGCTCGCCGAGCGCGGCGTGGACCTGCGCGGCGGCAAGGTCGTGATGCTGGCCGCCGCGCGCGTGCTCGGGTACGTGTTCAACCCGATCAGCGTCTACTGGTGCCACGACGCCGCGGGCCGCCTCGCCTGCGTGGTCGCCGAGGTGCACAACACGTACGGCGGCCGGCACGCGTACCTGCTGCACCCGGACGAGCACGGCCGCGCCCGCGCGGCCAAGGAGTTCTACGTTTCACCGTTCCAGGAGATGGACGGCGAGTACCGGATGCGGCTGCCCCAGCCGGAAGCGTTGCTCGACCTCACCGTCGCGTTGCGCCGCGAGAACTCGACGCCGCTGGTCGCTACGCTGCGGGGTGTTCGCCGCCCGGTGAACCCGCGGTGGCTGGCCCGGCTCGTGCTGGCCCGGCCGCTGCTCCCGCAGCGGGTGTCCGCGCTGATCCGCCGCCACGGCGTCGCCCTGTGGCTGCGCAAGGCGGCGGTCGTGCCGCGCACCCCGCAGAACGCCGGAGGACAGCTGCATGGATGAGCAGGCCCGCCAGCGCTCCCTCGCGCCCGTGCCCGCCGAAGTCCCGGCGGGCCCGACGGCGGAGGAGCTGATGGTGCGCGTCGCCAAGGGCGACGAGCGGGCGTTCGAACTGCTCTACGACCAGTTCGCGGGGCCGATCTTCGGGCTGGTCCGGCGGATCGTGCGCGACGCGGCCCAGTCCGAAGAGGTCGCGCAGGAGGTGCTCGTCGAGCTCTGGCGCACCGCGACGCGGTATTCGCCCGAGCGCGGCTCGGCGCTGAACTGGGCGATGACGCTGGCCCACCGCCGCGCCGTCGACCGCGTCCGCTCGGCGCGCGCCAGCACCGAGCGCGAACAGAAGGCGACCTTCGAAGCGGCCCGCGGCCGCCCGTTCGACGAGGTCGCCGAGTCCGTCACCGCGCGGCTCGAACGCTCCCAGGTGCGCCGGTGCCTGTCCTTCCTGACCGATCTGCAGCGCGAATCCGTGCTGCTCGCCTACTACCAGGGCTATACCTATCGCGAGGTGGCCGAAGTGCTGTCGACGCCGCAAGGAACCATCAAGACGCGGCTGCGGGACGGGCTCATCCGCCTGCGGGACTGCCTGGGGGTGACCGCGTGAGCACCCCCGAGATGCACACCCTCGCCGGCGCCTTCGCCCTCGACGCCGTCTCCGACATCGAGCGCGCCGAGTTCGCCCGGCACCTCGAGCAGTGCGAGTCGTGCACGCAGGAGGTCGCCGAGCTGCGCGCGACCGCGGCCCGGCTCGGCGCGGCGATGGCCGAGGAGCCGCCGCCGGAGTTCAAGGACCGCGTCATGGCCGCCATGCACGCGACGCGCCAGTTGCCGCCGCGGACGCGGGCCGGCGCGCACGAGCGTCACCGCCCCCCGTCCCGCGCACCGCGCTGGGCGGTCCTGGTGGCGGCCGCCGCCGCGGTGGTCGGGCTGGCCGCCGGCGGCGTGTTCGGCGGGATCGCGCTCACCCAGCAGCAGGAGCTGCAGACCGCGCAGAGCCGGCTCGACCAGGCGAAACAGCGTTACGAGCCGGTGGCGGCCCTGCTCGCGGCCCCGGACTCGAAGACCGCGCACGGTGAGGCGCCCGGGGGCGGCGGGGTCACGGTCGTCCTGTCGAAGTCGCTGAACCGCGTGATGGTGATGGACGCGGGCCTTCCGGCGCAGCCCGGCGGGAAGGTCTACGAGGCCTGGCTGATCACCGGCGGCAGCGCGCCGCGCTCGGCCGGGGTGATCGCCGCCGCCGACGACGGTGGCCTGGTCGTGGCCGACGGCGTCGGGGCCGCCGACCGGCTCGCGGTGAGCCTCGAGCAGGCGGGCGGATCGCCCAGCGGGGCGCCCACGGACGTGCTCATGAGCATGCCCGTGCCGGCCTGATCTTCCGCCATAGCAGAGCGGGCCGGGCAGGTGATCGCGGCCTTCCGCTCTTGCGCGCTCGAACGTGTTGTGGCAAAACACCTTTGCGACACACGGCGTGCCTACTGGATTAGAGCCTGCCTGGTGCCTACCGTCCTGCCTAACGTCGGCAGTTGACATAACTCTCAATCT
The DNA here is from genome assembly GCF_054781455.1 of Amycolatopsis stemonae. Lineage (NCBI taxonomy): Bacteria > Bacillati > Actinomycetota > Actinomycetes > Pseudonocardiales > Pseudonocardiaceae > Amycolatopsis > Amycolatopsis stemonae. The sequence continues at coordinate 219,069 of NZ_BAAGUJ010000007.1, read as the reverse complement.
GGGGTTGAGGTTGAGAGTTGATCACCCGCCGGCGGGCTGTACGGGCACAACGATCAGGAAGGCGGACTTCGATGACGCCCCCGCACAACTACCTTGCGGTGATCAAGGTGGTCGGCATCGGCGGTGGCGGCGTGAACGCCGTGAACCGCATGATCGAGGTCGGCCTCAAGGGTGTCGAGTTCATCGCGGTGAACACCGACGCCCAGGCACTGCTCATGTCCGACGCCGACGTCAAGCTCGACATCGGCCGTGAACTGACCCGCGGCCTCGGCGCGGGCGCCGCCCCCGAGGTCGGCCAGAAGGCCGCCGAAGACCACCGTGAAGAGATCGAAGAGGTCATCAAGGGCGCCGACATGGTGTTCGTGACGGCCGGTGAAGGCGGCGGCACCGGCACCGGTGGCGCCCCGGTCGTCGCGCAGATCGCCCGCAAGCTGGGCGCGCTGACCATCGGCGTCGTGACCCGCCCGTTCACCTTCGAGGGCAAGCGCCGCGGCAAGCAGGCCGAAGACGGCATCCAGTCGCTGCGCAACGAGTGCGACACCCTCATCGTGATCCCGAACGACCGGCTGCTGCAGCTCGGCGACATCGGCGTCTCGCTGATGGACGCGTTCCGCTCGGCGGACGAGGTGCTGCTCTCCGGTGTCCAGGGCATCACCGACCTGATCACCACGCCGGGTCTGATCAACCTCGACTTCGCCGACGTCAAGAGCGTCATGTCCGGTGCGGGGTCGGCGCTGATGGGAATCGGGTCGGCCCGGGGAGAGGGCCGGGCCATCCAGGCCGCGGAGAAGGCGATCAACTCGCCGCTGCTGGAGGCGTCCATGGACGGCGCCCACGGCGCGCTGCTGTCCATCGCGGGCGGCTCCGACCTGGGCCTGTTCGAGATCAACGAGGCCGCGTCGCTGGTGCAGGAGTCCGCGCACCCGGACGCCAACATCATCTTCGGCACGATCATCGACGACTCCCTCGGCGACGAGGTCCGCGTCACGGTGATCGCGGCCGGGTTCGACGCGGGCGCGCCGACCCACAAGAAGCTCGACCCGCCGGCGTTCGGCTCGCGGTCTTCGTCGGGCAGCACGGCGTCCGCCTCGGCCGGGCAGGTCTCGAACCCGCCGACGCCGCCGTCGGGCGCCACCCCGGTGCCGCCGGCCGGCAGCTCCGGCTACCCGGTGGCGCCGCCGCGGTCGCACTCGCCGCTGCCCTCGGCCACTGGCGGCCAGCCGTCCGGCGGGCTCCCGCAGCCCGGCGGCGGTTCGCGCGGCTACTCGCCGATCGGCTCCAACGCGACCCAGGGCAGCCTGCCGGGGCGCGCGATGCCGGTGCACGACGACCCGTCCGACGACGAGGTCGACGTCCCGCCGTTCATGCGGCGCTAGCCACACCTGCTGAAGGCCACCACCCGCGAACTAGAGTCGTGGGTGGTGGCCTTCATCGATGTTCAGGAGGATTCGTGCGGGTTCGGCGAGTGGTCACGACCAGGGCGGGCGGCGCGTCGCGGCCGCCGTACGACACCTTCAACCTGGGTGACCACGTCGGTGACGACGAGGGGGACGTCTTCGCCAACCGCAAGCGGCTCGCTTCGGAACTCGGCCTGGCCGAGGACAGGCTGGCCTGGATGGAGCAGGTCCACGGCCGCACGGCGACGATCGTCGACGGCTCGGAGACCCGCGCGGCGGAGGCGACCGACGCGCTGGTGACCGCGACCCCGGGCGTGGCGCTCGTGGTGCTGGTCGCCGACTGCGTCCCGATCCTGCTGGCCGACGCCGAGGCCGGGGTGGTCTCGGCGGTGCACGCCGGGCGCGTCGGCACGCGCGTCGGCGTCGCCAAGGCGGCGGTTTCCGCGATGCGAGAAGCGGGTGCCGAGGTGGGCCGCATCGAGGCGCTGCTGGGCCCGGCGATCTGCGGCGACTGCTACGAGGTCCCGGCCGCCATGGCCGCCGACGTCGAGAAGCACGTGCCGGGCAGCGCCTGCAAGACGCGGAAGGGCACGCCCGGGCTCGACCTGCGCGCTGGGCTCTGGCAGCAGCTCGCGGACCTCGGCGTCGGCAAGATCGGCGTCGACCCGCGGTGCACCAACGAGGACAAGACGCTCTTCAGCTACCGCCGCGACGGCACGACCGGGCGGATCGCGGGCATCACCTGGGTCGAGGCATGACCGACCGCAAGGCCGAGCTGGCCGCGAACCTGGCCGAGGTCGAGGCGCGGATCGCCGCCGCTTGTCGCGCCGCCGGGCGCGCGCGGGACGAGGTCAAGCTGATCGCGATCACCAAGACCTTCCCCGCCTCCGACGCCGCGCTGCTGGCCGAGCTGGGCGTCACCGACGTGGGGGAGAACCGCGACCAGGAGGCCGGCCCGAAAGCCGCCGAGGTTCCCGGCCTCCGGTGGCACATGGTCGGCCGGCTGCAGCGGAACAAGGCACGGTCCGTGGTCGGGTGGGCGCACGAAGTGCAGTCGCTCGACTCGGCCCGGCTCGCCGACGCGCTCGCCAAGGCGGTGCGTGCGGCCCAGGACGCGCAGATACGTGACGAACCCCTCGACGTGCTGATCCAGGCGAGCCTCGACGACGACCCGGAGCGCGGCGGCTGCCCCCTCGACGAGCTGGGCCAGCTCGCCGAGCACGTCACTCACATGGGTGAACTGCGGCTTCGCGGCCTGATGGCTGTCGCGCCGCTCGGCGCGGACCCGGCGGCGGCCTTCGAACGACTCGCTCGCGCGGGTGAGGCGCTTCGCAAAGATCACCCGAATGCCGCAGAAGTCTCCGCCGGGATGAGCCATGATCTCGAGCAGGCGATCACGCACGGCTCGACCTGTGTGCGTGTCGGAACCGCGTTGCTCGGTGGGCGCGGTTTAGCCTCGCCGTAGGGAGCCCGTACCCGGTCACGTTTAGTGGTCGGCCGTACGGGGCACTGACGGCGTGGAGAAACGTCGGTGCGGGAGCGGCTAGGGCTAGGGAGAGGCATGAGCGCGCTGCAGAAGCTGAAGGCCTACTTCGGGATGGTGCCCGCGGACGACGACGGTTACGACGTCGAAGACGACTACCGGCGTGGCTACGACGACGAGTACGACTCCTACGAGGAGCCGGCTCCCCGGTCGTCGCGCTCACGCTACCGCGACGTCGACGACACGTACGACGAGCCCGTCAGCCGCAGCCAATCACGCTCCGTGGTCGGTTCCGAGCATGCCGTCCACGGCGCGCTCGCGGTCGACCGGCAGCCGGAGCCCGTGGCGCGGCTGCGCCCAGTCACCGAGCCGGCCCGGCCGCCGCTGCGCGACCCGCTCAGCCGGATCACCACGCTGCACCCCACGAGCTACGTGGAGGCACGGGCGATCGGCGAGCACTACCGCGAGGGCATCCCGGTGATCATCAACCTCACCGAGATGGAGAACGCGGACGCCAAGCGGCTCGTCGACTTCGCCGCCGGGCTCGCCTTCGCGCTGCGCGGGTCGATGGACAAGGTCACCAACAAGGTGTTCCTTCTCTCACCGCCCGATGTGGACGTCACGGCGGAAGACCGCCGACGGATTGCCGAGGGCGGATTGTTCCTGCGCGGCTGAAGTCGCGCTTACCGCTGAGCGCAAGCAGACGTGATTTTGTCGACCCGATGCCGCGTCGACCCCCTCAACAGCGTCTTCTACGGGGGCGCATGGTTAGAGTAGGTGCGTGGAAGCTGTGTGGCTGGTCGTCTGGTACGTGCTGTTCGCCTTCTGGCTGCTGCTGACGGCGCGGATCGTGATCGAACTCGTTCGCACCTTCGCGCGTGAGTGGCATCCCGCCGGGGGGGTTGCGGTGACGCTCGAGACCATCTACACAGTGACGGACCCGCCGGTCAGGTTGTTCAGGCGAATCATTCCGATGGTTCGGATCGGCGGCGTCGGACTGGACTTGTCGATTATGGTGCTGCTGTTGGTTGTGTTCTTCGCGATGCAACTGGCGACTCCAAGTTGATCGGGGAGACTTGGGTGGACCCTGCAGGCCATGGAGTGCGTGAGGTGATCTGATGTCGTTGACCCCCGCTGACGTGCATAACGTCGCGTTCAGCAAGCCGCCCATCGGCAAGAGGGGCTACAACGAGGACGAGGTGGACGCGTTCCTCGACCTGGTGGAGACCGAGCTGGCCCGCTTGATCGAGGACAACAACGAGCTGCGCCAGCAGATGGAGCAGCTCGACGCCGAGCTCGAGTCGACCCGAGGCGAGCTCGAAAACGCCAAGGCGAACGTCGGTGCCCCCCCGATGCGTGAAGAGCCGTCGCGCCGCCTGGCCCCCGTGCCGCCGCCGCAGTCGGCCATGGAGCAGACCCAGGCGCACTCGATGGTCGGCGACAGCGCCGAGCCGAACGTGCAGGCCGCCAAGGTTCTGGGCCTGGCCCAGGAGATGGCCGACCGGCTGACCGCCGAGGCGAAGACCGAGTCCGACGGGATGCTGGCCGAGGCCCGCACCAAGTCCGAGCAGCTGCTCTCGGACGCCCGGGCGAAGTCCGACTCGATGGTCAACGAGGCGCGCACGCGCGTCGACACGATGCTGAACGACGCGCGGACCCGGGCGGAGACCCTGGAGCGCCAGGCGCGTGACAAGGCGACCACGCTGGAGCGCGAGTCCCAGCGCAAGTACACCGAGACGATGAACAGCCTCAACGCCGAGAAGGGCGGGCTGGGCAAGAAGATCGAAGAGCTGCGCACGATCGAGCGGGAGTACCGCACGAGGCTGCGCGGGTTCCTCGAGTCCCAGCTGCGCGAGCTCGACGACCGCGGCTCCGCGGCCCCGGCGTCGGCGTCCTCGAACTCCGGGCAGTCGTCCGGTTCCTCGAGCGGCGGCCAGGGCTACTCGTTCGGCCCGCGCGCCGAGGCCGGCTGAGTTTTCTTCCCCGGGCCCACCCCACCGGCGACGTCGGCGGGGTGGGCCACGGTTCGGAGTCGATCCGGTACCGCACGTGGGCGGGTCGACGGCCGATCTTGAGCGGTTCGTGCTGTAATTCAGCGTGCTTTACATCGTGCTGGTACTGGTACTGGCGGCTCTGGGGTTGCTCGTCACGGCGCTCATCACGGCTTCTTCGCTGTGGGCGTGGGTTTCCATCGGTCTCTCCGTGCTGGCCGGGCTGATCCTGGTCGCCGACTGGCTGCGCCGCCGTCGTCGTGCCGCGGCTCCGGCTCCCGAACCTCCCGCGGAACCTCCGGCCGAGGAAGAGCCACCGGCCGAAGAGCCACCCGCCGACGAGAAGCCGGTGGAAGAGGAACAGACCGCCCTGATCCCGGCGGCGGGCGACCTGGGTGACCCGGCCGACACGCCCGAGCCCGAAGCACCCCCGGCCGAAGAACCGGTCGCGGAAGAGCCCGCACCGGCGAAGCCCGAGTCCGACGCCGAGCCGGGCGAAGAAGAGACCACGTCGGCGGACCTCGCCGTCTTGGCCGACCTCGAGGACGAGGTCGTGGTGGTCGACGAGCACCCGCGCTACCACCTCAGGACGTGCGTCTGGCTGGGCAAGCGCGACACGATCCCGATCGGCGTCGGCGAAGCCCGTCAGCTCGGCTTCACGCCGTGCAACCGCTGCCGCCCCGACGCGACCCTGGTGGCCGCCCACCGCTGACCCCCGTGTCGACCCTCCAATCACGCGTGATGCCCCTCCAATCACGCGAGATGCCTCTCCAATCACGCGAGATGCCGCTTCAATCACGTGTGAGGCCGTGCGGGAGGGACGACACGCGTGATTGAAGGGACGACACGGCGTCGGCTCCTTCCGGGGTGAGCCGCAGCGCGCGGTGGGCTTGGCCGCGCCGCCGCACCCAGCCCGCGTCCACGAACCGGGTCGCGACCGCCGCGCCCAGGGCGCCCGCCAGGTGGTGGCGCTGCTCACTCCAGTCCAGGCAGAACTTCAGCAGCGGACGGCGGCCGGCCGCGGCCGCGTCGAGGTCCACGCCCAGTTCGCCGAACACCTCGCGGGCCGCGGGACCCAGCGTGTACGGGTGTTCGCTCAACGGAGCCGAAATCCGGTCGCCCGGACGTCGTCGCGTGTCGGAGGGCCCGGTCAGCGCACCCCGCGCCAGCAGCGCCGAGGTGACCGCAACGCCGAGCCGTCCGGCGAGGTGGTCGTAACAGGTGCGCGCCGTGCGCAGCGCCTCCGCACGCGTGCCCTCCCGCAAGGACGTCACGGGCTGCGAAGGGGAGAACCGCGCCAGCGTCTCCAGCAGCTCCGCGGTGTCCGGACCGGCCAGGCGGTAGAACCGGTGCCGCCCCGACTTCTCCGCGACGACCAGGCCGGCGTCCCGCAGCTTCGCCAGGTGCGCGCTGACGCCCGGGGCGGACAGCCGGGCCTCGGCGGCCAGCACGGACGCCGCCAGCGCCCGGCCGTCGCCCAGCGCGAGCAGCACGCGGACGCGCGCCAGGTCGGCGAACAGCGCGGCCGTGCGGGCGATGTCGGCGTCGCCTTCCATGCCCCCAGGATGCCCCCGGCACACTTCCACCGCGACGGAAACGTCCGCGCGGTGCACTGGGGGCATGCTCCTGCTGACCATGTGCGCCGGGATGTTCCTGGTGCAGCTCGACGTGACGGTCGTCAACGTCGCGCTGCCCGCCATCGGCACCGACCTCGGCGCGGACCTCACCGCGCTGCAGTGGGTGGTCGACGGCTACGCGGTCGTCCTGGCGGCGTTCCTGCTCACCGGCGGCGCTCTCGGTGACCTCCTCGGACACCGCCGGGTCGTCGTCGCGGGCTTCACGCTCTTCGGCGCGGCTTCGGCCGCGTGCGGGCTCGCCGGCGCCGCGCCGTGGCTCGTCGCCGCCCGCGCCGGTCAGGGCCTGGGCGCCGCGTTGCTGCTGCCCGGGACGCTCGCCGTGATCACCGGCGCCTACCCGGGACGCGCCGAGCGTGCCCGGGCCCTCGGCGTCTGGGCGGGGGTGTCGGCCCTGGCGCTGGCGGCGGGCCCGGTCCTCGGCGGCGCACTCGTCACCGCGGCGGGCTGGCGGCCGGTGTTCTGGCTCAACGTCCCCGTCGTGCTGGTGGCCGCCCTGGCGACCCGGCGGCTCGTGCCGCGCGGCGACCGCAGGCCCGGGAGGGTCGACTTCGCCGGCATCGCGACGGCCGCGCCCGCGCTCGGCGCCGCGGTCTACGCGGTCATCGGCGGCAGTGTCGTCGCCGGGGTGCTCGCGGTCGTCCTGCTGGGGGCGTTCCTGGTCGTCGAACGCCGGTCGGCGCACCCGATGCTGCCCCTCGACGTCGCCCGGCGGACCCTGCCCGCGAACTTCGTCTCGGCCGCGATGAACTTCGTCGGCATCGGCTCGATCCTCGTGCTGACGCTCTACCTGCAGGGCGTCCGGCACGCGACGCCGTTGCAGGCCGGGCTCGAAGTCCTGCCGCTGTTCGGGCCGCTGGCGGTGCTGGCGCCGGTCACCGGCCGGCTCGTCGCCCGGTTCGGGCCGCGGCCGCTGACGGTGTCCGGGCTCGCCCTCGGCGTGCTCGGGATGCTGAACCTGGTGCTGATCAACGAAACCAGCGGTTACCCGGCCCTCCTGCCGACGCTGCTCGGCCTCGGCGTCGGGATGGGCCTGCTGACGACGGCAGTCGTGACGGCGGCGGTCAGCGACATCCCGGCCGAGCGGGCGGGCGTCGCCAGCGGCATCAACAACACCGCCCGCCAGGCCGGCGGCGCGCTCGGGGTGGCCGTGCTCGGCGCGGTCTCGGGTGCGGGGCTGCCGACGGTGGGTGTCATCGCGGCGGCGTTGTGGCTGACGGCCATCGGCGTGACGCTGGCCGGGGTACGTGCCCCTCGTGACAACCCGGTTGCGCGGGCCCGTTAATCTGGTAGGCAACAAGGCGTCGATCCGGCCATCACCGGGGAGCCTCCGGAAGAACCGAGCGTCACCGCTCTCAGTAGAACCGGACGGGTGCGGCCCGTGACAGCCGTCAACGAAGCGGCCTGCGCGAGCAGGCAAGCGGGGTGGTACCGCGGTACGCCGTCAAGGCGTCTCGTCCCCGTGTGGGTGACCGGGAACCCGGTCGTCCGTACGAGAGCGACGAACCGAGGAGCACCGGGATGTACCCCCAGGCCCAACTGGACGACGGCGCGGGAGTTCCGTCGCAGCCGTCCTTCCCCGCGCTGGAGAAGCAGGTCCTCGCCTACTGGGAGACGGACCGGACGTTCCAGGCGACCATCGACGCCCGCCCGGCGGGCGAGCACGGCGACAACGAGTACGTCTTCTACGACGGCCCCCCCTTCGCCAACGGCCTGCCGCACTACGGTCACCTCCTCACCGGGTACGTCAAGGACCTGGTGCCGCGCTACCAGACGATGAAGGGCCGCAAGGTCGAGCGCCGCTTCGGCTGGGACACCCACGGCCTGCCCGCCGAGCTCGAAGCCATGCGCCAGCTCGGGATCACGGAGAAGTCCGAGATCGAAGAGATGGGCATCGCGAAGTTCAACGAGGCTTCGCGCGAGTCCGTCCTGCGCTACACCAACGAGTGGCGCGACTACGTGACCCGCCAGGCCCGCTGGGTCGACTTCGACAACGACTACAAGACGCTCGACGTCACGTACATGGAGTCGGTGCTCTGGGCGTTCAAGCGCCTGTGGGACAAGGGACTCGTCTACGAGGGCTACCGCGTCCTGCCGTACTGCTGGCGCGACGAGACGCCGCTGTCCAACCACGAGCTGCGGATGGACGACGACGTCTACGCCACCCGCCAGGACCCGGCCGTCACGGTCGGGTTCCGCTTGCAGGACAACGACAACGACCTCGACGGCACCTACCTGCTGATCTGGACGACGACGCCGTGGACGTTGCCGTCGAACCTCGCGACCGCCGTGCACCCCGAGGTGCAGTACGTCGTCGTGGAGAGCGAGAACTTCCCGGGCAAGCGGTTCCTGCTCGCCGAAGCGCGCGTCGGCGCGTACGCGCGTGAACTCGGCGAAGAGCCGGCAGTCGTCGCGCACTACACCGGTGCCGAACTGCTCGGAACCCGTTACGCGCCGCCGTTCCCGTACTTCACCGGCACCGAGAACGCGCACCGCGTGCTGGCCGCGGACTACGTCACCACCGAAGACGGCACCGGCGTCGTGCACATCGCGCCCGCCTACGGTGAAGAGGACAAGGTCGTCACCGACGCCGCCGGCATCACGCCGGTGACGCCGGTCGACGCGCAGGGCAAGTTCGACGCGACCGTGCCGGACTACGCCGGGCAGCAGGTGTTCGACGCCAACCCGAACATCATCCGCGACCTCAAGAACGGCACCGGATCCGCGGCCGAGCAGGGCGCGTTGCTGCTGCGCCACGAGACCTACGACCACCCGTACCCGCACTGCTGGCGCTGCCGCAACCCGCTGATCTACCGCGCGGTGTCGTCGTGGTTCGTCGCGGTGACGCAGTTCAAGGACCGGATGGTCGAGCTCAACCAGCAGATCACCTGGTACCCGGAGAACGTCAAGGACGGCCAGTTCGGCAAGTGGCTGGAGAACGCGCGCGACTGGTCGGTCTCGCGCAACCGCTACTGGGGCACGCCGATCCCGGTGTGGCGCAGCGACAACCCGGAGTACCCGCGCATCGACGTCTACGGCTCGCTCGACGAGCTGGAGGCGGACTTCGGCGTGCGGCTGGACAACCTGCACCGGCCCTACATCGACGAGCTGACCCGGCCCAACCCGGACGACCCGACCGGCAAGTCCACGATGCGCCGCGTCGAGGACGTCCTGGACGTCTGGTTCGACTCCGGCTCGATGCCCTACGCCCAGGTGCACTACCCGTTCGAGAACGCCGACTGGTTCGAGCACCACTACCCGAGCGACTTCATCGTCGAGTACATCGGGCAGACCCGCGGCTGGTTCTACCTGCTGCACGTGCTCGCGACGGCGCTGTTCGACCGGCCGGCGTTCCGCACCTGCGTCTCGCACGGCATCGTGCTGGGCTCCGACGGCGCGAAGATGTCCAAGTCGCTGCGCAACTACCCGGACGTCAACGAGGTCTTCGAGCGCGACGGCTCCGACGCCATGCGCTGGTACCTGATGGCGAGCCCGATCCTGCGCGGCGGCAACCTGGTCGTCACCGACAAGGGCATCCGCGACGCCGTCCGCCAGGCCGTGCTGCCGCTGTGGAACTCGTACTACTTCCTCGCCCTGTATGCGAACGCCGAGGGCGTGGACGGCAAGTGGCGCACGGATTCGCCGAACGTGCTCGACCGGTACGTGCTGGCGAAGACGCACGAGCTCGTCACCGACGTCGAGTACGCGATGGACCACTACGACGTCGCGGGCGCGTGCCAGACCGTGCGGGACTTCCTCGAGGTCCTCACGAACTGGTACGTCCGGCGCTCGCGCGACCGCTTCTGGGCGGGTGACCGGGACGCGATCGACACGCTGCACACCGTGCTCGAGGTGACGTCGCGGGTCGCGGCGCCGCTGCTGCCGCTGACCACCGAGGTCGTCTGGCGCGGGCTCACCGGCGGCCGTTCGGTGCACCTGACCGACTGGCCGAACGCGAACGACCTGCCCGCGGACGCGGCGCTGGTCACCGCGATGGACCGGGTGCGGCAGGTGGCGTCGTCGGCGCTTTCGCTGCGGAAGGCGAACAAGCTGCGCGTGCGGCTGCCGCTGTCGTCGCTGGTCGTGGCGGCCGAGGACGCCGAGTCCCTGGCGCCCTTCGCCGACATCCTGCGCGACGAGGTCAACTTCAAGGCGGTCGAGCTGACCACCGACGTCGCCGCGCACGGCGGGTTCGAGGTCGCGGTCAACGCCCGCGCCGCCGGCCCGCGCCTGGGCAAGGACGTCCAGACCGTGATCAAGGCCGTCAAGGCGGGCGACTGGTCGTTCCAGGGCGGCGCCGTGGTCGCGGCCGGGATCGCGCTGCGCGAAGGCGAGTTCGAGCGGCGGCTGGTCGCCAAGGGCGGCGGCGCGGCGGCGGAACTGCCCGGCGGATCCGGGCTGGTGCTCATCGACACCGAGGTGACGCCGGAACTGGCGGCCGAAGGCCTGGTCCGCGACCTGGTCCGGGTCGTGCAGCAGGCCCGCCGCGACGCCGGGCTCGACGTGGCCGACCGGATCTCGCTGACCGTCGACGCGCCCGCCGAGGTCGTCGACGCGGCCCGGACGCACCAGGAGTTCCTGGCGTCGGAGACGCTGGCGACGTCGGTGACCTACGGCCCGGTGGACGGCGGGTCCGCCGGCACGGTCGGCGACGGCACGAAGGTCACCGTCTCGGTCGAAAAGGCCTGACTGCCGGAGGTGGCCAGTATGGTGTGAACCGACTGGCCACCTCCGTTGGCGGGTGGCGTGCTTTGGGGGAGGGGTACGCGAAATGAGTCCTGCCGGCAGACGGGGGATCCTGATCGGCGGCGCGCTGCTGGTCGTCGTGGTCGTGGTGGCGGCGTTCTTCGTGCTGAACGGCGGTTCGGCGCCCGAGGCGGCCGCCGGGGCCACGAGCGTCGAGAGCCCGGGGGCCATCGACCCGCATTCGGCGATCACCGAATACCTGCAGGAAGTGTCCGAGAACAACCCCGACGCGGCGGGCCGGCTGACCGACGACAACGCCGCGGCCGCCGTCGCCCTGCGGGATGCGCGCAACACGCTCAACCCGTCGTCGGTGACGGCCAAGCTGACCGTGCTGCAGCCGACGCCGGCCGGGGCGAAGACGACCGGCGGGACGTTCGCCGTGTCGTGGTCGCTCAAGGGCGGTCCGTGGGCCTACGACGTTCCGTTCCAGCTGGTCCAGGCCGGCGGCAAGTGGCTGGTGCACTGGGCACCTTCGCTGCTGCACCCGAAACTGGAGGCCGGGCAGCGGCTGGTGGTCAGCACGGCGGTGCGGGACACGACGGCCGTCGTCGACCGCGACGGCAAGCCGTTGCTCATCAGCGGGGCCGGCGGCACGCGCCCGGTCGAGGGCGATCCCGCGCCGCTGCTGCGGTCCGCGCTCACCGGGCAGGTCACGGCCGCGGCGGGCACCGGGTTCGCCGTCGAGCGCGTCGACACGAGCGGAAAGAGCCTCGAGACGCTCTTCGGGAAGGCTGCCGCGGGCGAGGCCAAGCCGCTGACGTCGAGCCTGAGCCTGGCCGCGCAGAACGCGGCGCAGAAAGCGGTCGACGGCTACCGAGGCTCGGCCATGGTGGTCGCGCTCGACACGGGTTCGGGGGACATCCTGGCCGTCGCGCAGAACGCGGCCGCCGGGAACCAGCCGAAGGCGCTCAACGGCCTGTACGAGCCGGGCTCGTCGTTCAAGATCGCGACGTCGGTGGCGGCGATCCAGCAGAGCGGACTGACGTCGGCGTCGCCGGTCGACTGCCCGGGTGTCGCGACGATCGGCACGCGGACGGTCAAGAACGAAGGCTTCGAGCTGGGCGCGACGAACCTGCAGACGGCGTTCGCGCGGTCCTGCAACACGACGTTCGGCCGGCTCGCGCTGGCCCTGCCCGCCGACGGACTGGTGAAGGCGGCGAACGAGCTGGGGCTCAACGCCGACTACGACATCCCGGGCATCCCCACCGAGCTGGGCAAGGTCGAGCCCGCGGCGAGCAAGGACGAGCAGGTCGAAGACGGGTTCGGCCAGGGCCGCATCCAGGCCAGCTGCCTCGGTGGCGCCGTGATGGCGGCGACGGTCGCGTCCGGCAGGGCGATCACGCCGCGGCTGTGGCACGACCTGGAAACGCAGGTCGTCAAGGGGTACTCGCCGCCGCCCGCGTCGGTGCTCGGCGAAGTCCGGAAGATGATGCGCGCGGTGGTGCAGAGCGGGACCGGGCGTGGCGCCGCGAGCGCGGGCGACGTGTTCGGCAAGACGGGCACGGCCCAGTTCGGCGACGGGTCGAACGCCACGGGCTGGTTCGTCGGCTACCGCGGGAACGTCGCCTTCGCGGTGGTCCTGGAGAACTCGAACGACTCCGGGCCGGCGGTCACCCTGGCCGCCCAGTTCCTCAAGGCCCTCTGAAGTCTCCGCACCGGCGGCGCTTTCCCGGGAAAGCGCCGTGTCGGTTCGGCCGTGGGCGAAGCGTGGCCGTCGTACCGTGGGCGCATGGAGACGATCGCTCTCGCCGAGGTGGCCGCGGTGCTCGCCGACCCGAGCCGCGCCACCATGTGCCTCGCCCTGCTCGACGGACGGGCGTGGACCGTCGGCGAGCTGGCCAAGGCGGCCGGGATCGCCCTCTCCACGGCCAGTGAGCACGTCACCCGGCTGGTCGACGCCGGGTTCGTCGCGCGGGTGAAGCAGGGCCGGGCCAGTTACGTCCGGATCGCCGATCCGCGCGTGGCCGAGCTGATCGAGCACCTGGCCCAGCACGCCGAGCACCGGCCGGTGACCGGGCTGAAGTCGTCGCTGCGGGTGAAGCGGCTCGGCTTCGCGCGGACCTGCTACGACCACCTCGCCGGCTCGCTCGGCGTCGCCGTCCGCGACGGCATGCTCGCGACCGGCCTGGTCGACACCGCCGACGGGCTGACGCTGACCGCGCGCGGCCGCGAAGTGCTGGCCGGTCTCGGCGTGCCGGTCGCCGCCGGGCCGCGGCGGCCGCTGCTGCGCGACTGTCTGGATTGGACGGAACGCCGAGACCACCTCGCCGGGGCGGTGCCCGCGGCCCTGCTCGAGCGGGCGGTCGACGCGGGCTGGGTCGGCCGGGACGGCCACCGCGCGGTCAAGGTCCTGCCGGCCGCCGCCCGGCCGTTCGCCGCTCTCGGTGTCGATCTCGACGCGCTGAGTGCGCCTTAACACACCGGTTGTCCGACTCGCGGCAGCGGTACACGAACGAGTTAACCCACCCGCTTCACTATTCTGAGTGCCCCACGGCACTCGGGAGGGAGGCGGCATGGACCAGCTTCCGGTCCTGCTCGGCGTCGGCGGCGTCGTGCTCCTCGCCTCCGTGCTCGCCGTGCGCGTCTCGATCCGGCTCGGCCTGCCCTCGCTGCTGCTGTACCTCGCGATCGGCGTCGTGCTCGGCGAAGCCGGCTTCGGCATCCGGTTCGACAACCCCGGCCTGACCCAGTCGCTCGGGCTCGCCGCGCTCGTCATGATCCTCGCCGAAGGCGGGCTGACCACGCGGTGGTCGGCCGTGAAACCCGCGCTGGGCCTCGGCATCGCACTGTCCACAGTGGCCGTCGCGGTGAGCGTCGCGGTCACCGGCGCGGCCCTGCACTGGCTGCTCGGCCTGGACTGGCGGTTCGCCCTGCTGTGGGGCGCCGTGCTCGCCTCGACCGACGCGGCCGCGGTGTTCTCCGTGCTGCGCACCGCCGGGATCGGGAAACGCCTGGTCGGCGCGCTGGAGCTGGAGTCCGGCATCAACGACGCACCGGCGTACATCGCCGTCGTCGTGCTCGCCGCCGGCACCACTGTGGACTGGACGCTGCCGCTGCTGGTGGTCTACGAGCTCGCGGCGGGCCTGGCCATCGGGCTCGGGTTCGGCTGGCTGGGCGGCATCGCGCTGCGCCGGGCCGCGCTGCCGGCGACCGGCCTCTACCCGCTGGCCACCGTCGCGGTGTGCGTCGTGGCGTACTCCTCCGGCCAGCTGCTGCACGCGTCCGGGCTGCTCGCCACCTACGTCGCCGCGCTGGTGCTGGGCAATTCGCGGCTGCCGCACCGCTCGGACACGCTGTCGTTCGCCGAAGGCCTCGGCTGGCTGGCGCAGATCGGGCTGTTCGTGCTGCTCGGGCTGTTCGCCTCGCCCGGCCGGCTGTTCGAGACGATCGTGCCGGGCCTGGTCGCCGGGGCCGTCGTGCTGCTGCTGGCGCGGCCGATCTCCGTCGTGCTCTCGGTGCTGCCGTTCCGGCTGCCGTGGCGGGAACAGGCGTTCCTGTCGTGGGCCGGGCTGCGCGGCGCGGTCCCGATCGTGCTCGCGATGATCCCGCTGTCGGAGGGGGTGCCCGGCGCGCAACGGCTGGTCGACGCGGTGTTCGTGCTGGTCATCGTGCTGACGCTGGTGCAGGGCGCGACGCTCGGGCCGCTCGGGCGCCGGCTCGGGCTGGCCAAGAAGTCCGAGGCGCACGAGATCGAGGTCGACTCCGCGCCACTGGACGAGCTGGGTGCCGAGCTGCTGCAGGTCCGCATCCAGCCCGGGTCGAAGCTGCACGGCGTGTACCTGTCCGAGCTGCGCCTGCCGACCGGCGCGACGGTCAGCCTGGTCGTGCGCGAAGGCGCCGGCTTCACCCCGCAGAAGACCAGCCGGCTGCAGGAGAACGACCAGCTGCTGGTGGTCACGACGAGCGGCGTCCGCGACGCCGCCGAGCGCCGGATCCGCGCGGTGGACCGCGCCGGCCGCCTGGCCCGCTGGAAGGGCGAGTCGGGCCGTTAGCCCGTTCGTGGTCGCCCCCGCGACGTGACCGGTCGGACGACTTCGTGTCGCCCCCCACTCACGCGTGATGCCCCTCCAATCACGCGTGATGCCCGCCCCGTCACGCGTGATGCCCGCCCCGTCACGCGTGATGCCGTTTTCGGCAGGGCAAGGCCGTGAACAGCGCTTGTCCGGTCCTTGTCCGGTCTCAGTGCCGACCTGGTGATCTTTTCCCGCAAGGGTGAGGGGCGCCTCACGAAAATCTCACGTGATCTTCCCAGTGATCCAACCTTTGGCCTACTGTGCGCTCGATCGGGTTAGTTCGAATGGGTGAGCGTTAGGCCAAAGGAGTACGCAGGGTGACGAAACTGCACGTTCGCGGGGCGCTCCTGGTCGCCGCCGTCACGACCGCCCTCGGGCTCGTCTCGGCGCCGGCCGCGACCGCCGAAGTCGCGCCGTTCCCCGCGCTCGCCCTGCCGTTCAAGGCCGGTCAGCAGGTCTACTCCGCCGGTATCCACTCCGACGACGGCAGCACCGGCGTCGAGAACGCCATCGACTTCAGCCCGGCCGACCGGACCGTCCGCGCGCCGCTCGCCGGCACCGTCCGCCTGCAGCACTGCGCGGGTGGCGACTGGGTGACCATCGACCACGCCGGCGGCTGGCGGACCGGGTACTACCACATGGAAGGCATCAAGGTCAGCGACGGCGAGCACGTCGAGGCCGGTGCCGTGCTCGGGTCGACCGGCAACGCGCTGCCCTGCGGCGGCAGCAGCACCGGTGCCCACGTGCACTTCACGCTCTGGACCCTGCCGGACGCCTCGGCGGCGGCCCACGGCGAGCCCGTCGACGGCAAGACCATCGGCGGCTGGCTGTTCACCGCGGGTGCCGAGCAGTACGCGGGCACCGCGACGCACCTCTCCGACCATGCGGTCACGCAGCTGCCGGGGCACTTCCGCGCGAAGCTCTGACCAGCGCGAACGACGCGGGAAACGTCCGGCGTCGGCTGTGAGCGGCGTCTCAGAATGTGAGCCGGGGGTTGGCCGCCGGGCGCGTTCTCGGTTACCTTCTGTGCCAGGTCATGAGTGCCAGCGCGAAGCCCCGGCTTGCTGGCCGGCAACCCTCCTACCGCGGTGGGGTGCCCCGGGTGAAGACCGGGCCGGTCGCGTCGTGCGACGGGCAAGCGCGGGCCCCTCGCCGGGGTCCCCCGGACCGCCGAGGAGGCACCCCGATGACTCTCGCCCTCGACCGCACCACCGCGATCACCCCTGCCGCGCAAGGCATCCCGGCCGTCGCCGGCGCCGCGCTGCGGGTCCCGCTCGTCACCGGGGACACCATCGGCTACGCCAACCTCGACCACGCCGCGAGCGCCCCGTGCCTCGACGCCGTCCGCGCCAAGGTCGACGAGTTCCTGCCCTGGTACGCCAGCGTCCACCGCGGCGCCGGCTTCGCGTCGCAGGTCTCCACCAAGCTCTACGAACGCACTCGCGACGTCCTGCGCCGCTTCGTCGACGCCCGCCGGACGGACACGGTCGTGTTCACCCGCAACACCACCGACTCGTTCAACCTGCTCGCGCGCAGCCTTCCCCGCCACACCACGGTGATCGTGTTCGACACCGAGCACCACGCCGCGCTGCTGCCGTGGCAGGGCCCGAACGTCCGGCGGATCCCGACCCCGCGCACGCGTCTCGCCGCGGTGTCCGCTGTGGACGAAGCGCTCGCGGACGCGCCGCAGGGGCCGCGGCTGGTCGTCGTCACCGGAGCGTCCAATGTGACCGGTGAGCTGCTCCCGGTCGCCGAAATCGCCGCCGTGGCGAGGAAGCACGGCGCCCGCGTCGCGCTCGACGCCGCGCAGCTCGCCCCGCACCGGCGGATCTCCGTCAGGGACCTGGACGTCGACTACGTCGCCATCTCCGGCCACAAGCTGTACGCGCCCTTCGGCGCGGGCGCGCTGATCGGCCGCGCCGACTGGCTGCGCGCCGCCCGGCCGTACCTCGCCGGCGGCGGCGCGACGAAGCTCGTCACCGAAGACGCGGTGGTCTGGAACACCGGTCCGGAGCGCCACGAAGCGGGCTCGCCGAACACCGTCGGCGTGTACGCGCTCGGCGTCGCGTGCGAAACCCTCAGCGAGAACTGGGACGTCGTCGTGGCGCACGAACAGGCCCTGCTTTCCCGGCTGCGCAAGGGACTCGAGGGTATCCCGGGCTGCGCCGAGCTGCGCCTGTTCGACGCGCCGGTCGACCGCGTCGGCACGGTCAGCTTCGTCGTCGACGGCTTCGACCCGGGCTGGCTGGCGGCCGTGCTGTCGGCCGAGTACGGCATCGGCGTGCGCGACGGCGCGTTCTGCGCCCACATCGCGGCGAAGCGCCTCATCGGCGTCACCGGCGGGGAGGGGCAGCAGGCGGTCCGCGTCAGCCTCGGGCTGGGCAGCACCGAGGAGCACGTCGACCGCGTTGTGCTGGCCCTGCGCCAGATCGTCGCGCGCGGCGCCCGCTGGGAGTACGCGAAGGTGGACGGCCGCTGGGCCCCGGTCGGCGACCCGCGGGAGCTGCCGCCCTTCTGCTGAGGGGCTAACCTGGGCCGATGGGGCGAGGGCGGTACTGGTTTCCGGTGGCATTGCTGGGGTTCGCCCAGCTCGGCATGGTGGCGGCACAGCTGCGGGCCCGCCGCAGCCCGGCCGAGTGGCAGTCCCCCGACGTCTTGCTCCGCCCGCAGCCGGCCGGGTACGGCGCCCTGCAGTTCCTCACCCAGGATCCGCTGTTCACCCCCGGGCCGGGGCTGCCGGCCGGGCCGGCGTGGCAGGTCGCGCTCGGCGTGGCGGTGCTCGGCACGGCCGTCTGGTACGCGGTCGTCCTGCGGCCCGTCCGCACCGGGTGGTTCGTCCTCGGCACGGCCGGCGCGCTGCTCGCCGTCCCGCTGCTCGACCTGGTCGGGTCGTGGCAGTTCCGGCTCGCCGACGGGCTGCGCGGACCGCTGCTGGCCACGCTCGGTCTGCTGGTGCTCGCCGCGTACGAGCGCAGCCTGCTCGTCCTGCTCACCGCGGTCGCGTTCGCGGTGCTCGCGGTGGTGCTGCCGGCGGGGCCGGCGGGTGCGCTGCTGTCGGCGGCGGTGCTGATCGCCGCCGCTTTCGCCGCCGTGCTCCGGCCCCGGGCGATACCCTGACCCGATGGGGGATGTCCGACGGTCCTGGTTCCCGGTGGCCGCACTGGGTTTCGCGCTGCTGGTCATGGTGGTCGTCGAGCTGGTGCCGGACACCCCGGTGACCGGCTCGTTCGTCTCCTTGTACGCGGTCCCGATGACCCCGGACAACCAGCTGTACGGCACCGGCGGCGTCGGCGGGACCGGGCTGTCCGCGGCCACCACTGCCACGGCCGTGCACCCGGCCGCCCTCGGCTGGCTCGCCGGGCTCGCGTCCGTCGTGCTCGTCGCGGCGGGGTGGTACTGGCTGAGCTTGCGCCGCCTCGGCACGTCCCCGCGGACCGGCCGGTTCGTGCTCGGGACGCTCGGGGCCCTGGCCGCCGTCCCCGTGCTCGACCTGGTCGGCGCGCTGCAGTTCCGGCTCGACGGCGACGTGCGCGGGCCCCTGATCGCCACGCTCGGGCTCGTCCTGCTGGCCGGGTTCGAGCGCAGCTTGCTCCTGCTGGCCGTCGCCGTGGTGTTCGCCCTGCTCACCGTCGTTTTCCTGCCTCCGGTCGCCGGTGCGCTCGCCGCCGCGGGGGTGCTCTTCGCCGTCGCGTTCGCCGCCCTCCTGCTGCGTCCCCGCGACACTGCCGGGGCGCCCTGACCAGGGCCGTGGACAATGGAGCCGTGAGCACCGAGCCCAGCCACTCCGAACCCGACACCGAACCCGACGCCGCCGAGGCGCCGCCCGAAGCCGGGCCGGAGACGCCGGAAGCCCCGGCCAAGCCCCTGCCGAAGCGCCGGGTCGGCTGGGTGTTCGCCGTCGCGGTCGTGTTCTGGGTGATCGACCTGGTGACGAAGAACCTCGTCACCGCGAACCTGGAGGGCAAGGAGCCGGTCCGCATCCTCGGCGGGCTGATCTACCTGCAGGTGATCCGCAACCCGGGTGCGGCCTTCTCGATGGCCACCGGTATGACGTGGGTGCTCGCGCTGGTCGCGCTGGCCGTCGTCATCGCGATCGTCTGGCTGTCGCGGCGGCTGCGCTCGATCGGCTGGGCCATCGGCCTCGGCCTCGTGCTCGCCGGGGCCACCGGCAACCTGACCGACCGCATCTTCCGCGCGCCGGGCGGGCTGCAGGGCCACGTCGTCGACTTCATCTCGGCGTTCGCGCCGAACGGCAAGGGCTTCGCGATCTTCAACATCGCCGACTCGGCGATCTGCGTCGGCGGCGCCCTGATCGTGCTGCTTTCCCTGCTGGGCAAGGACTACGACGGTACGTCGACCAAGGACAAGAAGAAGCAGCAGCAGGAGGAACAGGCGTGAGCGCGCGGATGCTCCCGGTGCCCGACGGGCTCGACGGGATGCGCGTCGACGCCGGCCTCGCGAAGCTGCTCGGCCTGTCGCGCACGGTCGTCGCGGAGCTGGCCGAGGCCGGCGACGTGCTGCTCGACGGCCGTCCGGCGGGCAAGTCCGACCGGCTCTCCGGCGGCGGCCTCCTGGAGATCACGCTGCCGGAGCCCGCGAACCCCGTCGAGGTCGTCGCCGAGCCCGTCGCAGGCATGCAGATCCTGCACGACGACGACGACATCGTCGTGCTCTCGAAGCCGGTCGGCGTCGCCGTGCACCCGAGCCCGGGCTGGACCGGCCCGACGGTCGTCGGCGGCCTCGCCGCGGCCGGCCTGCGGATCGCGACGTCGGGCGCGGCCGAGCGCCAGGGCGTCGTGCACCGGCTCGACGCGGGCACCACCGGCGTGATGGTGGTGGCCAAGAGCGAGCACGCCTACACCGTGCTGAAGCGCGCCTTCAAGGAACGAACGGTCGACAAGGGCTACCACGCGATCGTCCAGGGACACCCGGACCCGACGCGCGGCACGATCGACGCCCCGATCGACCGCCACCCGCGCCACGACTACAAGTTCGCGGTCGTCCAGGGCGGCCGCCCGAGTGTGACGCACTACGAGGTCGTCGAGGCGTTCCGCGCGGCGTCGCTCGCGCACATCAAGCTCGAAACCGGGCGCACGCACCAGATCCGCGTCCACTTCTCGGCGCTGCGGCACCCGTGCGTCGGCGACCTGACCTACGGCGCGGACCCGGTTCTCGCGCGCCACCTCGGCCTGAGCCGCCAGTGGCTGCACGCCAAGACGCTGGCGTTCGCCCACCCGGCGGACGGCCGGTGGGTCGAGTTCGAGTCGGAGTACCCGGACGACCTGGCGAAGGCTCTGGAGATCCTGCGCGAAGAAAGCTATTAGTCCTCGATCGACCAGGTCAGCGTGCGCTCGTCCGGCTCCGGCCGCGGGCTCCAGCGGACCGACACCACCCGCGTCGCTTCCGGGAGGACGTACACCGTGTGGCCGCCCAGGGTCTCGCCCGGGTTGACGCCGATCTTGTGCGGGGGCCGGGACGTCAGGGACACCGGGGCCTTGCCGATCGCGGCGCCGTCGGCGGCGAGCAGCTCGAGGTAGTTGTCCGGCAGCGAGACGAACGGGAGCTGCCCGCGGTTGGTGATCTCCGTGTGCACGACGACCGCGCGTTCGCCGTCCTCCAGGCGGTAGCCCGCCGCACTGAACAGGTAGTCCGCCGGGTCCTGGACCTCGAGCAGCTGCACCGACAGCTGCTCGCCCTCCAGGCCCTGGGTCTCCAGGACTTCGCCGAGCCGGCCGCGCTTGCCCGTGGCGGCGGCCGCCGGCTTGGCCTGCTCGTCGCCGCGGGCCCAGGACGCCGTCTGCGGCAGGCCCCACGTGCTCACGGCCGGGTCGAGCGGCGGCGCCGGGAACGGCGGCTGCGGCGGGCGCTGCTGCGGGGGCCGGGGCGGCGGGCCCGGGTACCGCCCGGACGGTGTGCCCTGGACGTTGTACGGCCCGGACGGCGCACCCTGGACGTTGTAGGGGCCCGACGGCACGTTGTGCGGGCCCGACGGCGTCCCCTGGACGGGCGGCGCGGGCATCGGCATCGGCGGGGCGGACTGCTGGG
Organism: Amycolatopsis stemonae; assembly: GCF_054781455.1. NCBI lineage: Bacteria > Bacillati > Actinomycetota > Actinomycetes > Pseudonocardiales > Pseudonocardiaceae > Amycolatopsis > Amycolatopsis stemonae. The sequence continues at coordinate 197,760 of NZ_BAAGUJ010000007.1, read as the reverse complement.
GGACCGGCTGCGACGGCGGGGGCGGGAACTGCGGCCGGTTCGCCCACGACGGCGGGGCGCCGGCGATGGCCGCGCGCAGGCCGTTCGGGTCGCTCTCGACGCCCACGAGCAGCGGCAGCCCGCTGCCGGAGAGCGCGACCAGGCGGTAGGCGACCTCGCGCGGGTCCATGCCGACCTTGGCCGCCAGCTCGTGTACCGCGGCCTTGCCGAGGTCGGCGAGCGCGGCGAGCAGTCGGGTATCCACGGGATCGGTCACGGCCACCTGCTGAACGCTACCGCCTCGCCGAACGCCCGTGCCGAGGCCGTCCGCGGCTTCACCGTTCTTGTCGGTGATCTCCGTTAGGGTCGGCCGGGAGCACACCATCGAAGCTGGGGGTCCTGCCCATGACCGCGGTCACCGAACTCGCCGACGAGTTCGTCGAAGCGCTGTTCGCCGCCGATCCGCTGACGCCTGCCCTGCTGGGCATCCGGCCGGCGGAACCCGGCCTGCCCGACTTGTCCGCCGAAGCCGAGGCCGCCCACCGCGCGCGGCTCGCGGAGTTCGCCGAGCGGGCCCGCGCACTGGACACCGCCGGGCTGTCGGCGGAGGACCGCGTCACCCGCGACGTCCTGATCGCCACGGCCGAAGACCGCATCGCGGGCATCGACAGCCGGATGGCCGAGTTCACGGTCACCGACGTCTTCGTCGCGCCCGCGGCCTCCCTGCTCGTCGCCCTCCCGATGACGACCGTGACGGCGGGGGAGGCCGCGGAGGCCCAGCTCGGCCGGCTCGCCGCGGTCCCGGAGTTCCTGCGCCAGGCCGCGCGGCGGCACGCCGAGGGCATCGAGCGCGGGCTCGTCCCGGTGGCGCACCTGGTCGACGCCGCGGTCGCGCACCTCGACCGCTACCTCGCCGACCCGGCCGCCGACCCGCTGCGCCGCCAGCCGGCGCCGGACGAGGAGTTCGGCCGCCGGCGCGACGAACTGCTGGCCGACGTCGTGCGCCCGGCGTTCGCCGAGTACCGCGAGTTCCTCGCCACCGAGGTGAAGCCGCACGGGCGGCCCGCCGACCGGCCCGGCCTGAAGTGGCTGCCCGGCGGCGAAGAGACGTACGCGCGGCTCGCGAAGGTGCACACGACCACCGACCGCACCCCGGAAGAGCTGCACCGGACCGGGCTCGACATCATCGACTCGCTGGCCGCCGAGTACCGCGAGCTGGGGCAGCGGGTGTTCGGCACGGACGACCTGGCGGAGATCTTCCGGCGCCTGCGCACCGACCCGGCGCTGCGGTGGACCGGCGCCGAGGAGCTGCTGGAGACCGCCCGCACGGCCGTCGCCCGCGCGACCGCCGAAGCCCCGAAGTGGTTCGGCACCGTGCCGTCGCAGCCGTGCCTGGTCGAGCCGGTGCCGGAGGAGGCCGCGCCCGGCGCGCCCCCGGCGTACTACCTGCGCCCGGCCGCCGACGGCTCCCGGCCCGGCATCTACTTCGCGAACACCCACGAGGCCACCGAGCGGTTCCGGCACTCGGCCGAGTCGACGGCCTACCACGAGGCCGTGCCGGGGCACCACTTCCAGCTCAGCGTCGCGACCGGGCTCACCGAGCTGCCGCTGCTGCGCCGGATCGGCAGCTTCACCGCCTACACCGAAGGCTGGGGCCTCTACAGCGAGCGCCTGGCCGACGAGATGGGCCTGTACTCCGACGACGTCGCGCGGCTGGGCATGCTCACCGCCGACTCGATGCGGGCGGGCCGGCTGGTCGTCGACACGGGCCTGCACGCGCTGGGCTGGAGCCGGCAGCAGGCGGTCGACTACCTGGCCGAGCACACGCCGATGGCGCGCGTCGAGATCGAGGCCGAGACCGACCGCTACATCGCGTGGCCGGGGCAGGCCTTGGCGTACATGGTGGGGCGCCTGGAGATCCAGCGGATCCGCGCCGGCGCGGAAGAGCGCCTCGGCTCGCGGTTCGACATCCGCGCGTTCCACGACCTCGTGCTCGCCGGGGGCGCGCTGCCGCTGTCGGCGCTCGCGTCCGCCGTCGACGACTGGGTGGCCGGGCACGGCGACACGGTCAACGGGCTGGCCGCGGAGCTCGTCGAGCTGACGTTCGAGCAGGAGCCCGTGGCCCCGTCGATCCACGGGCTGCCGGGCGACCACGACCGGCTCGCCGACCAGACCCGGGAAGCGCAGGAGCGGTTCCTCGCCGCCTACCGGGCGCTCGCCGCCCGCGCCCGGGCGCTGTCCGCCGGGGACCTGTCGCCGGAAGAGGCCGTGACGCGCGAGGTCGTGATCGCCGCCGCCGAGGTCGAGGCCGACCGGCTGGCGGCGCGCTCCGCCGACATCGCGGTCAGCGACGGGCTGACCGCCCCCGCGCTGGGTCTGCTGCTGTTCCTGCCGTTCTACAAGCTCGACGACGAGAAGAAGGCCCGCGGCTACCTCGCCCGGCTCGCCGCGATCGAGCCGTTCCTGGCGGACCTGACCGAGCGCCAGCGCGAAAGCCTGGCCGACGGGCTGGTACCGCCGGCGTACCTGGCCCGCGTCGGCATCGAGTACGTCGAGCGCTACCTCGCCGCGCCGGAGAGCGACCCGCTGAAGGTAGGCACGACGGCCGACGTCGAGGGCTTCGAGGCCGAGCGCGACCGGCTGCTCGCCGAGGTCGTCCACCCGGCCTACGCCCGGTACCGCGACTTCCTGCGCACCGAGGTCGAACCGGCCGGCCGGCCCGACACCGCGCCCGGCATCGGGCACGTGCCGGGCGGTGCGGAGCGGTACGCCGCGCTGATCCGCGCGGAGACGACGACCGAGCGCACGGCCCAGGACCTGCACGACACCGGGCTGGCGCTGATCGAGAAGCTCGGCGAGGAGTACCGCGAGCTGGGGCGGAAGGTGTTCGGCACCACCGATCTCGCCGGGATCTTCGAGCGCCTGCGCACCGATCCGGCGTTGCGCTGGCGTGACGGCGAGGAGCTGCTGTCGGCGGCCCGCGACGCCATCGCCCGCGCCGAAGCCGTGGCCCCGCAGTGGTTTTCGCGCATCCCGGCGGAGAAGTGCGAGGTCGCGCCGGTGCCCGAGGCCGACGCGGCGAGCGGCACGATCGCGTACTACATGCAGCCGTCGCTCGACGGTTCGCGGCCGGGCACCTACTACGCCAACACGCACGAGGCCGGCAAGCGCCCGCGGTTCACGAGCGAGGCGATCGCGTTCCACGAAGCCGTGCCGGGGCACCACTTCCAGCTGAGCCTGGCCCAGGAGCTGCGGAACCTGCCGCTGCTGCGGCGGATCGGCATGTTCAACGCCTACGCGGAAGGCTGGGGCCTGTACGCGGAGCGGCTGGCCGACGAGATGGGCCTGTACTCCGACGACGTCGCGCGGCTGGGCATGCTGACGCAGGACTCGATGCGGGCGGGCCGGCTCGTCGTCGACACCGGGATGCACGCGCTCGGGTGGAGCCGGCAGCAGGCGATCGACTACCTCGTCGACCACACGCCGATGGCGCGCCTGGAGATCGAGGCGGAGATCGACCGGTACGCCGGCTGGCCGGGCCAGGCCCTGGGCTACATGGTGGGGCGGTTGGAGATCCAGCGGCTGCGCGCCGAGGCCGAGGCGGCCCTAGGCGAGCGGTTCGACATCCGGGACTTCCACGAAGTCGTGCTGGGCCACGGCATGCTGCCCCTGCCGGCGCTGGCCAAGGTCGTCGCGGACTGGGTCGCGGCCGGCACGGACACGCCCGACGGGCTGGCCGACGAGTGCCTGGAGCTGATGTTCGAGGCGCAGCCGCTGCTGCCGTCGCTCTACGGCCTGCCCGGCACGCACGACAAGCTCGCCGACCAGTCCGCCGAAGCGCTCTCGCGGCAGCGCGCCGCGTTCGGCGCCCTCATCACGCGCGCCGAGGCGCTCGGTCCGCTGTCCTCGGCCGGGCGCGTCACGCGGGACGTCGTGGTCTGGCAGGCCCGCACGATGATCGACGTGCTCGACTCGGGCCGGGCCGACATCGCGGTGAGCGACGGGCTCGCGGCGCCGGCGCTGGAGCTGCTGATGCTGCTGCCGCAGACGGTGGTCGACGACGAGGCCAAGGCCCGCGGCTACCTGAGCCGGCTCGCGGCCGTGGGCACGTACCTGGACCAGGTGATCGAGCGGCAGCGGGCGGCGCTGGCCGAAGGCCTCACGCCGCCGGAGTTCCTGGCGCGCATCGGCGTCGGGTACGTCGAGCGCTACCTGGCCGCCCCGGACGCCGATCCGCTGAAGGTGCCGGTCCAGGGGCTCGAGGCCGAGCGCGACCGGTTGCTGGCCGAGGTCGTGTGGCCCGCGTACGCGCGGTACCGCGACTTCCTGGCCGACGAGGTGGTTCCGGTCGCGCGGCCGGAGACGTCGCCGGGCATCGGCGACCTGCCCGGCGGCCCGGCCCGGTACCGGGCGCTGATCCGCGCCGAGACGACGACCGAGCGCACGGCCCAGGACCTGCACGACACCGGGCTGGCGATCATCGAGAAGCTCGCCGAGGAGTACCGCGAACTCGGGCAGAAGGTGTTCGGCACCACCGATCTAGCCGGGATCTTCGAGAAAATCCGCACCGATCCGGCGCTGCGCTGGCGTGACGGCGACGAGCTCCTGGACGCTGCCCGGCAGACGATCGCCCGGGCCGAAGCGGTTGCGCCGCAGTGGTTCTCCCGCGTTCCGGAGCAGAAGTGCGAGGTCGCGCCGGTGCCGGCCGCCGAAGCCGAGAGCGGCTCGATCGCGTACTACATCGACGCGTCGCTCGACGGTTCGCGGCCGGGCACGTACTACGCCAACACGCACGAGGCCGACCAGCGGCAGCGGACGCTCGGCGAGTCGGTCGCGTTCCACGAAGCCGTGCCGGGGCACCACTTCCAGCTGACCCTCGCGCAGCAGCTCACCGGCGTCCCGCTGCTGCGGCGGATCGCGATGTTCAACGCCTACGCCGAGGGCTGGGGCCTCTATGCGGAGCGGCTGGCCGACGAGATGGGCCTGTACTCCGACGACGTGGCGCGGCTGGGCCTGCTGACGCAGGACTCGATGCGGGCGGCCCGGCTGGTCGTCGACACGGGGTTGCACGCGCTGGGCTGGAGCCGGCAGCGGGCGGTGGACTTCCTCGTCGAGAACACGCCGATGGCGCAGATCGAGATCGAGGCGGAGATCGACCGCTACGCCGGGCACCCCGGCCAGGCGCTCGGCTACATGGTCGGGCGGCTGGAGATCGAGCGGCTGCGGGCCGAGGCCGAGGCGGCGCTGGGCGAGCGGTTCGACATCCGCGAGTTCCACGACACGGTGCTGGGCAGCGGCACGCTGCCGCTCCCGGTGCTGGCGGACGTGGTGGCCGACTGGGTGGCCGCGCGGGGCGCGGAATGACCCGGCCACCGTCCACTTCGGACGACCGAGCCGAGGAGCGGCCGTGACCTGGCTCGACCTCGCCGACGACACGCCGTTCGGCCTGGACAACCTGCCCTACGGCGTGTTTTCCGTGGGCGGCGCGCCGGACCGCCGCATCGGCGTGCCGGTCGGCGCGGAGGTGCTGGACCTGACCGCCGCCGCGGCCGGGACCGCGGCGGCGTTCGCCCCGCTACTCACCGCGGGGGTGCTCAACCCGCTGCTGGCGGCCGGGCCGGACACGTGGCGGGAGGTGCGGGAGAGCGTCCGGGAGTGGCTGACCGAACCCCGGTACGCCGACCAGCTGCGCCCGCACCTCGTGCCGCGGGCCGAGGTGACCACGCACCTGGCGTTCGAGGTCGCCGACTACGTCGACTTCTACTCGAGCGAGCAGCACGCCCTCAACGCCGGCCGGATCTTCCGGCCCGACGCGACCGAGCTGCCGCCGAACTGGAAGCACCTGCCGATCGCCTACCACGGCCGGGCGGGCACGGTGGTGGCGTCGGGCACGCCGGTCGTCCGCCCGCACGGCCAGCGGAAGCCGCGCAACGCCGACGCGCCGTCGTTCGGCCCGTCGAAGCGGCTGGACATCGAGGCGGAGGTCGGGTTCGTCGTCGGCGTCCCGTCCGCGCCGGGCACGCGGGTGCCCACTGAGGACTTCGCGGACCACGTCTTCGGCGTGTGCCTGGTCAACGACTGGTCGGCGCGCGACATCCAGGCCTGGGAGTACCAGCCGCTGGGCCCGTTCCTCGGCAAGTCGTTCGCGACGTCGGTGTCGCCGTGGATCGTCCCGCTGGCGGCGCTGGAGCACGCGCGCGTCGACGGCCCGCCGCAGGACCCGGAGCCGTTCGAATACCTGCGCGGCGGCGGGAAGTGGGGCCTGGACCTGGCGATGGAGGTCCGGCTCAACGGTCACCTGGTGTCGAGCCCGCCGTTCGCCACCCAGTACTGGACGGCGCCGCAGCAGCTCGCGCACCTGACCGTCAACGGCGCTAGCCTGCGCACCGGCGACCTGTTCGGCTCCGGCACGGTGACCGGCCCGGAGCCCGACCAGCGAGGCTCGCTTCTCGAGCTGTCCTGGGGCGGCCGCGAGCCGCTGGAGCTCCCGGGCGGCGAGACGCGGACGTTCCTGGAGGACGGCGACGAGGTGGTGATCAGCGCGACGGCCCCCGGCCCGGGCGGCAGCCGCATCGGGTTCGGCGACGTCCGGGGCACGGTGGTCCCCGGCTGACCCGCGGGTTCCGCGGCCGGCCGTGACGATCCGGCCGCCGGGGTGTCCGGACTGCGGGGAACACGCGCGGATGAGAGGGTCGGCCGGTGGGACGTGGAGCGGTGAAGGCCGTCGTGGGGAAGCCGTTCCGGCGGGCCGGGGCCACCCTCGCCCGGTACCGGGAACGCGACGGCGACCACTACGCCGCCGCCGTCACCTTCTTCAGCCTGCTCGCGCTGGTGCCGCTGATCATGGTCACGGTCTCGGTGATCGGGTTCGTGCTGGCGGGGGACCGGCTGCTCGCGACCGAGCTGGACCGGGTCATCGACGGCGCGCTGCCGCCCGAGATCGCCGGGCGGGTCACCGACATCGTGCACACGGTCGTGGGCGAACGCGGCCGGATCGGGCTGCTGGCCCTCGCGGTCGCCGGGTACTCGGGCTGGAGCTGGATCAGCAACGTCCGCGACGCCGTCACCGCGATGCTCGGCCAGGACCGGACGCCGCGGCCGCTGCTGCGCGGGATCCTCGCCGACGTCGTCGCGCTCGCCGGGGTCGGGCTCGCGATGTGCGTGTCGTTCGGGCTGGCGGCGCTCACCGGCGCGGCCGGGACCTGGCTGCTCGGCCTGACCGGGCTGACCGGCGGGTTCGCGCACTTCCTGCTGGTCGCTGGCTCGCTCCTGCTCGGTCTCGCGGCGAACTGGCTGGTCATCGCCTGGTGCCTGGCCCGGTTGCCGCGCCGGCCCCTGCCGCTGCGCTCGACGCTGCGCCCGGCCGGGGCTGCCGCCGTCGGGCTCGCGGCGCTCCAGCAGGCCGGCGGGCTCTACCTGCACCTGCTCGGCCGCTCGCCGGCGGTCGCCGCGTTCGGCACGCTCGTCGGCGTGCTGCTGTTCGTCTACCTGGTGGTCCGCTGGCTGCTGATGGTCACGGTGTGGATCACGGTCCGGGACGAGCCCCCACCGGGCACGCTGGCCGCCGACGTCCGCTACGCCGGCACGACGCTCGGCGCCGGCGCCTCGGCGGAGCTGGTGGTCCGCACCCTCACCGGCCGCTGAGTGGCGGCGCGCACATAGTCCCGCACGGCTCGCGCGGGCTCGTTAAGATGCGCGACTAAGCGCTTGCTCAGCAACGGAGGTGGACATGCGGATCGGGACCGCGATCAACTACGCCGGAGGCTTCGCCGACAGCGTCGCGGACATCGTCGAGCTGGAGAAGGTCGGTCTCGACGTCGCCTTCGTGCCCGAGGCGTACTCGTTCGACGCCGTCAGCCAGCTCGGCTACCTGGCCGCGAAGACCGAGCGCGTCCAGCTCGCGTCGGGCATCTTCCAGATCTACACCCGCACGCCGACCCTCACCGCGATGACCGCCGCGGGGCTCGACTTCGTCTCCGACGGGCGCTTCATCCTCGGCCTCGGTGCCTCCGGCCCGCAGGTCATCGAGGGCTTCCACGGCGTGAAGTACGACGCGCCGCTGGGCCGCACGCGCGAGATCGTCGAGATCTGCCGCCAGGTCTGGCGCCGTGAGCGCGTGGTGCACGACGGCAGGCACTACACGATCCCGCTGCCGCCGGAGCAGGGCACCGGCCTGGGCAAGCCGCTCAAGCTGATCAACCACCCGGTGCGCGAGCGCATCCCGGTGCTGCTGGCCTCGCTCGGCCCGAAGAACGTCGCGCTCACCGCCGAGATCGCCGAGGGCTGGCAGCCGATCTTCTTCCACCCGGAGAAGGCGAACGACGTCTGGGGCGAGTCCCTGGCTGCGGGCAAGGCCAAGCGCGACCCGGCGCTGGGCGAGCTGGACACGTTCGTCAGCGCCGCGCTGGCGATCGGCGACGACGTCGAGCCGCTGCTCGACCACCTGCGCCCGATCGTCGCCCTCTACGTCGGCGGGATGGGCGCGCGGGGCAAGAACTTCTACAACGACCTCGCCTGCCGCTACGGCTACGAGGCCGAGGCGAAGCTGATCCAGGACCTCTACCTGGACGGCAAGAAGGAAGAGGCCGCGGCCGCCGTGCCGCTCGAGCTGCTGCGCTCGATCTCGCTGGTCGGCCCCGCCGGGTACGTGAAGGAGCGGCTGGCCGCCTTCCGCGAAGCGGGTGCGACGACGCTGGTGGTCAACCCGCTGCTGCCCGGCCGCGAGGCGCGCGTCGCGGCGGTCTCGCAGCTGCGGGAGCTGCTCGGCTGAGCGGGCCTCAGCCGGGCGTGGCGTAGACCGCGACCCGCGGGGAGTTCATCCCGGCGGTGTCGAGGGTGCCGTCGCTGGTGATCAGCCGCAGCTGCGGGCCCGGGCCCTCCGGGGCGACGAGCGTGCTGTCCGGCTCGCCGGGCAGGAACGTCGCCGTCCTGCGGACGGCGAACCGGGCCTCGCGGCCTTGGTCGTCGCGCACGACGACCGCCGCGCCCGGCTTGAGCCGGCCGAGGTGGGCGAACGCGCCGCCGGCGTAACCGAAGCCCGAGTGCCCGGACAGCACGGCGACCCCCGGGGCGCCGGGCGCCGGTCCGTCGGCGAACCAGCCGACGCCGAGCGCGGTGCCCGGCTGCTCCCGGCGGCCGCCGACGTGGCCGAGCTCCACCACGTGGCCGAGCGTGAGGTCCAGGTCGGGGATCGACAGCGAGGCGGGCAGGACGCCGGCCGTCACGGGCCGCTCCTGGGCCGCGGCGCCGGGGGTGACCGACACGCCCGGGGCGAGCACGGTCGTGACGCCGAGCAGGACGCAGCCGAGCCCGGCCACCACCGCGAGCACCGCGGCGGCCGGCCGCACGAGCTCCGAGCGCCGCTCGGTCGTCCCCTGCCCCATGCCGGTAAGGTCGGGCTTCGAAGAGCCGGCGTTACCGAATCGTGTCCAGGCGTGGGGTGCTTCACTCGAACGGGCCACCTGAATGTGACCTTCGCGTCAAAAAAGTTCGTCCGGTGAGACCAATGCGTCAATGACCGGCTAATTTTGATGAATTCGGGCATAATTATGTGTTTCGATTAGTGGAACTGGGGATATCCACGAGGTGGAAGTGAGGTGCGCCGAGCAGTGCGAAAAATCGAAGAGCCCGCTGTGGGCGTACTGGACGTCGGATCGTTCAGCGCCCGGTTGGTGGTGGTTCCGGTCGACGGCTCGCCCCGTGAGCCGGTGCTGAACCACCAGACGCGGCTGCGCCTCGACCGCGAGCTCGACGTCCGCGGCCGCCTCTCCCGCCGGGGCATCGCCGCCGTCACGGCCGCCGTCGCCGCGGGCATGACCACCGCGTACCGCCACGGCGTCGGCGGCATCTACCCGCTCGCGACGTCCTCCATCCGCGACGCCGCCAACGCGACGGAGGTCGTCCGCCACGTCGCCGGCGAAACCGGGGTAGAGCTGCGGTTCCTCTCGGGCCGGTGCGAAGCCGAGCTGACCTACCTCGCCGCCCGCCGCTGGTACGGCGCGGAGGCCGGGCCGCTGCTGGTCCTCGACATCGGCGGTGGCACGGTCGAGCTGGCCGCCGGCTGCGGCGACCAGGCCACGTTCGCGCGGTCGCTGCCGCTGGGCGCGCGGTCGATGACCCGGGACTGGCTGCCGAGCGAACGCGTGTCGAACAAGCAGGTCAAGGCGTTGCGCGCGCACGCACTCGACGTCGTGACCACCACGCTGGGCGCCGCGGACGTCGACAACCCGCGGGTCGTCGGCTGTTCGAAGGTGCTGCAGCAGCTCGCGCGGCTGGCCGGGGCCCGCCCGAACCGGCGCAAGGAGCTGCGCCTCGACGACCTCCGTGCCTGGATCCCTCGGCTCGCCGGGCTGCCGCCGCAGAAGCGCGCGGAACTGCCGGGCATCTCGCGCAGCCGCGCGCACCAGGCGCTGGCGGGCGCGATCGTGGCGGAAGCGCTGCTGACGGTCGCGGGCGGCAAGGTGGCGATCTGCCCGTGGTCGACCCGGGACGGCCTGCTGCTGGCGCTGCAGGACAAGGCGCGGGAAAAGGCCGGCGACGGGTTCGTCGCGGCCTGACCCCTGGTCGCCACCGCGAAAACCGGGTATTCCGGAAGGCATGAGCGAACAGCAGCGCATCCACGCCCACGACGACGAGGACGACGAGCTCCCCAAGCTGCCGACCCCCGGTCGGCTGACGCACGACGTGCCGACCGCGCCGGACCCCGACGTGAGCCCGGGCGGGACCGAGGAGATCCCGGCCCCGCCCGGGCGCGACGCCGTCAGCGACCTACCGGAGTGACGCCGGGCTGGGTGGTGTAGACCTCGCTGATCGGGTTGGCCGGTTCCGCGTACTGGCGCACCTTTTCGGAGTCGCGCCGCATCGGGGCGCGGCCCGGGGGCTGCTTCGGCGGGTCGCCCGCGTCGATCTTCGGGATCGCGAACCGCTGGGGCTCCGCGGTGAGCGTGACGCGCTCGCCGTGGTTCAGCACTTCGAGGGGCTCGCCGTCCAGCACGTGGTAGGTCGCCTGGTCGCGGTCGATCTCCACCTGGAACCGGGTGCCGCGGAACATCAGGCGGAACGTGATCCGGTCCAGCTGCGGCGGCAGCCGCGGCGCGAAGGACAGCGTGCCGCCGTGGTCGCGCAGGCCGCCGAAGCCGGCCACGGCGCCCTGCCAGGCCCCGGCCAGGGAAGCCATGTGCAGGCCGTTGCGGACGTTGTTGTGCACGTCGTGCAGGTCCGTCAGCGCGGCTTCGGCGAGGTAGTCGTAGGCCAGCTCGAGGTGGCCCACCTCGGCCGCGACCACCGACTGCGTTCCCGCCGAGAGCGAGGAGTCGCGCACGGTCCTCGCTTCGTAGTAGGCGAAGTTGCGCGCCTTCTCCTCCGGGCTGAACGAGTCCCCGCACAGGTGCAGCGCCAGCACCAGGTCCGCCTGCTTGACGACCTGCTTGCGGTAGAGGTCGAAGTACGGGAAGTGCAGCAGCAGCGGGTAGTGCGCGATGTCGGTGTGCTCGTAGTCCCACTCGTCGTGGTCGAGGAAGCCTTCCGACTGGGGGTGCACGCCGAGTTCTTCGTCGTAGGGCAAGAACATCGCCTCGGCCGCCGCGCGCCACGAGTCCAGCTCGACGGCGTCGACCTGCAGGTGTGCCGCCACGTCCGGGAACCGCTCGCACGACTGCGCCGCGGCCAGCAGGTTCCGCCGCGCCATCAGGTTCGTGTAGACGTTGTTGTCGGCCACCGCCGAATACTCGTCCGGCCCGGTGACGCCGTCGATGCGGAAGGCGCCGTGCCGGTCGTGGTGGCCCAGTGACGCCCACAGCCGCGCGGTCTCCACCAGCAGCTCGGCGCCGTAGTCGCGCTCGAACTCCTCGTCGCCCGTGGCGTTCAGGTAGCGCAGCACGGCGTCGGCGATGTCCGCGCTGACGTGGAAGGCCGCCGTGCCCGCCGGCCAGTACGCCGAGCACTCGGCGCCGTTGATCGACCGCCACGGGAACGCCGCGCCGCGCAACCCCAGCTGGTGCGCGCGTTCCCGCGCTTTGTCCATTGTGGAGTGACGCCAGCGCAGGGCGTCGCGCGCCGCGTCCGGCATCGTGTAGGTGAGCACCGGCAGGACGAAGGATTCGGTGTCCCAGAAGGCGTGCCCGTCGTAGCCCGGGCCGGTCAGCCCCTTGCCGGCGATCGCGCGGCTCTCGCCGCGGGCCCCGGCCTGCAGGAGGTGGAACAGCGCGAAGCGGACCGCTTGCTGCAGCTCGGGATCGCCGTCGATCTCGATGTCCGAGGTGGCCCAGAAGTCGTCGAGGAACTGGCGCTGCTCGGTGACCAGGCCCTTCCAGCCGGTCTGGCGCGCACCCGCCAGCGCGGCCTCGACCTGCGACCGCAGGGCCGGTACCGAGCGCTGCGCGGACCAGCCGTAGGCGAGGAACTTCGTGATGCGCAGCCGGCCGCCCTTGGGCACGTCGACCGCGACGGTGAGCCGCGCGAGGTCCTCCTCGGAGTGGATGCGGGCGCGGATCCCGTCGTCCACCTCGATCTTGTGGTCCATCGCCGCGGCCATCCGCAGCCCGGACCGGCGCGTCTGGTGCACGAGCACGGCGTTGTAGTCCGACGCGCGGTGGAACTCGCCGACCAGCGGCGAGTTCAGCGCGGCGGCCACCCGGGGGTCGCTGGTGTCGGACTCGATCGGCTCGTTGGCCAGCAGGTCGGACTGGACGACCAGCTGCAGGTCCTCGTCGAGCGGCTCGACCTCGTACCGGATCGCGGCGATCGCGCGCTGGGTGAACGACACCAGCCGCTCGGTGCGCACGCGCACGCGCCGCCCGGTCGGCGACGACCATTCCGTGCTGCGGCACAGCGTGCCCTTGCGGAAGTCGAGCACCCGGTCGTGCTTGGTGGCCGCGCCGTAGCGCATGTCCAGCGGCTCGTCCTCGACGAGCAGCCGGATGATCTTGCCGTCGGTCACGTTGACGACGGTCTGGCCCTCTTCGGGGTAGCCGTAACCCGCCTCGGCGTAGGGCAGTTCGTGCTGCTCGTAGAAGCCGTTGAGGTAGGTGCCGGGCAGCCCGCGCGGCTCGGCCTCCTCGAGGGTGCCGCGCAGGCCGATGTGGCCGTTCGACACGGCGAACGCCGATTCGGTGCGCTGCAGGGCGTCGACGTCCATGCCGCGCCAGCGCAGCTCCCACGGCGAGCACTCGTAGCCGCGGGGTTCTTCTTCGGTCATTGATCCTCCAGCAGGTCGGCGAGGTCGTCGACCACGATGTCGGCCCCGTGGGCCTTGAGCTCGGCGGCCTGGTCGGCGCGGTTGACGCCCACCACGTAGCCGAAATGGCCGGCTTTCCCGGCCTGGACGCCGGACTGGGCGTCCTCGAACACGGCGGCGTGCGCGGGCTCGACGCCGAGCGCCTCGGCGCCGGCGAGGAAGGAATCCGGTGCCGGCTTGCCCTTCAGGTGCCGCTCGCGGATCACGATGCCGTCGATGCGCGCCTCGACGTACTTGCTGAGGCCGGCGGCGTCGAGCACCTTGGCGCCGTTGGCCGACGACGTCACGACGGCGATCCGCAGCCCGGCCGCCTTGACCGCTTCGAGGTAGCGGATCGAGCCCGGATAGGGGTTCACGCCGCGCTCGTCGATGATCTTGAGGACGAGATCGTTCTTGCGGTTGCCGACGCCGTTGACCGTCGGGGCGTCCGGCGGGTTGTCGGGGCTGCCTTCGGGCAGCTCGATGCCGCGCGAGCGCAGGAATTCACGGACTCCGTCGGCGCGCGGGCGGCCGTCCACATAGGTCGCGTAGTCCTGGTCGGTGAACTCGCGGAAGCCGGCCCCGTCCCGGGCGCGAAGAAACTCGTCGAACGTCCGTTTCCAGGCTTCGCGGTGCAGAACCGCCGTGCCGGTCAGCACTCCGTCGAGGTCGAACAGGCAGGCGGTGATGGTCTCGGGCAATCCCGTCATGGGCCGCAGGCTACCGGTCGGCGTCTTTGTTCGCGGGCTTTGCGGGGGTCCGGGTGGCGGAGCCCCCGGCGCGAGGCGCGGTCTCGCTTGTCACAGCGGTCTGTTCGCGGTGGGGACGCACCCGATGGATGAGTTCGTGCACCGTCGCGTCCGCGAGCCGGTACCGGACCACCCGTCCGGTGCGTTGGGTGGTGACGAGCCCGTGCGCCCGCAGCAGCCGCAGGGCCTGTGAAACGGCGGTGTCCGTCATGCCGGTGACCACGGCGAGGTCGGTGACGCTGATTTCGCGGGCGTAGTGGATGGATACCAACAGGGCCAGCCGCGACGGGTCGGCGACGACGGAGAACCGCTGCGCCCACTCGTCGATGACGGCGCGGTCGCCCAGCCCGTCGACCGCCGCGGCCACCCGTTCGGGGTCGATGAGCTTGCGGCCGGGGTCGATGTCCACCCCCGCGATGATTCCACCTCGGGTGCCGGGTCCGGTGGCCTGGGTCACGCCGCGCTTGACGCCGTCCGGTTCCCGGGCGAGGCTGCGATTAAGACAGTCGTCATAATCGAGGAGCCGAGATGACCGACGTGGCCGCCGACGCGCAGACCCGCTCGAAGACCATCACCTGGCAGGACCCGCTGCCGACCGCGCGGCTCGGCGGCACGATGTCCGGTTTCGAGTACCTGACGGCCATCGCGGAGGGCCGCGTGCCCGCGCCGCCGATTTCCGCGCACTTCGGGATGCGCTGGGAGCACATCGGGCACGGCGAGGTCGTCGCGGTCGCCGAGCCGGACGAGTCGCTGTACAACCCGATCGGGATGGTCCACGGCGGCGTGGCGGCCACGATGCTGGACTCGGTCGTCGGCTGCGCGGTGCACACGACGCTCCCGGCCGGCGTCGGGTACTCGTCGGTGGAGCTGAAGGTGAGCTACCTGCGCGCCATCCACGCGGGCCGCGGCGAAATCCGCGCCACCGGGCGGGTCGTGAAGGAGGGCTCGCGGATCGCGTTCGCCGAAGGGGAGATCCGCGACGCCGAGGGCAAGCTGCTGGCGACGGCGTCGGGGACCTGCGTGCTCACGCGCTGAGCGGCTGCCGCGTCGCGGGTGATCAGCGGGGCGGCCGGACGCGCCGGGCGCGGACGGCCTCGTCGCCGCCGAACCGCCCGATGACGGCGGCCAGCAGTTCCTTGGTCTCCTCGACGCGTGCCGCGCCGAATTCCTCTTTCAGTTCGGTTTCGAGGTCCTCGCGGAGAATCCGGGTCGCCTCGACGGCCCGCCGCGCGTGCCCGGTGAGGTGCAGCAGTTTCGTGCGCGCGTCGGCCGGGCCGGGTCGGCGGTTCAGCAGTCCCCGGCGTTCGAGGTCCGCGACGGCTTTCGACGCGGCCTGCTGGGTCACACCCATCCGCTCGGCGAGCGCGGTGATGGACAGCGGCGCGGCCAGGACGTGCTGGATGACGACGCCGTCGTTGAACCGGAGGTCGCCGAAGTCGTTTTCGGTGAGCCGGCGCTGGACCTCGTCGGTCATCGCCCAGCCTGCGAAGAGCGTGACGAGGGAGAGGTCGAGAGTGCTAGGATCCACAACCATGGTTGTGGAATCTAGCAGGGTCCCGGCCGAGCTGGCCGAAGCGTTCGTGCGCGTGGCGCACCGCGTGGTGTGGTGCACGCTGGTGACCGTCGACCGCCGGGGCCGCCCGCGGTCCCGGGTGGTGCACCCGATCTGGGACCTGGCCCCGGCCGGCCTGACGGGCTGGGTCTTCACGCGGCCGACGCCCTTGAAGGTGGCGCACCTGGCGGCGTCGCCGTACGTGTCGTGCTCGTACTGGGACCCGCGGCACGAAGTGGCGGTGGCGGAGTGCCGCGCGGAGCTGCGGGACGACGAACCGACGCGGAAGTACCTGTGGGACCGCTTCGCGTCGGCACCGGAGCCGGTGGGCTACGACCCGAAAATCCTGGGTGGCGAGGACTTCCGTGACCCGAAGATCACGGTGCTGAAGCTGACGCCGTGGCGAGTATCGACCGGCGGCGAAGCCTGGCGAGCCGCTTAGAACAAGCGCAGCTGTCCCCGGAGGGGCCGCGTCCGGGCTGCGCGGTCCGCGCACCGGCCGCAGGTCACGTCGTCGTCGGTCGGCTGGAGCCCGCGGTAGTCCCAGCTGTTCAGGCCGGCCCCGCAGGCGGGCAGCCACTCGCCGGTGACGAGGTGCACGGTTCCGGCGGGGGAGCGGCCCCGCTCGCCGGCGTGGGCCTGACGCCAAGCCGACGGCGGCCCCGGCGGACCGTCGGCAGGGCGGTGGTGGGTGAGCCGGCTTCGGAACGCCGCCAACGGTTCGCGCCGCGCGGGCAGCGCGAACAACGCGGGCGGATCGGCCTCCGGATCCATGGAGTCCACGGTCGCAGGCGTGATCGCCGCTCGGCTACCGCCATCCCGGGCACGACCCGGCGGTCTACCCGGGTCGCCGAAGAAGCTGCCGAGGATCGCCTCCTCAACTGAGGCGGTCCAGGGAGACGGCGAACCCGTTGAGGTCGCGGAGCACCTCATCGACGGGCGGCGAAGCCTGGCGGGCGGCTCAGGCCGCACCCACGCGGCGGTCGAACACCAGCCCCTCGGCCGCCCGCAGTCCCACGCTGATCGCCCCCGTCAGGACCGCGTCCTCGCCCAGCTCGCCCTGGACCACCTTCGGGACCAACGGCGTGAACGCCCTCAGTGCCCGGTCGATCGGCTCCAGCAGCAGGTCGGCCGCCGTGCCCATGCCGCCGCCCAGGACGATCAGCTCCGGGTCGATCACCGCCGCCACCGAGGCCACCGTGTACGCCAGGCGGTCCGCCTCCGCCTCCAAGGCCCGGCGGGCGAGTTCGTCGCCTTCGCGGGCCAGGCGGAAGACCTCGCGGGCCGACTTGGCCGTGCCCAGGCCGAGTTCCCGGGCGCCGCGGACCACCGACTGGGCCGCCGTTGCCTCTTCGAGGTGGCCGCGGGCCGGTGGGGCGCCGTCTTCGGAGGACGAGCGCGTGCGGCCGTACGGGAGGTAGCCGATCTCGCCCGCCGCGCCCGTGGCGCCGCGGAACACCCGGCCGTCGACCATCAGGCCCATGCCGACGCCCGTGCCGATCGTGATGCAGCCGAACACCGACGCTCCGCGCGCGGCGCCGCTTTCGCCTTCGCCGACTGCCGTCAGGTTCGCGTCGTTCTCCACCATCAGGTCCGGGCCCAGCGCGGCTTCGAGGTCGTCGATCAGGCCGGCGCGGCCCCAGCCCGGCAGGTTCGGCGCGTGCCGGAAGCAGCGCTTCTCCGGGTCGGCGACGCCGGGGGAGCCGACCACGCGGACAACGATGTCGGCGGCCGTCAACCGGGCGTCCGCGACGGCCGAGGCCGCGATCTTGCCGACGGCCGTGACCAGCGCCGCGCCGGAGCGCGCCGAGTTCCGCTCGTCGCGGCGCGCCACGATCGCGGCGCCGAGGTCCGCCACCGCGACGCGGATGTGCTCGCGGCCGATGTCGACGCCCAGCACGTAGCCCGCGGTCGGGTCGGCCTCGTAAAGCACCGCCGAGCGGCCGGTGCCGGTCGACGTGTGCCCGGTCGGGCGCGCCAGCCCGGCGGCTTCGAGGGCCAGCAACGCCTGGCTGACCGTCGGCTTCGACAGCCCGGTGTCCTTCGCGACCTGCGGCCGGGTCGCCGGGCCGCTGCGGCGCAGCAGGTCGAGCACCGCCCGCTGGTTGATCTTGCGCATCCCGGCGGGGGTCCCGACCGTTGGAGCATCTACGCCGGCCACCCGTGCCCGCCTCCTGTCGTCCTCGTTCTCCCTGCCACGCTAGCCGCCCGCACCCCGGTTTCGCCGGAATACGTCCGCTCCGGGACCGGTTGACCGCGGTATGAGCACTCCGGTCCGCGGCCGGGTCCGCGTGGCACAAGGCGCGAAACGGGTACGCGTGTTCCTCGGCGGGCAGGTCGTCGCGGACACCGTGCACCCCCTTCTGGTGTGGGAAGTCCCGTACTACCCCACGTACTACTTCCCGCGCGCGGACGTCGTGAGCGGCGTGCTCGCCCCCTCCGGGCGGACGTCGCACTCGCCCAGCCGCGGAGAAGGTGTTCTGTCGACGATAAAGGGTGACCGAGCCGAGGCGGTGGATGCCGCGCTGGAATACCCGGATTCCCCCATCGAGGAGCTGCGGGGCCACGTCCGGTTCGACTTCGCCGCCTTCGACTGGTTCGAAGAGGACGAACAGATCTTCACGCACCCGCGCGACCCCGGCGTCCGCGTCGACATCCTGCCGAGCTCACGCCACGTCCGGATCGAGGTCGGCGGCGTCACCGTCGCCGACACCGTCCGGCCGCACCTGCTGTTCGAGACCGGCCTGCCGACCCGTTACTACCTGCCGCGCGTCGACGTCCGGATGGACCTGCTCGCGAAGATCGACACCGTGACGCACTGCCCGTACAAGGGCGCGGCCGACCACTTCGACGTGGCCGGGCAGGCGGATCTCGCCTGGAGCTACCCGACGCCGCTGCCGGAAAGCGAGCGCGTCGCCGGCCTGGTGGCGTTCCTCGACGAGAAGGTCGACGTCTTCGTCGACGACGTCCGGCAGGAGCGGCCCAAGACGAAGTTCGCCTAAGCGTCCGGCAGCCAGTTCCCGTGGAAGCCCGCGGGAACGCGCTGCGGCAGGTGGACGGTCGCCACGGGCGCCGCGGCGACGTTCCCGGCGTCGAGCACGACGAGGTCGCTGCGGTCCTCCGCCGCGTCGTAGACGTAGGTGAGCAGCCAGCCTTCGCCGTGCTCCGCCGGGACGAACACCGCTTCGCCCGGGATGTGCCCCGCGCCGAAGACGTGCTCGGTGGCCGTGCCCGCGTGCAGGTCGTAGCGGCGCAGGACGTCGTGGCCGGTGACGTGCCCGAAGCGCGCGTCGGACCCGGCGAGCCGGTCGTCGATGCGGGGGAACTCGCCCGGCCGGTCGTCGAGCCGGTCCTCAGTGACCGTCCCGGCGACGACGTCGACCGTCCAGCGCCACAGCGACGCCGGCGGGTCGTCGTGGCCGGCCCACCACTGGTGGTCGTAGCGCATGACGTGCACGACGATCCGGCCGTCCGGGGTGTCGAACGCGTTGAGCGTGTGGAAGACGTAGCAGGGCTCGATCTCCAGCCAGCGCACGCCGGCCTCGGGCCGGTCGCGGCGGAGCACGCCGAGCCGGGCGCCGTAGGCCGCGTCCCACGCGTAGGGCATGCCCTTGCCGACCGCCGCCCGGTCGAACACGACCGGCAGGTCGTAGAACACGGCGTGCGCGGCGGTGAGCGCGAAGTCGTGCATCATCGTCAGCCCCGGGACGTCGATGGGCTGCTTGACGACGAGCTTCCCGGCGGCGTCGGTGCGGTAGTAGCTCACGTGCGGCGCGGTGATGCTGCCGTAGCCGAAGAAGTGCAGTTCGCCGGTGGCGGGGCAGATCTTCGGGTGCGCGGTCATCGAGTCGGCCAGTTCGCCGTGGAAGTCGTACGCACCCACGGTTTCCAGGTCCGTCGTGATCTCGTACGGCAGCGACGACTCGACGAGCGCGAGCGTGCGGCCGGCGTGGCTCACCACGTGCGTGTTCGCGACGCTGGCGTGCAGGTTCCGGGTGCCGTCTTCGTGGTACAGCTTGAGGTCCGGGTCGTCGAAGCTGTCGGTGCGGACCCAGCGGTTGCGGTACCAGGCGGCGCGGCCGTTTTCGAGCCGGACGCCGTGGACCATGCCGTCGCCGGTGAACCAGTGCTTGCTGTCCTCGCGCGGGTTCGGCCCGTTGCGCAGGTACCAGCCGGTCAGCTCGGGCGGCAGCGCGCCGGAGACGGGCAGGCCGAACGCGGTCAGCTCGTCGTGGACGGGGGCGTAGACCCCGCTCAGGTGGAAGTCGCTGGTGGTCATGTCAGGCGGCCTTTTCGGCTCGGGCGCGCACGATGCGCGGGTAGCGGATGGTGAAGGCGACGGGCACGGCGAAGCCGAGGACCTTGAGCGTGATCAGCGCGGCGGTGGCGTGCGGGGCGAAGTTCAGCAGCGCGATGCCGGCGAGGCCGGTGACGGTGAAGCTCGCGGCCCACACGAGCGTGATGAGCACGTTGACGCGCTTGAAGATCGGGTTGTCCCACAGCTCCGGCGGCGTCATCGTGCGCGCGATGCCGAGGGTGAACGGCTTCCCGAGGGCGAGCGAGCCCCAGGCGGTGAGCGCCAGCCAGGCGTCGGTGAGCGCGCCGGTGTAGGTCTTCAGCGGCGACGCCGGGAAGGCGAACGCCGTCGCCGTCAGCAGGGCGAAGAACGCGAGCGCGCTCCACTCGATGATGAGGGCGTCGTTCTTGCGGCCTTCGCGGCGGGCGAGCAGCAGGAGCGCGGCCGAGATGACCAGCCCGGTCAGGCCGGACCAGCGCCAGTCGGCCTGCGTCGCGACCACGGCGAACGCGATCCACGGAAGGAAGCTCTTCAGGTAGTTCATGCCGTTCTCCCCACATTCCAACTTTGACATGTCGAAACTAGAAGCTTCTAGTTGGACATGTCAAGAGTGGAATGTCAGACTGGGGGCATGAGCCTTCGACACGCGGTGCTCGGGATGCTGGCCGACGAGCCCGGCAGCGGCTACGACCTGCTCAAGCGGTTCGAGCGGGCGATGGCCAACGTCTGGCCCGCGACGCAGAGCCAGCTCTACGGCGAGCTCGGCAAGCTGGAGGCGGCGGGCATGATCCGCGTCCTGGCCGAGGGCCCGCGCGGGCGCAAGGAGTACGAGATCACCGAGGCCGGGCTCGAGGAGCTGCGGCACTGGCTGGTCGAAGTCGACCCGGGCGGCCCGCCCCGCAGCGCCGGCTTGCTGCGCGTGTACTTCCTCGGCTCGGTTTCCCCGGCACAGGCGCGCGGCTACGTGGCATCGATGGGGGAGGCGGCCCGGGTGCGCGAAGAGCGGCTGGACGAGCTGGAGGACTCGATCGACTGGGGCGAGGACAACCAGTCGCTCTACGGACGGCTGGTCCTCGAGTGGGGCAAGCGTTTCTCGGCGATGCAGCGCGAGTGGGCCGAGTGGGCGGTCAAGCAGATCGAGTGACTTGCGTATAACGCCCTACACGGCGTCGCGTCAGGCCGCGTGGCGGCCGTGGGCCTGACGCCGGAAGGGCCGGGGCCGCGGCCGTCCCGTCGCCGGGGCGTCCACAGTGGACCCGCCGACGCCGGTCCCGTCGTCGGCCGTGGCCGCGGGAAGGGGCGCGTGCCGATCGCGGTGCGCCCGGTGCACCGCCCACAGCAGCACCAGCCCCGCCACCACGAGCACGTGCGTCGCGAGCCGGGCCACCGTCACCTGCCCGGCCGCCAGATCACCCGCCGACAGGACGAGCAGCACCCCGACGAACCCGGCCAGCAGCGGCAGTTGCCCGCCCGCCGTCCGGGGCCGGAAGACCGCGACCAGCAGGCCGATGCCGACCGCCATGTTCCACGCGCCGCTCTCGTGGTCGAGGTGGACGACGCCGTGCGCGTCCAGCAGCTGCCCGAACGCCAGCCCGAGCTGGGCGATCGCCACGACGGCCAGCGCGATCCGCAGGCCCCAGCCCTCGCCGGACGGCGCCGGCGTGCGCTCGAGGATCGCCGCCGTGAGGTCCGGGACCCGCGGCGCGGGACGCAGCAGCATCTCGCGCCGGAGGTCGGACGCGCGCGCGAACCACGCCCGGCACGCCGCGCACGACGTCAGGTGCTCGTCGGGCGACGCAGGCTCTTCTTCGCCGTCCAGCCGGGCCGAAAGCGCTTCGCGGCAGTCCTCGCACCTCATCTCCCAGTAGTCGGACGGCGGACGCATTCGGTTCCCGATGACTGCTAGGTTCCGGACCATGACCCGCGGTGAGGACGACGAACGCGGCACGGCCCTGGCGATGGCGGCCGGCCGTGGCGATCGGCGTGCCCTTGAGGAGTGGGTCCGTGCGACCCAGGCCGACGTCTGGCGCTTCCTCGCGCACCTCACCGACGCGGCCCAAGCCGACGACCTGACGCAGGAGACCTACCTTCGCGCCTTCGGCAGCCTTCGCCGCTTCGCGGGACGCTCGTCGTCGCGGACGTGGCTGTTGTCGATCGCGCGGCGGGTCGTCGTCGACCAGATCCGGGCCGCCGGGGCGCGGCCCAAGCTGGCCGACACCGACTGGGAATCCGCCGCGGACCGCGCGAGCGGCACCGAAGCGGGCTTCGAGGAGCTCGTCGAGCTGGGCCTGCTGCTCGACGGCCTGGACCCGGAACGGCGCGAGGTGCTCGTGCTGACCCAGGTGCTCGGGCTGTCCTACGCCGAGGCCGCCGACGTCTGCGGCTGCCCGGTCGGCACCGTCCGCTCCCGCGTGGCCCGCGCCCGCGAGGACCTGATCCAGGCCCGGCGGGCCCAGGGCGCCGGCTGAACCAGCCCGCTACGAAGCCGACGTCCTGTTCCCGGAGGCCGCGTACCTGCGTCAGGGCAGCAGGTGGTCGGCCGCCGCGCAGGCCTGGCTGCCGTGGCAGTTCTTCTGGGCCTGCAAGGCGTTGTGCAGCTGGGTTTTCCGGTCGGGCGGCAGCGTCGCCGCGGTGTTGTCCAGCTCGTCCGGGTCCCGGGTGCGGTCGTAGAACTCCGTGGTGCCGTCGGTGTACTCGACGTAGGTGATCGCCGGCGTGCGGAGCGCTTCGTACGTCGTCGGGTTGCCGCTGTTCTTCGCCGGCATGTCCGGGTCGGTCGGGTCGGTGTCGGGCCCGTGGTGCTCGACCAGGGACGCGGTCCGCCAGCCCGGCGCCTGCTGCCCGGTGAGGAGCGGGACGAGGCTGCGCCCGTCGGTGGCCGGCGGGGGCGTGGCGCCGGCCAGCGACTCGAACGTCGGGGCGAGGTCGATGTTCGCCGCCGGGTTCGCCACGGTCCTGCCGGCCCCCGTACCCGCGCCGGCGGCGATCAGCGGCACGTGGACGTCGGTGTCGAACGCCGTCATCTTGCCCGGCGTCAGCCGGTGCTCGCCCATGTGGAAGCCGTTGTCGGAGCTGAAGACCACGAGCGTGTTGTCGGCGACGCCGGCCTTGGTCAGGGTCTCGCGCAGCGAGCCGACCATCCGGTCGACCGACTGCACGGCCTGGACGCGCTTGCGGAAGTCCGTGTCGATGCCGGTCTTTTCCTTGTCGGTCAGGGGTTCCCGGCCGGCGAGCCACGCGGGCGGGTTGGCCGGCAGCGTGTCGAACGCGGGCGTGCGCGGCGCGGTGAGGCCGGGGAAGGCGTCCTTGTCCTGCGGCGCGGGGGTGTAGGGCCCGTGCGGCGCGAAGGTCGCGACCTCCAGGAAGAAGGGCTTCTTCAGCTCGGTGGACGCCGAAACGAAGCCGCCGGCCTTCGCGGCCAGCACGTCGGTGAGGTAGTCCTGCGGGGCCTCCCCGTGGTGGGTCAGGTCGTGGTTCTCGTTGAGGGTGTAGTCGTATTCGGGGTAGCCGTTGCCGGCGACGTCCCACTCGTCCCAGCCGGGCGGGACGTAGTGCTCCTGACCGTCCACTGTGGCCTTCGGCTGGTAGCCGTTGAGGTACTTGCCCATCATGCCCGTGCGGTAGCCGGCGTGCTGCAGCTGCCCGGCGAAGGTGGCGGATTCGTCGCCGCGCTTGTGGAAGGTGCCGAACCCGCCGTCGTCGCCCCCGTTGGTGAACACGCCGGTGTCGTGCGGGAACTCCCCGGTGAAGATCGACGACCGCGACGGGCAGCACAGCGAGTCGGTCACCGTGTAGTTCGCGAACGTGGTGCCGTCACGGGCCAGCTTCCGCACGTTCGGCATGTACTGCACCAGGTTCATCGCCAGGTCGTCGGTCAGCACGAACACGATGTTCGGCTTCGCGGTCGCGGCCTGGGGTTCGGCGGTGCCGCAGGAGACCGCGGTCAGCCCGAGTGCGACGACCAGCGTGGCGAGCGACTTCCGTGGCGTGACCATGGTTTCACGGTAACGCCGGTTCGCCGCGCGGAAGCTGAAGATCCGCTGAAGATCATCGGCGGGCGCCGGTTCACGCGGCCATCAGCTCGCGCGTGCGGGCCTGGTCTTCGGCCGGGCCGAACGGCATCACCAGCAGTTCGGTCGCGCCCGCGTCTTCGAGGGACTTCACCTGACGGCGCACGGTTTCCTCGTCGCCGATGATCGCGCTGTCCGAGGCGCGTTCGTAGCCATCGCGGTCCAGGACCGCCCGGTAGGCGGGGACGGCCGCCGCCGCGCCGTAGGTGTCCTCGACCCACGCCCGGCGTTCGTCCACTTCGGACGTCACGCAGATCAGCTGGCCGGAGACCACCCGCCGGTCCGCGCCGAGCGCCGGGACCACGAACTCGCCGATCGCGCGCGGGCCCGCCCACGTCGTGATCACGCCGTCGGCCAGCTCGCCCGCCAGCCGCGTCGACCGCGGGCTCACCGAGCCGACCAGCACCGCGGGCGGGGCCGCGCCCGGCGTGGTCAGCCCGCCCGCCGCCGTGAGCGATTCGCCGTGCACGTCCGCCTTTTCCCCTCGCAGCAACGGGTTCAGCGCTTCGAGGTATTCGCGCAGGTGCCGGATCGGACGGTCGTAGGAGTACCCGAACTCCTGCTCGACGATGAACCGGTGGCTCAGCCCGACGCCGAGGTGGACCGGCACGCCGGTGGCGGCCTGGACGGTCAGTGCCTGGGCGGCCATCGTGATCGGGTGCCGCGGGTAGGTCGGCACGACACACGTACCCAGCGCGACGCCGGGAGCCGCGGCGCCGAGCGCGGGCAACGCCGTGAGGGCGTCCCAGCCGCCGCGCTGGGCTAGCCAGAGCGTGGTGTAGCCGAGCTTCACGGCTTCGCGTGCTTGCGCGGTCATGGCGTCGAAGCCGACGCCCAGCTCGTCGATCAGGATTCCGGTGCGCACGGTGTCCTCCCAGTGGTCAGTACGCGCGCTCGAGCTGCTTCCGGTCGAGCGCGACGGATTCGGTGAAGAGCGCGAGGACCCGCGGCGCGACGGCGCGCAGCTGCCTCGTCGAGACGGTGAGCGGTTCGAAGGCGTGCGCGACGGTGTCGGCGATCAACCCCGGAGGGTGCGCGGCGAGGAGGAACCCGTGCAGCACGGCCTGGTAGGCGACGGCGAGTTCGGCCGCTGGGCGGTCCGTACGGAGCAGGTCGTTCGCCGCCAGCAGTTCGAGGTATTCGACGAACGCCTCGTCGTGGCGCGGGTCGAGCTTGGCGTGCAGCTTCGGGAGCAGCTTGCCCAGCGTCTCGGTGTCGTCGGCGTACCCGGCCCGCAGCAGCGGCCGGCCCAGCACGTTCGCGTACTGGAGCTCCGTCAGCCGGGACAGCCGGGCGGCGAGCGGATCGGCTTCGAGCGCCCGCACGAGGTCTTCGAGGCTCCGGACGGACTCCCGCAGGAGCACCGTGAGGAACAGTTCCTCACGGTTCTTCCAGTGCAGGTAGACGGTCCCTTTGCCGACGTCGGCGCGCTCGGCGACGTCCTCGACGGTCGTGCGCCGGTAGCCCGCCCGCAGCAGCAGGTCGGCGGCCGCGTCGAGGATCCGCTCGGCCCGTTCGGCGCGGTCTTCGGCAGGAGGCATGCGGCCATCGTATGACCAAATACGAAATCTGGTCAAACGTTGGGACAGAAGAACGGCGAGGTGCGCCGGGCACCTCGCCGTTCCGCCGCTCAGGCGTCCGACGAACGCTTCCAGAGGTTGATGTCCGCGTCGGTGGCGTGGCCGTCGATCTCGGTCAGCTCCTCCGAGCCGAAGTCGAGGTTGCCGAGCGCGCCGACGTTGTCCTCCAGCTGCTTGACGCTGCTCGCGCCGATCAGCACCGACGTCACCCGGCTGTCGCGCAGGGCCCAGGCCAGCGCCAGCTGGGCCAGCGACTGGCCGCGGCGGGCCGCGATGGCGTTGAGCGCGCGGACGCGGCCCAGCCGGTTCTCGTCGAGGGTGTCCGGGTCCAGCGACTTGCCTTGCGCCGCGCGGGAATCCGACGGGACGCCCTTCAGGTACTTGTCCGTCAGCAGGCCCTGGGCCAGCGGCGAGAACGCGATGCAGCCCGCGCCGGCCTCCTCGAGGGTGTCGAGCAGGCCGTCCTCCTCGATCCAGCGGTTCAGCATCGAGTACGACGGCTGGTGGATCAGCAGCGGCGTGCCGAGCTCGCGCAGCAGGCGCGCGGCCTCGGCGGTCCGCTCCGAGTTGTACGACGAGATCCCGACGTAAAGCGCTTTCCCGGCGCGGACGGCGGCGTCGAGCGCCCCGACCGTCTCCTCCAGCGGTGTCTCGGGGTCGAACCGGTGCGAGTAGAAGATGTCGACGTAGTCCAGGCCCATCCGGCCGAGGGACTGGTCCAGCGAGGACAGCAGGTACTTCCGGGAGCCCCATTCACCGTAGGGGCCGGGCCACATGTCGTAGCCGGCCTTGGTGGAGATGACCAGCTCGTCGCGGTAGGGCTTGAAGTCCGTGGCCAGCAGCCGGCCGAAGTTCTCCTCCGCCGAGCCGTAGGGCGGGCCGTAGTTGTTGGCCAGGTCGAAGTGCGTGATGCCGAGGTCGAAGGCGCGGCGGGTGATGTCGCGCTGGGTCTGCAGCGGCCGGTCGTGGCCGAAGTTGTGCCACAGCCCGAGCGAGATCGCGGGCAGCTTCAGCCCGGAGCGCCCGCAGCGCCGGTAGGGGATCGTTTCGTATCGGTCGGAAGCCGCAACGTAGGTCACGCGGCCGATGCTAACCCGCCGGTCGGGTACGCTCCTGGTGAGCGACCGCTTAGGAGGTCAGTGGTGGGCACCGGATTCTTCACTTCCGTCGACGACGTGTCGGCGAAGCTGGCCGAGGCCGGCTACCTGGCGTCCACGGCCGTGGCGACCACGGTGTTCCTCGCCGACCGGCTCGGCAAGCCGCTGCTGGTCGAGGGCCCCGCGGGCGTCGGCAAGACGGAGCTCGCCAAGGCTGTCGCCCAGGTCAGCGGTTCGCGGCTGGTGCGCCTGCAGTGCTACGAGGGCATCGACGAGGCCCGCGCGCTCTACGAGTGGAACCACGCGAAGCAGCTGCTGCGGATCACCGCCGGCCGCGACGAGACGTGGGAGCAGGCCCGCACCGACATCTTCGGCGAGGAGTTCCTCCTCCGCCGCCCGCTGCTCACCGCGATCTCGTCGGACGAGCCCACGGTCCTGCTCATCGACGAGACCGACAAGGCCGACATGGAGGTCGAGGGCCTGCTGCTGGAGGTCCTCGGCGACTTCCAGGTGACCGTGCCCGAGCTGGGCACGATCACCGCGACCCGCGCGCCGTTCGCGGTCCTGACTTCGAACGCGACGCGCGAGCTGTCCGAGGCCCTGCGCCGCCGGTGCCTCTTCCTGCACATCGACTTCCCCGACGAAGAGCTCGAGCGCGACATCGTCCGGCTCAAGGTCCCGGGCATCGACGCCGCGCTGGCCGATTCCGTCGTCCGGGTGATCGCCGCGCTGCGCGCGATGGACCTGCGGAAGCTGCCGTCGGTCGCCGAGACGATCGACTGGGCGCGCACGCTGCTCGCGCTCGGCGCGTCGACGCTGGACGAGCGGGTCGTGCGCGAGAGCCTCGGCGTCGTGCTCAAGCACCAGGACGACATCGCCAAGGCGGGCGCCGGACTCCAGCTCGAACAGGTCCTGGACGCGTCGTGACCACCGGCGTGCCGGAGCGCCTCGCGTCGTTCGTCCGGGCGCTGCGGGCCCAGGGCATCCCGGCCGGCCCCGCCGAGACGGTCGACGCCGCGGCCGCGCTGGAGGTCCTCGGCCTCGACGACCGCTCGCTCGTCCGGGAGGGCCTGGCCGCCGCGCTCGTCCGGCGGGGCGGGCAGCGGGCGGTGTTCGACGCCGCGTTCGACCTGTACTTCCCGGCCGGGATCGGCGCGCCCGAGCGGGCACGCGAGGACCAGCCGTCGACGCTGGAAGAACTCCGGGAGGAACTGGCCGCCGCGCTCGCCGACGGCGACCAGCAGGCCCTCGCCCAGCTGGCCGGGCTCGCCGTGGAGATGCTGGGCCAGTACGGCTCGGCGTCCGGTCCCGGCGGCGGGTTCTCGGCCCACCAGACCCTGGAGCGGCTCCAGCCGCAGACGCTGATCGCGCGGGTGCTGGCCGCGGTGCGCGGCGGCGGCGCGCCCGGCGAGTTCACCGACCGGCTCGACCGCGACGAGATCCGCCGCCGCGTCGAAGGCTTCCGCGGGCAGGTCCGCACCGAGGCCCGTCGTCGCGCGGCCGAGGTCCGCGGCCGCGAGCGCGTCGCCAAGCACGCCATCGCGCCCGCCCCCGACCGCGTCGACTTCCTCATCGCCAGCCGCAAGCAGCTCGCCGAGCTGCGCCGGACGATCCAGCCGTTGTCCCGCAAGCTCGCGACGCGGCTGGCGGCCCGCCGCAAGCGCACCACGCGCGGGCAGATCGACCTGCGCCGCACCCTGCGGCGGTCGCTCTCGACCGGCGGCGTGCCGCTGCGCCCGGCCTACCGCCACCGGCGGCCCGGCCGGCCGGAAATCGTGCTGCTGTGCGATCTTTCCGGGTCCGTGGCCGGCTTCGCGAACTTCACGATGCTGCTGGTGCAGGCGCTGCGCGACCAGTTCGGCAAGGTCCGCGTGTTCGCGTTCGTCGACAGCGCGGACGAGGTCACCCACCTGGTCACGACCGGCGTCGCCGACCCCGAGCACCTGGGCGCGCGGATGCTGTCCGAAGCGGCGCTGGTGCGCTGGGACGGCCACAGCGACTACGGCGGCTCGCTGCGCCAGTTCACCGAGAACTGGCTCGACGCGGTCGGCCCGCGCACGTCGGTGCTGATCCTCGGCGACGCCCGCACCAACGGCGGCGACCCGAACCTCGACGCGGTGCGCGAGATCAAGGCCCGCGCCCGCCACGTCTACTGGCTCAACCCGGAGCGCCGGTCGCTGTGGTCGACCGGCGACTCGGCGGCCCTGGAGTACGCCGAAGTCGTCGAAATGCACGAGTGCCGCACGGTGCAGCAGCTCTCCACGCTGGTCACGCGCCTGCTGCCGGTGTGAGCCACGCGTCGATGTCCGCGAGGATCTTCTTCTTGGTGCTCTCGGGCGCGAAGGACGCCCGGACGCTCGCCCGCGCGAAGTCCGCCATCGCGGTGTCGTCGTAGCCGAAGGCCGCCTGGACGCGGGCGTACTCCTCGGCGAGGTTCGCGCCGGTGACCGACGGGACGTCGGTGTTGAGCGTGACGGTCAGCCCGGCCTCGACGAGCCGGGAGAGCGGGTGCTGTGCCAGGGAAGGCACCAGGCCGAGCGTCACGTTCGAGGACGGGCAGACTTCCAGCGCCAGGCCCCGGTCGCGGACTTCCCGGACCAGCGCCGGGTCTTCGAGGACGCGGATGCCGTGCCCGAGCCGCTCGGTGCGGCCGACGCCCAGTGCCTCGCGGATGCTGTCCGGGCCCGCGTCTTCGCCGGTGTGGTGCAGCAGGTGGATTCCGGCTTCGCGAGCCTTGCCGAACACCTTCGCGAAGGGTCGGAGCGAGTGGTTTTCCTCGCCGGCCATGCCGATCGCGAACACGTCGTCGTACTTCAGCGCGAGGTCGAGGGTGCGCTCGGCGCGTTCGACCGAGCGGCGCCGCGAGTGGTCCAGCACCACGCGGCACTCGAGCCCGGAGAGTCCTTTGAGGACGGATTCGAGCGGCATTTCGAGGTCGCCCAGGCGTTCCCCGTGCGAGGCCGCGGTGAACGTGACTTCGGCGTAGCGCGTGCCCTGGGCGGCTTCGTCTTCGCAGTACTCGCGGGCGATGCGCTCGAAGTCTTCGGGACGCTGGAGGCAGGAGCGGATCAGCGCGTTGTAGTCGGCGAAGGCGCGGAAGCCGTCGAACACCGGTGGCTCGCCCGGGACGGCGACACCGTTCGCTTCGCCGAGTTCGCGCAGCGTGGCCGGCCGGATCGTGCTCTCCAGGTGGACGTGCAGGTGGGCCTTCGGCAGGGCGGCCAGGTCGCGCATGATCGCGAGCCTAAAGGCGCGCCAAGGCGGCCCGCGCGGCATTTTCCGGACCCGTCACCGGCCCGTCACGCTCCGCGCGCAGGTTTGGCGGAGGTCACACGGGGAACCTCCGGGTGGTTCGTCCGCGTTGTCAGGATGACCGCTACCGATGAGGGAGGACCACCGTGGCATTCCTGCGCAAGCTGACCGTGTTGGCCGGGGCCGCGGGCGCGGCCCGTGCCTACGCCAAGAAGAACCCCGAAAAGGTGAACGAGGCCGTCGGCAAGGCCGCCAAGTTCGTCGACGACAAGACCAAGGGCAAGTACCACGAGCAGATCGCCGGCGCGGTCCGCAAGGTCAACTCCGTGACCGGGCCGAACGGGCAGCCGGGGCCGGCCGCCCGGTAGGTCACCCGTCCGACAGCGTCTCGAGGACCCCCTCGCCGTACTTGGCGAGCTTGTTCTCGCCGACGCCGCTGACCGTGCCCAGCTCGGCCAGCGAGGACGGCCGTTGCGTGGCGATCTGGCGCAGGGTCGCGTCGTGGAAGATGACGTACGCGGGCACGCCCTGCTCCTTCGCGACGCCCGCGCGCCACGCCCGCAGCCGCTCGAACAACGGGGCCGCCTCCGCGGGCATGTCCGCCGCGGCGGCGGCCTTCTTCGTGCTGCGGACCTTCGCCGCCGCCGCCGCGCGCTCGGGCTCGCGGCGCAGCATCACCTGGCGGTCGCCGCTCAGCACCTCGGCGCTGGCCTCGGTGAGCACCAGCGAGCCGTAGTCGCCTTCGACGGCCAGCAGGCCCTGCGCCAGCAGCTGCCGCACCACCGCGCGCCACTCCGGCTCGCGCAGCTCGGTGCCGATGCCGAACGTCTTGAGCGTGTCGTGCTGGAACTGCGTGACCTTCGGCGTGGTCTTGCCGAGCAGGATGTCGGTGACCTGGCCGGCACCGAA
Source organism: Amycolatopsis stemonae (assembly GCF_054781455.1). Taxonomy (NCBI): domain Bacteria; kingdom Bacillati; phylum Actinomycetota; class Actinomycetes; order Pseudonocardiales; family Pseudonocardiaceae; genus Amycolatopsis; species Amycolatopsis stemonae. The sequence goes on along the minus strand of NZ_BAAGUJ010000007.1, from coordinate 167,062 downwards.
CTTCTGCCGCCGTTCGTTGCGCAGCCGCACGACCGTCGACAGCAGCTTCTGCGCCGGGATCGTGCCGTCCCAGCTTTCCGCCGGGTTCAGGCACGTGTCGCAGTTGCCGCACGGCTCGGACTTCTGCCCGAAGTAGTTGAGGATCTGCACGCGCCGGCATTCGACCGTCTCGCACAGCGCGAGCATCGCGTTCAGGTGCGCGCCGAGCCGGCGGCGGTGCGCTTCGTCCCCCTCGGACGTGTCGATCATCTTGCGCTGCTGCACGACGTCCTGCAGCCCGTACGCGAGCCACGCGGTGGACGGCAGCCCGTCCCGGCCCGCGCGGCCGGTCTCCTGGTAGTAGCCCTCGACCGACTTCGGCAGGTCGAGGTGCGCGACGAACCGGACGTCCGGTTTGTCGATGCCCATGCCGAACGCGATCGTCGCCACCACGACCAGGCCGTCTTCCCGCAGGAACCGCGACTGGTGCTTCGCGCGGGTGTGCTTGTCGAGCCCCGCGTGGTACGGCACCGCCGGAATCCCGTTCTGCACCAGGAACTCCGCGGTCTTCTCGACCGAGTTCCGGGACAGGCAGTAGACGATCCCGGCGTCACCCTGGTGCTCGGTCCGCAGCAGTTCCAGCAGCTGCCGCTGCGGGGAGTTCTTGCCGACGATCCGGTACTGGATGTTCGGCCGGTCGAAGCTCGCGACGAAGTGGCGGGCTTCGTCGAGCTTCAGCCGGGTCGAGATCTCCTTGTGCGTGGCCTCGGTCGCCGTCGCGGTCAGCGCGATCCGCGGCACGTCCGGCCAGCGCTCGTGCAGCGACGACAGCGCCAGGTACTCCGGCCGGAAGTCGTGGCCCCACTGGGAGACGCAGTGCGCTTCGTCGATCGCGAACAGCGAGATCTTGCCGCGGTCGAACAGCCGCCCGGTGGACTCCATCGAGAGCCGTTCCGGGGCCAGGTAGAGCAGATCGAGCTCGCCGGCCAGGAACGCCGCTTCGGTCTCCTGCCGGGCCGCGTAGTCCTGCGTGGAGTTGAGGAAACCCGCGCGGACGCCGGCGTTGCGCAGCGCGTCGACCTGGTCCTGCATCAGCGCGATCAGGGGCGACACCACGACGCCCACGCCCGGCCGCACCAGCGACGGGATCTGGTAGCACAACGACTTCCCGCCACCGGTGGGCATCAGCACGAGCGCGTCGCCGCCGGCGATCACGTGCTCGACGATCGCCGCCTGGTCGCCGCGGAAGCTGTCGTAGCCGAACACGCGCTGGAGCGTCTCCAGCGCTTCGGACACGGTCGCGAGGTCGGTGTCTGCCACCCGGCCGACTATAGAGCGGGGGTCCGACAGTTCCGGCCCGGCCCGCCGCGGGGTGGCAGACTGGACGCGTGGAGTACTGGCCGGTTCCCGATCTCGTCGCGCATTTCACCGGCGAGTGGCGCTTCGATCGCGAAATCCGCACCGCCGACGGCGATCCGGCGGGCGACGTCACCGGTACCGCCACCTTCACCGAGGAGGACGGCGTCCTCGTCTACCGCGAAGCCGGCGAACTGCGGCTCGGCGGCTACACCGGCCCGGTCACCCGTGAGCTGCACTACCGGCCCACCGCGCCCGGCCGCGCCGACGTGCACTTCGACCACGGCGGCTACTTCCACGCCGTCGACCTGCGCGCCGGGCACTGGGACGCGGACCACCCCTGCCGCGACGACCTCTACCGAGGCAGCTACCGCGTGCTCGACGCGCGCCGCTGGCGGCAGGAGTGGGCGGTCCGCGGCCCGGCGAAGGACCACCTGATCGTGACGCGGTTCAGCCGGCTGCCGGGCTGAGCAGGTCGCCCAGGCCGATCCGGCGCAGGAACTCGCCGCGGATCCGGTCGCCCACCTCGGCGACCAGCCACCCGCCGTCGTCGGACGGGTCGACGTGCACCCGGAACGGCCGCTTGCCCTTCGGCAGGTCCACCACGCGCGCCAGCTCGTCGGCGACGACGGCGACGTCCGCGTCCGCCGGGGTGATCTCGGCGAGCTTCGCCGCGACGTGGTCGGTCAGGCCCGCGTAGCGCTCTTCGTAGGCCTTCGCGACGGCCTCGTCGGCCGGGTGCCCGGAGTGCGGGAAGTGGTTGGTGCCCGAGGTGAACGCGCCGGGCACCACGATCGTGGTGTCGATGCCGAACCGGGCGACCTCGGCGGCGTAGCTGACCGCGAGGCTGTCCATCGCCGCCTTCGCCGCGAAGTACGGCGCCAGGTAGGGCGGGGTGCCACCGCGGACGCTGCTGCTCGACACCCACACGAGCAGCCCGTCGCCCTGGGCACGCAGGTGGGGGAGGGCGGCGCGGTTGACGCGCTGGGTGCCGATCGCGTTGGTGTCGTAGATCTGCGCGAGCTGCTCCGGCGTGAACGCTTCGGCCGGGCCGAGCACCATGTGCCCGGCGTTGTGCACCACGACGTCCAGGCGGCCGTGCGCGGCGACGACCGACGCGATGGCGGCATCGGCCGAGTCCTGGCTGGACACGTCGAGTTCGACGCTGCGCAGGTCGACGTCGTGGTCCTTCGCGTACGCGGCCGCGGCGCCGACTTGCGGGGCATTGCGGCCGCCGGTGTCGCGCATGCCGGCGTAGACGGTGTGCCCGGCGCGGGCCAGCGCCCGGGCGGAGAGGGCGCCGATCCCGCTGGAGGCGCCGGTGACGACGATGATCACGGTCTTGTCCCCTCTCAGACGATTCCGCCGTTGGCGCGCAGCACCTGGCCGTTGACCCAGCGGGCCGGGCCGGCGAGGAACGCGACGACCTCGGCGATGTCCTCGGGACGGCCGAGGCGCTCGAGCGGCGGCTGCTTGGCCATCCGCTCGACGGTCTCCTCGTCCTTGCCGTCGAGAAACAACGCGGTCGCCGTCGGGCCGGGGGCGACGGTGTTCACGGTGATGTCGCGGCCGCGCAGCTCCCGCGCCAGGATCATGGTGATCGCCTCGACCGCGCCCTTGGTCGCGTTGTAAATGCCGTAGCCGGGCAGGTTCAGCCCGAGCACGGACGTCGAGGTGGTGATCACCGCCCCGCCGTCGCGCACGCGCTTCGCGGCTTGCTGGGCCACGGCGAACGTGCCGCGGATGTTCGTGCGGTGCACGCGGTCGAGGACGTCGAAGTCGGTGTCCGCGATCGGCGTCGGCGGGTTCATCACCCCGGCCAGGTGGGCGACGACGTCCACGCCGCCGTAGGTGGTCTCGGCGGCGTCGAACAGCGCCGCGACCTGGGCGGGTTCGGCCACGTCGGCGCGGACGGCGATCGCCTGGCCACCGCGCTCGGTGATGGCGTCGACCGCGGCCCGGGCCTCCTTCTCGTTGCCGGCGTAGGTGACGACGACCGCCAAGCCGTCGGCGGCCAGGCGCTCGGCGACCTGGCGGCCGATGCCGCGGGAGCCGCCGGTGACGATCGCGACGCGGGGAGTGCTCATCGGGGTTTTCCTTCCTCCGGTCCGGGCGGCGTCCGTAGCGCCGCTTCCGTCTTTCTGTTATCGACGATAGCACTCGAGTGGTAACAAGGATAGTCATCTGTTGTTATCGTCGTTACACCCCGGCGGACGGGTGACGGCATCCGGACGCACGGGCGCCGCCGGTCGGCCGAATCCGGAGGTCGAGAGCGGGTCGGCCGGTTTCGGGACGCGCGATCCGGGAACACCGGACCCATCGGGGGGCTCGACATCCTTGAAGGAGTTTGTGCGATGCCCACATGGCTGATCGTCCTGATCGTCGTCGTGGCCGTCGCGGTGCTCGGCGCCGTGATCTGGCTGGTGACGCAAGAGATGCAGCGAAAACGGCTGCAACAGCGGTTCGGTCCCGAGTACGACCGGGCCGTCGAAGAGAGCGACAATCCCCGTGCGGCGCAACGGGAACTGGCCGAGCGGGAACGCCGGCACAAGGAGCTCGACATCCGCCCCCTGTCGGCGTCGGCGCGCGAGCGCTACGCCCGGGAGTGGACGCAGGTCCAGGAGAAGTTCGTCGACCACCCGGCCGCCGCGGTCGCCGAAGCCGACCAGGTCCTGGTCGCCCTGATGGCCGAGCGGGGCTACCCGACCGAGGGCTACGAGCAGCAGGTGGCCGATCTTTCCGTGCGGCACGCGAAAACCCTGGAGCACTACCGCGCGGCGCACGCCACGCGGCAGAAGCGCGACGGAGCGTCCACTGAGGACCTTCGCGACGCGATGGTGCGCTACCGCGCCGTCTTCGAGGACCTGCTGACCGACGGCGCCGACGAGCACGACGAGCACCACGACCGCCGCAACGGCCATGACCACAACGGACACGAGCACGACGCCGACCGTCGTGAGACCGACCGGCCCGAAGGCCGGGCGACCGCGCAGCCGCGGACCGAGTGGAACGGAGGACGCTGACCATGACCGAGCACCTGACCCGCCACGGCGCGGACCACGACGAGGACGTCCGTGAGACCACGGAGGTACCCGGACAGGAGCGGCCGGACTTCGAGGAGCCGGACGAGAGCCGCGAGCCGGCCGGGCGGCACCTGAGCACGGCCGATCTCGCTTCCGCGGCCGACCGGCCCGAACCCGCGCGTGGTGCCGCTCCGACGTCCGACGGCGAGGCGGAGACGCCGCCGCTGATCGACGGGGAGAAGGTCACCGGGTTCCGCGACCGCTGGCAGAACGTGCAGACCGGCTTCGTCGACGACCCGAAGCAGGCCGTCCGCCAGGCCGACGAGCTGGTCGCGGCCGTCATCAGCGCGCTGGCCACGACGTTCGCCGAGCACAAGAGCGAGCTCGAAGGCCAGTGGCAGCAGGGCGAACCGGCCACCGAGGAGCTGCGGATCGCGCTGCGCCGCTACCGCTCGTTCTTCGACCAGCTGCTGCCGGGCTAGCCCGGCCCGTTTGCCGGCGGGCATGATCGGGTAGGTCGCCGGGGTAGGCACCAGCAACGGGAGGCAGCCGATGAACGTGGCCGATCTGCTCGTCGACGGGTTCAGCCGGGTCCAGGGCACGGTGCACGCGGCGGTGGAGGGGCTCACCGCCGAGCAGCTCACGGCCCGGCTGGACGACGACGCCAACTCGATCGCCTGGCTGGTCTGGCACCTGACCCGCGTCCAGGACGACCACGTCGCCGACGCGGCCGGGACCGAGCAGGTGTGGACCGGCGAAGACTGGCTTTCGCGGTTCGGCCTGCCGTTCCCGGCCGGCGACACCGGTTACGGCCACCGCCCCGCCGACGTCGAGGCGGTCCGGGTCGACAAGCCGGACCTGCTCACCGGCTACTACGACGCCGTGCACGAGCAGACCGTCCGGTTCGTCAGCGGCCTCGACGGCCAGGCGCTCGACCGGATCGTCGACGAGGCCTGGGATCCGCCGGTGTCGCTGGGAGTCCGGCTGATCAGCGTCCTCGACGACGACATCCAGCACGCCGGGCAGGCGATGTTCGTCCGCGGCGTGCTCGACCGCCGCTAGTCAGTCTTCGTAGCCTTCGCCCCGGTGGTCGGCGAGGCGCCGCGGGCCCGGCCCGTCGGTGCCCAGCCGGTCGCCGGGGTTGGCGAGCCGGCACTTCGCCAGCGACATGCAGCCGCAGCCGATGCAGTCGGTGAGCTGGTCGCGCAGCTGTTCCATCTGGCGGATCCGCGCGTTCAGGTCCTCCTGCCAGCACTTCGAGATCCGCGCCCAGTCGGCGCGCGTCGGCGTCCGGTCGTCCGGCAGCAGGGCGAGCACTTCGCGGATGGCCGACAGCGGCATGCCCACCCGCTGGGACATCCGGATGAACGTCACCCGCCGCAGCGCGTCGCGGCAGTAGCGGCGCTGGTTGCCGGCGGTGCGGCGGCTGCGGATGAGGCCTTCGTCCTCGTAGAACCGCAGGGCCGACGCGGGTACTCCGCTGCGCCGGGAGAGTTCGCCGACGGTGAGGTCGGGCAGCGGCCGGGCCGTGGCGTTCACCATGCTTTCCAGCCAACCACAGCCGCACGCTTGACTTCAAGCGAGCTTGAAGTCCGATCCTGACCCGGTCGGCACCAACGCCGCTGTGTCAAGGAGGAAGCGTGTCCGAAGCACCCGTGCGGGTCGCGGTGATCGTGGGAAGTGTCCGGGAAGGACGGTTCGGCCCGGTGGTGGCGGACTGGCTGGCCGGCGTCGCGGGCGACCACGGCGGCTTCGAGGTCGACGTCGTCGACCTCGCCGAGCCCGCCCTGCCGATGGCGATGCCGGCGTTCGGCGCGGCACCGGCGGAGGCGGTCGCGGCCGAGGTCGCGAAGGTGACCTCGCGGCTCGAGTCCGCCGACGCGTTCGTCGTCGTCACCCCGGAGTACAACCACAGCTACCCGGCATCGCTCAAGAACGTCATCGACTGGCACCGCGTCGAGTGGAGGGCGAAGCCGGTCGCGTTCGTTTCCTACGGCGGGATCTCCGGCGGCCTGCGCGCGGTCGAGCACCTGAGGGCGGTCTTCGCCGAGCTGCACGCGGTGACGATCCGCGAGACGGTCAGCTTCCACGGCGCCCACGCGCGCTTCGGCGCGGACGGCCTGCCCACGGACGACGGCGCGGCCGTCGCGGCCGAGGCGCTGCTCGACCAGCTGGGCTGGTGGGCCCGGTCGCTGGCGGACGCGCGGGCCGTCCGGCCGTACCCCGCGGCCTGACTCGTTCACGACATCGGCTTGCCGTGGCGCTCCACAGTGGACGGACGGCGGGCGAAGCGCGGCGCGTGCTCCGGCCGGAGGCCGAACCCGATCAGGTAGGCGCCGAGGGCCTGCAACACCGGCGTCCGCCCGACCAGGCGCAGCAAAGCCGGCATGCCGCGCAGAGTCCCGTCGAGACAGGGCTTCAGCAGCAGCGCGTGCTCGGCGCGCTGGGCCCACTGGACCGCCGCCGTCGGGAGCCACCGGCGCCGCCGGAGCGCGGCGAGCTTCCGCGGCGGCACCCGGCCGTGGCGCAGCGGTTTCGCCAGCAGGGCCGCCGTCGCCACCGCGTCCTGGATCGCCAGGTTCACCCCGACGCCGCCGGTCGGCGACATCGGGTGAGCCGCGTCGCCGATGCACAGCACGCCGTCGGCGTGCCAGCGCCGCAGCCGCCCCATCCGGACGTCGAGGTGGCGCACGTCGTCCCACGAGCGGATCGCCGCCAGCCGGCCGGTGTCCCAGCCCATCAGCGCGCCGATCCGGGCGCGGAAGCCGGCGATGTCGCCCCGGCGCAGCTCGGCGTCGTGGCCCTTCGGGATCAGGTAAGACGTCTGGAAGTAGCTCCCGCGGTCCATGGTCGCCGCGGCCTGGCCGTCGCCCAGCCGCACGAACAGCTGGCCGTCCGGACCCGGTCGCGGGCCCTTCGGCACGCGGACCTGCCAGACGTCCATCGGCACCGGGAACTCCCGCAGCTCCAGGCCGGCCGCGCGGCGCACCGCCGACCAGCGGCCGTCGCAGCCGACCGTGAGGTCCGCGGCCAGCTCGCGGACCTGGCCGCGGTCGTCTCGGTAGCGGACCCCGGTCACGCGCTCGCCTTCGCGCAGCAGTCCGGTCACCTCGCAGCCCCTCCGCAGCGACAGCCCCGGCTCGGCGCCGGCGAGCAGGGCGAGGAAGTCGGCCTGCGGCACCATCGCGAGGTGGTCGTACGGCTTCCGGAGCCGCCCGAAGTCGGCGGCGACGATCTGCTCGTCGCGCACCCGCAGCCGCGCCTTCGCCAGCAGGCCGCGCGGCAAAGTGGCGAAACGCTCGGCCAGCCCCAGCTCGGCCAGCAGCCGCAGGGTCGACGGATGCACCGTGTCGCCCCGGAAGTCCCGCCGGAAGTCGTGGTGCTTCTCCAGCACGACGACGTCGACCCCGGCGCGGACCAGCAGCAGCCCGAGCATCACCCCAGCCGGGCCGCCGCCGGCGACGCAGCACCGCACGCGTTCCATGCCCCGACCGTAGCCACCGCGCTCAGGAGGCCTGGCAGGTCTGGGCCGGCAGCGTGGTGTCCTGCCCGACGAGCGTGATGGTGCCGCCCACGACGTACGAGCCCACGGCGGCCAGCGCCGCGAACGAGGTGCACACCAGCTGGTCGACCGCGGTCGCGCTGAGCCGGCCGATCGGGAACGGGAACGTGATCGCCGCGGGCGTGCCGGGGGAGAGCGCGATCGGCCCCGCCTCGGGCGGCAGCATCGTCGTGTAGCCGTCGGCCGCCTCGGCGTCGGTCGGACCGCTCAGCAGCACCGAAAGTGCGGTGCTGACACCGACGGAGTGATCCGACGGCCGCGCCACGGGCCGCACCCGCCCGTCCATGACGAAGTAGAGGATCAGGTCGGCACCGCCCCCGCCGCCCGCCGGGTTCCGCAGCGTCGGCGCCGGCCCGGCCCCGACCGCGGGCGTCGGCTTGATCCCGCACCCGCCGGCCAGCGCCAAGACGGCCAGCGTCACCACGACGAAGAGCTTCTTCACCACGCCTCCCGAGGCAGCCGCAGCTCGAACCGGGCGCCCGTGCCGGTGTTCGCCGCGACGATGTCGCCGCCGTGCAGCCGCGCGTTCTCCCGGGCGATGGACAGCCCGAGCCCGCTGCCTTCCGAGCGCGCGCGGGCGGTGTCGGCCTTGGTGAAGCGGTCGAACACCCCGGGCAGCACCTCCGCCGGGATGCCCGGCCCGTGGTCGGTCACGGTCAGCACGACCTCGCCGTCCTCGGCCCGCAGCACCACCTCCACCGGCGGCGCGCCGTGGCGCATCGCGTTGCCGACCAGGTTCGCCACGACGATGTCCAGCCGCCGCCGGTCGAGCGCGGCCTCGATGCCGGCCGGCAGCTCGGTCACCAGGTCTTCGCCCGGCTCCCAGCCCCGCGCGGCGAGGCTGTCGGCGACCGCCGAAGCGACGTCGAGCTGCTCCCGCCGCAGCTCCGCCCGCCCGGCGTCGAACCGGGAGATCTCGATCAGGTCCTGCACCAGCCGGGTGAGCCGCTTCGTCTCGGCCGACACGAGCCGCGCGGCGACGGCGGTGTCCGCGGGCAGCTGGCCGGCGTCCTCGTCGAGCACGTCGGTGACGGCGTTCATCGCGGCCAGCGGCGTGCGCAGCTCGTGCGAGACGTCGGCGACGAACCGCCGCGCGTCGGCCTCCATCGCGCGCAGCGTGCCGACCGTGCGCTCCAGCTCGGCCGCGGTGTTGTTGAACGTCGTGACCAGCTGCGCGAGCTCGTCGGACCCCTTGACGCGCAGCCGCACGTCCAGCCGGCCCCGGCCGAGCTGGCTCGCGGCGGTGTTGAGGGCACGCACGGGCCGCAGGACCTGCCGTGCGGCCAGCAGCGCGACGGCCACGGCGAACGGCAGCGCGAGCGCGGAGTACAGCCACGCCGTCGTGGCCAGCTCGCCGATCGCGGCCTGCTGCTGGGACAGCGACGTCACAGCGTAGACCTCGAGGCCGCTCGGTTTGGCGCCGGTCTGCACCGGGATCCCGACGAAGAACTGCGGGAACCCCTGGGTGACGACCCGCTGGAACTGGATGTTCGTGCTGGTGGCCACGGCCCGGCGCAGCTCGGCGGGCACCTCCTCGAGCAGCAGGCCCGACGACGAGTGCAGGCCGTGGTAGACGACGAGCGCGCCGCTGGACTTGAGCGCCGCGGCGAACGCGTCGAGCGTGGCCTGGTTCGGCGGCAGCGACACGGTCGGCAGGTACGTGACGATCTGGTCGCGCAGCTTCAGCATCGTCTGGTCCTGGACGCCGCCGAGGATCGCGTTGCGCGCGGAGATGTAGCTCGCACCCGCCGCGGTCGTCGCGCCGAGGATCATGATCACCGCGAAGGCGGCGACCAGGCGGGGCCGCAACCCGGCGAGCCACGAGCGGATCCGGTGGTTCACGAGCGGCCGAACCGGTAGCCGAACCCCCGGACCGTCTGCACGTACTCCGGCTTCGCCGGCACGTCTTCGATCTTCGCGCGCAGCCGCTGCACGCAGGCGTCGACCAGCCGCGAGTCGCCGAGGTAGTCGTGGTCCCACACGGCGGAGAGGATCTGCTGGCGGCTGTACACCTGCCCGGGCGTGCGCGAGAGTTCCAGCAGCAGCTTGAGCTCGGTCGGCGTCAGCGAAACCGGGGCACCGCGCTTGGTCACCTCGAGCCCGGCCCGGTCGATCACCAGGTCGCCGTGGCGTTCCTCGGGCTCAGGTACCTCGCCGGGGCGCTCGGCGACGGCCCGGCGCAGCACGGCCCGGATCCGCGCGTCCAGCACGCGCGGTTCGACCGGCTTGGCCACGTAGTCGTCCGCGCCCGCTTCGAGCCCGGCGACGATGTCGAAGTCGTCGCTGCGCGCGGTGAGCATGATGATCGGGATCGGCCCGGCCACGCGCATCCGGCGGCACGTCTCGAAGCCGTCCATGCCGGGCAGCATCAGGTCGAGCACGACGATGTCGGGCCGGTGGTGCACGAGCGCCTCGATGCCGCGCTCGCCCGATTCCGCCGTGCGCACCACGTGTCCCTGCCGGCGCAGGGCCAGTTCCAGTCCTTCCCGCACCGCCGCGTCGTCTTCCACCACCAGTACCTCGGCCACGGCGCCATTATTCGGAAAAGCGCACGTCGTGGCGACCCGGGCGGATCTTGTAGCAAAACCATGACATCGCGCTGACGGGATCTCGAAATGCCGTCCCCAGACTCGGGGACATGGCAGTGATGACCTCCGAGGCCCGTCCGACCACCCCGCCCTCCGGCCGCCACGCGCTCGTGACCCGGGCCGCGTCCCGCACCGCCGTGCTGGCGGCGAGCGCGGCCGGGTTCGCCCTCGCGTTCGTCGCGGCCTATCTCCTGTTCGTGCGGACGGAGGCCGGCCGCGGCGTCGAGAACGGCGTCGTCCGCAGCGCCCAGTCCGCGGGGACCACAGTGGACTGGGCGGCCCCGCTGCGCGACGTCGACCTGGTGGCCGTCCTCGGCGGCGTCGCGGTGCTGCTGGTGGTGCTCGCCCTGGCCCGGCGGCGGCTCGCGCTGGGCGTGACGGCACTGGCGCTGCTCGCTGCTCCCCTGGTGGTGGCGCAGTTGCTCAAGCTGTACGTCCTCGACCGCCCGGTGACGGGCGAGCGGTTCGGCGTCGCGAGCCACAACAGCTTCCCGAGCGGCCACGTCAGCGCGGCGATGGCGGTGCTGGTCGCGCTGGCGATCGTCCTGCCGCGCCGCTTCCGCAGGCTGACGTTCGTGGCGGGCGGCCTCGGCGTCGCCTGGGTCTCGGCGGCGGCGGTGGCCCTGGGCTGGCACCGCCTGAGCGACACCATCGGCGGCTGCCTGCTGGTCGCCGCGGTCACGTGTACGGGCGCGGCGGTGGTCTCCGCCCGCCGCCCCGACGGTGACCGGGTCCCGCCGGTCCCGGTCCTGTGCGGCCTGTTCGCACCGGCGGCCCTGGTGCTGGCCGGGTATTGGGTGCTGAGCACGGCGACGTCGGGCGCGGCCCAGTTCGTCGCAGCGATGGTCTTGGCGGCGTTGTCGGCGATGGCGGTGGTGCTGCTGCTGGCCGGGCCCCTGCGCCGGGTGACGTTCGACCCGGCCGAGGCCCGGGTCCGGCGGATTCGGCGTCGCTGACCGGGCTTGGCACTCGGGTGTTGGTCGCCCGGTAGGCGGGCGGGCTCGCGATCCTGGGGCTGGCTCGCGGGTCTGGGAAGGACGGCTCGCCAGGTCAGCGGCCAGGCCCGCGGGTCTGGCGGGGGTTGCTTCCGGGCATCTCCCGTGATTGGCGGGGTATCTCGTGTGATTGGGCGGGCATCTCGCGTGATTGGAGAGGCATCATGCGTGATTGAAGGGGCATCACGTGTGATTGGCGGGTCGACACGGGTGGCGGGCCAGTTTTGGTGGATTGGACCGCGACAGGCGTTGGTGGGCGGCCTAGCGTCGGGGTTGTGCATCCTAGGCTTGCCGAAGACCTGAAGTCCTTGCCCGAACTTCTTGATGCCGCGCGGAAACTTGCCGGCGAGGCGCTGGCCGGGCTGTCTGAGCGGGCTGCTGCCGTTCCGCCCGGCGATGTCGTTCGCGCGCCTTTGCCGCGTGAAGGGGTTGGCGCGCGTGGGGCGCTGGAGGAGTTTTCGCAGCGCTGGGAAGGCGGCTTCGCGGGGAGCGCCGGGCCGCGGTACCTCGGGTTCGTCACCGGCGGTGCGACTCCGGCGTCGCTGGCCGGTGACTGGCTCACCGCCACCTATGACCAGAACCCCGCCAGTGGCATGGATTCCTCGGCGCAGGACCTGGAACGCGAGACGGTCGGCTGGCTGGCCGAGTTGTTCGGGCTCGGCCCGGAGTTCTCCGGCGCCTTCGTCACCGGGGCCACGATGTCCACCGTCACCGGCCTCGCCATCGCCCGCGAATGGCTCGGCGAGCGCGCCGGGGTGGCGGTGTCCGACGACGGCGCCGCGGCGCTCGGCCCGGTCACCGTGCTGTCCGGCTCGCCGCACTCGAGCATCCTGAAAGCGTTGTCGTTCCTCGGGATGGGCCGTTCGGCGCTCCGGAAGGTGCCGGTGCTCCCGGACCGCGAAGCCGTCGACGTGGCGAAACTCGCCGAGGCGCTCGACGAGCAGGACGGCCCGATCGTCGTCGTCGCGAACGCGGGCACGGTGAACACCGTCGACTTCGACGACCTGCGCGCGATCGCCGCGCTCAAGCAGCGGTACGACTTCTGGCTGCACGTCGACGCCGCGTTCGGCGGCTTCGCCGCGCTGGCCCCGCAGCACGCAGCGCTGACCGCGGGCCTCGACCAGGCCGACTCGGTCGTCATCGACCTGCACAAGTGGCTCAACGTGCCCTACGACTCCGCCGTCCAGTTCACCCGCCGCCGCGACCTGCAGCTGCGCGTGTTCGGCAACAACGCCGCCTACCTCGGCGAAATCGGCGACGACCCGGACTTCCTGCACCTCACGCCCGAGAACTCCCGGCGGCTGCGCGCCCTCCCGGCCTGGTTCTCGCTCGTCGCCTACGGCCGGGACGGGCACCGCGAGATCGTCGAGCGGTGCGTCGCCCTCGCCCGGGACCTCGGCGCGCGCCTCGACGGATCGCCGCGCTGGCGGCTGCTCGCACCGGTGCGGCTGAACGTCGTCTGCTTCGCCCCGGCCGCCGGGGGTGACGTCGACGCCCTCGTGCGTGCCATCGCCGAGGACGGGACCACCTTCTTGACCCCCACCGTGTACGACGGCCGGCCCGCCCTCCGGGCCGCCTTCAGCAACTGGCGGACGACCACCGCCGACGTCGACCGCGTGTTCGCCGCGCTCGAGCGTGTGGCCGCCGGCTAGCTGCGGTCCGACTTCGGCATCAGGTACTTCCACGGCGAGGCGCCGACGCCCAGCTCGCACAGCACGTGCACCAGGGCCGGCCGGCCCGCGGCGAACGCCTTCTCCAGCGCGCCGCGCAGGTCGTCCGGGGTGCGCGCGGTGAGGCCGAGCGCGCCGAACGTCTCGGCGAGCCGCGCGAAGTCCGGGTTCCGCAGCCGCCCGCCGAGCGCCCGGCCCTCGAACAGCCGCTCCTGGTCGAGGTGGACGTTGCCGTAGTAGCCGTTGTCGAACACGACCGCCACCACGTTCAGCCCGTACTGGACGGCCGTCGCGAGCTCCTGGGCGGCGAACATGAAACCGCCGTCCCCGGTCACCGAGACCACCGGGCGGTCGGGGAACGCCGCCTGCACGCCGAGTGCCGTCGGATAGCCGAAGCCGAGCGTGCCCTGGTGGCCGCACGTGACGAAGGTGCGGGGCGAGTAGACCTCGAACCCGAAGTAGGACGCGAAGCCGACCTGGCAGATCTCTTCGACGAAGAAACCGTCGCGGGGCAGCACGTCCCGGATCGCCTGAAGGTACTCCAGCTCCGGCCCGACGTCCGCGAAGCGTTCGGCCACGGTGGCCTTCACCGCCGTGAACTCCTCGGTCCGGTCCGTCCTTTGTGGACCTGCGGCCTCGGTCAGCGCGGCCGTCGCGTCGGCCGCGTCGGCGACGATCGCGACGTCCGCCGCCAGCCGGGTCGCCTGCCGCGGGTCGATGTCGAGCAGGACGGTCTTCAGCCCGGCGGGCTTTTCCGGCCAGCGGAACCACGACAGCTCCATCCGCGACCCGATGCCGATCACGACGTCCGTCTCGGCCCACCGTTCGAACCCGGAGACGCAGGTGAAGCCCAGCGGGTGGTCGTCGCCGACGATGCCGCGCCCGCCGCGGAACGGCACCACCGGCGCCTGCAGCCGTTCGGCCAGCGCCCGGACCTCGGCGGCCGCGTGCCGGGCGCCGCCGCCCACCATGATCATCGGGTTCTTCGCACCGGCCAGCAGTTCCGCCGCCTCGGCGACGGCAGCCGGGTCGACGGCCGGCCGGGGGAGCGGGCGCGGCCCGGCGACCGTCGCGGGAGCCCGCAGGCCCAGGACGTCCCACGGGACGGCCAGGGACACCGGCCTCGGCCGCCCGCCCGCCGCCTCCCCGAACGCGGTCGCCAGCGCGTCCGGCACCTCGACCGGGTGCTCCACCAGCGCCGACCACTTGGTCATCGTCCGGAGGGTGGCCAGCTGGTCGGGCATCTCGTGCAGGTGCCCGAGCCCGCGGCCGAGGTAGGCGCGCGGGATCTCGCTCGTGAGGCACAGGACCGGCGCGCTCGCACCGTGCGCCGAGAGCAGCGCGGCCGACGCGTTGAGGACGCCGGGACCGGGCACCACGGTGTAGACGCCCGTCCGCCCGGTCGCCTGGGCGTAGCCGAACGCCATGTAGGCGACGGTCTGCTCGTGCCGGGCGCCGATCACCCGGATGGCGTCCCCCGCGCGGGCCAGGCTGTCGAACAGGTCGTAGGTCTGCACGCCGGGCAGTCCGAAGACGGTGTCCACGCCGTGGGCCCGCAGCCCGTCGACGATCAGGTCGGCCGCGGTCGGCGCGGGCTGGGGGATCGGCATCGGCACGGCCTCCTGGGCGTCGTCCGTCGGCAGGACCATATATGGTTTCCTACATGATCAGCGCGTCCTCGGGAAGACCGGTCACGAAGTCCCAGCTGGCCTACGAGACGATCAAAGCCAGGATCCTCGACGGCCGCTACGGGCCCGGGTACCGGCTGGTGCTCGACCAGATCGGCCGCGAGCTCGACGTCAGCGCGGTGCCGGTCCGCGAGGCCCTGCGCCGGCTCGAGGCCGAGGAGCTGATCCAGTTCGAGCGGAACGTCGGTGCCCGGGTGGTGGCCATCGACCCCACGGAGTACCGGCACGCGATGCAGACCGTGGCGATCGTGGAGGGGGCGGCGACCGGTCTCGCCGCGCCGTTGCTCACGCCGGAGGCCCTGGCGCGTGCCCGTTCCCTGAACGAGCGGATGCGCCGCAGCCTCGCCGAGTTCGACCCCCTGGCCTTCACCGCGCTGAACGCCGAGTTCCACGAGGTGCTGTTCGGCGCCTGCCCGAACCCGAACCTGGTCGACCTGGTGCAGCGCTGCTGGACCCGTCTCGCCGCGGTCCGCGACAGCACGTTCGCCTCGGTGCCGGGGCGCGCCCCGAAGTCCGTCGAGGAGCACGAGCGCCTGCTCGAGCTGATCGAGGCGGGGGCCGATCCGGCGGAGGTCGAGGGGTTCGCGCGGGGACACCGGCTGGCGACGCTGGACGCCTATCTCGCCCGGGCGAAGTGAAGGCTTGCCCGGCGTGGCCGGGAGGTGCCAGGGTCGGGAATGCCGATCTTCCCCGCGCCTGACGGGACCGCGCTCGCCTGCCGGCTCCTGGGTTCCGGTGGCGAGCCGCCCCTGGTCTGCCTCCCGGGCGGGCCGATGCGGGCCGGGGCGTACCTCGGTGAGCTCGGCGGGCTGGCAGCCCGGCGCCGGCTCGCTGTGCCGGACCTGCGGGGGACCGGGGAATCCGAAGAACCCGCCGACCCGGCGACCTACCGGTGTGACCGGCAGGTCGAGGACGTCGAGGCGCTGCGCAAGCACCTCGGGCTCGAGCGGTTCGACCTGCTGGGGCACTCGGCCGGGGCGAGCCTGGCCGTGCTGTACGCCGCCCGGTATCCCGGACGGCTGCGCCGGCTCGTGCTCGTGACGCCCAGCCCGCGGGCCGTCGGTTTCCCGCTGTCCGTCGGCGAACGACGGCTGATCATGGCCCGGCGGGCGGGCGAGCCCTGGTTCGCCGCGGCCGCCGCGGCCTACGAGGCCATCGCCGCCAGGACGGCGACCAGCGCCGACTGGGCGGCCGTCGCGCCGATGTACTACGGCCGCTGGGACGACGCCGCCCGGCGGCACCAGGCCGCCGAGCCCGGTCAGCGCAACGGCGTCGCCGCGCGCGCCTTCAACGCCGACGGTGCCTTCGAACCCGAAGTCACGCGAGCCGCTCTCGGTGCGGTCGAGGCTCCGGTCCTGGTGGTCGCCGGCGAGCTGGACTGGATCGCCAGCCCGGCCGTCGCGGCCGAGTTCGCCGCGCTTTTCCCTGCCGGCCGCGTGGCCGTCATGCCCGGCGCCGCGCACTATCCCTGGCTGGACGACGGGCCCGCGTTCGTCTCAGCCGTGGCGGGTTTCCTGGCCTGAACCCGGGTTCCGGCGCGGCTTGATGCGGACGGCCGGCAGCTCCGGCGCGGGGAGGCGTTGCGGGGTGCCCGTGTAGCCGTCGACCTTGCCGAACTGGTCGGATTCCGCCTGCCACGCCTCGCGGAAGGCGGCGATCTCCTCGTGGGTCCGGCCGACGAAGTTCCACCACATCAGGATTTCTTCGTCGAACGGGGTCCCGCCGAGCAGGAGGAACCGGGCGGGCGCCGTGCCTCGGTTGCTCAGCGTCAGGGAGTGCACGCCGATGCCGACGTAGCCCAGTTCCGCCGCGCGGACACGGGTGCCCGCGACGACCACGTCGCCGGTGTCGACCAGGACGCCGTGCTCGAAGCGCGGGTCGACGCCGAGGGACATGTGAGCGTCCGGGCCCAGGACGATTTCCGCGCCCAGCAGCGGGGTGAACGTCGGGATCGGGGACGTGCGCCCGGCCAGCGAACCGAGGAACACCCGGATTTCGGCGCCCTCGATCCGGTTCACCGACGGCACGTAGTGGTCGAAGGCCCGCGCCGTGTGCCGGTGCCGCTCGGGCAGCGCGACCCAGAGCTGGACGCCGTGGAGCGTCTTCGTGGCCGCGGTCGAGACCTCCGAGTGGCAGATGCCGTGCCCGCCGGTCATCAGGTTCAGCTCGCCGGGGCGCACCATCGCGTGGGTGCCGAGGCTGTCGTGGTGCTCGATTTCGCCGGCGAACAGCCAGCTCACCGTCTGGAGGCCGGTGTGCGGGTGCGGGGCCACGTCCATCGCGCCGGCGCCGGCGACCTCGTCCGGGCCGTAGTGGTCGGCGAAGCACCAGGCGCCGATCAGCGAGCGGGCCCGCTGCGGGAGGGTGCGCCGGACCCGCATCGCCCGCGGGCCGCCCAGGGGGACCTCGCGCGGGGTGAGGATCTCGACGGCCGGGCGCTCGGGGTCGGCGGCCGTGGGCCGGTCGCCACAGGCGAGCTCGGCGGGGGCTGCCTCGGTGTTGCTCATGGGCGCCACGGTAGTCGCGTCGGCCGGGGAGGCTCGGGTGGTGCGGGCTCGGTCAGCGCCGCGATTCCTTCTGGAGTTGTCAAGCTTCGGGGCCGCCGGGGGTCAGGCGGCCGTTTGCCGGTGCTGGGCCGAGACGATTGCTTGGCCGTCAGCCGTCAGGATCGCCGGGACCAGCTCGCCCGGGAGGCCGGGGCGGGCCGCGCGGACCAGGCCCAGGTGGGCCAGCGCGTGGGCCGCGAACTGGTCGCCGCACGACAGGCCGTCGATGAACAAGTCCGGTTCACTGCTGCAGGACACCCGGCCGCGGCCCGCGCCGACCGCTCGCAGCATCGCCAGCATCCGGTGGTTCGGCACGGCCGGTGATCCGGTCCGTTCGTTCCCGTTCATCTCGGTCCCTCCGCTCGTGGTTCGACCTCTGTCTGCTCATGCGTCGAACCAGCTGACGGGATTTCGACAGCGCGTCCGGAATCGGTCGGGCCAGTGCGTCCCGTCCATCGTCAGCGCCACCGGTCGAGCCCGGGTCGACTTCCCGTCAACGGGCTTTCGAACGCCGGGCGTGACCGGATGGGAGTCAGAACGGCGGCGATTCGGAGACGGCCGGTTCCGGCGTCCACGGACTGCCCGGCTCCCCGGCCACCGCCCGGACGGCCTTGGTCACCTGCGCCGTGGCGTAGCGCAGGGCCGGGCCGACCTCGTCGACGTCCAGCTCCGTCACGGTGCGCTTCTCGCCCTCCTTCGTGTCGTACGACCGCTGTCTCAGCCGGCCCTGGACGACTACGTGCGCTCCGCGGCGAAGCGACTCCGCGACGTTCTCCGCGTACTGCCGCCACACGCTGCAGCGCAGGAACATCGGTTCGCCGTCGCGCCAGGCCCCCGAATCGCGGTCGAACGTGCGGGGCGTGGACGCGACCGTGAAGTTCGCGACCGCCGCGCCGGACGGGGTGAACCTCAGCTCCGGGTCGGTCGTCAGGTTGCCGACCACGGTGACCAGCGTTTCGCCTGCCATCGGTCTCCTCCTTCTCCAGCGGGTGCGGGGTGCACCGCTCTCGCCGACGAGGAGAGCACGGGGGTCCGACAATTCCGGTCCGGGCGACGAGATGCCGACACCCGGCCGGGCTGGTTTCCTGCCGCCATGCCGACGGCGTTTCAGAAGGAGCTGGTCACGCTCGCCCACCGGCTGGCGGACCTGTGCGCACTGGTCGCGAGTGCGCTCGAAGAGACCACGCGGTGCGCGCTCGAAAGTGACCACACGCTGGGCGGACGTGCGCGGGAACAGGCTTCGGCGGTGGACTCGCTCGGGGCCGCGTGCGAGGACCAGGCGTGTGCGCTGCTGGCCCTGCACGCGCCGCGGGAGAGGGACGTGAAGGCGGTCGTCGCCGCCGTCCACACCGCTGCCGATCTCACTCGGATGGGTGGACTTGCGCGGGAGGTCGCGGAGTCGCGGGGACCCGTGCCGTCGGCGGCGCGGCCGGTGCTCGCCCGGCTCGGGGCGCACGCGGTGGACGCCGCTCGGGCGCTGCGGGAACTGCTCGCGGGCGGGGACGCTGCCGGGCTTGACGAGGCGGTCGCGCTCGCCGGTGCTGCCGAGAAGGAGCTGCGGGCGTGGGCGGAGAAGCGGGACTGGCCGGGTGGAGCCGGGGCCGCGGTCGATGTGGTGCTGCTCGGGGCCGCGTGTGGTGGGTTCGCGAGGATCGCGGCTCGGATTGCGCGGCAGACCGCGGGGTTCGCGCCGGTCGGTGCCTGAGGTCGGCGGGACGCGGTGATCGGCTGGGCGCGATCGCGGTGGCCCGTTGCGATGGGTTGGGTGCGCGGGGGGTCCGTGGTGACACGGGTCGTGGGTTGCGATGGCGCCGTGCTGGGCGTGATTTGGCTCGATTGGTAGCCGTTTGTCCGGATTGGACAGCTCGACCCCGGCGTCGGCGTGCGCCGGGCCCGGGTGCCGAGCGTCGGGTGGGTCAGTTGCCCTGGTGGGGTTGCTGGCCCTGCTGCGGGTACGGCTGCTGGAAGCCCTGCGACGGGTGCTGCGGCTGCGGGAAGCCCTGCGGCTGCGACGGGTGCGGCGACGGGAAACCCTGCTGGGGCATGCCCTGCTGCGCGGGGAAACCCTGCGCCGGGGAAGCCTGGGCCGGGAAGCCCTGAGCCGGGGACGCCTGCGCCGCGGATTCCTGCTCCTGCAGGCGGACGGCGTCCTCCTTCGAGATGCGGTTCTCCACCCCGCAGAACGTGCACTGCGCCGAATACTTGACGCCGATCGGGAAGAGCGGGATGAAGAACAGCGTGAACTTCGTGACCGCCTTGCGGACCGAGTGCGACGCCGGGTTGCCGCAGCGGCCGCACAGGAAGGTGGTCATCGCCAGTACGTAGACGCGTGTGCGCCAGCCCCAGATCAGCATCGGTGCTTCTTTCTCCCAGTTCGTCTCTTCGCGGCGCAGCCTCGCACACCGGCGCGCCGCCGCGTGGTGGTTTCGGGGAACTCGGGGACTAGATTGTGATCATGCCGAGCGATTTCGCCCTCAAGACCATGAACGCCGTGCACCGCGGCCTGATCAAGCTCACCGGCGGGCGGGTCGGCTGGCACGCCGCCATGCCCGTCCTGGAGCTCACCACCGTCGGCCGCAAGAGCGGGCAGCCGCGGTCGGTTCTGCTCACCTCGCCGCACCAGGACGGGGACACGCTGGTCGTCGTGGCCTCGCGGGGCGGGGACGACACGCACCCCGCGTGGTTCCTCAACCTGCGTGACAACCCCGAGGTCGAGGTGTCGCTGAAGGGTGCGCCGAAGCGGCCGATGCGCGCCCGCGTCGCCGACGCCGACGAGCGCGCGAAGCTCTGGCCGAAGATCGCCGGCGACTTCAAGAACTACGCGCAGTACCAGACGAAGACCGAGCGCGAGATCCCGCTCGTCTTCCTCGAACCGCGCTAGTTCCGCGCCGTCAGGTACTCCGGGTCCGGCCCGGGGATCGGCTGGTCCGGCACGCCCTGCAGCAGCGTGCTCATCGCGTGGAAGTACGGCGGCGCGGCGACCGTGCCGCCGAACGCGCCGTGACCGCAGTTGCCCAGGTGGACCGGCGTGCCCGGGCAGATCTCGCGCGGGTGCGAGCCGTCGGCGAAGACCATCGACGACACCGCGTAGCCGTCGACGCCGCCGACGAACGCGACCGACTCGCTCTGCTGCGTCGTACCCGTCTTGCCGATGTCGGGACGCGTCCAGCCGGCCGCGTGGGCGGCCTCCGCCGACGTCCCGCTCGTGGTGTCCTTGCTCAGCCCCGCCTCGAGGGTGTTCGCGACGCCCGTCGGGGTGACCTGCTCGCACGCCTGCTGCGGCACCGGGACGGCGTTCCCGTTCCGGTCCGTGACCGACAGGATCGGGTTCGGCGGGCACCAGACGCCGCCGCTCATCAGCGTCGCCGAGACGTTCGCCATCTCCAGCGGGCTGACCGGGCTGTTGCCCAGGGTGAACGACAGCAGATTCTGGAAGTACCGCGACTGCGGCTGGCTGTATTGAGGGTTGCTCGAAGCCGGGTTCGGCGCGGCTCCCGCGTCGTTGGTCGCGAGGGTGTTCCGCAGCCCGAGCTTGTAGGCCATGTCGAGCACCGCGGGCATCCCGACCTGGCTCTCGAGCCCGACGAACGCGACGTTCGGCGACGTCGCCAGCCCGTCGGCGAGGCTGATCGGGTCGGCGTAGTGGCCGTCGTTGTGGACCGTGTAGCACGCCGCGTGCGAGTCCGGCACCGGGAAGCACTGGCTGTCCGGGTTGGGCAGCGGCGTCTCGAGACCCGCCTTGCCCGTGACGAGTGCCGCGGCCGAGGTGAAGATCTTGAACGACGAGCCCGCGCCGAACTCGTTGCTCGCGTCGGAGACGATGTCGGTGGACGTCTCGCCCTGCGCCGGGTCCGTGCCGTAGTTCCGGTTGGCGACCATGGCGAGCACCTGGTGGCCCGTCGAACCCGGCCGCACGACGGCGAAGGTGTTCGCGACGCCGTCCTGGGTGGTCGGCACGTTCGCGTCGACGGCGTCCTTCGCCACCTGCGAGACGCGCGGGTCGAGCGTGGTCTTGATCGTGTACCCGCCGGTGGCCAGCCGGTCCGCGGTGAACCCGGCGTGCACGAGGTAGCTTTCCGCGTAGGCGCAGAAGAACCCGGCGTCCGGCGCCGCGCCCATGCACGTCGAGGACGGCGCCACCGGCCCGTTCGGCAGCACGCCGAGCGGCGCGCCCTTCGCCGTCGCGGCGTAGGACGCCGGGATGGAGCCGTTGGTGACCATGTCGTCGATGACGAGGTTGCGCCGCTGCGTCGCCTTGTCCGGGTGCGTGTACGGGTTGTAGACGCTCGGGTTGTTCACCATTCCGGCGAGCAACGCGGCCTGCGGCACGGTCAATTTGTCCGCTGTCGTCCCGAAGTAGGCTTTCGCCGCGGCGCCGACGCCGTACACGGTGCCGCTGAATTCCACGACGTTCAGGTAATCGGCGAGAATGTCGTCCTTGCTCATCGTGTCGTTGAGCTGGACGGCCATTTTCGCTTCCCGCAGCTTGCGCGCGACCGAGTCCTCGCGGTCGGCGGCCTGGGCCACCGGGTCGGTGCGGTCGACGACGTTCACGAGGTAGTTCTTGACGTACTGCTGCGAGATGGTCGACGCGCCCTGCAGCGAGCCGCCGGCGCTGTCGTTGATCGCCGCGCGGAGCATGCCCTGCACGTCGACGCCGCCTTCGGTGTAGAACCGGCGGTCCTCGACCGCGATGATCGCGGCCTTCATCGTCGTCGCGATGCCGGCCGCGGTGACCGGCAGCCGGTACTGCGCGTACAGCGTCGCGATCGGGGTGCCGTCGCGGTCGGTCACCGTCGTGGTCAACGGCGGGTCGGCGGCGGCGAGCTGCGCGGAAATGGCGTCCACCGAATCACTGACCTGATTCGACAACAGGCCCGCGCCGATGGCCGCGGGAGCCACCGTGCCCGCCACCAGAATTCCGGCGAGAACGCACAATACGACCAAAGAGGCCAGGCGAGGGCGACCATTCACGAAACCGAGATTAGCCATCCGGGAATGAAGCCTCCGTTCGGTGAGACATGTGCCTCACCGGGCCAACCTGCCGAGCAGCGCGGACGCGACGGCGATCGCGGCGACCGTCGCCGCGGCCAGCACCCCGAAGTCGAGCCCGAGGTGGGCGGGCGTGCCGATCAGCAGCCCGCGCAGCGCGTCGACCTGGTAGCTCAGCGGGTTGACGTGGCTGAGCACCTTCAGCCACGACGGCATCAGGTCCACCGGGTACAGCGCGTTGGAGCCGAAGAACAGCGGCATCGTGATCGCCTGGCCGATGCCCATCAGCCGTTCCCGCGACAGCACGATGCCGGCGATCACGATGGACAGGCAGCAGAAGAACGCCGACCCGAGCACGAGCACGACGGCCATCGCGAGCAGCTTCAGCGGGTTGACGGTCAGCCCGACGCCGAGGATCGCGGCCAGGACCAGCACCATCAGCGCCTGCACGAGCGCGCGGACGCCGGCGGCGAACGCCTTGCCGGCGACGAGCGCGGCCCGCGGGGTCGGCGTCACCAGGAGCTTGGAGAGCACGCCGGCGTCGCGTTCCCAGATGATCTGGATGCCGTAGAAGATCGAGATGAACAACGCCGACTGCGCGAGGATGCCGGGCGCGAGGTAGTCGAGGTACGGCGTCGAGCCGGTCGGGATCGCCCGGATCCGGGTGAACGTCTCCCCGAAGATCAGCAGCCACAGCGCGGGCTGGATCGCCCTGGTGAGCAGTTCGGTCTGGTCGCGGCGCAGCTTCTGCAGTTCCACCAGGCACATCGCGCCGACGCGCGCGGCGAGGATGCGCAGCTGGCGCAGCGGTCCGGGGTCAGCCGAGACGGCGGGCGGTGCGGCGAGCGGCACGGACACTGCGGATCCCTCCTTCGTCGGATTCGAGGCGGTCGCCGGTGACCGCGCGGAACACGTCGTCCAATGTGGACTCCGGGCCGAGGTCCGCTTCGAGCTCGGCGGGCGTGCCGAGCGCGCGGATCCGGCCGGCGTGCATGAGCGCGACGCGGTCGCAGTACTGCTCGGCCTCGTCCATGTAGTGGGTCGTGACGAGCACGGTCATGCCCGTGTCGGTGCGGATCTGCGTGATCCGTTCCCAGACGGCCGAGCGGGCGACGGGGTCGAGCCCGATCGTCGGTTCGTCGAGGATCAGCAGCCGCGGTGAGCTGACCAGAGCCTGGGCCAGTTCGAGCCGGCGGATCATGCCGCCGGAGTAACCCTTCGCGACCCGGTCGGCTTCGCCCGCCAGCCCGACGAGGTCCAGGGCACGCCGCACCTCGCCGTCGCGCCGGGCGCGGGGGACGTCGAAGAGCCGCGCGAACAACGCGACGTTCTCGCGGCCGGTCAGCGCGCCGTCGGCGGAAAGCTGTTGCGGCACATAACCGATCAGCCGGCGCACGGCCATCCGGCGGCGCGCGACGTCGACGCCGAAGACCGTGATGTGGCCGGGTGCGGTGGGCAGCAGCGTGGTGATCATCCGGAGGGTGGTGGTCTTGCCCGCGCCGTTCGGGCCGAGCAGGCCGAACACCTCGCCTTGGCCGATTTCCAGGTCGACGCCGTCGACGGCGCGGGTCGTCCCGAACGAGTGGCTGAGCCCGGTGCACCGCACCGCGGGTTCGGTCATGGCTGCTCCTTCAGGATGCCCATGAGTTTTTCCAGTGCCGGCAACGCGTGTTCGATCGCCTCGATGTCCTCTTCGGACAGTCCGGTGAGGGCGCCGGCGACGATCCCGGTGCGGGCGAGCCGCAGGGTCGCCATCCGCTCGCGCGCCGCGTCCGTGATCTCCAGCCGGGTCGCGCGCCGGTCGGCCGGGTCGGGTTCACGGCGCAGCAGACCGGCTTCGTCGAGCTGGTTGACCAGCGTGCTGACGGAGTTGGCGGCCAGGTGCAGCTCGCGCGCGGCGGCGGCGACGCCGATGCCGGGGTGGTCGGCGACCACGCGCAGGACCTCGACCTGGGCGCCGGGCAGGGGGTAGTCCGGCACGTCGGCGCGCACCCGGCGGCGCACCACGCGGCGGATGCCCTGGACGGCACCCAGCAGCCGTTCGGCGAGTTCGGTCATGTCCCCAAAGTAGCTCTGACTCAGATCTATTAGCAATGCTAAATGTCTGGTTGGGGAAGAACGCGGGGGAAGATCCGGATCAGCTGCGCGCGGCTTCGGCGAGCGCCAGGCCGAGCAGTCCGGGGAAGCGCGCGTCGAACTCTTCGCGACGCAGGGCGTTCAGGCGTTGCGTGCCGCTGTCCCACTGCTTGAGCAGGCCGGCCGCGCGAAGGATCTTGAAGTGCCGTGACGCCGCGGGCTTGCTGACCGGCGGCATGATCGCACCGCACGACTGACCGGGCTCGCGGGCGAGCGCGGCGACCATGGCGAGCCGGTGCGGGTCGCGCAGTGCCTCGAGGGCCTCGGGGAACGTGACGTCCTCGAGGGCCGGGTGCTCCAGGGGGGTCGCGGTGCGGCTGGCCATGGTCCGAGTATCCCCGGTTGCCCCGGTGCGGGCCGCTGTGCCATGGTCGATGTTAGCCAATCGATTAACATGAGGAGGACGCGGTGCACGTCTACCGGTCCCACGCCGGCCGTCTGGTCCGGCTGGAAGAACCCGTTCCCGAGCCGCAGCGCGGCGAGGTGCTCGTCCGGGTCCGGGCGACGTCGCTGAACTACCGCGACCTGCTCATCCTGCGCGGCGACCACTTCACCAACGGGCCGGGGGACCTGATCCCGGTCTCCGACGCCGCGGGCGAGGTCGCCGCCGTCGGCGAGGGTGTCACGCGCTTCGCGGCCGGCGACCGCGTGCTCGACGCCTTCCACTCGAACTGGATCGGCGGCCGCCTGCCCGCCGCGGAAACCCTGCGCGGCTACGGCAACGCCCAGGACGGCTGGCTCGCCGAGTACCGGGCCGTCTCCGAGAACGCGCTCGTCGCGCTGCCGGACTCGCTGACCTACGAACAGGGCGCGACACTGCCGTGCGCCGCCGTCACGGCGTGGACCGCGCTCAACGGCGGCACGCCGCTGAGCCCGGCCGACGTCGTGCTCACCCTCGGCACCGGCGGGGTTTCCCTGTTCGCGCTGCAGCTGGCCAAGGCGAACGGCGCGCGGGTCGTCGCGACGACGTCGAGCCCGGAGAAGGCCGAAAGCCTGCGGAAGCTCGGTGCGGACACCGTCATCGACTACCGCGCGACGCCGGAGTGGGGCAAGGCCGTGCTCGACGCGACCGGCGGCCGCGGCGCGGACCGGATCGTCGAGGTCGGCGGGCCCGGCACGTTCGCCCAGTCCCTGGTCGCGGCCGGCACGCACCACGCCGAGATCGCGCTCGTCGGGTTCGTCGGGGCCGAGGGCCCGCCGGTGGACTACATGGACCTGTTCCGCAGTGGCGCGACCATCCGGAAGACCTGGGTGGGCAGCCGGGACGACACCGAGGACCTCGTGCGGCGCCTCGCGGTCCGCCCGATCGAGCCGGTCATCGACAGCGTTCACCCGTTCGAGGACGCGGACGCGGCGTTCCGGCGGTTCGAGAGCCGGGAGAACTTCGGAAAGGTCGTGGTCTCGGCGCGTTGAGGCGAGCGGGATACCGCTGATCGGTGGAACCTGCGTTCGGATGACCGTTCGCCGTCGCGGTGCTGCCGTTCGCCGCGTGACCGTCCGGTTCCCGTCCGGAACCGGCGGCCACGGGCGCATGCTGTCCTTTCCGACCCCGCGTCCCCGCGCCTGACGTCCACTGTGGACATTGCCAGTGCGCCCGGCCCGGCGGTCTTTCTCTACCCGAGATAGGACACATCGTCGTGACCCTGCTGGACAGCAAGCTCGTCCGGTGCTGGACGTCCCGCCCGCACCTGCAGTCCCTCTACACGCTCGCCGCGGCCGGCCCGCGGGTGCGCGCCGCGCTCGGCCTGGCGCCGACCGGCGGCGGCACCGTCGGCTTCAAGGTGGACGGGGACGCGCTGGCCCGCACCGAAGCGGAGCTGATCGCCGCGACGTCGGCGCGGCTGCCGGTGCACCCGCTGGTGACGCAGGACCTCCACGGCCGCTCGACCGTCCGCTGCTGGCGCCGCAACCGCGACCTGCGCGTGCTGACCAGCGACCTGGTGGACGTCGCGGACCGGCTGGCGCGGGCGGGCTACGGCGGCTGCCTGCGGTCCGCGACGGTCGAGTTCGCCGAGCCGGACGGCCGCCGCGAGCGGAAGCTCGCGCTGGTCTACCTGTTCGACCGCGGCACGTTCCACGCCGCGGCGGCGCCCGGCACCGGTCCCCTGGACCACGCACTGGAGCTGCGCGCCCGCGCCGCGCTGCACGGCGCGATGCCGCTGGAACCGCACGCGCACCGCCGGTTCGTCGTCTGACGGTTCACCCCGGGGAGATGACGCCGGCGGGGCCGGGCACGGCAGGCTGGAGCCGACGACGACGGGTGAACGTCGTCCATCGGGCGTAACGGGGCTTTGCGCCTCGCGCGTCCCCGGGTGACGATGAGGTGCCGGCGTGGAGTGGCGCCGGGCCGAAGGAGGCCCCATGGCGGGTTCCCCGTGGACGTGTGCGCAGTGCGGCGCGGTCAACGACGGCGCCGCACAGCACTGCCGCATCTGCACGGGCCTGGCCCCCGGCCGGGCCCGCGCGCGGGCGCTGTGGGTCCTGCTCACCCTGATGCTGGTCGCCGCCGTCGCGGTGGTCGGGGTCCTGCTCTTCGCCGGACGCTCGAAGCCGGCGCCGGCCGCGTCCGGGCCGTACCCGGCGTACACCACGCCCGTGCTGCCGACGACCAAGACCGTCGTCACGACGGCGAACGGCTTCACCCCGCCGATCACGCCCTCGACGACGTCGACATCGGCGACGCCCGAGGGCAAGCCGTGCCCGGGGGACGCCGCGCGCTACCTGCCGGGTGGCGAGGGGACGGCGCTGCTCGTCGCGCAGACCGCGCGGTCGCTCGTCACGATCTGCCGCGTCCCCGACGGGCGGGTCTTCTACGACGGCCAAGCGCGCGGGCAGGCGGCCTCGGACGACACCCACATCGTCCTGCCGGCCGAGGCATCGGGAGACGGCTTCGTCGCGAAGAACGGCGAATACCGCTACACGGTCGGCGGCGGGAGGCTCGTCGTCTCGGTCGGGGACAAGGTGCTTTCGGACGACGAGCTGACCACGGTCGGCTGATCCGGGTACAGCTCGTCCACCGGCTCCGCGTCGAACCCCAGGTCGGCGCGCATCCGGGCGCGCATGACGCGGTAGCCGCGCTGGCCGGCGTCCCAGGCGCCGCGCGTCTTGCCGCTGTCGTCGTCCGGGTCCAGCAGCATCGCGGCCAGCCGCATCCGGGGGAGCGTCGCGTCGCTGACCAGCCGCCGGACGGCTTCCGGCGCGTGCAGCACGACCGGTCCGAGTGCGTGCTGGGCCTCACTGCGGACCTCGCGCAGCTCGGTGATCTGGTGCTCGTCGAGGGCGTCACCGGACTCGCGGACCGCGCGGGCCTGGAACAGCACGCCGTCGAACGCCTCGAGGACCCCCATCAGCTGGGCGTAGGCGTCGGCGCGGGTCTCGTGCGTCCGGGCTTCGCGTTCGCGCTGCCAGCGGCGCTCCTCGCGGGCCGCCTCCTCGGTCATCCGCTTCGTCTCCCGCCGCCCCGAAAGCACCTGCGTGAGGATCACCCCGGCGAGGCCGAGCAACGCGACGACGACCGGTATCCACACCGGGACCTGAGAACCCACGCGCGCACCCTATCGAGCACGCTCACGATGTGGGAGCGCCACCGCGGGCCCGGCGGTTTTGCGCATCCTGGCGGGATGGGATCTCCGCTCGACAACCCCACGTGGGCTTCGCTGTCCGGCCCCCACGCGCACTTCGCGGAACGGCAGGGGCGCGTGCTGCGCTACCCCGAGGACGTCGCCCCCTTCCTGGCCCTGCCGGACGACCCCGGCGAGCAGGACTGGCGGGACGTCGCCGAGCTGGCCGGGCCCGGCGCGACCGTCGTGCTCGCGACCACCGCCGCCGCGCGGCCGCCGGCCGGCTGGGAGGTGCTCGACGTGATCCCGGGCGTCCAGCTGGTGGACGAGGGGGTCGCGGCCGCGCCGGAGCCGGAGGCCGTGCGGCTGGGCCCCGCGGACGTGCCGGAGATGCTCGACCTCGTCGAGCGGACGAAGCCGGGGCCGTTCCGGAAGCGGACCGTCGAGCTCGGCACGTACCTCGGGATCCGCCGCGAGGGCGCGCTGGTCGCGATGGCCGGGGAGCGGCTGCACCCGCCCGGCCACACCGAGATCAGCGCCGTCTGCACGGATCCGGCGTACCGCGGGCAGGGCCTGGCGACCCGGCTGGTGCTCGCGGTGGCGGCGGGCATCCGCGAACGCGGGGAGACGCCGATGATGCACGCGGCGGCGAGCAACACCTCGGCGATCCGGCTCTACCTCTCGCTCGGGTTCGCGCTGCGGCACCGGCCGGACTTCGTCGCGGTGCGCGTGCCGCTCGCGGTCGCGGTCTAACCGACCACGGATTGGAGGCCGAGCTCGTCGAGTCCCGCGTAGACGTCCGGGCGCCGGCTCCGCAGCCACGCCGCGAGCCCGAGCCCGCCCGCCGCCGCGACGGCCAGGAGCCACGGCAGCAGCGCGATCGCCGGCGCGTCCGATCCGGCCAGGGTGGGGAAGTTGAGGACCGCCAGCGCCGTCACGGCGATCAGGCCGATCCCGCCGAGGCCGGGAGCGATCGCCGTGCGCCAGATCCGGGGGTCGCGCCGCCTGCGGAAGAACGCGACGACCGCGATCCCGGCCAGGGCCTGCAACGTGATCACGCCGAGTGTGCCGATGCCCGTCATGCTGGCCGTGAGGTCGGCGAGCGGGTCCAGCCCCGCCAGCGCGTAGACCGCGGCGATGAGCGTCGCGAGCCCGATCTGCGTCCCGCTGGCGACGTACGGCGCGCCGTTGGCCGCGTTCGTCCGGCCGAGGACAGCCGGCAGGACCCGGGCCCGGCCGAGCGCGAACAGGTACCGCGTCGCCGAGTTGTGCAGGGCCAGCAGGGCCGCGAACAGGCTGACGACCAGCAGCAGCATCATCACGTCGGTGAGGAACGAGCCCAGGTACGTCCGGCTGATCGAGAAGACCAGGTCACCGGTCGAGAGGTGGTCCTGGGCGGTCTTCCCGGCTTCGGCGACGCCCGTCGCGCTGACGATCGCCCACGTCGTGAAGGCCGCGAAGACGCCGATGAGCACGATCGCCGTGTAGGTCGCGCGGGAGATCGTCCGGCGCGGGTCCCGCGCCTCTTCGCTGAACAACCCGGTGGCCTCGAACCCGACGAAGGCGTTGAAGGCGAACAGGAACGCGATCCCGACCGAGCCGCCGAAGACGACGCCGGGGGAATACGCGTGGACGTCCAGACCGGTCCGGACGGCGACCGCGACGTCGAGCACGAGCAGGATCGAGACCTCCAGGACGAGCGAGACGCCGAGAACCTTCGCGCTGACGTCGACCCCGCGCCGGCCGAGCGCGAACACCGCGGCGGCGGACAGCAGGCTCCACAGCTGCCACGGCGTGTGCCACCCGAAGACCTGCTCGACGACGTTCGCCGTGAAGAACCCGCTCGTGCCGACCGCGCCGGCGACGAAGCAGTTGTAGCCGAGCAACGCGATCAACGCGGCGACCAGGCCGAGCGGGCGGCCGAGTCCCTTGGTGACGTAGACGTAGAACCCGCCCGCGCCGGTGACGACCTTGCTCATCTGCGCGTAGCCGACGCCGAAGAGCACGAGGATCACCGCGGCGAGCAGGAACGCGCCCGGCATGCCGCCGCCGTTCCCGAGCGCGATGCCCAGGGCCGCGATGACGACGATGCCGGTGAGCGGCGCGACGGCCGCCAGGACGAGGAAGACGACACCGGCCGTGCCGAGTGCGTCGCGGCGCAGCGTTCCGGCCATGGTGAGCTCCTCCCGCGGGTGGCTGTGCGGGAATCGTGCGCCGCCCGGCCGCTCGCGGTCTTGCCCGCCAGCGCACTACCGTTGTCTAGCTCGGCACCCACATCGTCACGCGGGTGCCGCGGCCCGGCTGCGAGTCCACCGTGCCGTGCCCGCCGACCTCGGCCAGGCGCGCCACGATCGACTGGCTGATACCGAAGCCCGGCGGCCGTTCGCGGACGTCGAAGCCCTGGCCTTGGTCGCGCGCGACGACCGCGATGCCGCCGTCGCGTTCCTCGACGCGCAGCACGACCTGCTTCGTCCCCGAGTGCTTCACGGTGTTGCGCAACGCTTCCCGCACCGCTTCGCACATCGCGGTGCGGCGGTCCTGCGACAGCTTGTCGTCGTCGGCGAAGTCCGCGGCGACGAGCTGGGTGCGCAGGCCGTCGCGCGCCATCTCGGTCGCGACGTCGGCGAGCTCGACGGCGAACCCGCGCGCGGTCCCGTTCGGCACCGGTTCGGTGATCCGGCGGCGGATCTCGGCGGCCTCCGCCTTCGCCACCGACCGCACTTCGGACAGCCGGCTCACGGCGTGCGTGTCGTCCCCCGGGGCGGTGATGGCCAGCGCTTCCAGGGTCTGCAGCACGCTGTCGTGCATGATGCGCCGGGTCCGGCGGCGCTCGGCCTCGCGGCCGCGCCGGATCCCGATGTCCACGGCGAACCGCGTGCCGGCGCCGAGCAGGATGAGGATGCCCGCGGCCAGCACGATCGCCACCGCCAGCGCGATCATGCAGCCGATCGACCGCGTCACCGAGAGCGGGTCGGTCAGCGGCAGGCCGCCGGCCAGGGTGAGCGCGGCGCGGAGCGGGACGGCCGCGACCAGCAGCCACAGCGCCGACGGCAGCCCGGACGTGCCCGCCCACATGGCGACCGCGCCGACCAGCCAGGTCCAGGAGACGTCGACGGCGAACGGCTGCACCGCCGCCGGGGCCGTCGCGGCGACGGCGAAGTTGAGCGCCACGCCGACGGCCAGGTCGAGGGCGAGGGCCCGGCCGGTCATCCGGGCGCGCAGCCCGCCGGAGCGCAGCACCCAGGCCACGGCGCCGGCGTTCGCCGCCACGGCGAAGAGAGTCGCGGCCAGCACCGGCCCGAGCCCGAGCCGCCCGTTGGCCGCGGTGAACCCGATGAACACCTTGACGAACGCCGCGATCCGGTAGGTCAGGGGCACGACGACCCAGTAGCGCGCGGCGCGGGCGAGCGTCGCGTCCCCGATCGCGGTGAGGTCACCGTTCTCGTCGGGGGGCTCGGCCGGTTCCGCGGGTGTGCCGCTGCGCAACAGCGTGCGAACGAGCGCGCGCGGCGGTGCGGCAGAGCCCGCCTCGGGCATCGGGGTCCCCATTTCGTCCGGCCGTCCGGGCGGCCTGAGCCTGGCAGCGCCGCGGGGCCTCGTCAACTGCCCGGGACGGGGTCCAGCCCGGTGGAGCAAGGGGACTGGTCCGGTCAGCAGCGGGCGCCGCTCAGTAGGCGTGGAACATCGTGTCCTCGCCCGCGTACTCCACCCAGCCCGGTGCCCCGGTGGCGGCGAAGCGGTACCACGCGCTGTTGAGGTCGCGGGCCAGCTCCCGCGGCGCGTGCTCGCCGACCAGGCCCTGGGGGCCGGACATCGGGCCCAGCGCGTCGAACACGAAGGGCAGCTCGAGCCCGTGGCACGCGCCCAGCCCGCCGTCGAGCAGCGGCGAGCCCCACTCGAACTCGTACCGGAAGGTCCGGCCGGCGTGGTGCTCCGCCAGGTCCCGCACGCCGTCGCGGAAGACCAGATCGGTCAGGGCCGCCACCAGGACCTCGCCCGCCGAGCGGTCGGAGCCGAGGCCGTAGCGCTGCAGCACGCCGGCCGGGTCGGGGTGCGACACCGCCAGCGACGCGACGGCCTGGTCGTCCGTGACCGCTTCGAGCACCCCGGTGGGCACCAGGTAGAGCCGCATCTCCTCGCTGCAGCTGCCGACGACCAGGTCGACGTCGCGGCCCGCGCCCGCGCGGATCGCCTTCGCCGGGTGCTGCGGCAGGACGTCGTCGCCGACCACCGGGAGGAACGGGCTGAGCCCGTACCCGCGGTCGTACCCCAGGGCGTCCCGCAGGTCGGGCGCGCCACCCGGCCGCAGCACGGCGTCCTGCGCGTCCAGCAGTTGCTCGGTCGACACCTTCCGGAACGCCTCGGCGGTCGGTTCGGCTTTCAGCTCGTCGGCGATCACCTTGGCGAGCCGGCGTGCCTGGACGCCGTCGCGCACCATGTCTGGGTGTCCACTCTGGACGATCGCGCGGCGGAAGAGCCCTTGGGAGAGCGGGGAAGCGAGGAGGCAGGCGACGCTGACCGCGCCGGAGGCGGCGCCGAAGAAGGTGACCTTGGCGGGGTCGCCGCCGAACCCGGCGATGTTCTCCTGGACCCACCGCAGCGCCGCGAGCTGGTCGCGCAGCCCGAGGTTCGTCGTGCCGCCCTCCAGCGGCAGGAAGCCGTCGACGCCGAGCCGGTACTGCACGGTCACCAGCACCGCGCCGGCGTACCCGAACGCCGTGCCGTCGTAGACCGGCGCCGACCCGGTGCCGCCGAGGAACGCGCCGCCGTGCACGAACACCAGCACCGGCAGGCCGGCCGCGCCGAGCTGCGGGGTCCAGACGTCGACCGTCAGGTACTCCGGGCCCGGCCGCCAGCCCGTGCCGGCGAGCGGCGCGAGGTCGAGCCCGGGCACGTCGTGACGGCGCTGCGGAGCGGTCGGCCCGGGTCTTCTCGCGTCGCGGACCTCTTCCCAGGGTGGCGCCGGGACCGGTTCGGCGAAGCGCAGGTCGCCCTCGGGCGCGGCGGCGTACGGGATGCCGCGGAACAGCGCGAAGCCGGCGGCGGTGACCTGACCGCGGACCGCGCCGGACGTGGTGGGGACGACGGGGTCGGTCATGCCGGGAGGTCCCTTCGTGGAAGATCGGGGGAGCGCCCGTCAGCCTAGGACCGGGGACGGGCCGCCGTCATGGGCGAACCGTCGCGGGAGTTGTCGCGGATGGATAACGGCGGGAGCGGGACGCCCTCGCGTCCCGCTCCCGGCCGTCAGTCTTCGAGCAGATCCTCGATCGTGATCGGGATGTGCCGCACGCGGACGCCGGTGGCGTTGTGCACGGCGTTGGCGACCGCGGCCGCCATCCCGACGGTGCCGATCTCGCCGACCCCGCGCGCGCCGACCGCGTTGTGCAGCGTGTCCGGGTACTCGACGAAGTGGACGTCGACGTCGGGGATGTCGGCGTTCACCGGCAGCAGGTAGCTCGCGAAGTCGCCGTTCGCGAGCCGGCCGTTCGCCTCGATCTCCAGGCCCTCGTGCAGGGCCGCCGAGACGCCCCAGATCATGCCGCCCATGAGCTGGCTGCGGGCCGTCTTGTCGTTGATGATCCGGCCCGCGTCGAACACGCCGAGCATCCGCGACACCCGCGCCTCGCGCGTCCACTTGTGCACGCGCACCTCGACGAACTGGGCGCCCCACGAGCTGAACGAGTGCTTGGTGACCTCTTCGCCGGGCGCGGACGAGCCGGTCACCTCGAGCTTCTCGCGGCCCAGCGCGCGCAGCAGTTCGCCGAACGTCATGGTCCGCCCGTCGGCGAAGACGCGGCCGTCGGCGTAGGTGACTTCGGCGCCTTCGAACGGTGCGCCGGGGTCGGCGGCCAGGGCCATCAGCTCGTCGATCGCCTTGGTGGCGGCGATCATGATCGCCGTGCCCGCGCTCGCCGTCGCCGTCGAGCCGCCGGAGAGGCCGCCCGGCGGCAGGGCCGAGTCGCCCAGCTTCGGCGTGATCCGGTCGGCCGGGATGTCCAGCGATTCCGCGCCCACCAGGGAAAGCACGGTCAGCAGGCCGGTGCCCGGGTCCGCGCCGCTCGTCGCCACGACGGCCGTGTCGTCCGCGTTGAGCGTGACGCCGACCGTGGCCGGGAAGCGCAGCGCGGGGAACATCGCGGTGGCCGCGCCCATGCCGACGAGCCAGTCGCCGTCGGTCCGGCCGCCCGGACGGCGGTGCTGCCAGCCGAACCGGGCCGCGCCGACGCGGAAGCACTCGTCGAGGTGCTTGCTCGACCACTGCAGGTCCTTGCCGGGCGGGGCGGTCGAGTTGTTCTTGACGCGCAGCTCGATCGGGTCCATGCCGAGCGCTTCGGCCAGCTCGTCCATCGCGCTCTCCAGCGCGAACGAGCCGGGCGCCTCACCGGGCGCGCGCATGAACGTCGTCGGCGGCACGTTCAGCGGCACGATCTTCTGGCTGATCGCCAGGTTCCGCGTCGCGTACCACTCGCGCGAGGTCCCGTGCGACGTCGGCTCGACGAACGACCGCGCGGTGTCGGTGCTGCACCACGAGTCGTGGCTCAGGGCGACGATCGTGCCGTCCGCTTCGGCGCCGAGCTTGATGGTCTGGACCGTCGCGGCCCGGCCGGCGGTCGCGGTGAAGACCTGCTCGCGGGTCAGCGCGGACTTGACCGGCCGGCCGAGGTCGCGAGCAGCCGCGGCGGCCAGGAACGCCGGCGAGGACGTCCGGCCCTTGCCGCCGAACGCGCCGCCGACGAACGGGTTCACGCAGTGGACGGCCTCCAGCGGCACGTCCAGGGCGCTGGCCAGCTCCATCGCCTGCAGGTTCGAGGCCTGGTTGCCGCTGTAGACGGTCACTTCGCTGCCGTCCCACACCGCGACCGCGGAGTGCGGCTCCATCGCGGCGTGGTTCTGCGTTGCCGTCGTGTAGGTCGCTTCGACGACGACCGGGCTCGCGGCCAGGGCCTCGGCGAAGGACTCGACGCCGTCCTCGAGCACCTCGAGGGTCGGTCCCTCGCCGTCGCGGCCCGGCGGCGCGTCCTCGGCGTCGGCGAGCCCCTCGGCCAGCGACGTCTTGGCGGGCAGCTCGCGGTACGCGACCTCGACCAGGGCGGCGGCGTCGCGCGCCTGCTCGAAGGTCTCCGCGACGACGAAGCCGATCGGCTGGCCGTAGTAGGTGACTTCCTTGGTCTGCAGCGGGACCCACGTCTCGCCGAACAGCGGCGAGGTCGCCGTCTTGAGCTTCAGCGGGTCGAACGGCGAGTACACGCCGACGACGCCGGGAGCCGCCCGGACGGCGGAGAAGTCCATCG
The DNA here is from genome assembly GCF_054781455.1 of Amycolatopsis stemonae. Classification (NCBI taxonomy): domain Bacteria; kingdom Bacillati; phylum Actinomycetota; class Actinomycetes; order Pseudonocardiales; family Pseudonocardiaceae; genus Amycolatopsis; species Amycolatopsis stemonae. The sequence continues at coordinate 131,675 of NZ_BAAGUJ010000007.1, read as the reverse complement.
CTTCCAGCTCGCCGTGGGCGATCGTGCTGAGCACGACGTAGCCGTAGACCTGGCCGGGGAAGGTGTGGTCGGCGCCGTACTTGGCTCCGCCGGTGACCTTCAGCGGCGCGTCCAGCCGGGTGATCATCGGGGGCTCCCCTCGGTCAGTTCGAGCAGCGCGCGGACGATGGTCCGCTTCAGCAGTGGCACCTTGAAGGCGTTGTCCGGCAACGGTTCGGCGCCCTCGGCCGCCACGGCCGCGGCGGCTTCGAAGCTCGCCTGCGTCGCGGGCGCACCGCGCAGCGCGTCCTCGACGGCGGGCAGGTGCCACGGCACCGTCCCGACCCCGCCCGCCGCGATCCGCGCGTCGGCGACGACCCCGTCGCGGACGTCCAGCGCGACGGCGGCGGAGCACAGCGCGAACTCGTAGGACTGCCGGTCGCGCACCTTGACGTAGGTGGAGTTCACCGCCCAGTCGAGCCGCGGGACGCGCACCTCGGTGATCAGCTCGCCGGGGCGCAGGTCGTTCTCCAGCGCGGGGGTGTCGCCGGGCAGCTGGTAGAAGTCGCGAAGGGCGACTTCGCGGGTGCCTTCGGCGTCGGCGAGGCTCAGGCGCGCGTCGAGCGCGACGAGGGCGACGGCGACGTCACTCGCGTGCGTGGCCGCGCAGGAGTCGCTGGTGCCGAGGATGGCGTGCATCCGGTTGGCGCCTTCGAGGGCGGGGCAACCGCTGCCGGGCTCGCGCTTGTTGCACGGCATCGCGACGTCGCGGAAGTACGAGCACCGCGTGCGCTGCAGCAGGTTCCCGCCGATGCTGGCCATGTTCCGGATCTGCTGGGACGCGCTCAGCAGCAGCGCGCGCGAGATCGCCGGGTACACCTGGGGGTGCGCGGCGATGGCGCTCATCCGCTCCAGGGCGCCGATCCGCAGGCCGTCGGTGGTGTCGATGCCGCGCAGCGGGACCTCGTTGATGTCGAGGACGTGCTGCGGCGTGAGGACGTCGAGCTTCATCAGGTCGACCAGGGTCGTCCCGCCGGCCAGGAAGGTGCCGGACGACGCGAGGGCGTCCTCGACGGTGGTGGGCGCGGTCAGCTCAAAGGGTCGCATCGGCCCGCCTCGCCTGCTCGACGGCCTTGACGATGTTCGGGTAGGCGGCGCACCGGCAGATGTTGCCGGACATGAACTCCCGCACGTCCTCGACGTCCTGCTCGACGGCGGCCACCGCCGACATCACCTGCCCGGCGGTGCAGAACCCGCACTGCAGCGCGTCCTGGTCCACGAACGCCTGCTGCACCGGGTGCAGCCGGTCCTCTGTGGACAGTCCTTCGACGGTGGTCACCGGCTGCTTCACGGTGGCGGCCAGGGTGAGGCACGAGAGCACGGGCCGGCCGCCGACGTGCACGGTGCAGGCGCCGCACTGCCCGCGGTCGCAGCCCTTCTTCGGCCCGGTGATTTCGAGGCGCTCGCGCAGGGCGTCGAGGAGTGTCACACCGGGATCTACGTCCAGGTGCTCGGTACTTCCGTTGACTTCGAGTGAAATGTCCACTGGTCTCTTTCCGCAGCTCGTCCGGAGGGTGCCCGACGGTGGTGGTGGCGGCGAACAGGGAGCGGATAGTCATCCGCTTCACCTGGAGGCGAGGCTAGCGGATTACAATCCGGTTCGCAACGAGCCGGTCACGCTGGAGCCGCTCCAGGTCTGGGTTAGATTCGGCGGACGGAACGACGAGCGGGAGGGACGATGACGACGGGATCGGTCAGCCCCCGGCGCGCGGACACCCGGCGCAACCACGAGCGCATCCTCGTCGCGGCCGCGGAGTCGCTCTCGAAGGCCGGCGAAGTCTCGTTCAACGCGATCGCCAAGCAGGCCGAAGTCGGCGTCGGGACCGTGTACCGGCACTTCCCGACGCCGGAGTCGCTGATCCTCGCGGTGTACGAGCGCGAAGTGCGGCAAATCGTCGAAATCGTGCCGGTGCTGCTGGAGCGGCGGGCGCCGGACGAGGCGTTCCGCGTGTGGGTGACCGACCACCTGGCGCACTACATGATGACGAAGAAGGGGCTGGCCGACGCCCTGCGCCGGGCGACCGCGTCCCGCGGCGAGCTGCCGGCGAGCGCCTGGGAGGCGATGATCGGCGCGGTCTCCACCTTGCTGGCGGCGAACGAGGCGGCCGGCACCGTCCGCCCGGGTCTGGACCCGGTGGGCGTGCTGCGCGGACTGGCCGGGCTGCTCATGCTCGACCCGAACGGCGAGTGGCGTGGCGCGGCGGAAGACCTCGCCGACCTGCTCTGGCACGGGATGGCGTCCTAGCCGAGCCGGACGGTCACGGTGACGCGGCCCTTCGCGTCGCGGTGCGCCACCGCGTGGCCGGTCCGGGCGGCGTCGTCGAGGTCCAGGGTGAGCGGTCCGCCGTCGCCGGTGAAGTTGCGCCACCACTGCTTCGCGTCGGGCAGCCGGACGCCGATGGTGACTACGTCGCCCGCGCGCCGGTAGCCGACGGGCGTGCTGAACGTGCGCCCCGACCGCCGGCCCGTGTAGGTGACCTGCGTGAGGTGGCGGCGGACCAGCCGTCCCCAGCGCGGCGACGTCCGGAGTTCGCCGACGCAGGTGTTGACGCGGTCGACGGCGTTCTTCGGGAGCGGTCCTCGGTACCCCACGACGGCCTCCTTCGGTCGGTGAAACCCACCGTACCGGAAACCGGAGACGAGTGTTCCGGTTACCGGGCGCGGCTCAGCTCGACGTCGGGAAGGTGAACGCCGCCGAAGCGCTCGTGTGCGGCCACCGGGTCGTGACCACCTTCGCCCGCGTGTAGAAGCGGACGCCCGCGGGCCCGTGGATCGGGCTGTCGCCGATGAGCGAGTCCTTCCAGCCGCCGAAGGAGTAGTAGGACATCGGGACCGGGATCGGCACGTTGACGCCGATCATGCCGACCTTCACCTCGCGCTGGAACTTGCGCGCCGCCTCGCCGCTGCCGGTGAAGATCGCGGTGCCGTTGCCGTACGGGTTGGCGTTGATGATCGCGATCGCCTCGTCCACGGTCTCCGCGCGGACGACCGCCAGCACCGGGCCGAAGATCTCCTCGCGGTAGGCGTCCATCTCGGTGGTGACGTTGTCCAGCAGCGACGGGCCGACGAAGAAGCCCTCCTCGTGGCCGTCGACGGTCAGCCCGCGGCCGTCGACCACCACCGACGCGCCTTGCGCCGCACCACCGGCCACGGCGTCGACGACGCGTCGGCGGGCGGCCTCGGTGACGACCGGGCCCATGTCGCTGGCCGGGTCGCTGCCCGGCCCGACCCGCACCTCGCCGGCCTTGCGCGCGAGGATTTCCACGAGCCTGTCGCCGGCCGCCCCGACCGCCACGCCGACCGAGACCGCCATGCACCGCTGCCCGGCCGAGCCGAACGCGGCGGCCGTGAGGTGGTTCGCGGCGTACTCCAGGTCGGCGTCCGGCAGGACGACCGCGTGGTTCTTCGCACCGCCGAGCGCCTGGACACGCTTGCCGGCCGCGGTCCCGCGCTCGTGCACGTACCGGGCGATCGGCGTCGAGCCGACGAACGACACCGCCGCGACGTCCGGGTGGTCCAGGAGTGCGTCGACCGCCGTCTTGTCGCCGTGCACGACGTTGAACACCCCTTCGGGCAGCCCGGCCTCGGCGTACAGCCGCGCGACGAAGTTCGACGCCGACGGGTCGCGTTCGCTCGGCTTGAGGACGAACGTGTTGCCGGTGGCGATCGCGATCGGGTGCATCCACAGCGGGACCATGATCGGGAAGTTGAACGGCGTGATCCCGGCGACGACCCCGAGCGGCTGCCGGAAGTCGTGCACGTCGACGTCGTGCGAAACCTGGTCGGAGAAGCTGCCCTTGAGCGCGTCGGCGATGCCGCAGGCGTACTCGACGACTTCGCGGCCGCGCACGATCTCGCCGCGCGCGTCGTCGACGACCTTGCCGTGCTCGCTCGAGATGATCCGGGCGAGCTCGTCCTCGTGCTTCACCAGCAGCTCGCGGAACGCGAACATCACCTTGGTCCGCTGGGAAAGCGAAGAATTGCCCCACGACTCGAAGGCCTTGCTCGCGGCCGCGACCGCGGTGTCGACGTCTGAGGCCTCGGCGAGCACCACTTCCGCCTGCGGCCGCCCGGTGGCCGGGTCGAAGACGGGCGCCGTGCGGGTCGAGCCCGCGGACGTGCCGGTGCCGTTGATCCAGTGTTCGATGGTGTTCACCGTGCTCCTCCGGGTAGTGGCGCTGGGCCTGCCAGGCTGCGGCGTGGGTTTCGCGGGGCCTGCGCGGTGCTGAGTCGCATCACAGCAGTCCCACCGCCGTGTCGACGGCCTTGGCGACGTCCCCGTCGTGCGGGTAGAGCAGCGACCGGCCCACGACCAAGCCCTGCACGGTCGGCTGGGCCAGCGCCTGCTGCCAGGCGGCGAAGGCCGCGTCCGCGTCCTTGACCTCGCCGCCGAGCAGGACCGCCGGCAGGGACGAGGAGGCGAGGACGCGCTCCATGTCGGCCACGACGGGGAGCTTGAGCCAGGTGTAGGCCGACGAGCGGCCGAGCCCGGCGGCGATCGTGATCGACTTGATCACCGCGTCGGGGGAGAGGTCGTTCTTGAGCCGGCCTTCGGCCCAGGTCGACAGGAACGGCTCGACCATCGCGATCAGCTTGCGGTCGGCCAGTTCGTTGACCGCTTTCGCGGTGTTCTCCAGGACGCTCGGTGTGGCCGGGTCGTCGAGGCAGATCCGGGTGAGCGTCTTGCCGCCGTCGAACCGCATCCGCTCGATCGCTTCGGCGTCGTAGCAGGCGAACCGGTCGTCGACTTCGAAGCTCGACCCGGCCAGCCCGGTCCGGTTCATCGACCCGATCACCGTCTTGCCGTCCAGCACCTCGAGCAGCAGCAGGTCGTCGATGACGTCCGCGGTCGCCAGGACACCGGTGACGCCCGGGCGTTCCAGCGCGAGGCACAGCCGCTCCAGCAGCTCGCCCCGGTCGGCCATCGCCGTCGGGTCGCCGCCCACTGCGTTGGCGCCGCGGGCGGGGTGGTCCGCTGCGATGATCATCGTGTGGCCCTTGTCGTTGAAGGGCGACTCGGCCCGCACCCGGTTCGCGGCCGCCTCGGCGATCGCTTCCGGGTCGTGCACCCGTTTCGCGGCGAGGCGCCGCAGCAGGTCGGTCACCGTTCCGCTCCCGGCATGCACGGGACCTGGTCCCCGGTGGGCATGGCGTCGGAGCACGCCCGTTCGCGGGACTCCCGGAACATCGGCCGGTAGTCGAGGTCGAACCGCGTGGTCATCGATGTCCTCCCCGGAGAGTTGCGGGTCCTTCCGGAATCGACAGTGCCAGTGCCTCGGAACTTTGTCAAGACATATGGACATACAGTCATCCCTATGTCGGGTCGGAGGCGGTAGGCTCCCGGTGGTGAGCACCCTGCCGCCGCTGCCCCCCGGAACGGACGTCACCTGGGACCCGGGCCGGGAGATCGTCGTGGACCCGGGCAGCCCCGAGCCGCTGTACTTCCAGGTTTCGCAGCAGCTCCACGCGGCCATCGAGGACGGCAGGCTCCCCGCGGGGGCGAAGCTGGGCAACGAGGTCGACCTGGCGGCGAGCCTGCGGCTGTCGCGCCCGACGATCCGCCAGGCGATCCAGACCCTGGTCAACCAGGGCCTGCTCGTGCGGCGGCGCGGCGTCGGCACCCAGGTCGTCCGGACGAAGGTGGCGCGCCCGCTGCGGCTGTCCAGCCTCTTCGACGACCTCACGGGGCTCGGCGGCAAGCCGACATCGGTAGTGCTGGCCAACAGTGTCGAGGAGGCGGACGCCGAGGCGGCCGAGCTCCTGGAAGCGCCGAACCTGACGCACGTGCGGCGCCTGGCGCGGCTCCGCTCGACCGACGGCGAACCGCTCGCCCTGATGAACAACTACCTGCCCGACGGCGTTCTCGACCCGACCGACGAAGAGCTGCGCGAAAAGGGCCTCTACCAGCTGCTGCGCGCGGCGGGAGTGCGTTTGCACGCGGCGGAGCAGAGCATCGGGGCCCGCCTGGCGACCGAAGAGGACGCGCAGCTGCTGGACGAGGAGCCGGGGGCGGCCCTGTTGACCATGCAGCGCACGACGTACGACGACACCGGCCGTGTGGTCGAGTACGGCTGGCACGTCTACCGCGCGTCCCGCTACGCGTTCAACCTGTCGCTGACGAACGGCCCCCGGTAGTCCACACCGGACTCAGGAGTGGACGCGGTCCGCCGGGGGCACGGGCTCCCGCGCCCCCGTCCGTTCCGCGCCGATCCCGGCCGCCACGACGAGCAGAACCCCCGCCACCGCACCGGGATTCGGCACCTGGTGGAGGACGACGAGCCCGATGGTCAGGGCGATGGCCGGTTCCAGGCTCATCAGCGTGCCGAACGCGGACGTGGTGAGCCGGCGCAGCGCGAGCATCTCCAGGCTGAACGGGATGACCGGCAGCAGCACCGCGAGCCCGAGGCCGACGAGCAGCAGCTCCCAGGTCAGGTGCCCGAACACGCCCGGCCCGTAGGCGAGCGTCGCCACGATGCCCGCCACCGGCATCGACACGGCGAGCCCGCGCACGCCCGCCACCTCGTCGCCGACCCGTTGCGTCAGCAGGATGTAGGCCGCCCAGCACACCGCGGACGCGAGCGCGTAGCCGACGCCCAGCAGGTCGGCGCCGCCCCGCCACGGCTCGGTCAGCAGCACCACGCCGAGCGCGGCGAGGACGGGCCACAGCCGCTTGCCCCCGCGGCCCTGCGCGACGGCGACGGTCAGCGGGCCGAGGAACTCCAGGGCGCTCGCCGTGCCCAGCGGCAGCCGGGCGACGGCCTGCATGAACAGCATGGTCATCCCCGCCGTCACCACGCCGAGCCCGCAGCAGGCCACGAAGGTCGTCCGCCGGAACGTCGACGGCCGCGGCCGGACCACGACCAGCAGTAACACGCCGGCCCACGCGAGGCGCAGCCACGCGGCGCCCTCCGGTCCGACGCGGTCGAACAGGCCGACGGACACGGCGAGGCCGAGCTGGACGCAGAGCATCGCCGCGACGGCCATGGCCGCTCCGGCCCGGGGTGAGGACAGCACGCGTCCAGGAAAGCCGAGCCGGACCGTCCATGTCCACGTGCCGATCATGGACGTACCGTTCACCAATCCTGGACAATGACGGGATGGACACCCGCAGGCTGCAGTTTCTCCTCGAGCTGTCCCGCCACGGCTCGATGCGGGCCGTGGCGGATGTGCTCGGCACCACGACGTCGACGGTCTCGCAGCAGATCGCGGTGCTGGCGAAGGAAACCGGCGCGCCGCTGCTCGAGCCGGACGGCCGTCGCGTGCGGCTGACCCCCGCGGGACGGCGCCTGGCCGAGCACGCCGTGACGATCCTCGCCGCGGTGGAAGCCGCGCGCGCCGACCTCGACCCCCACGCCGAGCCGGCCGGCACGGTCCGCGTCGCCGGGTTCGCCACGGCCGTGCGGCGCTCGGTCCTCCCGGCAGCGGCCGCGCTCGCCGAGGACCACCCCCGGGTGCAGTTGCGGATCAGCGAGTACGAGCCGCACGAGGCGTTCGCCGCGCTGCTGGCCGACGACATCGACCTCGCCCTCACCTACGACTACGACCTCGCCCCGGCCACCACGGACCCCGCGGTCACCGTGAGTCCACTGTGGACCGCCCGGTGGGGCCTCGCGGTCCCGGCCGCCGACGCGGCGAATGGCGACACGGTCGCCGTCTTCGCGGCGTTCCGCGACCACGGCTGGATCGTCAACTCCCGCAACACCGCCGACGAGGACGTCATCCGCAGGCTGGCGTCGATGGCCGGGTTCACCCCGCGCGTCACGCACCGGGCGGACAGCCTGGAGCTGGTGGAGGACATCATCGCGACCGGCCCGGCACCCGCCGTCGGCCTGCTGCCGGCGGCCCGCACGACGCGGCCCGGAGTCACGCTGCTGCCGCTCGCCGGGCCGGACGTCCGGCAGCGCGCCTTCGCGTGCACCCGCCGCGGGCGGGAGGTGTGGCCACCGCTCGCGCTGGTCCTCGGGCTCCTGGCCCGCTGACGCCGAACGGAACCACCGACACAGGCGGCCCTCACGCCGCCGCCGGATGCGCGGCGAAGAACTGCGCGATCACGTGCGTGGCGTCCAGCGCGGGCGACGGCGGATCGATCCCGGGGACGCGGCCGTCGAACCGGCTTCCCCGGGCGCCCGGCCACTGGTGCCCGGCGCCGGCGATGGTGATCAGCTCGACCGCGCGTCCGCCGGGACAGATCGCGGCCGACGTCGTGACCACGCCGGTCGTCGAAGTCGCCGGGGCCGGGCAGCGGTCGACCTCGCGCCAGCGGGCGACGACGTCGGGGACCGGCGGGCCGTCGATGCGCGCGACGCCGCGGCCGGGGCTTCCGTCGTAGGGGATGTTCTCGTCGGCCGTGCCGTGGAGGTGGAGCACCGACACCGGCGCCGGCCGGGGACAGTCGCCCAGCTGGGTCGCCGAGTCCGGCGCGATCGCGGCGAAGAGCGTCGTCGCGCAGGCCAGGCGGTAGGCCATCATGCCGCCGTTGCTGATGCCCGTGGCGTAGACCCGTGCCGGATCCACGTTTTCGGCACGGCTCACGTCCGCGACGAGCCGGGTCAGGAAGCCGACGTCGTCCACCCCGGTCCGGCCCGGCTGCCCGCAGCAGCCGCCGCCGGCGTTCCAGGCCCGGCCGACGCCGTCCGGGTAGGCGACCAGGAACCGCCCGGCATCGGCTTCGGCGTCCCAGCCGTAGGCCGCTTCGGCCTGCTCGCCCGAGCCGAACCCGCCGTGCAGCACGAGCACGAGCGGCACCGCGCCGGTCAGCCCGGCCGGGCGGTACAGCCGGTAAGTGCGCTCGATCCCGCCGACCGGCACGGTCCGCGTCGAGGTGGCCGGGGGAGCGCACCCGGCGAGGGCGAGGGCCAGGACGAGAACCAGCGGGAGACGGCGCACGCACCGGAGGGTCCCCGTCGCCGGTGAAGACCGCGTACGCGTGGTGTTCGAGCTGCGTAAGGACCCTGACCTATGCGCCGAACACGCCGAGGCCGAACGGCGTGAACTGCATGACGCCGTCCGCGGTGTCCTCCCAGAAGATGCCGAACGTCCCGTCGCCGAGCCGGACCATGCTCGAGTACGCGGCGCCGCCGTCGAAGACCCGCCACGCGGCGGGCCAGGTGGCGCCGCGGTCGGTCGACAGCCAGACCGTCAGGTTCGTGCGGCTCGCCGTCGACGCGCACCCGGACACGAGCAGCCAGTCGCGCCGCGCCGACGTGTCGTCCGGGTCGACGCGGACCAGGTCGCCGTTGCACGACGGGTCCGGCAGGTCCGGGCGCACGGACGCCGTCCACGGGCCCGTCATCGACGGCGCGGTGAAGAACCGGCGGGCGCCCGGCGTGCCCGGCCGCGCCGAGATGAGGAAGCGGCCGTCGGACAGCTGCACCCCGTGGTTCTCGCCGGGGTTGTTCGCGGTGATCAGGGCGCTGCGCTGCCAGGTCTGGCCGTGGTCGGCCGAAAAGGCGGCGAACACGCCGGACGTCGACGACCCGGCGGCGACCTGGTAGCTGTAGGGCACGTAGAGCGTGCCGTCCGCGCCCACCCAGCCGTGCCCGGAGGACGCGAACAGCCCCCACATGGCCGACGTCTTGACCTGGCCGATCAGTTCCTGCTGGGCCGACCAGGTCACGCCGTCGTCGTCGCTGTAGCGGCAGCACGGGCGCACCGACGTCGTGGTGGACGGGCTGGTCGAGTTGTCGCTGTTGGCGTAGCCGACGCCCGGCGGGGCGTACAGGTAGTGCGCGAAGATCCGGCCCGTGGCCGGGTCGGTCAGCAGGCACACGTCGCCGCACCCCCACGCGGTGGCCGGGGTGTCACCGCCGGTGTGCCGCGCGAGGACGGCCGGGGCTCCCCACGTCGCACCGCCGTCGGTGGACCGCGAGCACACGACGTCGATCACGTTGGGCAGGTCGGCGCCCGAGCCGATGCGGTGGTCCCACGCCGCGATCAGGGTGCCCGCCGTCGTGCGGGTGATGCCCGGGATCCGGTAGACGTCGGACCCGGCGTCGGTGGCCAGCCTTCGGGAACCCCCGGGGTCCCCGGCGCTTCAAAACGCCGACAGCCACGCGGGAAGCGCGGTGGTGCTCCAGCCGGTCGTGAAGTCCATGACGTCCGGCAGCGTCGTCGCGGCCCGGGTGAGCGCGGTGTACGCACCGGGCGCCGGATTGAGGAAGCCGGCTCCGGCCACGTTGTTCGCGCTCGGGGTCGTCAGCCGCGGCGGAGTGGCGCCGGCCGCGGTGCACGTGAACACCAGCGCCAGCCAGTTCGGTGTGACCGCCGCGGCGGCGCCCCACGCGACGTCGACCTTGGCACCGGCCGTGGTGAACGGCGCGGCGGCGGGGGAGGAGATCCGCGTCAACGCGCCCTGCGACGGCCCGCTGTACGCGGTGACGGTCACCGAGTTGCCGGCCGTGCCGGAACTGCTGGAGGTCACGTACCGCGTGCCGGTCGACGAGAACGCCGCGGTCACCGGGATGAGGTAGGCGTACTGGTTCCCGGCCCGCAGGCTGGCGAAGTTCACGGCGGCGTTGAGGGCCGAGCGGGGCATGGTGGAGACGAGGTCGCCGAAGGCCTGGGCATCGGCTTCGCCCCAGCCTCCGAAGGTCGCGGCGGTCATTGGTGAGTCTCTCCCCGTGGCCTCGGTCGGTGTCGTCTTCGAACTGGTCGCCCTCGGCCCGGCCTCCGTTACGGGCGAAGGCACGAGACCGCGTTCGAGGCCGCGGCGCTCCGGCCGGTCAGGCGTCGGAGCGGGGTCGCTGCAGGGTGAAGGTTTCGAACGCCTTCAGGGCGCCGTCGGTGCCGACGACGTCGTAGTAGGTCACCTGCATCGTCGTCACCCCGCCGCGGTGGGTGCCCGGGTCGACCGTGAAGGCCGCGAAGCCGTAGGAGTTCGCCGCGTCGCGGACCGCCGACCAGGGGGCGTCTTCGGTGACGTACACCGGCGGCCGCTTGCCCGTCGCCGGGTCGGGGGCGCCGACCTTGGTGATCACCCGGCAGCGGGGCGGGGTGAAGAACAACTGGTTCGACGGCGCCGACGTGCCACCCCCGCCGAGTACCATGTGGACAGTGCCCTTCGAGGTGTCGACGACGTCTGTGCGGGTCGAAGCGGGCACGGGCGTCCGCGTCGGGTTCGCCGCCGCGCCGCGGATCGGGTGCGAGCGCTCGTAGTGGTGCTCGTGGCCGCAGACGACCAGGTCGACGCCGTAGCGGTCGAACAACGGCACCCACTCCTCGCGGACGCCGAGGTCGGCGCCGTTGAACTGGTCGGCGGTGCTGATCGCGACCTGGTGCATGCAGACGACCACCCAGTCGACGCCGCGGTCGGCCCGGGCCGCGCTCAGTTCCTTCTCCAGCCAGGCCTTCTGCGCGCCGCCTGAGTAGCCGCGGACGTAGGAGTTGCCGCCGTCCTGGTAGCAGATGTCGTCGTTGGCGAGGCTGATCACGCGCACCGAGCCGACGGTGAAGGAGTACCAGAGGCCGCGGGTGACGTCGGTCTGCCCGGACGCCGGCGGCACCGAGAAGTACGTCTGGTAGGCGGCGTAGCCGATCGGGCCGTTGCCCAGCTCGTTCTCGTGGTTGCCGGCGGCGGGCATCCACGGGCGGTTGCGCGCGCTGCGGCTGTTGTTGGTCCAGAAGTCCCACCAGGTCCGGACCCGGTCGGTGGCCAGGTTGGCGTAGCAGAGGTCGCCGTTGAACAGGTGGAACAGCGGCCGCACGCGCTCGACGCCGGCGGTGGTGTCGCCCGCGGCCGGCGAGCCGAGGTTGTCGTTGACCAGCGGCGGGTTCGGCAGGGTGACCCCGGCCGGCGGCACGTAGCGCTTGCCGAGCGTCGGGGTGCCCTGGTCGCCGAAGCTGGTGAAGGTGAACTTCGCGCGGCCGCGCGGCGCGGTGCGGAACGTCGCGAGCACCGGTTCGGCGCCGTCGTGCAGCGCGGCGTAGATGTACTCGCTGTCCGGCTGAAGCCCGCGAAGCGACGCGTGGAAGGCGTAGACGACCTGGCCGGACTTCGCGTCGGTGTAGCTGACGGTCTTGGCCGGGACGCTGCGTTCGTACCGGCCATCGGCCCGGCCGAGGAGCACGCGGGCGTTGCGCGTCGGCTGCAGCGCGTGCCACGAGACGACCACTTCGCCGGCGGCGTCGGCGCCGAACTGCAGGTGCAGTCCGGCGACGGCGGGGGACTTCGCCGGGTCGCCGTCGGTCGTGGTGAGCTCGACGGCGGGCTCGGCATCGGCGGTCCCGGCGAGCGGCCCGGCGGCGAGCGCGACACCCGCGGCGGTGAGGAACCCGCGGCGACTCACGTGGTGGGTGAAGATCTTCTCGTCGTCAGTCATCCGCACACGGTTGCCCACCGGCGCCGCGCTTTCCACCCCGCTCCGGTGAACGGATCCGAAACTAACTCGCGCTGGGCGGCGCTATGTCCGTTAGGGCCGGAACGACGACGACCTTGCCGTGCACCGCGCCCTCGGCGGCCCGGGCGTGCAGGGCCGACAGCTCGGGCAGTGCCACGCGCTCGGCGACGTCGACGCGCAGTTCGCCGCGGTCGACCGAAGCGACCAGCTTCGCCAGCTGTCCGGCGTCACTGCGGACGAACAGGTCGATGCCGCGCACGCCGCGTGCTTCGTCCGCGGGGGCGGGCATCCACACCGTCGTGTTCACCACGACGCCGCCCGGCCGGACCAGCGTGACGAGCGCGGCCAGCTCGGCCGGGTCGACCGGCGCGAGGTTGAGCACGACGTCGACCGGCTCGGTCACCGCCGCGGTCACCCTGGTGGTGGTGTGGTCGGCGACTTCGTCGGCACCGGCGGCCTTGACCGCGTCGCCGCTGCGCGGGCCGGCCGTGGCGATGACGTGGGCACCGGCGCTCTTGGCCAGCTGCACGGCATAGCCGCCGACCGCTCCGCCGGCGCCGTTGATCAGCACGCGCTGCCCGGCCGTCAGCTTGGCGTGGTCGAACAGCGCCTGGTACGCGGTCAGCCCGACCACCGGCAGCGCGGCGGCGTCGGCCAGCGGGAGGTTCTGCGGCGCGGGCGTGAGGACCTCGGCCGGCGCGAGGACGTAGTCCGCGGCGGCGCCGTCGCCGTCCATCGGCAGGAAGCCGATGACCGCGTCGCCGACCTGGAAGCCGTCGACGCCCTCGCCCAGCGCGTCGACCGTCCCCGCGACGTCGAGGCCGGGGATGTGCGGCAGCTCGACCGGGATCGGGCCGCGCATGAAGCCGCCACGGATGTTGCCGTCGACTGAGTTGAACGACGTCGCGGCGACGCGGACCCGGACCTGCCCGGCTCCGGGAACCGGCTGCGCCACGTCCTCGTAGCGCAGGACGCCGGGGTCGCCGTACTCGTGGAAACGCACTGCCTTCATCGGAGTTCTCGCCTTCGCCGAGTTCGATTCGCTTCGAATTCGAAGCAACTGCGGACCACGGTACTGCTGCTTCGAATTCGAAGCAAGTGAGACGGGTCACCGTCCGCCGGGTTCCCTTGATCCACCGGCCCTCAGGATCGTGGCCGCGGGCGTGGTCAGCCTGGGCCGGTTTGGCCCACCCTGACCACGGCCGGGTGCCCGGAGGCGCGGACGACCTCGCCGAGCCGGGCCGCGTCGGCCGAGCCCGGCGCGGCGGTGAGGACCACGGCCATCAGGTCGTCGCCGGGCACGTCGAGCAGGGCGCCGTCGAGCGCGATCGCGCCACCGTCCGGATGCCGGAAGACGGCACGGTTCTCGGCGATGGCCGGCGTTTTCGGGGTGCGCCACAGGGTGTCGAACGGACGGCTGCCGGTGCGCAGCTCGTCGACGAGCGTGCCGAGCGATTCGTCGGCCGGGTAGCGCAGGTGGGCGTCACGCAGCCGGGTGGCGAGCACGGCCCGGAACCCGGCCTGGTGCTCGTCGGTGCGATCGATCTCCGCGCGTGCGTCGCAGAACGTGCGCCACGCGACGTTCCAGTCCCGCGCGGTCCCGGTCGCCGTCCCGCCGCCGAGTGCCAGCCACGCACCGTTGACGGCGACGACGTTCCACGCCGCGTCGGTCAGGAAGGCGGGAGTGTCGCCGAACCGCTCAAGGAGCCGCACCGCGGTCGCCCCGGCTTCGCGCGGCACCTGCCCGTCGGCCGCGGCGTACCCGGCGAGGGCGCAGAGCCGCTCGTAGTCCGCCCGGCCGAGCCGCAACGCGCGGGCGATGGCGGTGACCACGCCGGCCGAGGGGTGCCGCCGCCCCTGTTCCAGCCGCCGGAGGTAGTCCGCGGACACCCCGGCGAGCTCGGCGAGTTCTTCCCGGCGCAGCCCGCGCACCCGCCGTGAGCCGCGCGGTCCGCCGCCTGCCGGCCCGGCGGCCGCGGGCTCGGTGTGTTCGCGCAGCCAGCGGACCGCGGCGCCGAGGTCGGTCGAAGACATGCCGCCAGTGTGCACCGGCGAGGGACGTCCCCTTCGAATTCGAAGCAGTAAGCTCCCGGTCATGTCTGACGCACCACCGTCGCTGGACCCCGTGCAGCTCGGCGCCTACTTCGACCTGATCGAGGTGACCAGCCTGCTCCGGCACGCGGTCGAGCAGCAGCTGCGCGAGGCCGGCGACCTGAGCTACGTCCAGTTCCAGCTGCTGGCCCGGCTCGGCGACGCCCCGTCCGGCAGCCACCGCATGACCGACCTGGCCGACGGCGTGGTCTACAGCCGCAGCGGCCTGACGTACCAAGCGGGCCTGCTGGAAAAGGCGGGCCTGGTAACACGCACCCCCTCCCCGGACGACGACCGAAGCACAACGGTGACGATCACGGAAGCGGGCCGCGAGCGTCTCGCCAAAGTGCTGCCAGGACACGTCGAGGTGGTGGGAGGCTTGCTCTTCGAGCCGCTTTCCCGCGACGACGTGGAAACTCTCGCCGCGTTGCTGGCCCCGGTACGAAACCACATGCGTTCAACGCCCCCTCGCTCGGCGGCGCCACGTCACCGCACGAAGAACGAGTAAGTCTGCCTGAGAATTAAGCGAAAGACGGTGCGCCGGAAACGGCGGCTCAGGGAATCCTGTGCCCCCGGTGAGATTCGAACTCACACTGGACGGGTTTTGAATCCGTTGCCTCTGCCAGTTGGGCTACGGGGGCGCGACGCAGTGACTCTACGGGATCACCGGCACCCCGCTGTGAGTGGGTCGGGCGTGTCACTACGTGGTGAACGCCATCTCGTCAACTGGATCGTTCCCGGTAGGCTTCAGGTTCGCGGGAAGCCGCGAGACCCAACGTCCCGCCGAGTCTTCAGGAGGACCCCGGTGACCGATCAGGCTACCGAGGCCAACGGTGCCGACACCGTGCCGCAGCGTCGGGTGCTCGTCGCGGAGGACGAGGCGCTCATCCGGCTGGACCTCGTCGAAATGCTGCGTGAAGAGGGCTATGAAGTGGTCGGGGAGGCGGGGGATGGCGAGCAGGCCATCTCGCTGGCCACCGATCTCAAGCCCGATCTCGTGATCCTCGACGTCAAGATGCCCAAGCTGGACGGGATCGAGGCCGCGGCCAAGATCACCGGTGACCGGATCGCGCCCGTCGTGATCCTCACCGCCTTCAGCCAGCGTGATCTCGTCGAACGCGCGCGTGACGCCGGCACCATGGCCTACCTCGTCAAGCCCTTCGCCAAGCGGGACCTCGTGCCCGCCATCGAGCTCGCCGTGAGCCGGTTCTCCGAGCTGCAGGCCCTCGAGGCCGAGGTCGCGGGGCTCACGGACCGGCTCGAGACGCGGAAGGTCATCGACCGCGCCAAGGGCCTGCTGATGAGCCGCCAGGGGCTCACCGAGCCCGACGCCTTCCGCTGGATCCAGCGCACCGCCATGGACCGCCGGACCACCATGAAGGCCGTCGCCGAGGCGGTCGTCGAGAGCATCGGGAGCTAGCCGAACCCGGCGGCCGGCGGGCAGAATCACGAACGTGAAACTGCTCCCGGCCGTCGTCGCTCTCGCCCTCCTGACCGGCTGCGAAGCGGCCCCGAGCGCGCCCGCGCCCACCACCTACGAGCTGCCGCCGCGGCAGGTGCGGCCCGACGAGACCGCCCTCAAGGTGCCGCCCGCGAAGAACGGCGACACCGAGTTCACCCTGATCGGCCTGGCCGCCGGGCTGCCCAGCATCACCGGCAGCCACGCCGAGATGCTCCCCAAGGGCCAGTACGTGCGCCTGCGGCTCGTCGTCACCAACACCGGGACCTCCAGCGTCCTGTTCGACACCAAGCGCCAGCTGCTCGTCGACGACCAGGGCGCCACCCACCCGTCCGACGAGCAGGCCATGCTCATCAAGCGCCAGCCCGCCCAGTTCGACCTCGGGCACGGCGTGCGCGTCGAGTTCGACCTCTACTGGGACATCCCCAAGGACCGGAAGCCGGTCGCCCTCCGGGCCTTCGGCGGGCCGACCATCACCGACATGAAGAACCTCAACGGCACCGACGTCAAGCTGTGAAAAGGGGCCCGGCACACGAAGTGCCGGGCCCCGTGGAACAACACTCAGACGCCGAGGTCGCCACCCAGGTAGGCGGCCCGCACCTTCGGGTCGTCGAGCAGGTCGGCGCCGCGGGCGGTCTGCACCACGCGGCCCGTCTCGAGCACGTACGCCCGGTCCGACAGCTTCAGCGCCTGCTGGGCGTTCTGCTCCACCAGCAGCACCGTCGTCCCGCGCTTGTTGATCTCGCGGATGATGTCGAAGATCTGCGCGATCAGCATCGGCGCCAGGCCCATCGACGGCTCGTCGAGCAGCAGCACCTTCGGCTTGGTCATCAGCGCCCGGCCGATGGCGATCATCTGCTGCTCGCCACCGGACATGGTGCCGCCGAACTGGTTCTTCCGCTCCGCGAGCCGGGGGAACAGCTCGAAGACCTCGTCGAGGTCGGCCGTGAGGTCGTCCTTGCGGGTGTAGGCACCCATCAGGAGGTTCTCCTGCACCGTCATGCCCGGGAACACGCCCCGGCCTTCCGGCGCCTGGCCGATCCCGAGCAGCACGCGCTTGTGGCCCGGGGTCTTCGAGATGTCCTGGCCGTTGAACACGATCCGGCCGCTGGTGAGCGGCCGCAGCCCGGAGATCGTCTTGAGCGTCGTGGTCTTGCCGGCGCCGTTGGCCCCGATCAGGGAGACGATCTCACCCTGGTCGACCTGGAGGCTCATGCCCTTGAGGGCCGCGATCTTGCCGTAGTGGACGTTGATGTCCTCGACCTCAAGAAGCATCTTCGGACACCCCCAGGTAGGCCTGGATGACCTTCTCGTTGTTCTGCACCTCGTGCGGCAGCCCTTCTGCGATCTTCTGCCCGAAGTCGAGCACCGCCAGCCGGTCGCTGATGTGCATGACCAGGCCCATGTCGTGCTCGATGAGCAGCACGGTGCGGCCGTCGTCCCGGATCTTGCGGATCAGCGCCTGCAGGGCGTTCTTCTCCGCCGGGTTCATGCCCGCGGCCGGCTCGTCGAGCAGCAGCAGCTTCGGGTCCGTGGCCAGCGCCCGCGCGATCTCCAGCCGGCGCTGGTCGCCGTAGGAGAGGTTCTTCGCGACGCTGTGCTCCACCCGGCCGATGCCGACGAAGTCGAGCAGCTCCCGGGCCCGTTCGCGGCCGTGCTTCTCTTCCTTGCGGTGCCAGGGCAGGCCCAGCGTCGCCCCGATCGCGCCCGTCTTGTGGTGCGCGTCGACGCCCACCATGACGTTCTCCAGCGCCGACATGTTGTGGAACAGCCGGATGTTCTGGAACGTCCGGGCGACGCCGCGCTTGGTGACCTTGAACCGCTTCATGCCGTCGATGCGGTCGCCGTCGAAGCGGACCTGGCCCTCGGTCGGGTGGTAGACGCCGGTGACGACGTTGAACACCGTCGTCTTGCCGGCGCCGTTCGGCCCGATCAGGGCGAAGATCTCGCCTTCGTTGATGGTGAGGTTGACCTCGCGCAACGCCGTGACACCGCCGAAGCGCATGGTCACGTTCTCGAACTCGAGCAGGGCGTTCACTTGGTCACCTCCGCCGAGGCCTCGGAGTCCGGGCCGGCGACTTCCGCGCCCATCGCGCCCATGCCGCCGGTTCCTTCCCGTAGTTCGGCCTTGCGCTGCCGCGACGGCAGCAGGCCCTCCGGCCGCAGCGCCATCATCAGCACCAGGACGGCCCCGAACACCAGCACGCGGTAGTCGTTGAACTGGCGGAACCGCTCCGGCAGCCAGGCGATCACGAACGCGCCGAGGATGACGCCGGGCAGGTTGCCCGAACCGCCCAGCACGACCGCGGCCAGGATGGTCGCGGACAGGATGAACGGGAAGTTGTTCGGCTCGATGAACACGGCCTTGCTGGCGTAGATCGTGCCGGCGAAGCCACCGATCATGGCGCCGATGGCGAAGGCGAGCAGCTTGAACTTGAACGTCGGCACGCCCATCAGCTCGGCCGCGTCCTCGTCCTCGCGGATCGCCGCCCACGCCCGGCCGACGCGGCTCTTGTTGAGCCGCACCGAAAAGACGATGACGAGCACGATCGCGAACAGCATCAGGTAGTAGTACGGCGCCGGGTCGAGGAAGAACTCGACCCCGAAGATCGGCTCCGGGTGCGGGACGTTCGTGATGCCGCGCGCGCCGCCGATCGCGTCGGTGTTGTTCGCGGTGATCCGGACGATCTCACCGAAGCCCAGGGTGACGATGGCCAGGTAGTCGCCCCGTAGCCGTAGTGTCGGCGCGCCGAGGATGACGCCCGACACCGAGGCCAGGAAGATGCCGAGCACCACCGTGGGCCAGAACGACCAGCCGTAGCTCGTGCCGATCGACGCCCAGGTGTAGGCACCGATCGCGAAGAACGCCACGTACCCGAGGTCGAGCATGCCCGCGTGACCGACCACGATGTTGAGGCCGACGGCGAGCAGGATGTACGTGCCGACCGGGAAGATCAGCACCGTCGTCCAGTCCGAGTACGGGGACATGAACGAGCCGATCCACGGCGCGGGCAGGATCAGCGCGAAGGCGATCAGCAGGATGTAGACGCCGTACCGCTGCCAGTGCGGCGCGTCGGCCCACCAGTCGCGCATCCCGTCGATGGGGTGGAAACCCTTGCGCGCCGGGGTTTCGTTGTTGTCAGCCACTCCGTCGCCTTTCATGCGCGTGCCCGTTGCAGGGATTCGCCGAGGATGCCGGTGGGCCGGAGCATGAGCACGAGGACGAGGACCACGAACGCGGTCACGTCCTTCCACTCGGAACCGAGGAAGATGGAGCTCCAGTTCTCGACCAGGCCCAGCACGATCCCGCCCAGCAGGGCGCCGCGCAGGTTGCCGATACCGCCGAGCACGGCGGCGGTGAACGCCTTGATGCCGAGCAGGAAGCCGATGCGGTAGTCGGTGTTCTCGTACTCCATGACGTACAGGGCCGCGGCGACGCCGGCCATCGCGCCACCGAGCAGGAAGGTGATGCGCACGATGCGGTCGATGCTGACGCCCATGAGGACGGCGGCTTCGGGGTCCTGGGCGGTCGCCCGGATACCGCGGCCGATGCGCGTGCGGCTGACCAGCTGGTCGAGCACGACCATCACGACGACGGCGGCGATGATGACGAAGACGTGGTCGGTGCGCACGACGCCGTTGCCGATGCGGAACAGTTCCTCGTGCGGCACGAACCGCGGCGCGTTCTGCTGGACCTTGCCGGCCTTGTCCGACAGCGCGGGGATGATCGCGAGACCGAACAGCTCCTGCAGGAACAGCGAGGCGCCGATCGCGGAGATCAGGGCCGCGAGCCGGGTCGCGCCCTTCTTGCGCAGGGGCCGGTAGGCCAGCTGCTCCAGCACGATGGCCGAGCCGCCGGACGTGGCCGCCGAGGCCACCGCGATGAGCAGGAGGATGCCGATCATCCCGAACACGCCCACCGAGATCGGGGCGGTGCCGCCGGCGATGGCGATGAGGATGAACAGGGACGTCATCGTCCCGATCATGAAGATTTCGGAGTGCGCGAAGTTGATCAGCCTCAGCACGCCGTAGACCATCGTGTAGCCGAGGGCGATGAGGGCGTAGATGGAGCCGGCTACCAGGCCGCCGATGGTGCTGCCCAGAAACTGGCTCTGCAGATCTTGGAACATGACGTAGTTGCCTTACCTGACGGGGCGAGGATGGTCGCCACATTGGCGGGGAGCGGGGGTGCTGTGTCCGAGCACAGCGCCCCCGCTCCCGTTAGGTGTGTCTAGCTCCGTCAGCCGTTGATCTTGGCCTCGGTCGACGCGCCGAGGTTCTTGATGATCCCGCCGACGACCTGGTAGACGTAGATCGCGTTGGTCTGCGGCTCGCCGTTGTCCTTGAACTTGACCTGCTTCGACGCGCCCTTGAAGTCTTCCGTCTTCAGGAAGTCGTTGATCTTCTCGCCGGTGGTGTTGCCCGCCTTGACCGCGTTGATGATGGCGGTCGCCGCGTCGTAGCCCTCGGTCGCGTAGATCGCCGGGTCGACGTTGAACTTGGCCTTGTACTTGGTGGCGAACTCGTTGGTGGCACCCGCGTCGGGGATGTTGCACGGGCAGCCGATGACGGCGCCTTCGGCCGCCGCGGCACCCGCACCCGAGACCAGCTGCGGGTCGAGCGAGCCGTCACCGGTGGCGAAGACGGCCTTCACACCGCCGTCGCGGAGCTGCTTGAGCAGCCGGCCGCCCTGGGCGTAGTAACCACCGAAGGTGATGACGTCCGGGTTGGCGGCCTTGACCTTCTGCACGGTCGACGAGTAGTCCGACGCGTCCTTGGCGAACTTGTCGCGCTCGGTCGTGATGCCCTTGTCCTTGAAGGTCTTCTCGAAGGCGTCCGCCAGGCCGACGCTGTATTCCTGGTCGTCCGAGATGACGTACGCGTTCTTCGGCGACTTCGCCGTGATGAGGAAGTTCGCGATGGCCGGGCCCTGGTCGTTGTCGTTCGCGACGACGCGGTGCCAGTACTTCCAGCCGTTCGAGGCCAGACCCGGGTTGGTCGCCGACGGCGACACGCTCGGGATCTTGCCCTGCTCGAGGACCCCGCCGACGGCCTTCGACTCACCGGAGAAGGCCGGGCCGATCAGCGCGGTGATCTTGTCCGTGCCGATCGCGGTCTGCACCAGCGAAGTGGCCTGCTCCGGCTTGCCCTGGCTGTCGTAGTTCTTCAGCTCGAGCTTCACCTTGGGGTTCGTGGCGTTGTACTCGTCGATGGCGAGCTTCGCGCCGTTGTTGGGCGGGATCACGATCCCGGAGTTCTCCCCGGTCAGGTCGCCCATGAACCCGATCTTCAGCGTGCTGCTGTCACCACTGCTGGACGAGCCGCCACCGGCGCAGCCCGCCAGAGCGAGCGACGACGCCGCTGCGAGGGCGAGAACCCGTCCAAAACGCACTCCTGACACCGACTACCTCCCATGACCAACCAGCCGCCGGTAGGCGTCGCCCCCGACACAGGGGCTAGGTTAGGGCAGGAAGATATCCCTCTCGCCCGTCTTGTGCACAGGCGGCCTCACTACTCTGTGTCCACATCGTGACGATCGCAACCGACGCGAATTGCACGAAAAGGCGAACGATGTTTCCTCTCGGCCCGCCGCTGGTCACGCAGCGATGCTAAGTATCGGCGTGTGTTATGCGAATGGGTGACAGCTGTGTTTCCGCAGTATGTCATCGCCCATTTCGGCTGCCGGTGCGTGGCCGGTTTCCCGCAGATCCGCTGTTCACCCTGGCGGGGTGCGGAAGGGGCGGGCACCGCCGTAGGGATGCACCTTACGTCCGGTTCGGGCGGCCGAACGGACCAGCCCCCGTGAAGCAGGTCTGCCCGAACGGCCGCCTCTTCGCGAACGGCTGTCACAACCACCGGTTGTCGTCGGCGCCGGAACGGCTGTTGGACCCCGCGCCGGTCCCGGCGGTTCGCTGGAGGCAGCCGAGAGACACAGGGAGAGACGGATGCGTGAAGCAGTCGAGGGCGTGGCGGCGGGCGTGCCGTTCGTGGCGTTGCCGCCGGCCGGCCGGGACGAGCCGGCGGCGCTGGTGGCGGGCTGGCACCTGATGGAGGTGCCGGCGAGCGAGCAGGCCTTCGCCGAAGCGGTGCCGATGGCCGGGCTGCCGGCGTGGCGGGTGTACTTCGGCCTGCCGCTGACCGGAGCCCGGCTGCCCGAAGGCGGTCCGGCGGAGCTGTTCCGGCTGGCGAGCGAGGACGCGGTGCTCAACGTCTTCGAGCCGGTCACCGAGCAGGCGGTGGCGGAGTTCCCCGCCGCGCTGGCCGAGCTGCGGGAGCGGCTCCCCGGCGCGGACGGCCCGCTCGGCGTCTTCGGCGGCTCGGCGGGCTCGCTGGTGGCCCTGGAGGTGCTCGCCCGCGGGGACGTCGAGGTCGAGGCCGCGGCCGTGGTCAGCCCGGTCGCGCAGCTGACGCCGGTGATCGGCCGCAACGAGCGGCTCTTCGGGGTCACCTACCCGTGGACCCCGCGGTCCCGGGAGGTCGCCGGGCACTACGACTTCGTGCGCCGGGCCGGGGAGCTGACCACACCGCTGCTGCTGGTCACCGGGGCGGACGACGACGTCGCCGTGCGCGAGCCGGCGGCGGCGTTGCGCGAAAAGCTGGGGACCGAGCTGGTGACGGTCGACCGGATGGCGCACGAGTTCGCGCCGGGGACGCCGGAGGCGAAGCACGTCGACGCCGCGTTCACCGAGTGGTTCGCGCGGCGGCTGCGAGGCTGAGGTCGTCTTCGGGCAGCCAGGCGTGCTCGGGGTCGTAGGCGCACCAGTCCTCTTCGCGGCTGGTGCGCCCGGCCAGGGCCAGGAGCCGCCGCAGCGCCGGGTGCGCCTTGCCGCGGCGCCAGACCAGCGACCACGGGAACAACGGCGCCGGCTCGAACGGCAGCACCTTCAGCGCGAGGTCCGGCGCGAGCTCCATGTCGGCGCCGGCGAGTGTGACGCGCCGCTTGCCGTACCGCGTCTGCTCCAGGGTGTGCCGCAGGTCGTAGCTGACGCCCGAGTCGTCGATCCGCACGCCGAAGCGGTCGCACAGCGCCCGCAGGTAGGACAGCCACTCGGCGGCGCCGCCGGACCCGGGCAGCCAGATGCCCTCGGCACGCAGCTCGTCGAGCCGGAGCACCTCCTGCTGGGCCAGGGGGTGCTCGGGGGCCAGCAGGGCGACCAGCGGCTCCAGCCGGACGACCCGGTGCTCCAGCTCGTCCGGCAGCGGCCCGCCGAAGCCGGTGACGCGGCCGATGGCGACGTCGAGCTGCCCGGCCAGCAGCGGCTCGACGGCGTGCGCGAACCCGCCGCCGGCGACCCGGTCGATCCGCAGCGCGGGCTCCCGCTCGGCGAGCCGGCGCAGCAGGAACATGGGGGAGAGCCGGAAGTCGACGACGTCGAGGCGCAGCGGCCGGTCGTCCGCGCCCATGGCGGCCACCGCCGCGTCGGCCACCCGCACCAGCTCGCGCGCGTGCGGGAGGAAGCGTTCGCCGTCGGCGGTGAGCTCCACCGAGCGGTTGGTGCGCAGGAACAACGGCGTCGCGAGCGAGTCCTCGAGCTTCCGGATCCGCTTCGACAACGCCTGCTGGGTGAGGAACAGCGCCTGGGCGGCCCGCCCGAAGTGGCGCTGTTCGGCGGCCACGACGAACGCCCGCACCTGGGCGAGGTCGAGGTCCACCGGCTCAGGCGCCCGGCGGGCGGTCCCGGACGACGCAGGTGAGGCGCGCGGTGCAGGTGCGCCGGCCTTCGTCGTCGGTCAGCACGATCTCCACGGTGATCGTGCCGCGGCCGACGTGCAGCGGCGTCGCGACGCCGGTGACCTTGCCTTCGCGGACGGCCCGGTGGTGGGTGCAGGACAGCTCGAGTCCCATCGCCGCGCGGCCGGGGCCGGCGTTCAGCGCGGCGACCGTCGAGCCCAGCGCCTCGGCGAGCACGGCGTTGGCGCCGCCGTGCAGCAGGCCGTACGGCTGCAGGTTGCCTTCGACCGGGATCGTGCCGATCACGCGTTCGGCGGTGGCCTCGATCAGCTGCATCCCGACCTTGTCGTTCAGCTGCTGGTCCGCGGCCGCCGGGTCGATGCCGGACAGCCGGTCCACGTCGATGGGGGCGGCACCTTCGGTCACGCAACGCTCCTCTTCCTATGCGACACGTAAGAGTGTCGGACCCTCAGCCTAGACTCGGCCCCGTGAGCCCGAGTGAGAAGACGACCGTTGCCAACGCCACAGGAACCACCGCCACCGCGGAGCGGCCGAAGCTGCTGCTGATCGACGGCCATTCGATGGCCTACCGCGCGTTCTTCGCGCTGCCCGCGGAGAACTTCAAGACGAAGACCGGGCAGGTCACGAACGCCGTCTTCGGGTTCACCTCGATGCTCATCAACCTGCTGCGCGACGAAGCGCCGACCCACCTGGCGGTGGCGTTCGACCTTTCGCGCAAGACGTTCCGCTCGGAGACGTACGCCGACTACAAGGCGAACCGCAGCACGACGCCGGACGAGTTCCGCGGCCAGGTGGACCTGGTCCGGGAGGTCCTCGACGTGCTCGGCATCCCGTCCCTGACGAAGGAGAACTTCGAAGCCGACGACATCATCGCCACGCTCACGACCCAGGCGACGGCCGACGGCTTCGACGTCCTCATCTGTACAGGCGACCGCGACGCGCTGCAGCTGGTCACCGACCACGTCACCGTGCTCTACCCGAAGCGCGGCGTCTCGGAGATGACCCGGTTCACGCCGGACGCCGTCGAGGAGAAGTACGGGCTCACCCCGCGGCAGTACCCGGACTTCGCGGCGCTGCGGGGCGACCCGTCGGACAACCTGCCGAGCATCCCGGGCGTCGGCGAGAAGACCGCGGCCAAGTGGATCAAGCAGTTCGGCTCGCTCGGCGACCTGATCGACCGGGTCGACGAGGTCAAGGGCAAGGTCGGCGACGCGCTGCGGGCGCACCTGAGCTCGGTCCAGCTGAACCGCCAGCTCACCGAGCTGATCCGGGACGTCGAGCTGGACGTCACGCCGTCGGGACTGGAGCTGCGCCCGTGGGACCGCGAGGCGGTGCACGCGCTGTTCGACGAGCTGGAGTTCCGCGTCCTGCGGGACCGGCTGTTCCAGACCCTGCAGAGCGCCGAGCCGGAGGCCGACGAAGGCTTCGAGGTCTCGGGCTCCGCGCTCGCGCCCGGCGCGCTCGCGGCGTGGCTCGAGGCGCACGCGAGCAAGGGCGAGCCGGTCGCGCTGGCCTTCCGCACCACGGGCACGTCGGTCCGGTCCGACCTGCGCGCGGTCGCCTTCGCGGCGGCGGACGGCGAAGGCGCGTACGTCGACGTGACGGCGATGGACCAGGCCGACGACGCGGCGCTCGCGGGCTGGTTCGCCGACCCGAAGATCCGCAAGACCGGGCACGACCTCAAGGTCCCGCTGCACGCGATCCGCGCCCGCGGCTGGACCCTGGCCGGGCTGGCCATGGACACCGCGCTGGCGGCGTACCTCGTGCGGCCCGGGCAGCGCACGTTCGAGCTGGACGACCTCGCGCTGCGCTACCTCCACCGCGAGCTGCGCTCGGAGACCGACGGCGGCGACGGCCAGCTGTCCCTGCTCGACGGCGGTGCCGAAGGCCTGGAGCAGAAGGAGATCGACGAAGAGCTGGTCAAGGCCCGCGCGATCTTCGAGCTCGCCGGCGCGCTCGACAAGGAGCTCGAGCAGATCGGCGGCGCGAAGCTGCTCGCCGAGCTGGAGCTGCCGCTGCTGGAGGTGATCACGGAGCTGGAGATCGCCGGCGTCGCCGTCGACCTGGAGCAGCTGACCACCCTCGAAGCGCACTACCTCTCGCGTGTCACGCAGGCGGCCGAAGAGGCGTACGCGGTGATCGGCAAGCAGATCAACCTCGGTTCGCCGAAGCAGCTGCAGGTCGTGCTGTTCGACGAGCTCGGCATGCCGAAGACCAAGCGCACCAAGACCGGCTACACCACCGACGCCGAGGCGCTGCAGGGCCTGTTCGAGAAGACCGAACACCCGTTCCTGCAGCACATGCTGGAGCACCGGGACGCGACGAAGCTGCGCACCACCGTCGAAGGCCTGATCAAGGCCGTCGCCGACGACGGCCGCATCCACACGACGCTGTTGCAGACCATCGCGGCCACCGGGCGGCTGTCGTCGACCGAGCCGAACCTGCAGAACATCCCGGTCCGCACCGAAGAAGGCCGTCGCATCCGGGACGCGTTCGTGGTCGGCCAGGGTTACTCCGAGCTGATGACCGCGGACTACAGCCAGATCGAGATGCGGATCATGGCGCACCTCTCGAAGGACGAGGGCCTCATCGAGGCGTTCAACTCCGGCGAGGACCTGCACACCTTCGTCGCGTCGCGGGCGTTCTCGCTGCCGCCGGAGGAGATCACGCCGGAGCTGCGCTACCGCGTCAAGGCGATGTCGTACGGCCTCGCGTACGGGCTGTCGGCGTACGGCCTTTCGCAGCAGCTGCGGATTTCCACCGAGGACGCCAAAGAACAGATGGAGGCGTACTTCGCCCGCTTCGGCGGCGTGCGCGACTACCTCCACTCGGTGGTCGGCGAAGCGGCGAAGTGCGGCTACACGGAGACGATCTTCGGGCGCCGCCGGTACCTGCCGGATCTCAACAGTGACAACCGCCAGCGCCGCGAGATGGCCGAGCGGATGGCGCTCAACGCCCCGATCCAGGGCAGCGCGGCCGACATCATCAAGGTCGCGATGCTGAACGTCCACCGCGCGCTGGTGGCGGCGAAGCTGAAGAGCCGGATCCTGCTGCAGGTGCACGACGAGCTCGTGCTCGAGGTCGCCGAGGGGGAGCGGGAGGAGCTCGAGAAGCTCGTGCGCGAAGGCATGGGGTCGGCCTACGACCTCGCGGTGCCGCTCGAGGTTTCGGTCGGCTACGGCCGGTCGTGGAACGAAGCGGCGCACTGATTGACCTCCGGGGCTCCGCCCCGGGCCGGGGGCTCCGCCACCAGGACCCCCGCAAGCAGGTTTCACCCAGCGCCACGACCCGCATCACCGGGTCGTGGCGCTGTTCTACTCGGGCGGACGTCGTCGGGTGCCGGTCATCGGGACCACGCTGTCTGCCATGGCCAGTGACTTCCAGCGACGCAAGATCTCCGGTGTGTTCGGCGCGATGGACGCCGACGACGACGGCTACCTGACCGAGTCCGACTTCCGGGCCCTCACGGCTCGCTGGCTGGGACTCCGCGGCACCGACACCCGTAGCCCCGAGGGAGAGCGGCTCGCCGCGATCATGATGGGGTGGTGGGCGACGCTGCGCGACGCGTCCGATCGCGACCGTGACGGCAAGGTCACCCTCGACGAAGTCCTGAGCGTCGTCGACGAGCTCCCGAAGATGCCCGGCGCCGTCACCGGGACCGCGGACGCGATGTTCGAGGCCGTGGACGAAAACCGCGACGGCGCCATCTCCGCCGACGAGTACCGGCGCATGATCGAGGCCTGGAGCGGCGTCGGCACGCCGACCGACGAAGTCTTCGCCCTGCTCGACCTCGACGGCGACGGCCGGCTGTCGCGGGACGAGTTTTCCCGGCACTGGTACGAGTTCTGGGCCGGGGACAACCCCGCCGCCGTCGGCAGCTGGGTTTTCGGACGCGTCTGACGGAAATACTCACCTCCGCACAACACGGTTCGGCGTTCCTACCAACGGAGGACTCCGTTCGGGTGAGCCATTACCGCTGGGTAGGGAGGTCGGCGCCCACCCGGCGGCGATCACGGCGTAGGGTCCGCCGAATGGGGTTCGAGCGTGAGCGACGACGCTGGCGGGTCCGGTTGCACGACGAACTCGGCCGGGTCTGCGGTGCGGGCACGGTTCTGGACGAATACCACGTCCTGACGAGCGCGCACGTCGTCGAAACCGCCGGGGGGCAGAAGTCCGCGTTGAGCGTCGACTTCGTCGGCCTGGCCGAAGCGTTGCCCGGCACGGCCGCGGTCGTCGAAGGCTGCTGGGTGCCCTCCGACGGCGGCGGCCGCGGCGACCTCGCCGTGGTGCGGCTCGAACGTCCCGAGTCCCGCGTCTTCCGCGCCCCGCTGCACCGGATGCCCCTCGGCGAGCACCAGCTCGTGCGCGCCTTCGGGTTCCCGCCGGGCTCGGTCGGCCGCTGGACCCACGCCCGGCTCGGCGGCCCGGAACACCCCGGCGGCCCCGGCGGCGAGTGGGTCCGCCTGTTCCGCACGACCGAAGCCGAACCACTCGGTCCCGGCTTCGGCGGCACGGCCGTGCTCGACGAAGCGACGGGGCACGTCGTCGGGATCGTGGTCGGCAAGGACTCCGGAACCTGGATGATCCCGGTCGAGACCATGCTCGGGCACCTGCCCCAGCTGAGCATCTGGACCTCGGGCAGCCCGGCCGTCGACGCCAGCTTTTCCCGCCCGGTCGGCGAAGCCGTGGACGTCTCGTTCGTGCAGCGCGTCGCGGACTGGTTCGCCAAGGCCGAGCCCGGCACGGTCTGGGTCGTCGACACCGGGGAGGCCGGGTCGCCGATCGCCGCGGCCCTGCGGTTCGGGATCGTCCTCGCCGACCGCGAACGCTCGCTCGGCGTGGCCGGCCTGCCACCGGCCCTCGGCGAGACGCCGCCCGCGGGCAGCGTCGACCTGGCCGTCGACGCGACCGGCCGCACCGCCGACGCCGTCCGCCACCGCATCGCCGAGCGGCTCACGACCGGCGTCGCGGGCCGCACCCTGGTCGTCGACGCGATCGACGACTCCGCCGAACCCGACCGTCTCGTCGGCGAGGTGCTCGCCCCGCTGGCCGGCCGCGCGGCCGAGCTCGGCATCCGCCTGCTGCTCGGGTTCCGCGAGGAGTCTTCGCCCGGCGTCGCGGCGGTGCGCGCGAGCACGGTCGGCGCCCGCCCGGCACCGGACGACCTCGCCGGCCGGCTGGACGTGCTGACCCAGTCGGTGGAGGAGCTGGCCGAGATCGAGGCGTACCAGCTGCGCGTGGCAACGCGCTTCACGGGCGTCGCGATGCTGCCGGCCCGGGCCCAGCGGCTGCGCGGAGCCCTGAAGCAGCTGCGTTCGGCCGAAGTGGACGGCGACGCGGAGTGGGTCGAGCGCCACATCGACAGCCACGAGCACGCGGTAGCCCCGGCGGTCGAGGACGGCCGCCGCCAGCGAGCGGTCCTGGACGGTTTCGTGGCCCGCCGCGAGGAGCTGCGCGCCCGCCTGGCGGCCGACCACGAACTGGCCCGCGAGCACGGCCTGTCCGGCGACCCGGAGCTGGAGCAGGCGTACGTCCCGGCAAAACGTCTGCTGATCGACGGCCCCTGCGAGCTGACCGCGGCAGCCACGGCGGTGGACACCTACGCGGCCGCGGTCCGGGCCCGCATCGAAGACCGCGCCTGACCGGCTTCCGGGCCGGAATTGTCGGTGCCGGGCGGTAGTGTGGAAAACGGGGGCGCCCCCGCGGGCGGTCTGCGGGTTGAGCGGCGTTTCGCCGGGTGCGTGCGCGAGTTGGTCCGCCCGCTGAGCGGCAGTATCCCGTTGGTCGGCGGCAGGTTCGGACGGCGCCGAAGCCTTTCGCGCCCAGAGCTGAGCGCAGCCGCGAGCCGAGCCGCGGGCAGCCGTGGTGCGGTTGGCTGCCGAGCCACGGGCAGCCGTGGTGCGGTTGGCCGCCGAGGCTGCGGGTAGTCGTGGTGCGGTTGGCCGCCGAGGCCGAGGGCAGCCGCAGCGCAGTTGGCAGCCGAAGCCGCGAGCCGAGCCGTGGGTCAGTGGCGCCCGAGGCCGCGGATCAGCACCATCACCGCTTCCCGCACTTCACTCCGCGTCCGCTGGGGCCCGAACACCTGCCAGTCCAGCGCCACCACCAGCATCGTGCCGAACAACCCCGCCGCCGCCGTCGGGATCTGGACGCCCTCCGGCAACCGGCCCGCCGACTCCAGCCGGGACAACTGCTGCTTCACGATCGAGATGATCTCCTCGCGCAGCAGGGAAAGCGTGTCGTGCCACTGGCCCGGCGTGCGCCACAGCTCGCTCACCAGGATCTGCGAGAACCCCGGGTATGCGGCGATGAACTCCAGCGTCGTGTCGACCTGGGCCTCGATCACGTCCAGCGGGTCCGCGTCCGAAACCGCCCCGCGTAGCCGGCGGGCGAGCATGTCCACCCCGTACCGCAGCAGCCCGTCGACCAGGCCGTCCTTGGACCCGAAGTTGTAGTAGACCGTGCCCTTCGCGACACCCGCCTCGGCGGCGATGTCGTCGACCGTCAGGCCCACCAGGCCCCGGCTCTTCGAGAGCCGGAGCGTGGCCTCGAAGAGCTTCTGCTTGGTCCCGCCGCTCACAGGCTCAGCTCGGGTTTGAGCGCCGACACCGTCCAAACGCGACGCTTCCGCGCGGCCAGCGTCGACACCAGGATCCCGCCCACCAGGTACGCCAGCAGCACGCCGATGTCGCCGAGCAGGTTCACCGTCGCGCCGCTGTAGAACAGGTGGCGGAAGCCGTCGATCGCGTAGCCCATCGGCAGCACCACGTGCAGCGGGTACAGCGCGTCCGGGATGGTCTGCCACGGGAACGTGCCGCCCGCGCTGACCAGTTGCAGCACCAGCAGCACCAGCCCGAGGAACTTCCCGATCGCGCCGAAGAACGCGTTCAGCGCGTGCACCACCGACGTGAAGGTCAGCGAAACCAGCACGGCGAACCCGATCGCGCCGAGCGGGTGCGCGATGTGGATACCGACCAGCCACGTCACCGCTCCGAACAGGACGATCACCTGCGCGATCCCGAGCAGCGCCGAAGACAGCCAGCCGCCGACCGCGACCCGGAACGGCGCCGCGCCCGCGGTCAGGGCCCGCGTCGAGAGCGGCCGCAGGATCAGGAACAGCACGAACGCGCCGATCCACGTCGCCAGCGAGATGAAGAACGGCGCGAGCCCGGCGCCGTACGTCCCCGCCGACGCCTCGCCGTTGGCGTTTACCGCGACCGGGTCCGCGATCGTGTTGGCCGTCGCGTTGCGGGTCGGGTCGTCCGGGTTCGGGATCTGCTGGAGACCGGCGGCCAGCCCGTCACGCAGCTTGACCGCGCCGTCCGCGAGCTGGTTCGTGCCCGTGACGGCCGTCTTCTCGCCGTCGTTGAGCTTCGAAGCGCCGTCACGCAGCTGGTTCGCGCCGTCGGACGCCTGCGCGATGCCGCTCGTCAGCTGCGGCGAGGCGGCGGCGAGCTTGGCCGCACCGTCGGAGACCTGGCGGGCGCCGTCGGCCAGCTTCGCGAGGTCGCCGTTGGCCTGCTGGATCTTGCCGTTCGCCTGGTCGACGGGCGAGCGCAGCTGGTCGGCCTTGGCGAGGATCGCCTGGACCTCGTTCTCGGGCACGCCCGCGTTGCGCAGGTCGGTCTGGAGCTGGCTGCGGTAGCCGTCGAGCTTGCCCTGGATGTCGGACGACGCCGTGGCCGCGAGCGAAGCCGCGTCGGCGACCTTCTGGTCCCCGGCAGCCACCTGGGACGCGCCGTTGGCCAGCTGCTGCGTCTGCGAGGGCAGGGAAGCGGTACTGCTCTTCAACGTGCCCAGCCCGGTCGCCAGCGTCGACGAGCCGTCCGCGAGCTTCGCGGCGCCGTCGGCGAGCTGCTGCTGGCCGGACTTCAGCTGCCCGGCTCCGTCGGCGAGCTGGGCCGCGCCGGTCGACGCCTCCTGGATCTTGCCGTAGATCGTGGAGAACCCGACCAGGAACCGGTCCGCGGCCTCGCTGCCGACCTTCTCCGCGATCGTCTTGCGGACCTGCTCGGCCACCTGCTTCGCGATGGTCCCCGACAGGTAGTTGTTGGCGTCGTTGGTGGTCAGCGTGATCGTCGCCTGCTGCGGCTGGAAGTTGCCGACCGACAGCAGCGCCTGCGAGAACCCGCTCGGGATGCCGATCGCGAAGGAGTACTTGTCGTCGCGGACGCCGTCGCGAGCTTCCTGCTCGGACACCTCGTGCCACTGGAAGGTGCCGGACTTGACCAGCTCGTCGGTCACTTCGCGGCCGACGTTGCGCTGCTGGCCACTGGCGTCCTTCGCGCCGGCGTCGCTGGTGAAGACGGCGGCGGGCAGCTTGTCGAGGCGGCCGTACGGGTCGTAGTTCGCGTAGAGGTAGAAGGACGCGTAGAGCAGCGGCACCAGCACGAGCGCGACCAGCGCCAGCTTGGGCATCGTGCCGGTGGACAGGCGGCGCAGCTCGTTGCGCGCGATCCGGAGGGCGTTCATGCGGGGTCTCCGTCGGTGCTCGGGGAGAGCTCTTCGGTGGGTTCGGGGACGGGAGCGCAGTGCTGCGGCGCCGGCTGCTCGGTCTCGCCGATGCGCGCGGGCGGGAACGGCAGCGCCGACTCCGGGGTGGTGGCGGCCAGCACGACGACGGCGAAGCCGCGCTCGGCGTGCTCACGGGCCACGCCGGCCCAGGTTTCGACCCGGCTGGTGTGCCGGTCCGGCGTGTCGAGCACGAGGACGCGCACGCCCTCGCGAGCCGCGGCGAGCTCGGTGAGCAGCCGGGTGCGCAGCGCGGGCTCGAGGTTCTCGAAGCGGGTGTCCGCGTACGGCGCGGCGTCGTGCTCGGCCAGCCAGCGCGCGACGTCCTCCTTGTGCGCGGGCCGGTGCGCGAGCGCGAGCTCCTCGCCGACGACGACCCGCAGCTGGACGTTCTCGTCGGGATCGCTCACGCCGGGGGCGTCGACGACGGCCACGAGCTCGCTCGGCTTCGCGTCCGTGCCCTCGGCGTGCACCGTGCCGGTGCTGGGCTTGAGCCGCCCGGCCAGTGCGAGCCCGAAGGCCGTGACGCCGACGCCGGGTTCGCCGTGCACGATCGCCAGGTCGCCCTCGCCGACGATCAGCGAGGTGGGCGGTAACAAGGTGCCGTGGTGCCCTTCGAGGGACACGCGATCGGCTCGGACCTGCACGGTTACTCCAGCGTCGAGAACTTTTGAACTGACCGGTCAGTTCAAAAGTTAGCCCTCGCGGAGGTGCCCGGCAAGATCACCGGGCGCACGTCACACCCGTGGGTGACGCCGACCTTCCCACTCCCGCGGCCGCGCCGCCGCCCGGCCGCCCCGGGCGGGGGAGGGGATCCCGCTCAGCGGAGCGCCGACGCGGGGCGGACCTCCCAGGTCGTCCACAGTGGACGGTAGCCCTGCCGGTGCCAGAACACCGACGCCAGCGGGTTGGTCGGGTTGTAGTAGAGGTAGGTGCGGGTGGCACCGCCCCGGTGCAGTTCCCGGTGCACCCGGGCCATCAGCCTCCGGCCGAGGCCGCCGCCGCGGTGCCCCGGCGCGGTCACGACGTTGTTCACGTAGCCCCAGCGCCCGGCGGGCAGCAGCTCGCCCGCCTCGCTGCCGTCCGTCGCGTCGATCCACGCGCAGTGCGCGAGCGCGCGGATTTCGCCGTCTTCCTCGGCCAGCCAGACGGCCGGCTCGGGCTCGGCCAAGGCTTCCCGCAGCGAAGGGCCCAGCAGGTCGGCCGTGTTCACGCGGCGGGCGGCGGCGACCAGGCCGGTGTAGTCGAACGTCGCGGTGGCCAGGTCCAGGGCCGCGGCGAAGTCCTCCGGTCCGGCGCGGCGGATCCCGGCCCCGGCGTCCCCTCCGGGCGGGGGAGCGGTGCGCACGCCGAGCGCCCCCAGCGGGACCAGGCCGTGGTCGAGGAACGCGCGGACGGCTTCGGCGTCGCGGCTGGGCCAGACCACGACGCACGAAGAGTCGTCGCCGGTCTCCTCGTCGGCCAGGACGTCCTTCAGCCGCCGCAGCAGCAGGTCGATGCCCTCGGTGCCGGTGTCGCCGAAGTACGGGAACAGCTGCCGGACGTCGGCCGCCGACCAGAGCCTCGCGATGTCCCCGGGGTCCAGGCGGTGCCGCTGGAGAACGCCGGTAACCCGGGTGCCGTCCGCGGTCGCGGCGTCCAGTCGGCGGCCCTCGGCCGGGGGTGCGGCGGGCGGCAGCAGAGCGTCGACGGCCGCGAAGCGCGCCCGGTGGGCGGCCAGCAGCGGCTCGGCGATCTCCATGGGTCCCCCTGGTGCGTCGGTCAGGACCAGGCGGGTCGCCGGATCCACATCGTCCACAGTGGACGATAGCCCTGCCGGTGCCAGAACACCGGCGAGAGCGGGTTCGCCGGGTGGTAGAAGAGGAACGTACCGCGCACGCCGGCGTCCAGCAGCTCGCGATGGGCCACCGCCATCAGCGCCCGGCCGACGCCGCCGCCGCGCGCCTCGGGCGCGACCGACAGCGTGTCGACGTAGCCCCAGCGGCCCGGCCGCAGCCGGCCGTGGATGCTGTCGCCCGGCGCGGGCGAGGCCAGCGCGCAGGCGGCCAGGCCGGCCGGCACGCCGTCGTCCTCCGCGAGCCAGACCAGGCCGCTGAACCGCAGCGAGCGCACGACCTCGGCGCGCAGCAGGTCCCGCGCGCCCGGCCGCGGCACCGCCGTGCCGACCTGCGAGGTGTAGCGCCATTCCGCCAGCCGCAGCTCGGTCAGCGCCTCGACGTCGCCCTCGCCGGCGCGGCGGACGCTCACCCGCGCGGGCCCGGCCCCGGGGACCGGGTCGGGCGCGCGCACGGCCAGGCAGGTGAGCGGGGCGAAGCCGTGGGCCAGCAGGACCGCGGACGCCTCGGCGTCGCGGCTGGGCCAGGTCAGCGTGCAGGCCGAATCCGGTTCGGGCCGCGTCCCGCGCATCCGGTCGCGCCACGCGCCCAGCAGCGCCGTGAGCCCGGCCGCGCCGCTGTCGCCCGGGACCGCGGTCAGGTCCCAGACCTCCAGGGGACCCCAGAGCGCGGGCCACGACCCCGGCGCGTGCACGACGTGCGTGAGCAGCGCCCCCGCCCGGTGCCCGCCCGCGAGCACCACCAGCGGCTCGCTCGCCGTGGCCGGCGGGGCCGTGATCGGCGGCAGCAGCGGGTCGAGCGCGGCGAACCGCGCGTTCTGCTGCTCCTCCAGGGAGGTCACGAGCGGCGCGTGCGGAAGATCGCGGTGCCCGGGAACAGCCGGCCGCGCAGCGGGCTCCACTGGCCCCAGACCCGGGTGTGCCCCTCCGGCCACTCGGGCTCGACGAGGTCGGTGAGCGTGAACCCGGCCGAGGCCAGCGCGCGGACGTAGTCGCCGAGGGTGTGGTGGTACTCGACGTAGGTGGCGGCGCCCTCGTCGTCGACCTCGACGTACGGCGTCCGGTCGAAGTAGGGCTGGGTGACGGTGAGCCCCTGCGGGCCGGGGTCGTCCGGGAAGATCCACCGCATCGGGTGAGTCACCGAGAACACCCACGGTGCGTCCGGCCGCAGCACCCGGTGCACCTCGGCGAAGACCGCGTCGACCGAGGCCACGAACGGGATCGCGCCGAAGGCCGAGCAGGCGGCGTCGAAGCTGCCGGACGCCAGCGGCAGGTGCTCGGCGTTGGCCTGCACGAGCGGGACGGCGTGGCCGGTGCGCGCGTTGCCTTCGCGGGCGTGGCGCAGCATGCCGGCGGACAGGTCGGTCGCCACGGCGTCCGCGCCCTGGCCCGCCAGCCAGCGCGAGCACGCGGCCTGGCCGCAGCCGACCTCCAGCACGCGCTTGCCGCGGACGTCGCCGAGCAGCCGCACGTCGGCCTCCCGCACGCCCTCGGGGCACCAGACGAAGTCGGCGTCGCCGAGGAACCCGCCGTGCTCGGCCTGGTAGTCGTCGGCGTCGGCGTCCCACCAGGCGAGGTTCGCTGCGGCGGCTTCGGCGCCCCCGACCTCGCGGTAGGCGACGGCCGAGGTGCCCAGCCGGTGCTCGGCGGCGTCGTGGCGCCCCGGCGCGGGTGGCTCCTCCGGTGGCATGATGGTGGTCTCCGGTCCGGTGCGTGTTTGCTTCCGCGAGGACCTTAGCGATCGAGGGGGACCCTGATTGTGCCCCCTAGCGGCCGCCGCGTACGATAAGTGTTAGCGCAGTGGGTTCGCGCTGCCTTCCGCTCAGCTTCTGGTCGGGCTCGGGTCGCGCACCGTTATGCGGGTCATGCCGCGGTCGTTCACTGGTGGACGTTTGCTCGCAGGGTCGTCGCATGCACCCATTCGCGCCGACAACTGCCAACCCTCGATTCCATCCACCGGAGCAACCCGCCTAATGACCACCGACACCGCCACCGCCCCGACCGCCCCCACCGGGCCCCAGCAGGTCGCCATCAACGACATCGGGTCGGAGGAAGACTTCCTCGCGGCGATCGACAAGACGATCAAGTACTTCAACGATGGCGACATCGTCGAGGGCACCATCGTCAAGGTCGACCGCGACGAGGTCCTGCTCGACATCGGGTACAAGACCGAGGGCGTCATCCCCTCGCGTGAGCTGTCCATCAAGCACGATGTCGACCCGGCTGAGGTTGTCACCGTCGGCGATGAGGTCGAAGCCCTCGTTCTCCAGAAGGAGGACAAGGAAGGCCGTCTGATCCTGTCCAAGAAGCGCGCGCAGTACGAGCGCGCCTGGGGCACGATCGAGGAGCTCAAGGAGAAGGACGAGCCCGTCAAGGGCACCGTCATCGAGGTCGTCAAGGGCGGCCTCATCCTGGACATCGGCCTGCGCGGCTTCCTCCCCGCGTCCCTGGTCGAGATGCGCCGCGTCCGCGACCTGCAGCCGTACGTCGGCCGGGAGCTCGAGGCGAAGATCATCGAACTGGACAAGAACCGCAACAACGTGGTCCTGTCCCGCCGCGCCTACCTGGAGCAGACCCAGTCCGAGGTGCGCAGCGAGTTCCTCAACGCGCTCGCCAAGGGCCAGGTCCGCAAGGGCGTCGTGTCGTCCATCGTCAACTTCGGTGCCTTCGTGGACCTGGGTGGCGTCGACGGCCTGGTGCACGTTTCCGAGCTGTCCTGGAAGCACATCGACCATCCGTCCGAGGTCGTCGAGGTCGGCCAGGAGGTCACGGTCGAGGTCCTGGACGTCGACATGGACCGCGAGCGCGTCTCGCTGTCGCTGAAGGCGACCCAGGAAGACCCGTGGCGCCAGTTCGCCCGCACCCACGCGATCGGCCAGATCGTGCCGGGCAAGGTCACCAAGCTCGTCCCGTTCGGCGCGTTCGTCCGCGTCGAGGAGGGCATCGAGGGCCTGGTGCACATCTCGGAGCTGGCCGAGCGCCACGTCGAGATCCCGGAGCAGGTCGTCCAGGTCAACGGCGACGTCATGGTCAAGGTCATCGACATCGACCTCGAGCGCCGTCGCATCTCGCTGTCGCTGAAGCAGGCGAACGAGGGCGTCACGCCGGACACCGAGTTCGACCCCACCCAGTACGGCATGGCCGCCGAGTACGACGCCGAGGGCAACTACATCTACCCCGAAGGCTTCGACCCGGACACGCAGGAGTGGCAGGAAGGCTTCGACAAGCAGCGTGAGGAGTGGGAGCGCCAGTACGCCGAGGCGCACACTCGTTACGAGGCCCACATGAAGCAGGTCCAGAAGGCCGTCGAGGCCGACGCGGAAGCCGCCGCCGACGCCGCGACCGGCGTCGAGGGTGGTTCGGAGAGCTACACCTCCGGCTCGACCTCGACCGACACGAAGAGCAGCGGTGGCACCCTCGCCTCCGACGAGCAGCTCGCGGCGCTCCGCGAGAAGCTCTCCGGCGGTGCGTGAGCACCAGCGGCTCTGAGCTGACGAAGAACCCCCGGTCCCCTTCGGACCGGGGGTTCTTCGTTGTGCTGATCAGGGGTTGCGCAGGCCCAGGCCGGTCATCATCGCGCTGACGCCGCGCCGGTACATGGCCTCGTTGGCCTCGTCGGTCGGCGGGATGAACCAGTCCGGCAGCGGCGTCCGCGACGCCAGCATCAGCTCGGCGCCGACCAGGCCGTGCATCGTCGTCCACAGCTGGTACGCCGCCTCGCGGGCGTCCGCACCCGGCGGGCAGACCCGCCCGACGCGGTCGATGAACAGGCCGAACGTCGTCCGCACCACCGCCGACCGCAGGGCCGGGTCCGGGTCGAAGCCCGGCACCGGGCGCTCGAACATCAACGCGTAGCGGACCGGGCTTTCGAGGGCGAACAGCCGGTACTCGAGGGCCAGGTGCAGCAGGTCGGCGACGCCGTCCCGGCTCGACGGCGGCAGGCCCTCCAGCAGCTCCCGCAGCGAGTCGAAGGTGCGCTCGTACAGCGCGTCGAGCAGGCCCGCGCGGCCGCCGAAGCGGGCGTACACCGAGATCGTCGACGCGCCGGCCGCCTCCGCGACCCCGCGCACCGAAAGCCCCATGACGCCGCGGTCGAGCAGCACGGACAGCGCCGCGTCGAGGTAGCGTTCGCGGCTGCCCTGCTCGGCGGGACGCATCGACAGGTGCCTGGTGGCCACGGCGCACCCCCTTCGCGCACGACGACGTCCGGGTGACCCACCCGCAGCAAAAGATACGATATCCGCAGCGTCTTGGGAATGCGCCGGATGTCCGGATGTTCCCGTCGGCTGGACGCGCACTCGTTCTGGGAGGACCGAAGCGCATGGAGCACCCCGAGCCGGGCACGGTCGTCGTCACGGCGACCGGCGACGGCACGTACACGCAGCAGGTCACGACGGCGACGCACGAACTGCTCGTCGACGAACCGGTAGCGGTCGGGGGCGCCGACACGGGCCCGAACCCGTACGAGCTGCTGCTCGCATCGCTGGGTTCGTGCACGGCGATCACGCTGCGGATGTACGCCAACCGCAAGGAAATCCCCCTGACCAGGGCGACGATCCGCCTCCGCCACGACCGCATCCACGCCGAGGACTGCGCGAAGTGCGAGACGGAGCGCGGCATGCTGAGCCGCATCACGCGCGAGATCGAGCTGGAGGGCGACTTGGACGACGATCAGCGCGCCAGGCTCATGCTGATCGCCGACAAGTGCCCGGTGCACCGGACGCTGTCTTCGGAGATCGCGATCGAGACCCGCGAAGTCGCCCCCTGAGCCGGCGGCGGCCGTCGCTGCGGGTGCGGCCGACCATCCGCCGGGCGGGAGCCTGGCGATCGAACTCGGCCCGGTGTGAGGCAGCGCGGACCGCGGCGAAACTCAGCGGCCGGGACGTCAGGCGGCGCGAGCCGTGACCGTGGCCGGGGCTCGGGTGACCACCGCCGGGACCCAGATGCGCTCGAGGGCCGCCGCGCGGGCCTTGCGGCGCAAGCCGGCGAAGCTGTGCTTGGCCGGCACCAGCAGGGCACTCAGCCAGGTGCGGCGGTAGTCCGCCAGTGCGTCGGCCACCGGGCGATGGAGAACGCAGTGCACCAGCCCCGGCGTGCCGAGCCGGTGCCTCCCGACGTGCTTGCTGTCCGCCATCGTTCCTCCGTGTGGGCGACCCTGTCGCGCGCACGGTACGCAGTTGACCCCGCCTAGGTGGGTAAGCAACGCGGCGTGTCCGGATATCGGTTGAGTCACGCGTCACGATCGTCTTGCGGATCACCCGTTCGTGTGGGCTGTCAGGCCGGTGGGGCACCCTCGCACGTCGTGACGAACGGGGTCCACGTCGTCTTCACCGCACACACCGTGCTCGTGGGCGTGTGCCGGCACCGGACCAGCAGGCGGTAGACGCCCGACAGGCAGTGCGTCGCCGAAGGAGCCGAAGCTTCCGCCACCTCGGGCGCCGCCACGGCCAGCGTGCCCGCGCACAGGACGGCCGCCGCCGACCTGCCGATCTTCGCCATCGTCATGGTCCCTCCCCTGACCAGGGCGGGCCCGTGACCCGCTGACGATGGCGTCGGGAAAACGATTACCCACGTTACGCGCCCGGCCCGGATGGCGTAGTCCGAACGTCGCGGCGAGCCCATCCGGACCGCCTGACTAGGGTGATCGGCATGTTGCGCGTGGGGTTGACGGGTGGGATCGGGGCCGGGAAGTCGACCGTGGCGAACCGGCTGGCCGAACACGGTGCCGTGCTGGTGGACTCCGACCGGATCGCCCGCGAGGTCGTCGCACCCGGCACCGAGGGGCTGGCACGGCTGGTGGAGGAGTTCGGCGCGGAGATCCTGGCCGCCGACGGCTCGCTCGACCGGCCCGCGCTCGCCGCGAAGGCGTTCGCCGACGACGAGTCGCGGCGAAGGCTGAACGCGATCGTGCACCCGCTCGTCGGCGCCCGCACCGGCGAGCTGATGGCCGCCGCGGCGCCCGACGCGATCATCGTCCACGACATCCCCCTGCTGGTCGAGAACGGCCTCGCGACGGCGTACCACCTGGTCGTGGTCGTCGACGCGCCGGTCGAAGTGCGGGTCCGGCGGCTGGTGACCGTGCGCGGGATGGCCGAGGAGGACGCCCGGGCGCGGATCCGCGCGCAGGCGAGCGACGAGCAGCGCCGCGCCGTCGCGGACGTCTGGCTGGACAACGGCGGCCCCGAGGACGCCGTCCTCCTCGACGTCGACGCGCTGTGGGCCGACCGGCTCGTGCCGTTCGAGGCGAACGTCCGGCTGCGCCGGCCGCGGCCGCCGATGTCACCGGTGATCGCCGAGTACGACCTCACCTGGCCGGCGCAGGCCGAGCGGGTGCTAGCCCGGGTGCGCGCCGCGGCCGGGGAGCTCGCCCGGCGCGCCGACCACATCGGCTCGACCGCCGTTCCCGGCCTGCCCGCGAAGAACATCCTCGACCTGCAGCTCACGGTGTCCACAATGGACGATGCCGACACGCTGCGGGAGCTGCTGTCCGACGCCGGCTTCCCGCGGCTGGACGGCGACTGGTACGACGACGCCCAGGACGGCGGCGAGCCGTGGCCCAAGCGCCTGCACGTCGGCGCCGACCCGAAGCGGCCGGTGAACCTGCACGTCCGGTCCCTGGAGACGCCCGCCTGGCGGCTCGCACTGCTCTTCCGCGACTACCTGCGCGCGAACCCGGACCAGCGCGACGACTACCGCGACGTGAAGCTGCGGCTGGCCGAGGCGCACGCCGAAGACGGCACCGTGGAGGCCTACGCCGACGAGAAGCAGGACTGGGTCAACGGCGCGTTCGCCCGCGCCGAGAAGTGGGCGACGGCCACCGGCTGGACGCCTTAGGAGCCCAGCAGTCCGCGTTCGAACGCCACGGCCACCGCGGCCGCGCGATCCTTCACGCCGAGCTTCGCGTAGACGTGGATCAGGTGCGTCTTGACCGTCGCTTCGCTGATGAAGAGCTTCTTCGCCGCTTCCTTGTTCGTCGACCCGCGGGCGACCAGCGTGAGCACCTCGAGCTCCCGCTGGGACAGCGAGTCCCGCGCCGGCTCGCGCATCCGGCCCATCAGCCGCGACGCGACGGCGGGGGAGAGCACCGCTTCGCCGCGCGCGGCGGCTTCGACCGCGCGGAAGAGATCCTCGCGCGGGGCGTCCTTGAGCAGGTAGCCGGTGGCGCCCGCCTCGATGGCGGGCAGCACATCGGAGTCCGTGTCGTACGTCGTGAGCACCAGGACACGCGCCGGGTTGCCGAGGCGGGCCAGTTCGGTGATGGCCGCGACGCCGTCGGTGCCCGGCATCCGCAGGTCCATCAGCACGACGTCGGGACGCAGCCGCTCGGCCAGCGTCACGGCTTCGGTGCCGTTCGCGGCCTCGCCGACGACCTCGAAGCCACGGCCGGTGAAGATGCCGCGCAGGCCGTCGCGGACGACCGGGTGATCGTCGGCGATCAGCACGGTGATGGTCATTCAGAGGCCTCCGGCGGGCGGTTACGGCGGCCAGGACGGCCGAGATCGCGGTGCCGCCGCCGGGTTCGGACTCGACGTGCAAGCGTACCGGCACATCGGGCGGCCCCGGCCGACCTCGAGGCTTACGCTCTCATGTCCTTGAGCTGGGGCCAGATCTCGGCCCAGCTCGCCGTCCGGCCGCTGAGCTGCCAGACGGGCATGTGCTCGCTCGCGTTGTGGAGGCCGAGCCGGTTGCCGACCTGCCCGACGATGTGGACGCTGCCGAAGTGCTTCGCGAGCTTCGACGGGTCGTTCCCGACGAAGAGCACGGTGTCGGCGTTGTCGGCGGGCCGGCCGAAATACCAGAAGCCACGGCTGGGGCTGTACGCCTCGGGCAGGCCGCGCTCGGGCCCGTACCGGCCGAGCGCGCCCGCCTGCCAGTAGCCGCCCGTGACGAGGGCCGTCCCGGGCGGTGCGGTCCGGTACAGCGTGGCGACGTCGTCGGTGAGGTCGGGCCAGCCGACCTCTTCGGCGGCGTAGGCGGGCCGTGGCGCGGCGGGGTGGTCGACCAGCCAGTGCACGGGCCAGATCGGCAGCGTGAACGGCAGGCTGAACAGGGCGGACACCACGAAAACGGGCCAGGTGGGCACCCAGCGCCACCACAACGCGGGCTTGAGCCCTTCGACGTGCACAGCGGCGGCCGCCCACAGCACGCCGAACATCCCGGCCGCGTAGTAGTAGCGCCCGTTCGCGACGAGGAAGATCGCGACGACGCCGAGCGCCGTCCAGCCGAGGAACCGGTACGGCCGCAGCTGCTTGCTCACCAGCAGCGCGGCGACGCCGTAGAGCACGCCGAGTGCGCCGATCACCCAGCCGGCGCCGGCCAGCAGGTTCGGGATGAACGCCTCGCGCCCGCCCGCCGCGTCGACCTCCGCGCCGACCGCGTCGCCCATGCCCAGCTGCGGCCAGCCGTTCGCCCGCTGCCACAGCAGCGTGGGCACCAGCGAGACGGCGGCGATCAGCGCGCCCAGCCAGAGCTTGGGCCGGCGCAGCAGCTCCCGCGGCCCGAACACCAGCACCGCGAGCCCGGCCGCCACCCAGAACGCGGCGATGAGGAGCTTGTCGTTGAGCGCCACCGCCGTCACGACGCCGAGCCACACCAGCAGGTTGTCGTCGCGGGTGCGGACCCAGCGCACGACCAGCCACAGCACGAGCGTCCACAGCAGCGGGTCGATCGTCGACGTCGCCAGGTAGTGGCCGCTGCCGACGAACTGCCCGCAGATCGCGTACGCCGCCGCGGCCCGGGCCTGCGCCTTGCGCTGCCCGCCGAGCTCCCGGGCGATCAGCCCGGTGACGACGACCCCGGCCGCGGTCGCGGCGATCGCCGGCAGCCGGAACACCACCAGTGAGCCGGGCGCCACGGTGTTCATCAGCCAGGCCAGGAACGGCACCAGCGGCGGCTGG
Organism: Amycolatopsis stemonae; assembly: GCF_054781455.1. Taxonomy (NCBI): domain Bacteria; kingdom Bacillati; phylum Actinomycetota; class Actinomycetes; order Pseudonocardiales; family Pseudonocardiaceae; genus Amycolatopsis; species Amycolatopsis stemonae. The sequence goes on along the minus strand of NZ_BAAGUJ010000007.1, from coordinate 88,819 downwards.
TCGGCGTATCCCCAGGCCAGGTGCTTGCCGGCGGCGAGGAAGTACAGCTCGTCACCGAAGTAGCCGTACCGGCCGGCCGTGAGGAGCAGCGCCACCGCGGTCCCGGCCGCGAACAGCAGGACCGGCAGCCGGGCGAACGGCGCCAACTCCGCTTTCGCCTGGTCGGGGGCCGTGGCTACGGCGTCCATCACACTCCTGTTCGTCGTCCGGCCCGGTCCCTTCCGCACCTTACGGGGCCTGCCCCGGCACCACCGTGCGGAGGGTGACGCCGGGCACGGTCCGGCGCGGCCGCTAGGGGTGCCGCCGCCAGGTGAGCGTGATGTCCTTCGTGGCCAGCCAGGCGGCGAGGTCGTAGCCGTGCGCGGCCAGGCCTTCCACGGCCGCGTACGTGGTTTCGAGCGCGTACCGGGCGTCTTCGGCGGTGACGAGTCCGGCCGCGTGGGCTTCGAGGAGCTCGTCGGTGTCGATCACCCGCAGTGAGAGCTTGTCCTTGAGCACCAGGTCCACGTACAGGTCGGTCGCGACCCAGCGCGGGCCGTCCCGGTCGACCCGGACGACGTCGAGGTAGAAGTCCTGGTCGCGTTCGTGGCCGGGGGAGAACCAGAAGTCGGTGAGCCGCAGGCCGAGCCCGGGCAGCAGCCACGACTCGAGGTAGTGGAACTGCGCGCGGCCCGGCGCGGGGCGGGCGAGGTAGAGGCCGAACGGTTCCTCGCGGTACTCCTCGACCTCGCGCAGGATGCCCTTGGGGTCGATGTTCGCGCGCTCGGCGGGGTCGAAGATCTCGACCTTCGGCGGGTGCAGTTCGGCCATGGCGCTCATCCTGCCGGGCCGGTCACGAATCCCGCACACCCGCCGCGTGCGCCACACGTTCGGGCTAAAGTGCGCCGACCTGGGGAGCCGAGGGGGAATCAGGGATGTTCGGGATCATCAGACCGTGCCGGCACCGGCTGTCCGAAGGACTGCACGCGGACTGGCTCGCGCACCTCTGCGGGCTGTGCCTCACGCTGCGCGACGAACACGGCCAGTTCGCGCGCGTCGTCACGAACTACGACGGGCTGATCATCTCGGCCCTGGTCGAGGCCCAGACACCGCGCGCGGAGCTGCGGCGGGACGCCGGGCCGTGCCCGCTGCGGGGCATGCGCTCGACGTCGGTGGCGCGCGGCGAAGGCGCCCAGCTCGCCGCGGCGGTGTCCCTGGTGCTGGCCGCGGCGAAGGTCGGCGACCACGTCGAAGACCGCGACGGCGCGTTCGGCCGGCGTCCGGTGGCGCTGGCCGCGCGCCGGGTCGCGGCCCGCTGGACGGCCCAGGGCAGCCGCACCGGCGGCCGCGTCGGGTTCGACACGTCCCTGCTGACGGAGGCCGTCGAGCAGCAGGGTGCGCTGGAACGGTCGCTCCGGCTCGGGGACTCGGCGCTGTCGGCGACGGAACCGGCTGAACTGGCCACTTCCGCGGCGTTCGCCCGGACCGCGGAGCTGGCCGGACGGCCGGGGAACGTCGCCCCGCTGGCGGAGGCGGGCCGGCTGTTCGGGCGGGTGGCGCACCTGCTGGACGCCGTCGAGGACCTCGAGGCCGACGCGCAGGCCGGGGCGTGGAATCCCCTGCAGGCCACGGGAACTTCGCTCGCCGAGGCGAAGCGGTTGTGCGACGACGCGGTCCTGGGCGTCGAACTCGCGTTGCGGGAGGCCGAGTTCGCGAAGCCCGGCCTGGTGCACGCGCTGCTGGTCCACGAGCTGCGCCAAGCGGTGCGGCGCGCGTTCGGGCATTCGCAGCAGCCGCCGCCCGGGTGGATCGGGCCGGGGCCGACGCCGCAGCAGCATCCGCACCAGGCACCGCCGGGGTGGATCGGGCCGGGGCCGACGCCGCAGCAGCATCCGCAGCAGGCGCCGCGGAACCCGCCGCAGCCGGGTTGGGGTTCGCCGCGGCCGCACGGGTTTCCACCGCCTGGGCCGGTGCCGCCGCCGGGAGCGCCCGGGCCTGGTGGTCCGGGTAGCCCTGGTGGGCCCGGTGGGCCTGGCGGCCCCGGTGGCCCCGGTGGTGGTGGGCTCGGTGGGCCTGGCGGCCCCGGCGGCCCGGGCGGTGGTGGGCCTGGCGGACCTGGTGGCGGTGGGCCTGGCGGTCCGGGTGGAGGTGGGCCCGGTGGCGGTGGTCCCGGTGGCCCGGGCGGCGGTGGCCCGGGCGGTCCCGGCGACCCGTCACCCGAGCCGCTCGACGGCAAGGGTGGTGGCCTCTGGTACCCGAAGTTCGCCGTCCCGCCGAAGCGGCGCAACTTCTTCCTCGGCTGCGCGATCGCGCCGTACATGTGCTGCACGTGCCAGTTCTGCTGCCGTGATCCCTATCCTGGGCCGTGGAGCGGGAAACCGATCGGCAGCTGCGACCTGAGCTGGTGCGACTGCGGCTGTGACGGTTGTTGCGACTGTTGCTCCTGTTGTGACTGCAGCTGCTGAGAGGGGATCCCGGTGACCGAGCCGATGGCCGATCTGCACGAGCGCGGCCGCGAGAACTTCGCGGCACTGGTCGAGGGCGGCGAGCGCCGGCTGGACGCGTTGTTCGCGACCGTTCCGGCGCTGGGCGAGCTGGCGGTCGGCACGGTCTACGGGCACCTGCACGAACGCCCGGCCCTCGACGCCCGGACGCGCGAGGCGGCCACCCTGGCGGCGATCGTCGCGGCCGGGATGGTGGGGCCGCCGCTGAGCGTCCACCTCCGTACCGGCCTGGCCTCCGGGCTGGCGCCGGCCGAGGTCTGCGAAGTCGTCGTCCAGACGGCGGCGTTCGCGGGGTTCCCGCGGGCAGTTTCGGCCGCTGACCAGCTCAACCGCCTCTTCGAGGGCCATGCGCTGCCGATCCCGCCGCCGCCGTCGCCGCGTGAGGTCGTGCTCGCCCACCTCGAGGCGCCGTCGGCCGAGGTCGCCGAGGTGCTCGGGGAGTTCCCGCGCACCGAGGTCCAGGCGACCGGACCCGACCGGGTGCTGGTCTCGTGCTTCGGGGACGGCCCGGTGCCGGGGGCCGTCCTGCACTGCGTCGTGGACGGCGCCGAAGTCGTCTCCGTCACCGTGTTCCACCCCCGCTGACCAGGGCCGACGGAAATTGTCGGTGGTGGGGCCTACTCTGGTTCCCGTGGCTTTCGCAACCGAACACCCCGTGCTCGCTCAGTCCGACTTCCGGCCCGTCTCGGAGATCCCGCGGACCGGCGGCCGGTTCGAGGTGGTCAGTGAGTACCAGCCCGCCGGTGACCAGCCGGCGGCCATCGACGAGCTCGAACGCCGGGTCAAGGCGGGCGAGAAGGACATCGTGCTCCTGGGCGCCACCGGCACCGGCAAGTCGGCGACGACGGCGTGGCTGATCGAGCGCGTCCAGCGGCCGACGCTGGTGATGGCGCCGAACAAGACCCTGGCCGCGCAGCTGGCGAACGAGCTCCGCGAGCTCTTCCCGAACAACGCGGTCGAGTACTTCGTCAGCTACTACGACTACTACCAGCCCGAGGCGTACATCGCGCAGACGGACACCTACATCGAGAAGGACTCGTCGATCAACGACGACGTCGAGCGGCTGCGGCACTCGGCGACGATGAACCTGCTGTCGCGGCGTGACGTCATCGTGGTCGCGAGTGTGTCCTGCATCTACGGCCTGGGCACGCCGCAGTCCTACCTCGACCGGTCCTCCAAGCTCGCGGTCGGCATGCAGCTCGACCGGGACGTGTTCCTGCGCGCGCTGGTCGACGTCCAGTACACCCGCAACGACATCGCGTTCGCGCGCGGCACGTTCCGCGCGCGCGGCGACACGGTCGAGATCATCCCGGCGTACGAGGAGCTGGCGATCCGCGTCGAGTTCTTCGGCGACGAGGTCGAGAAGCTCTACTACCTGCACCCGCTGACCGGGGACATCGTCAAGGAGGTCGACGAGGTCCGGATCTTCCCGGCGACGCACTACGTCGCCGGCCCGGAGCGGATGGAGAAGGCCATCCAGGGCATCGAGCAGGAGCTCGAGGAACGCCTGGCGGAGCTGGAGAAGCAGGGCAAGCTCCTGGAGGCGCAGCGGCTGCGCATGCGCACGGCCTACGACATCGAGATGATGCGGCAGGTCGGGTTCTGCTCCGGCATCGAGAACTACTCGCGCCACATCGACGGCCGCGGCCCGGGCTCGGCGCCGGCGACCCTGATCGACTACTTCCCGGACGACTTCCTGCTGGTGATCGACGAGTCGCACCAGACGGTCCCGCAGATCGGCGGCATGTACGAAGGCGACATGTCGCGGAAGCGGAACCTGGTCGAGTACGGCTTCCGCCTCCCGAGCGCGGTCGACAACCGGCCGCTGACCTGGGAGGAGTTCTCCGACCGGATCGGCCAGACGGTGTACCTGTCGGCGACGCCGGGCCCGTACGAGATGGGCCAGGCCGGCGGCGAGTTCGTCGAGCAGGTCATCCGGCCGACGGGCCTGGTCGACCCGAAGGTGGTCGTGAAGCCGACCGAAGGCCAGATCGACGACCTGGTCCACGAGATCCGCGAGCGCGCGGACAAGGACGAGCGCGTGCTGGTCACGACGCTGACCAAGAAGATGGCCGAGGACCTCACCGACTACCTGCTGGAGCTGGGCATCCGGGTGCGCTACCTGCACTCGGAGGTCGACACCCTGCGCCGGGTGGAGCTGCTGCGCCAGCTGCGGGCGGGCGACTTCGACGTGCTGGTCGGCATCAACCTGCTGCGGGAGGGCCTCGACCTGCCGGAGGTGTCGCTGGTGGCGATCCTCGACGCGGACAAGGAAGGCTTCCTCCGCAGCGGCACCTCGCTGATCCAGACGATCGGCCGCGCGGCGCGAAACGTCTCGGGCGAAGTCCACATGTACGCGGACAAGATCACCGACTCGATGCAGCACGCGATCGAGGAGACGGACCGCCGCCGCGCGAAGCAGGTGGCCTACAACGAAGAGCGTGGCGTCGACCCCCAGCCGCTGCGGAAGAAGATCGCGGACATCCTCGACCGCGTCTACAGCGAAGCGGAGGACTCGGAGCAGGTCTCGGTGGGCGGCTCGGGCCGCAACTCCTCGCGCGGCAAGAAGCCGGAGCAGGGCGACCGGGTCCGCAGCTCGGGCATGCTGGTGGACAAGGACGTCTCGGCCATGCCACGAGCCCAGCTGGCAGACCTGATCCAGCAGATGACGGACCAGATGATGCAGGCAGCCCGCGACCTCCAGTTCGAGCTGGCCGCCCGCCTCCGCGACGAGATCTCGGACCTGAAGAAGGAGCTGAGGGGCATGGACGCGGCAGGCATCAAGTAAGGCCCGGCCCGAGCCGGGCTGGCCAGGGGCGCCTGCCGTGGTCTGCGGGTACTCGCTCGGCTCGGGGCGCCCGATCATGGGCGGTTGGGCACCTGCTCGTACCGGCACGGATGAGGTTCGCCGCAGGCCTCAGTGGTGGGGCTCTGAGCGCGGGTCGCCGCTGCGTGGGCGGCCGCGGCCGGACGCGGCCCGCCCTGGTCCGGATCGGGGACTGTGGTCGGGTTACACCATCGAAGGTAGAATTACACCATGGCGATGAACATCAAGGACCCGGAGACCGAGCGCTTGGCCGCCGAGATCGCCGAGCTGACGGGCGACACCAAGACCGGTGCCGTCCGTGAGGCGCTGCGCCTGCGCCGTGACCAGCTTCGCAAGCAGCAGAGCGCGGCCAGGGACGGCGCCGCCTTCGTCCGTTTTCTCGAGGAGGAGATCTGGCCCCAGATCTCCGTGGAGAACCGTGGCGTGCCGATCAGCAAGGCCGAGCGCGAAGAGATCCTCGGCTACGGGCCCGGTGGCGTGTGATCATCGACAGCTCCGCGATCATCGCGACGCTCATGGGCGAGCCCATGGCGCCGCGGCTCGGCGAAGCCATCGGCTCCGCCGAGGTCTGCCGGGTCGGGGCGCCGACGCTCGTCGAGACCACCCTCGTCCTCGTGCACAAGGAAGGTCCGCGGGGCAAGGCCCTGCTCGCGGACTTCCTGCAGCAACGGCGGTTCGAGGTGATCTCCTTCGGCGACGCGCACTGGCGTTCGGCGCAGGTGGCCTTCATGCGATACGGCAAGGGCAGGCATCCGGCCGGCCTGAACTTCGGTGACTGCCTTACCTACGCCACGGCCTTCGTCGCCGGGGAACCGTTGCTGTGCATCGGGGACGACTTCGCGCAGACCGACCTCGAACTCGTCGAACTGAAGTCGTGAGCGCCGACGCCTGGGAAGGCGAGACGGCCTCAGCCCGGCGCCGGTGCTTCCGAATCCGGCTGCAGCATGCCGAAGATGTTGCCCTCGGTGTCCTTGCAGTACGCCAGCCAGCCGACCCCCGGCACCGGGTTCTTCGGCAGCGCCAGGGAACCACCCGCGTCCGTCACCGCGGCCAGGGACGCGTCCAGGTCCGCGACGTCGATCGTGTTGACGTAGCCGTGGATCGGGGCCGAATCCTCGGGTTCCGGGCCGATGCGGGGGACCAGGCCGCCGTCGATGCCGTCGCCTTCGCCTGTCGAGATCACCCAGTACGGCACCTCGCCCCAGCGCTCGAACTTCCAGCCGAACACCGCCGTGTAGAACGCCACCGCGCGGTCGGGGTCGCCCGCGTGGATCTCGAAGTGGACGGGACGAGGCATCACGACTCCTCAGGCCGGGCCGTCAGGTGCCGTGAGACTACGCCCGGCCCGCGGAAACTCACAGCGGCGGACGCCCCGAAAGCGTGAGGTCGGCGTCGAAGTCCGGGAAGCCCGCGGGCGCCGTGCGAGCCGTCAGAGCGGACGTCGCCGGCAGCCCGGCCCAGCGGCGGACCGTCGCCGTCGCCGCGGCGGCGTCGGCCGCCGGCAGCTGGGCGATCTTCGAGCCGTGGTTGCCGCCCGGCACGTAGTACCGGTAGGAATCCCGGCTGCCGAAGCCGAGCTCGAACGGCTCCGCGCCCCACGGGTCGTTCGAGCCGTACACGAACAGCAGCCGGGTGCCGCGGGACTTCACCCAGAAGTCGATGTCGGGCATCGCCAGGTAGTCGAAGCGCGGGATCCGGATCGACGCCGGCACGAACGTCTTCGGCTGGTCGGCACCCGGGTAGCGGAGCAGGTCGCGGAGGTAGCTGTCGTACGCCTCGGGCGAGCCCAGCTGGGCCGCCGCCTGGTAGTAGTACGGGATGAACGGCGCGAGGTCCTGGTCGGAGTAGGTGTTGAGGCTCTCCACCTTCTCGTACCAGGCGTAGACCTCCGCCGCGGGCGCTCCGGGCGCGGGTACCGTCGCGCAGTCCGCCTGCTTCTGGTACTGCCAGAACGCGAAGTACGAGTCGATCACCGAAATCTCGAGGGACTTGTCGGCCGAGCCGACGATCGAGAACGTCAGGCCCCGGCGAGCCGCGTCGGCCGCGGCGATCGCGCCCAGCTCGTCACGGCGTTTCAACGCGTCGCGCTGGATCGCCTTCAGGTTGTCGCGGCACGCCGGGTCGTTGCCGACGCGGGACAGGAACCGGTTGTAGACGTCGATCGGGTCGATGACGTCGTTGGGCGCGACGTACGGGATCGTCGCGTCGACGTCGTCGGGGAAGAAGCGCCGGAAGTACGTCGCGGTCATGCCGCCCTTGCTGCCGCCGGTGGCCAGCCACTTGCCAGGGTAGATCGCCTTGAACGCCTGCACCGCGCGGTGCTCGTCCGCGGCCGCCTGCCAGATCGTCAGCTGCTTCGCCCAGTTCTCCGGCTCCGGCCGTGACGGCGTGAAGTACCGGTACTCCATGGAAAGCTGGTTGCCGTCGACGATCTGCGTCGGCTCCGACCGGTTGGGCGCGGTGCTGACGTTGTAGCCGCTGGTGAAGGCGACCGTCGGGGCGGAGAAGTCGCGGTGCAGCAGGGTGAACCGCTGCTGGAACGTGCCCGCGCGGGGGTCGCGGTGGTCGGCGGGCTGGGTGAACGTCAGCTCGAAGAACCGGAACCCGGCCGGCGCCGGGTCCTCCTTGACGATCGTCAGCCCGGGGATCTTCGCCAGCGCCGCCCTGATGTCGGTCTCCGCGCTCGCGGCGGGCGCCAGCCCAGCCAGGGCCAGCAAGGCCGCGACGACGGCGATGAACGGTCTGCGCATGGAAGCACCCTCCCCGGCTCCGAAGCCCACTGTCGGGAGCCCACTGTGGGACCCTCACAGAATCGGCGATGGTCGGCAATCGGCTGTCCGGGCGCACAATCGGTCAGGACCCGACTTTCGTCGGGTGCGCGCGTCCTCTCCCGTGCGCAGCGGCGGGCACCGTGCGAGTTGTCCGCGTGATCGGCGCCACGTTACGGTCCGAAGCCGTAGGCACCGGCATCGAGCGAGGGGTCCGCCATGAAGGTTTCCGACTGCCCTACGACGCAGGTCGAAGTCCGTATCGCCGCGCGGCCGGCCGATGTCTGGTCCTGGCTGCTGGACGTCGACCTGCCGGCCCGGTTCTCGAACGAGTTCCAGGGCGGCGGCTGGGTCGAGGGCACCGAGCCCGGCCTGGGCGCGCAGTTCCGCGGCCGCAACTCCCACCCGGTCGCCGGGGAGTGGGAGACGGTTTCGACCGTGACCGGCTACGAGCCCGGGCGGCTGTTCGCGTGGGCCGTGATGGACGTGACGAACCCGGCCGCGTCCTGGCGCTTCGAGCTGGTCCCGGACGGTGACGGCACGATCCTGCGCCAGTGGGCGCAGATCGGCCCCGGGCCGTCCAACCTGACGACGATCATCGGCTCGATGCCCGAGCACGAGGACGAAATCGTCGCGATGCGGCTGGGGGAGCTGCAGAACAACATGCAGAAGACGGTCGAAGGCATCAAGGCCCTCGCCGAAAGCGGCGTGCACGCCGTCTAGCCGAGCACCTTGTCCACATAGGACTTCACCGCGGCGAGGGCCGCGGGTGCGCGCCACAGCCGCTCCACCTCGGGGTCGTCGGTGTGGCGGTGCTCGGCGATCCGCTCGTGGAAGGGCTGCCGGATCTGGGCCTTCGTGTGCGCGAAGGCCTCGGCCGGCAGCTCGCCGAGCCGGGTCGCGACGGCCAGCGCCCGCTCGAGGACGTCCCCCGGGGCGGCCAGCTCGTCGACCAGGCCGCGGGCGAGCGCGTCCTCGCCGCCGTAAACCTCGCCCGAGTAGGTGAGCGACGGCAGCGGCGTGGTCCCGTACGCGCAGCGCAGGATCTCCAGGGCCGACAGCGGGAACGGCACCCCGACCAGCAGCTCGGTCACGCCGATCGTCCCGGCCCCGAGCACGCGGTGGTCGCACGCGGCGGCGAGCACCGCGCCGCCGGCGATGGCGTGCCCGTTCAGCGCCGCGACCACCGGACGCGCGAAGCCGAACACGGCCAGCAGCGCGTCGGACAGCAGCGGCAGGAACTCCGACACGTAGGCCGCGCCGCCGTCGTGGATCCGCTTGAGGTCGACGCCGGCGGAGAAGACGCGCCCGGTGCCGGTGAGCACCACGGCGCGGGCCTGCGAAGCCTCCTCCAGCCGCAGCACGAGCTCGCGGCAGGAGTCGCTGTCGAGGGTGTTCCCGCCGCCGTGGTCGATCCGCAGCACGGCGACGTCGTGGTGGCTCTCCAGCGTGATCGGCACCTGCCCGACCGTACCGGGTTCAGCTCGTGATGTCCTTGCGGGCGAAGCGCCGCCCGGCGTACAGGAAGAACACCGTTCCGTAGATGACCGCCGAGAGCAGGCCGCTCGCCAGGTTGGTCCAGTCGACGTCCGTGGAGATCAGGTCCATCCACGAGAACGCGTAGTGCGTCGGCAGGTAGTTGCGCAGGCCCTCCAGCGCCGTGATCTGGTCCAGGATCTGCGACAGGATCGCCACCAGCACCGCGCCGCCGACGGCGCCGAGCGGGGCGTCCGTCGACACGCTCAGCGCCAGGGCCAGCCCGGCCACCCAGGCCAGCTGCAGGATGATGTACACAGTGGACAGTGCGATGGCCAGCATGCTGTCGCCGAAGGAAACCGCGTCGCCGGTCGGGCTGATCGCGTCGCCCGCGCCGTACCAGATCAGCCCGACGACCAGGGACATCACCGGCAGCAGGACGAGCGCGAACGCCGACAGCAGCCCGGACACGATCGCCTTCTGCCGCAGCACCCGGTGCCGGGGCACCGGGACGGCCAGCAGGTACTTCAGGCTCGACCACGACGCCTCGCTCGCGATCGTGTCGCCGAAGAACAGCGCCACGATCATCGGCAGCAGGAACGTCCCCGACACGAACAGCGCCAGCACGACGAAGTTCGGTGCGGACGCCGTCGCCAGGTCGACGAACCCGCCGCTGCGCCGGTTCGGGTTCGACTGCCCCAGCTCGAACGCGATCACCAGGATGAACGGCAGGATCGCGACGAACCCCAGCAGGAACTGCGTGCGCCGCCGCTTGAGCTGGCGCCGCAGCTCGACGCCGAGCCGCAGCGTCCGGCGCGCCGAGTAACCCTCGACGGCGCCGTCCGGCCCGACCCCGGCGTGCTCGTGCGACGCGACGTCGCTCAGCTCGTCGAGCGCGTGCGGATCGGTGTGCACACCCTCGCTCATGACTCATCTCCGACCAGTTGCAGGAACGCGTCTTCCAGCCGGCGCCTCGGCCCGGCCTGCTCCACCGCGACGCCGGCGCGCACCAGCGCGGCCACGCCTTCGGCCCTCGGCAGCTCGCCGAGGTTCGCGTGCACGAAGTCGCCTTCGACTTCGACGTCGGTGACGCCGCTGAGCGCCTTCAGCGCCGCCGCGGCCGCCGCCGGATCATCGACCCGGAACGTCGCCTCGCCGCCCGCCGCGGCCAGCTCGCCGACCTCGCCCGAGGCGACCAGCGAGCCACGGTGCATGACCACGACGTGCGTGCAGGTCTGCTCGACCTCGGCCAGCAGGTGGCTCGACACCACCACGGTGCGGCCGGTCGCGGCGTACCGCTTCAGCACCTCGCGCATCTGGTGGATCTGGGGCGGGTCGAGCCCGTTGGTCGGTTCGTCGAGCACCATCAGCTCCGGCAGGCCGAGCATCGCCTGGGCGATCGCCAGCCGCTGCCGCATGCCCTGGCTGTAGGTCCGCACCCGGCGGTCGACGGCGGTGCCGAGCCCGGCGATCTCCAACGCCTCCGCGAAGTGCGCCTTGTCCGCCGGGCGCCCGGTCGAAGCCCAGTACAGCTCGAGGTTCGCCCGGCCGGACAGGTGCGGCAGGAAGCCCGAACCCTCGACGAACGAGCCGATCCGCGACAGCACCGGCGCGCCGGGGGTGATCTTGTGGCCGAACACGCGGATGCTGCCCTCGGTCGGCGTGATCAGGCCCATCAGCATCCGCAGCGTGGTCGTCTTGCCCGCGCCGTTCGGCCCGAGCAGGCCGAGCACCTGGCCCGGCTCGACGCGGAAGGACAGGTCCTTCACCGCGACGAACCCGCCCGCGTACTGCTTGCGCAGCCCCTCGATGACCAGCGGCGTGGTGGCCAGTTCCGGGTCGACGTCGGTGGCCCGGCGGCGGCGCAGGGCCGCGAAGAGCACCGCCGCGACGCCGATCGCCAGCGTCACACCGATACCGACCAGCTGCCCGACCGGGGCCGGCGAGCCGACCGACGTCCCGGGCACGATCGGCACGCCCAGCGCGGTGCCGCCGGCGAGCGCGACCCGGAACACCGCGGGCGCGCCCGGCGTCGCGAACGACTGGTCCGTGGTGCCGACGACCAGCCGCAGCGAGTGGCCGCCCTCGATCGGCCGGACGATGCCGGGCAGCGTCACGGTGACCTCGACCGGGTTGCCGTTGGCGGGCAGCCCGCTGACCCGGAACGGCGCGATCGCGTTGGCCGGCAGCACGCGCGAGCCGTCCTGCCCGATGTCGTAGAGCTTCGCGAACAGCACCGCGTCCGGCTGCGGGTGCGCGGGGTCCGCGGCGACCTGCAGCCGCACGGTGGAGGAGCCGCTCACGACGATCTGCCCGTCCACCGGCGTTGTCGTGAACTGCGCGGCCTGGCCCGGCGGGTCGTTGCTGAACAGCGCGCCGAGCCGTGACGAACTGCTCGCGACGCCGTTGAGGCCCGGGATGCCGCTCACCGCCGAGGGGTTGGCCCCGGCCGGGCGCACGACCGACTGCGCGGGCCCGGACATCGGCAGCAGCCGCCGCTCGGTGGCGGGCCCGGCCAGCCCGGGGTAGGCGGCCGCGGTGACCGTGCGGACCGACGGGGTTCCGTTGGCGCGCAACGTGCCCTGGACGTCGTAGCTGAACCCGGTGCCCGGGTCGCCGCCGTTCACCGCGGTCCACAGGAAGTCGCCGATCTTGGCGCGCAGCTGCGGTCCGGGCTTGCCGCCGTCGTGGCCGCCGGTGTACCAGATCGTCCTGACCTTGCCACCCGCCGCGGTGATCTGGCGCGCGGTCGCGTCGGACTGGTCGAGGCCGAACAGCGTGTCGCTCTCGCCCTGCACCAGCAGGGTCGGCACGGTGATCTTGCCCGTCACCGACGCGGGGGAGACGCGGCGCAGCAGGTCGACGCTCGCCTGGCTCGCCGCCCCGGTGGTGCCGAGCTCGGTGTAGGCGCGGCAGACCGCGGCGGTGAACCGGCCGCACGGGTCGGCCGGGCCGCTCCGGGGTCCGCCGCCCGCACCCTGCGGCACCGCGGGGACGGCGGCCGCCGCGCCCCCGGCGGCGCCCGTCGAGCCGGCGTCGGTCTCCTGACCGGCTTCGGGGGCCTCGGCCGACGGCGCCCCGCTCGCGGCCGCGCCCGAACCCGCGGAGAAGAAGATGCCCGCCCAGCTCTTCTTGAAGACGCCGTCGGTGGCGAACGCGCCGGCGGCCGGTGTGCCGGACGCCTTGAGCGCGGGCGAGGCCGCGTTCGGGACCAGGCCCTGCGCGAGGTCGTTGTAGGTGATCACCGGGGCGACCGCGTCGACGCGCTTGTCCGTGCCGGCCAGCAGCAGCGCCAGGGCGCCGCCGTAGGAGGCGCCGGTGACGGCGACCTTCGGGTCGCCCTTCGCGTCGAGCGTCACCTGGTGCTGCGCGACGAGCCGGTCGATCAGGCGGCTCGCGTCGGCGACCTCGCCGTCCGGGTCGTTGAGCCCGATCTTGCCGGTGCTCTTGCCGAACCCGCGGGCCGACCACGTCATGACGACGAAGCCCTTCCGCGCGAGCTCACGGGCGTCGTCGGCGACGCTGGTCTTGTCCCCGCCGAAGCCGTGCGCGAGCAGCACCGCGGGCGCGGGCACGGTGGCCGGGAGGTAGGTCGTCGTGTCGATCTTGACCTGCTCCGCCGAGCCGGGGGCGGCGGGCATGTCGATCAGCGCGTCCTGCGCGGGCACCGGGGCGGGCGCCGCGGGACGCGTGATCCAGAAGACCGCGCCGGCGGCCAGGACCGCGACGACGGCGGCGAGCGCGGTGAGGCGGGCTCCGCGGGTGCGCGGGAGCGGGAGTCGGGGCACCAGACGAACCTATTTGAGCTTTGCTGAGAGTGTCGCCCGGACCTCACAGCGATCACACGCTCGGGACCACCTGGTGGACCGAAGTGACCGAAATTACAGGACCAACCCGGTGACGTGCGCGATCCCGGCTGGCGCTCGGGTGGGGGGAACCGGCAAACTGGACGCGCTGTGAGGGGAGTATTCCTTCGCGGCGGTGTCGTCAGCACGGTGGCCCTGCGCCCCCGGCACCGTCGGCCGGTGTTTTCACCGGCGGGAGAGACCTCCGGTTAGTTGCTCATGCGCACTATCCGGAGGTTTCGGTTCCATGACTGTCCCCCTGTGGCTGTGGATCGCCACGATCGGTGGCCTGCTCGCGTTGATCGCGCTCGACCTGGTCATCGTCGACCGCAAGCCGCATGAAGTGACCACGGGGGAAGCCGCTCGCTGGGTGATCTTCTACGTGTCGTGCGCGGTGCTCTTCGGGGCCGGCGTGTGGATCTTCGCCGGGCACGACCCGGGCGTCGAGTTCTTCACCGGCTACATCACCGAGTACTCGCTGAGCGTCGACAACCTGTTCATCTTCATGATCATCATGGCGTCGTTCAAGGTGCCCGCCATCCACCAGCACCGCGTGCTGCTGGTCGGCATCCTGCTCGCGCTCGGCATGCGGAGCGTCTTCATCGCCGTCGGCGCCGCGCTCATCGAGCAGTTCGTCTGGGTCTTCTTCCTCTTCGGCGCGGTGCTGATCTGGACCGCGATCAGCATGCTGCGCGGCAAGGGCGAGGAAGAGGAGTACCACGAGAACGCCGTCACCCGGCAGGTCCGCAAGATCGCCCCGGTGACCGACGACTACCACGGCCACCACTACACGGTGAAGCTGAACGGCAAGCGGATGATCACGCCGATGCTGCTGGTGATCGTGGCCATCGGCTCGGCGGACCTGCTCTTCGCGGTCGACTCGATCCCGGCGATCTTCGGCATCACGCAGGAGGCGTTCCTCGTCTTCACGGCCAACGCGTTCGCGCTGATGGGCCTGCGGCAGCTGTACTTCCTGCTCGGCGGCCTGGTGACGAAGCTGGTCTACCTGAGCTACGGCCTCGCGGTGATCCTGGCCTTCATCGGCGCGAAGCTGTTCCTGCACGCGCTGCACGAGTACCACGTGGTGCCGGACTGGCTGGACATCAACAACTGGATCTCCCTCGGCGTCATCATCGTCGTGCTGACGATCACCACGGTGGCCAGCCTGGCGAAGGCGCGGCGGGACGAGCGCAAGCAGGTCGCCGCCTAAGTCCCGACCAAAGTCGTTCGCACGGCTAAGGATTTCGGGTACGGTCGGGGCGTGCGCCCTGTCGACATCGAAGCCCTCGCCGTCCCCGGCCGGCCCGCCCTGCGCGGGAACCTGCTGCTCACCGCGCTGACGAAGCCCGATCTGAAGACGAACGCGGCGGACAGCTCGCTGCGGCGCGTGTCGCTCGACGGCGGCGAGAGCGCGTGGACGCACGGTCCGCGCGACTCGGCGCCCGCGATCTCGCCGGACGGGCGCTGGGTGGCGTTCCTCCGCGCGGGGGAGGGCCAGGGCGCGGACGGCAGGCCGCAACTGCACGTCATGCCGGCCGACGGGGGTGAGGCGCGGCGGCTGACTTCCCTGCACCTCGGCGTCGGCGAGCCGGTGTGGGCGCCGGACTCGCGGCGGATCGCCTTCACCGCACGCGTGCCCGAAGCCGGCCGCTACGGCACGGCCGACGCCGACGACGAGACGCCGGAGCCGCCCGCCGAGGCGCCGCGCCGGATCACGCGCATGGACTACCGCATCGACGACGTCGGCTTCCTGCGCGACCGGATGCAGCGGTTGTTCGTCGTAGACGCCCTGGCCGAGGACGCACCGGAGCCCGAGCCGCTGACCGGTGACGGCTTCGACGCCACCGGCCCGGTGTGGACGCCGGACGGCACCCGGGTGGTCTTCACCGCGCCGCCGGACTGGGGTGCGGCCGAGAGCGACTACCGCGACATCTGCGCGATCCCGGCCGAAGGCGGCGAGCCCGAGGTTCTCGTGCGGGGCGAGGGGTTCGCCGAGCGTCCGGTGTTCGGCGCCGACGGCACGCTGTTCTACTACGGGCAGTCCTTCGAGAAGCACCACGAAGCCGCGATGACCGGGCTGTACGCCGCGACCCCGGAGTTCGGCGCCGGCCCGGTGAAAGCCCGCCGGCTGACCGACATCGAGACGGTCGACTGCGAGGCTTCGGCGGGTCCGCCGGCACCGCGCGGGGACGACGTGCTCGTAGCCGTCCGCAACCGGGGCGCGGTGGAGCTGCGCGCGGTCCCGGCCGACGCCGTGGACGCCCCGCTGACCGACCTGCCGGTGGTCTACGCGGACCAGGCGGCGCTCCGGTCGTTCACCCTCGAAGGCCCGGTGCTGGCGGCCGTGATCGCGACGCCGTCGTCGGCGGGTGACGTCGTGCTGCTCAGCGCCGGCCCCAAGGTGCTGACCGACTACTCGAAGCCGTTGCGGGACAAGGGTCTCCGGCCGATGATCGAGCTGGACACCACCGCTCCGGACGGCTACCCGGTGCACGGCTGGCTGGTGCTGCCCGAGGGCGACGGCCCGCACCCGGTGCTGCGCGTGGTGCACGGCGGCCCGTTCACCCAGCAGGACTGGGCGGTGTTCGACGAGGCCCAGGTGTACGCGGCCGCGGGCTACGCGGTGGTGCTCGGCAACCCGCGCGGGTCGGCGGGCTACGGGCAGACGCACGGCCACGCGATCACGCACGGCTTCGGCACGGTCGACGTCGACGACGTCCTGGCGCTGCTGGACAAGGCCCTCGAACGGCCGGACCTGGACGCTTCCCGGGTCGGCATCATGGGCGGCTCGTACGGCGGCTTCATGACGAGCTGGCTGGCCGCGCACCACGGCGAGCGCTTCAAGGCGGCGTGGAGCGAGCGCGCGGTCAACGCGTGGGACTCGATGGTCGGCAGCTCGGACATCGGCTACTTCTTCGTGGACGCCTACATCGGCTCTTCGCCGGAGGTGCAGCGCGAGAAGTCACCGCTGTACCACGCCGAGCAGATCAAGATCCCGTTCGCGGTGGTGCATTCGGAGCAGGACTGGCGGTGCCCGCTGGAGCAGGCGCAGCGGATGTTCGTCGCGCTGCGGCGGGCGGGCGCGCCGGCGGAGATGCTGCTGTTCCCCGGGGAGGGGCACGAACTGACCCGCTCCGGCCGGCCGCGGCACCGGGTGCAGCGCTTCGAAGCGATCCTGGAGTGGTGGTCGCGGCACCTGTGAGCGTGCACCAGGTTGCGGCCCATGGCTGACCTCGGAGACGTCGCCTGGCCACCCGCGCCGATCCGGACCGAGCGGCTCGTGCTCCGCGCGTCGCAGGCGCGGGACCGGCCGGTGTTCGTCGACCTGTTCGCGTCGCCGGAAGTGGGCACCTACCTCGGTGGCGCGCGGCCGCGGGACGAGCTCGAGCGCGCGGTGCCCGAGGTACCCGGGGCGATGATCGGCATGGTCACGCTCGACCGGCGCGACGAGCAGCACCCGGGCCACGTCCGCCCCGACGTCGGCGAGTTCGACCTCGGCTACCTCGTCGTGCCGGAGGCGTGGGGGTGCGGGTACGGGGCCGAGGCGTGCGCGGCGGTGCTCGGGTGGTTCGACGACGCGCTGCCTGGCGAGCCGGTGGTGCTCACCACCCAGACCGCCAACGCGGCCTCGATGCGCCTGGCGGCGAAGCTGGGCTTCACCGAGGTCGAGTCGTACGAGGCCCACGGCGCCGAGCAGTGGTTCGGCGTGCGCTTCCCGGTCAGTTGAGCAGCGTGTAGTTCAGCTCTTCGCAGACCCGGCCCAGCGGCACGTCCAGACCCGGGTGGTCCAGCGGCAGCAGCACGTCCGGCGCGATCGGCAGCGCCGCGCCCGCCGGCGGGTCCCACAGGCAGATCGCCGGGTCGCCGGAGTCCATCGAGGACCGGTACCAGAGGCCGTCGAGGTCGCTGAACGCGCCGCGGATCGCGCGGGCCCAGGCCTGCGTGAGCTTCTTCGGGCCGCTCGAGATCTCCTGCGACGCACCGACCCGCGTCGGCCACAGGCTGGTCAGGTCGAGCAGCCGCAGCGTGCGTGTCGGGCGGACGACGACCAGGCGCGGGCCGCGCGTGCGGCGGTCGACCGTCGAGCTCGTCTGGAAGACCTCGGCCACCGACGTGCGGACCGTGAGGCCGAAGTAGAGGACCCCGTTCGCGGGGTCGGTGACCGGCGCGCCGCCGCGGCCGGGCGGCTGCTGGTCGAACCGGCCGTGCGGGAGCGGGCCGGTGTAGCGGAACGAATTCCACTGCTGGGGGTGGTTGCCGTGCGCCGTGAAGATCCGGACGAGCCTGGTCGCGGGCTGGACCGTCACCACGTCGTTGGCGCGGTTCAGCTGCCGGACCAGGACGGATCGGGCGGGCGGCAGCGGTAGCCGGGCCATGGGTCGGGGGTGGTCCGTCCTTGTCGGTGATCTTGCTCGGGGACGCTCCAGCCTAGAACGGCGAGCCGAGCGTGGCGATGAGGCGGGCGATGTGGTCCGGGTCACCTCCGGACAGGAGCCACTGCCTCGGGGTCGCGGGGTGCTCGTTGATGACGAGGTCGGGCTGCGGCGTGCTCATGAAGGCGGCGACGACGAGCGCGGGCTGGTCCGGGGGCAGCGCCTTGAGCACGACCTCCAGGCCGGGCAGCACGCCCGAGCCGGCGAACTGCCACGCCGGAAGCCGCCAGCCGCCGTCCTTCCAGCCGGTCAGCCGGCCTTCCTTGAGGCGGTGCCGGATGCGGCTGTCGTCGACGCCGAGCGTGCGCGCGGCTTCGTTGACGCTGAGCGCGCCCTCGGCGAGCACGGCGTGGGCGGCGACGGTGCGCGCCCGGTAGTCCGGTTCGCCTTCGCGGTGGGGCGAAAGGTCGAGGCCGACGTCGGTCAGCGCGGCGCGCTGGTCGGCGGAGAAGTAGTGCGAAGGGTCCGGGTTCGGCGGCGAGAGTCTGCGCGCCGCGTCTTCGACGAGATTCAGGAACTCGTTCGCGTCGACTTTGAGACCCGCCTTGGCGAGGATGTTCTCCAGCGCTACCGACATGGGATTCAGGCTAACCCGAAACAGCGCGCGTGTGCGGGTTCGTGCGGGTTCGTGCCCTACTTGTGGGGGAATTCACCAGAGATCGACACTTACCGCACATTACCCAACACGTTGAGTAGGCAACTTCCGTAAGTCTGCCCGCATCGGACGACGTTGTCCAGGCTTGACAGTGCGCTCCCGGCATCTTACGTTCCGTGTGAGTAAACGATTTCCGCTCCGTGCTCACAGGATCCGGCGGGGTGACGCCGGCCATGGGGGACACAGGGGGTGGGGCGTGCCTGGGGGGCCTGGCACGAGCCGGCCCCCCAGGCACGTCGTTCCGCCCTTCAGCGGCGAGAGCTCTTCCGCTCGATCAGGCGCGCTTCGAGTGTCGTGGTCGTCGCTTCGCGGCTGCTGTCGGTGATCCGCGCGAGCAGGAGCTGCGCCGCCACCCGGCCGACCTCGTACGCCGGCTGGGCGACCACGGTGAGCGGCGGGTCGATCAGCGTCGTCCACGGCGCGTCGTCGAACGAGACGATGCCGACGTCCCGGCCGGAGCGCAGGCCGCGGGACGAGAGCGCCTCCAGCACGCCGATGGCCATCGTGCTGTTCGCGACGAGCAGCGCGTCCGGCGGCGTCGGCTCGTCCAGCAGTTCCAGTGCGGCCAGCCGGGCGCCTTCCGCGCGGTACTCCGCCCGCCGGGCGAGGACGTTCGCTTCGCCGACGACGTCCGCGTAGCCGGCCAGGCGGTCGTCGGCCGTGCGGACGCCCGCGGGCCCGGTCAGGCAGCCGACCCGGCCGTAGCCGCCCGCGAGCAGGTGCCGCGTCGCCTCGGCGGCCGCGTGCCGGGTGTCGACGAGGACCTGGTCGCCCGCGTCGGCCGGCAGCGGCCGGTCGACGGCCACCAGCGGGGTGCCCTGGCGCCGCAGGCCTTCGACGTTCGTCGACCGGCCGGTGGGCGAGAGCACCACCCCGGCGACGCGCTCCTGCAGCGCGACTTCGATGTAGCGCCGCTCCTTGTCCTCGTTTTCGTCGGAGTTGCAGAGGACGACCGAGTAGCCGGAGCGCTGCGCGAGGTCTTCGACTCCGCGCGCGATGGCCGTGAAGAACGGGTTTTCGACGTCGGAGATGATCAGTGCGAGGACGGCGGTCTCCTGCCGGCGCAGGTTCCGGGCCAAGCCGTTCGGGTGATACCCGAGTTCGGTGGCGGCGGCCTGCACGCGCGCGGCGAGCGTCGGGTCCACAGTGGACTTCCCGTTGAGCGCGCGCGACACGGTCGCCGTGGAGACGCCGGCCCTCGCGGCGACGTCGCTGATGGTGGCCACACGCCCTCCCTGATCATCCGTCGAGGGGAGAATAGCGCTCTCGGTGGTCGTTTACCGTCCGCTTACCTTCCGGGGTGACGTCCCACTTCCGGTTGTCCGCGCGGGTTACGCCGAACGGAGCCGGTCACGCTCCGCCGTGTCCACAGTGGATGGTCCACGGAAGTAGGCCCGCGGGGTGAGCCCGGTGAGGGCCCGGCAGTCCCGGCTGAGATGAGCTTGGTCGGAGTACCCGGCGGCGACGGCCAGTGCGGCGAGCCCGTGAACGCGCGGAGCGAGGGCGATGGCGCGTTGGAACCGGGTGACGCGGAGGTAGGTGGCCGGGCCGTACCCGACGGCCTGCACGAAGCGGCGCCGCAACCGCCGCTCGCTGACCGCGAAGGGACGGGCTGCTTGCGCGGTCCGGGTTGGGTCGGTTCCGGGCCGGGCGAGTGCCGCCGCCTCCGCGGGCCACGCCGGGTCGGTTCCGGATCGGCTGAGTGCTGCCGCCTCCGCGACCCGGGCCGCGCCTGCGTCGAGGTGGGCGATCAGCGCCGCCACCGCCGGGTCGGGTGCCGGGGCCTCCGCCAGCCGCGACGCAACCGCTTGCGCCAACGTCAGTTCGCCCGACAACAACCGCTCCGCCACCAACTCGCCTTCACGCCCCCACAGCTCGGCCAGCGGCACCCGCTGGTCGCGCAGCTCGTCCGCCGCCACGCCGAGGACCGCCGACGCGCGGCCCGGCCTGAAGCGGATTCCTCGCAGTTCTGCCCGCGGTGCCGTCGCCGAAGACCACGCCGACGTGTCCGGGCCCGCGACGAACACGCCGCCGTCGCCGGCGACCAGGTCCAGGCAGCCGTCCGGGACGATGCGCTTCGGGCCCGTCGAAACCGACCTCCACACGCAGCGCGCCACGCCCGCCAGCGGCCCGGGCGGTGCCGCCTCTTCGTACATACTCCAGATCATGCACCCGGGCACCGACAAAACCATCGACTCACTGGCCTGGATCCACGTCCGCGACCGCCGGCTGCTGTCCGTCCGCTCCAGCGGGAAAGCCAAGTTCTACCTCCCCGGCGGCAAGCGCGAGCCGGGCGAAGGCGACGTCGGCGGCCTCTGCCGGGAGATCCGCGAGGAGCTCGACATCACCCTCGACCCCCTCAGCTTCCGCTTCTTCGCCGCCCTCGAGGACCAGGCCGACGGGTTCGCCGACGGCCGGCTCGTGCGGATGACCTGCTACACCGCCGACCACGACGGCGTGCCGACGCCCTCGCGCGAGATCGCCGAAGCCGCGTGGCTCACCTCGGCCGAGGCGGACGTGTGCCCGCCCGCCGGCCGGCGGGTCCTGCGGATGCTCGCCGAAGCGGGACTCGTCGACTGAGCCACCCGTTTGGGTGAAAGTTGGACATCTCGCGAATCACGGCTAACGCGCAGTGAGGTCACGGCGAGATGTAGACGACGCACTCGACGGAAGTGCGCCCGACGAGAGAAGACCTCTCCATGGGTGTTCCCACCGCGACCGAGCCCGCCGCGACCACGTCCCGCCGTGACTGCACGGGCCGGGCCAGGTCGGCCGGAAACGTCGTGGTCGTCCTGGGCGTGCTCGCCGCCGCCTTCGCGGTGACGGCCTACGTCGTGCCGCGGTCCTCGCGCGGGCCGGTCAAGGAAGAGCCGGTGGCCGCGCCGGTCGCACCGGCCGCGGTCCGGACGGTCAGCCACTCCGTCGTCTACGAGCTGCTCGGCGCGCACGGTGCCCGCAACGTCACCTTCGCCGCCGCGGGCTCGGTCCTGACCCAGACCGCCGAGGTCACGACGCCGTGGTCGACGGAGTTCACGCGGGTCGGCCCGGTCGGCCGCACCGAGTTCTACAGCATCGCCGCCCGGAACCCCGGGCCCGGCGAACTGCGCTGCCGGATCCTCGTCGACGGCGTGGTCGTCGCCGAGAAGGCCGTGTCCGAACCGGGCCGGCTCTTCAGCTGCGCCGTTTGACGGCACCATGGGCGGCGTGACCAACGCCGCGATCACCTTCGGTCCCGCCCTCGTGGTGGTCCTGGTCCTGCTCGCCATCGTCGGCGCCGCCGTCGTCCAGGCCGGCGGGCTCGGCCCGGGAAGAGCGGTGCTCATCGCCGCCGTCCGGGCCGTCGTGCAGCTCGCCCTCGTGTCCCTGGTGATCACGGCCGTGCTGCGCTCGACGCCGCTCACCGGCCTGTTCGTGCTGCTGATGTTCGCCATCGCCGCGGTGACGTCCGCGCGTCGCGCCGGGACCTGGGCCAACCTGCCGTGGACGGCGCTGGCCATCGCCGCCGGGGTCGCCCCGGTGCTGGCGCTGGTGCTCGGCGCCGGCGTGGTCCCGCCGAAGCCGATCGCGGTCGTGCCGATCGCCGGCATCGTCATCGGCGGCGCGATGACGGCGACGTCGCAGGCCGCGAGGCGGGCCCTCGACGAGCTGAAGGCCCGCCACGGCGAATACGAGGCCGCGCTGGCCCTCGGGTTCATGCCCCGGCCGGCCGCGCTCGAGATCTGCCGCCCGTCGGCCGGGCACGCGCTGATCCCGGCGCTCGACCAGACGCGCACCGTCGGGCTCGTGACGCTCCCGGGCGCCTACGTCGGCGTTCTGCTCGGCGGCGCGGGGCCGATCCAAGCGGGGTTGACGCAGGTCCTGGTGCTGATCGGGCTCCTGGCCGCGGAAGCCGTCTCGATCCTGGTGACGGTCCAGTTCGTCGCGGCCGGGAAGCTCAGCCGAGCGGCGTAGCCAGGTGCGCGGTGTCGTTGAAGCGCCGGATGATCCAGGTGTCGCCGTGCAGCACCAGGTGCGAGACCGAGCCGTTGTCGGCGCCGAGGAACGCGAACCGCTCGACCGAGCGGCTGGCCTGCGCGAACACCTCGCCGATCACGCCGCCGTGGGTGAACACGGCGACGCGCTGGTCGGGGTGCGCCGCGGCGATCCGCGTCAGCGCGCCGCGCAGCCGGGCGCCGAACCGCTCGTCGGACTCCGCGCCCGGGATGACGTCCCAGCGCTGCTCGGTCCACAGCCGCTCGACGATGGGGTGGCCTTCGGCCGTGTACTTGCGGAAGAGGCCGTTCTCCCAGTCGCCCAGGTGGATCTCGCGCAGGTCCGGCTCGACGACCGGGGTGATCCCGAGCTTCCCGGCCAGCGGCGCGGCGGTCTCCGCCGTGCGGCGCAGCGTCGTCACGTAGATCGCGTCGATCCGCTCGCCGGCCAGCCGGTCGCCGACGCGCCGGGCGTGGTCGCGGCCCTCGGGCGCGAGCTCCGGGTCGCCCTGGCCGTCGACCAGGGTGAAGGGGTTGTCGCCGCGGGCCGGAGCCGATTCCCCGTGCCGCACCAGGAAGATCTCCGTCGCGCCCGGCGGCGGGCTGAACCGGTGCTGGCGGTATTCGATCTCCTGCTCGGGGGTGCTCATAACCCCGACCCTAACCGAGTTGCTTGTCCACGAAACACCACCGCCACGTCTCGCCCGGCTCGAAGCTGCGCATCACCGGGTGGCGCGACTCGTGGAAGTGCTGGGTGGCGTGCTTGCGCGGCGAGGAGTCGCAGCAGGCGACGTTGCCGCACTTCAGGCACATCCGCAGGTGCACCCACGTCGTGCCTTCGGCGATGCACGCGGCGCAGGTGTCCGGCGAACTCGGGTCCTTTTCGACCCACTCGTGGGCCAGGTGCTTGCACGACCCGGCCGTCGCGGCCGGGGTGCGCAGCTCGCGGCCTTCGATGTCCGGCTCGGCCTCGTCGCGGTCCAGCATGGACTCTTCGATGTCGAGCCGTTCCAGGACCTTGCGCAGGACGTCGTCGTCGGCGCTGCCGCTGTCGCGGGCCTTCAGGAACTGACGGCGCTCGACGTCGAGCAGCTCCAGCCGCAGCCGGCGGTAGGCGTCGCTCGGCGTCTCGGCCAGCGCGCTCTGCCGGCCGAGCTGCTCCCACGCCGAGTCGGAGCGGTGCTGCAGCCGGTCGCGCAGGCGCTGGATGATCTCCGGCGGGTCGTCGGGCTGCCGGATCTCCTCCAGCTTGGCCAGCGCCGCGCGGGTCATGTCATGCAGGACGGCGGCCTCCTGCAGCGCGTCTTCGGCCGGGTCGGGCCGGGGCAGCCGCAGGCGCCGGATCAGCGGCGGCAGCGTCATGCCCTGCACGGCCAGGGTGCCGGCCACGACGACGAACGCCGCGAGCACCAGCACGGCCCGCTGCGGGGTGTCGGCGGGCAGGACGAACGCCGCCGCGAGCGTCACCACGCCGCGCATGCCCGCCCAGGCGATCACGGCCGAGTAGCGCCACGGCCAGATCTTCGCCCGGGGCTTGTCCGGCAGGAAACGCCGTTCGACGCGCTTCACCGTGCCGATGCCGATCATGTACAGGATCCGGGTGACGATCGTGGCGCCCAGCACGGCCACGCAGATCCAGACGAGCATCGGCAGCGACACCCCGCTGTCGCCGACCTCGGCGAGGATCCGCCGCAGCTGCAGGCCGATCAGCAGGAAGACCATGTTCTCCAGCAGGAACTGGATGGTCTGCCAGTTCAGCCGGGACGCCAGGCGCGTCGAGCCGGAGAGGATCTGCGGTGCCTTGTGGCCGAGGATGAGCCCGGCGATCACCACCGCGAGCACGCCGGAGCCGTGGATCGCCTCGGTCGGGATGTAGGCGATGAACGGCACCGCGAACGACAGCGCGGTGTCGAGCACCGGCTCGTTCAGCCGGGCGCGGATGAACGCGGCCGCGAACCCGACGGCGAGCCCGACGACCGCGCCGCCGATCGCGGCGCGCAGGAAGTCGGCCCCGACCTGCCACAGGCTGACCGAGCCGGCCAGCGCGGCGATGGCCGTGCGCAGCGCGACCAGCGCGGCCGCGTCGTTGAACAGGCTCTCGCCTTCGAGCAGCCGGATCAGCTTGCGGGGCATGCCGACCCGGCGGGCGACGACGCTGGCCGCGACCGCGTCCGGCGGGGCGACGACCGCGCCGAGCGCGATGCCGCCGGCCAGCGGGAGACCCGGGATCACCGCCCAGGCGACCAGCCCGACGCCGAAGGCGGTGAACACGACGAGCCCGACCGACATCAGGCCGATCGCGCCGCGGTTCTTCCGGAAGTCGACCAGGGACGTCTGGATGGCCGCCGAGTACAGCAGCGGGGGCAGCAGGCCGAGCAGCACGACCTCGGGGTCGAGGTGGTACTCCGGCACGCCGGGGATGTAGGACGCGACGACGCCCACGACGATCAGGCACAGCGGGGCGGACCAGTCCAGCCGCCGCGCCGCCGCGCTGACGACGAGGACCGTCACGACCAGCGCCACTATCTCTGCCGCGATGTGCACGGGGTAATCATTACCCGTCCACCGCGGCGGGTGTCACCTGGCCAGCTCGGTGAGCACTTCGGCGACCAGCTGCGTGTCCATGTACTCGGTGATCTCCCGGATCCGGCCGCCGTCGAGCCGGAAGACGAAGCAGTACTGGTTGTCGTAGCGCTGTCCGGTCTTGGTGGCGACGCTGCCCCGCGTCTCGACCACGACGACGTCGTCCTCGGCGACGAACCGGCTCGCGGTGCTCGTGTAGGTGTCCTCGAACTGCTCACCGAGCGGCCCGAGCAGGTCGCGACGGACCGCGTTCTTGCCGCGGAAGCTGCCCGACCAGCTGTTGTGGCCGCTGACCGTCCAGGTGACGTCGTCGGCCATCGCGGCGAGCAGCGGCCGGATGTCGCCGGCCGCCCAGCCGTCGAACGCCGTCTTCAGGAGCTGCTTGTTTTCGGCTGCGCTCATGGTGCCCAGTCAACACGCTGGAGCGCGCTCCAGGGCAAGCTCCTAGGCTGGGTCCGTGACGACGGTGGAGACCGCGGCCGGCGCCCTGCGCGGGTCCGCGGGGGACGGGACCAGGACGTTCCTCGGCGTGCCCTACGCCGAGCCGCCGGTGGGGGAGCTGCGGTTCCGCGCGCCCCGGCCCGTGACGCCCTGGTCCGGGGTCCGTGACGCGACGAAGTGGGCCGCCCGGGCGCCGCAGCCGGAGCTGACCGGGCGCGGCTTCACCGGCGACGAAGACTGCCTCTACCTGAACGTCTACGCGCCCGCGTCGCCCGGTTCGTACCCGGTGCTCGTCTGGATCCACGGCGGGGGCGGCGTGATGGGCGCTCCGCACCAGTTCGACGCGTCCGCGTACGCGCGGCGCGGCGTGGTGGTGGTGACCGTCGCCTACCGGCTCGGCGTGCTCGGCATGCTGCACCTGCCCGGCGTCGCCGACACCAACCTGTCCCTGCGGGACCAGGTCGCCGCGCTGGAGTGGGTGCGCGACAACGTCGCCGCGTTCGGGGGCGATCCGGGCCGCGTGACGCTGGCCGGGCAGTCCAACGGCGGGCGCACGGCCGGGACGCTGCTGGCCGTGCCCGCGACGCGCGGGCTCGTGCACCAGGCGATCGTGCAGAGCGGCACCGGCGTCGGCTCGGTCGTGCACACCCCGGCCGAAGGCGCGGCGATCGCCTCGGCCGTTCTGTCCGAGCTGGACGCTGCTCCCGGTGATCTCGCCGGTCTCCCGGTGAGGCGGATTCTCGAAGCGCAGCAACGGGTTTCTGCGGTTTCGGGGACCAAGGTGACCTACCGCGTGGTCGTCGGGGACGAGCTGCTGCCTTCGCGTCCGCTGGACGCCGTCCGCCAGGTCCGGTTGCTCATCGGGACGACGGCCGACGAGGAGGACCTGTTCAGCTGGCTGCAGTCGGGCGGCGCGAAGCTCCTGGGCGTCGGCTCGACGATGCTGGGCGCCGCCGCGGTCGAGAAGGCCGTCGCGGCGTACGCCGGGCTGCTCGACTGGCCCGAGGACCAGGTCCGCAACCGCGCGCTGACCGCGGGGGACTGGTGGATCCCGGCGATCCGCTTCGCCGAGAAGCAGCGCGACGCCTGGATGTACCGCCTCGACTGGCGGATCGCCCCGCGCGGGCGCGGGCTCGGCGCGCCGCACGGGCTCGACCTGCCGCTGGTGTTCGACGACATCCGGAACAAGAACTGGCGCTTCCTGTTCGCGGGCCGGACGTTCCCGGCCGAGCGGATGCAGGCGATGGCGACGGAGATGTCCGGCGCGTGGATCCGCTTCATCGCGACCGGCGACCCCGGCTGGCCGCGCTACACGACGGCCGACCGCGTCACGCGCCTCTTCGACGACGTCTCCACGACGGTGTCCGACCCGGACCGCGAGCAGCGTCTCCTCTGGGACTGAGCCGGGGCGGCCACGAGACCGCCCCGGCTCGGACCTAGACGGTGATCTTGTCGACGTTCGGGCCGCCGTTGGCGGTCGTCGCGGTCGCCTTGATCTTGTTCGCCCCGGCGAGCAGGGAGACGGGCACGGTGACCGTCTGCCAGGTGTCCCAGCTGCCCGTGCCGCCGAACGCCACGGCCGACGCCACCTTTGTGCCGTTGACCGTGATGTCCATCGGCCGGTTCACCGTGGTGCCGTTGGCGAACCGCAGGACGACGTTCGCGGCGCCCGCCGCGGCCGCGTCGACCGTGAACTCCACCGCGCTGCCGGTCGCGTTCGTGTAGTCCACGAACCCGGTGCCGGTGAAGCCCGCGTGGTTCGAAGCCACCGTGGCGTTCGACAGCGTGGCGTCCTCGGCCTGGTAGTCCACCGGGTCGGCCGGGCCGGGGCCGGTCGTGCCGTCCGCCGGGATCGTCTTCGTCCCGGTGTTCCAGCCCGCGACCCGCACGGACGGCTTGGCGCCCTTGAGGTCCGCGGTCCGGTAGGTCGCCGTCAGCGTGGTCGACTCGCCAGGCCAGAGGCTGACCTGGTTGTCGGTCCACCGCACCGGCAGCACCGGCGCGCCCGCCGAGCCGAGGACGTGCGCGTCGACGAAGAACGCCGGCACCTTGGTCGCCGAGCCGTTGGTCAGCGTCACCTTGGTCGTCGTGGTGCCGTCGCCGTTGGTCGTCGACGTCGCCGCAGAACCGAGGGACACCTGCGCCAGGCCGGTCAGCCCGGACAGGTCGGCGTAGGCCGACTGCGGCGTGTAGTACCAGTCGCTGGAGCCCCAGTTCAGCGTGTCGGCCTTGGTGGACAGCCAGTAGACGTTCCGGCTGACCTCCTTGCCCGCCGAGTCCGTCAGGACCAGCTTCGCCAGGTACGTCGTCGACAGCCCGCTCACCGAACCGAGGGTCAGCGCGGTCGTCTTCGCGCCGTCACCGCCCACCGAGACGCTCTTCGACTGGGTGAACTTCTCCGTGCCGTCGAGGTTGTAGAGCTTGACGGACGCGGTGAGGTTCGACGCCGCGTCGTGGTTGTGGTTGACCACCACGACGGACTTGGTGTCGTAGGAGTACTGGATGTGCAGCGGCTCGTTCGCCTTCTTGGCCCCGAAGTACGAGCCGTTCTGGTCCAGGTAGGCGTCGAAGAGCTGCCAGTGCAGCGACGTCCAGCCGCTGTTGAGCATCCAGTAGATGATCCCGGTGGCCGGGTTCGAGCTGTCGCTGAAGTTGCGCGAGTGCGACTCGAACTCGGCGCGGACGTTCTCGTACTGCGCCAGCTGCGCCTTCCGGACGAAGTCGTCCAGGCTCGCCGGCTTGCCGTAACGCGCGGTGAGCGCGTCGCCGAAGAGCTTCAGGTTGGCGAACGTCGAGGACGACGACCGGTGGTACTGCGCGGTTTGCGGGCTCTTCCACATGGTGTCGAGCTCGCTCGAGGACATCATCCGCTTGAGCGTGTCCATCGTCGGGATGTCCGGCCCGGCGCTGGTCTCGGAGTTGAAGCTCCACGCGCCGCCGAGGTCGCTGTGCGCCTTGTCGTACCAGTAGTTCGGCGGGACGTAGTCGTACGGGCCGTTCATCTTCATGCCCGACGAACCCAGCTGCGGCGACGACTTCGCCGACGCGGCCGGGACCACCGGCGTGGGCCAGTCCGCGGCGGTGAGCGCGTCGAGGTAGTTCTTCTCGATCGTCGCGTCGGGTGCGAAGTCGCTGCCGATCAGGAACGAGATGACGCTCGGGTGGTCGCGCAGGCGCTCGGCCTCCGCGGTCATCGACGCCTTCGCGACCGGGTAGTCGGCCGCGGTCCAGGGGTCACCCTTCTCGTCGCCGTTGACCTGGCCTTCCCACTTGTCGCAGCACTCCCAGCCGGGCAGCGTCAGCACGCCCATCCGGTCGGCGAGGTCGAAGAACTCGTCCGGCTCGATGTGCCCCTCCAGGCGCACCGTGTTGAGCCCGAGGTCCTTGACGTAGGCGAGCTTGTCCGCCGCGTACTGCTCGTTCCAGCGCAGGAACAGGTCCGGCGAGTAGCCGCCGCCCTTGATCAGCAGCGGGCGCCCGTTGATCGTGTACGACCGGCCGCCGCTGGAGTTCTTGTTCGCCGTCACCGTGCGCACGCCGAAGGTGGAGTGCGAGGTGTCCGACGCCGCGCCGCCGACGTTCGCCGTCAGGTCGAGGTCGTAGAGCGGCTGCCCGCCCATCCCGGCCGGCCACCAGACCTGCGGGTTGTCGATCCCGACCACGCCGAAGGTGACGGTCTTCTTCTCCTTGGCCGCCAGGGAAACCGTCTGGCTGATCGGCTGGCCCGCCACCGTGCCGGAGACCGTCGTGCTCACCGCGCTCGCCGAGTCGTTGCGGACGTCGGCCTTCACCGTGAGGTCGGCGTGGCTCAGCCCGGTCAGCTTCGTGACGACGTGCCCGCCGCGCAGGGCCACCGCGCCGCTGCGCCGGACGAGGACGTCCCGCACGATGCCCATGTTCTGGTCCGGCGGGGTCTGGGCCCAGTCGATCCAGCCCATCGACAGGTCCTTGTCCGGGTCGTTCGGGTAGACCTTGAACGCGACGCTGTTCGTGCCCGCCTTGACCTGCGCGGTGATGTCCAGGTCCTGCCGCGTGTAGGCGCCGGTGACCTGCGCCTTGTCCGCGATCTTCGTCCCGTTGACCCAGACGTCGGCCTTGGACAGCACGCCGCTGAAGTCGAGGTAGGTGCGCTGGGTGGTGTCGGTGACCGTGAGGTCGGTGCGGTACCACCACGGGACCTTGAAGTCCGCGGTCGGCACGTTCTTCATGTTCGTCGAGTAGAACGGGTCGGCGTACTTGCCGTTGGCCAGCAGTCCGGCGTAGACGGTCGACCGCGGGCCGACGGGGTACCAGCCGGCCGTGTTGTAGCCGGGCTTCGAGACCGCCGAGTCGTCGCCGACCTGCGCGGACGTCTGGATCAGGAAGCCGGGGACGGCGGTGGCCGGCGCCGCGGCGGTGACCACCGCACGCTCCTGCCCGGTCGCCGCCGGGACCGTCGCCCCGCTCACCCCGACGGCGAGCACCGCCGCCACGAGTAGGGTCCTTCTTCTCTGCCGATAGCTCACTAGCGCGCCTCCTAGGCACCACGGCGGCGTGGGGGACCATCGTTAGGGAACTTTCCTAACAATTGCGGACGATCGTAGCGGCCCGGTCACCCGGAGAACAGGGGCGTTTCGGTCAGACCCGGGCAGTCCGCCACGCCGCCGCGGCGCGCAAGGCCAGGAGAAGGGGCAGCGAGCCGTCTTCCCAGAGCCGCTGAGGAAGTGCTTCGCTCAGCGGGACACCGCCGGCGAGCGCGGCGCCGACCGCGGCGAGGTCGACGTCGAAGAGCGTCAGCCCGGCGCTGTAGAGGCGTTCCCCGCTGACCGGGCGGCGCGCGGCGACCTCGGCGCTGTCGACCGCCAGCTCGGTGACGCCGAAGAACTCCGGCTTGGCGCCGCGTTCCATCCAGCGCGCGAACCCGACCAGCTTCGTCGAGCGGAGGTCTCCGGGCTCGAGGCCGCTCTCCTCGCACAGCTCGCGTTCCATCCCGGCGCGGACCGCGGTGTGCAGCAGCCGCCGCGTGCCGCCGTCGGGCGTGCGCAGGTCGCGCGGTTCGAGCGAGCCGCTGCCGGACGGCGCGAGCAGGAGCCCGCTCACGGCGTTGAGGGAGGACTGCCGGACGGTGACCAGCTTGCCGTCGGTGGTGAAGGCGACCGTCGAGACGCCGACGAGGTCGGCCAGCGTGCTGCTGCTCAGCTCCCGCAGCGCGCCGTCGGTGTCGGTGAGCTCGGCCTTGCGCAGGTCGTACTCCTCACCGGTGCCGGCGCGCGTGATGCGGAGCGCGCCGAGCTCGTTCGTGCAGACGGCGTCGAAGAACCGGGCCCGGTGCAGCCGGATCGGCGCGGGCCGCGCGCCGGCGGCGGGCAGCGGGTCGCCGCGCATGCCGACGATCGGGCCGTTGAACAGCAGGCGTCCCCGGGCCCGCAGCGGGAGCACGTGCGGCGCGGTCGCCCGCAACGCGGGAGGCAGCCGGTAGGGCTCCTCGGCGACGGCGATGGTGTGCCGCTCCGCCCACAGGTCCCGGTCGATCGCGGCGCTGACCAGCGCGGTCCCGCGAGCGGGCACGGCGAGGTAGTCCGCCGCCGGGTAGCCCGACGGCGGCGGCAGTTCCGCGGTCGGGAAGGGCGCGGCGATGGCGGTGAACTCGAACCCGGCCCAGCGGCGGCGCAGCAGCCGCACGTCACGGGCGAAGGTGGTGACGCCGAGCGCGAGGGCGACGATCGAGAGCACCACACCGACGGCGCTCGGCAGGATGGTGACAACCCCGAGCACAACCCCGAGCCCGGACGCGGCGAGCGGCCATTCCCGGGCGCCGACGAAGCCGAGGTAGTCCGCCTTCGCCCGGGCGCGGCGGGTCAGTTTTCCCATCGCCGCCCTGTTTAGCACGGCGATGGTGGTGCGTGGGGCGGGTTTCGGCGACCCGGCTGGTCAGGCTTCCGCGTCGAGGTAGACCCACTGGCCCTCGACGCGGCGGAAGCGGCTGTTCTCCTCCAGGAAGCCGTCGCGGCCGCGGTGGTGGTAGTGGGCGCGGAACTCCACCGTGCCTTCGTTGTGCAGCAGGCCGCCGCCGGTGCGGCCGAGGATCTCCAGCCGCGTCCACTCCTGGCCCGCGTCGAGCGTCAGGCGGCGCGGGCGGGTGTCCGGGTGCCAGGTGCGCAGCAGGTACGCCGTGTCGCCGACGGCGAACGCGCTGAACCGCGAGCGCATCAGCAGTTCGGCCGTCGGGGCCGCCAAGCCGCCGTCGTGGAACCGGCCGCAGCAGGCGGGGTAGGACTCGGCGAGGCCGCACGGGCACGATGCGGGAGGCACTCGGGAAGTGTCCCACGTCTGTCCATTGCGGACTAACCCGCGTTGACCGGCTTCCCGGTTTCCCGCGCCTCCTGGGCCCCGCGCACCGCGAGGCGGTCCGCTCGCTCGTTCTCCGGGTGGCCCGCGTGGCCCTTCACCCACAGCCATTCGACTTCGTGGCCGCCGACCGCCGCGTCGAGGCGTTGCCAGAGGTCCGCGTTCTTCACCGGCTCGCGCGACGCCGTCAGCCAGCCGTTCTTCTTCCAGCGCGGCAGCCACTGCATGATGCCGTTGCGCACGTACGTGCTGTCGGTGTACACGCGGACCTGCGACTTCCGGGTCAGGCTCTCCAGCGCGCGGATCGGCGCCGTCAGCTCCATCCGGTTGTTCGTGGTCGGGGTGGCTTCGCCGCCGTACAGCTCGCGCTCGTGGCGGCCGTAGCGGAGCACCGCGCCCCAGCCGCCCGGTCCGGGGTTCCCGCTGCACGCGCCGTCGGTGAAGATCTCCACGTCCACGCGCAGACCCTACCCGTCCCGGCCCTCGCCCCCGGCCGCCACGCCGGGTTACGGTGAACCTCCGGAGCGAAGCGGGAGTCGCGGCGATGAACGGGCACGACGACACGGCGGAGGGGGCGCTCCTGGCCTACCTCGCCGACGCCGATCGCGAGTACCTGCTCGCGCGGGGCACCCGGCGCCGGTTCCGCGCCAACGACGTCGTGCTCATGGAAGGCGACCCGTCCGACCACGTCCACGTGCTGGTGTCCGGCTGGGTGCGCGTCTCCTCGATCGTCGAGGACGGCCGCGAGGTGCTCTTCGGGCTGCGCGGCCCCGGCGAAGTGCTCGGCGACCTCGCGGCCGTGACCGGGCGCCCCCGGACGGCGTCGGTGCGCGCGATCGAACCCTGCACCGTCTTCCAGCTGACCGGCGCGGAGTTCGTCGACGTCCTGCACACCCGGCCCGCCATCGCCATCGCCACGATCAAGACCGTCGCCGCGCGGCTGCGGGCCGCCGAATCGGCGCGCATCGACTCCGCAGCGTTCGACGTCAGCCGCCGCGTCGCCGTGCACCTCGTCCGGCTGGCCGAAGAACACGGCCGGACCGTACCGGAGGGCGTGGTCATCGAGGCCGCGCTTTCGCAGGAGGACATCGCCGCGCAGATCGGCGCGGCCCGGCGTACCGTCGCACGGGCGCTGCGCGTACTGCGGGAGCGCGGGATCGTCGAGACCGGCCGGCGCCGGATCCTGATCCGCCGGCTGCGCGTCCTTCGCGCGCTGGCCCGTTCTGAGCCGAACGGCACACAAGGCCCGTGACAACCGGCATCTGACGGACGCCGCCCCGCCGTGATTCTGGAACCCGGCCGGGAAAAGAAACGGATGCCACCGGCCGGATTCCTTTCCGGGTGAGAACGGGGAAATCGGTCTTCGCCGCGTTCGCGGACGGTGCCGTCGCCGGATTCCCGGCGGCCACCGGATACGCGGCGTTCCGTGGCCGCGCCCCGGTCTTCGCCCGGGCTTGGGCGCAGCGATGAGGAGGTGTGTGTGATGGAGAGCCACTCGATCTGGGCGCTGATCTTCGGCGTGAACTGACCCGCGGCAGCCCGGCCGGCCGGCTCGTGGGGGGCCGGTCGGCCGGGTATTCCGCGAATGCGGGTGTCCGTGATTTGTCATGCCCCCGGGGAACCGCGGTTGGTAGCGTTGGCCGTCATTTCCGTCGCGGTGCCGGAAGGGGGTGGGATGACGCCGGAGGCCTTCCCGTTCGTGCGCGAGCTGAACGAACTGCGCCGCGGCCGCGGGCTCGACGCGGCCGACCTGCACCAGCGGATCGGCCCCTGCCTGCGGGAGGCGTGCGAGATCACCGAGGCCGACCAGCCGAGCGCGGCCCGGCAGAAGCTCGTGCTGCGGCTCACCGAACTGTGCGGGCGGCTGCCCGCCGACCTGCGGCTGGCCGCCCTCGCCGCGTTGGGCCTGCACGAAGAGGCCGCGGGGGAGTTCCTCGACCGCCGGATCTCGTGGCTGGCCAGCGTCCTGGACCGCGACCCGCGCACCGCGCGCCGTCGCATCGACCTCGCGTTCCGCAGGCTCGAGGAACTGCTCAGCGCCCCCGCGGCGCCGCGTGACCTGCACCCGCTCGCCGGCTGGTACGTCGAGTCGATGAAGGCCATGCTCCGGCTCGACCGCGACCCACCGGACCTGCAGGAGGAACGCCGCATCGTCGCGGAGGTCGACGAGCTCGACGAGCTGGTGCTCTCGTTCAGCGTCCCGGCCGAGCCGGGCCGCGACCCGGTCCCGGACATCACCGCCGACGTCCTGTTCGGCGGGGAGATCGTCGAGGCGCGCCAGGTTTCGGTGAGCCACGCGCAGTTCGTCATGCGGTTGCCGAGCCCGTTGCGGCTCGGCCAGCGGCACGAATACGGCATCCGCTTCGCGCCGCGGCGCACGTCGCTGCGGCCGTACTACGTCATGACGCCGTTGCGGCGCTGCGAAGAGTTCTCCGTGCGGGTCCGGTTCGACCGCACGGCCCCGCCGTCCCGGGTCTGGCGGCTCAACGGCGTGCCCGGCCGGGTGATCGACGACGGCGTCGACTCCGGCGACGCCCTGACGGTCAACCGCGTCGGCGAGGTCGGGCTCGAGTTCCACGAACTGCACCAGGGCCTGAGCTACGGCCTCCAGTGGTCCTTCGACGCCCGGGAGGACTGAGCAGGTCATGCGCACCGAGCCGGTGACCGCGACCGTCTTCCGGATCGGGATCGTCGC
Source organism: Amycolatopsis stemonae (assembly GCF_054781455.1). Lineage (NCBI taxonomy): Bacteria > Bacillati > Actinomycetota > Actinomycetes > Pseudonocardiales > Pseudonocardiaceae > Amycolatopsis > Amycolatopsis stemonae. The sequence goes on along the minus strand of NZ_BAAGUJ010000007.1, from coordinate 54,315 downwards.
CCCGAGCCGCGGCGGCACCGCCCGCGCGGTGCACCTCGGCGCCACCCTCGACGGAGTGCTGGACGAGGTGTTCGACCACGTCCCGGTGCCGTACCGCAGCCCGACGTGGTTCCGCCGTCCGGAAGGGGACAGCACGACCCTGGTCATCCCGCCGACCGTGCCGCTCGGGTGGCTCGCGACCGGGCTGACCGGCCTGGTCGACGACGCGCTGCGCCGCCGCAACCGCCACCTCAACGAGTTCGGCAGGCTCCGGCTGCGCCTGGCCGCCGACCAGGGCGACGTCGTGCTGCGCCCGCCGCACTTCGGCGGCGCCGCGATCGCATTGGCGGTCTGGCTGTGCGAGTCGGGGGAGCTGAAGGCGGCGATGGCCGCGGCCCCCGAGCGGGACCAGCTGCTGATCGTCTCCGACCGGTTCCACTCCGCGCTGGACCCGGCGGGCTTCCGGCGGGTCGTCGTCCCGGCCGGTGGCGAGCGGGAAATCGCGTGGCTGCGGACGGGTCCGGATACTGGGACGTGGAATACCGGCGCGGACGACGGGTTGGCACCGTCGTAGCCGACGGGAAGGGCCTCGCGATGAGCACGTTCACCCAGGACTGGCAGGACTGGAAGACCCGGCGCGAAACGGACCTCGCCGCGCCGCACGGCTGGCTGGCGCTGGTTTCGCTCGACTGGCTGACCGACGCCCCGCGCGAGTACCCCGGCATTCCCGGCCGCTGGTGGCAGGACGCGGACGCGGCGTACGTCGACCCCGCGGGCGCGTCGCTCGTCTTCGACGGCGCCCCGGTCACCGGTGTTCGGCGGTTCGAGCTGGTCAACAGCGGCGCGGGTACGCGGGTGCTGGCCGGCGACGTCGAGATCGAAGTCGCGCGGCGGTCCGGGTACCTGATCCGCGTGCACGACCCGAAGGCCGAGGTGCTGCGCGAATTCCACGGCGTCCCGGCGTACGAGCCGTCGCCCGGCTGGGTGGTTTCCGGCCGGTTCGAGCCGTTCGACGAGCCGCGGCCGACCACGGTGGGCGCCGTGGTCGAGGGCCTCAGCCACGTCTACACGGCCCCGGGCGTGATCCACTTCTCGTGGGACGGCGTGCCGCACGCGCTGACCGCCTTCAACGGCAAGGGGAGCGGGTTCAACATCCTGTTCACGGACGAGACGAGCGGCGTCACGACGTACGCGGCGAACCGTTCGCTGCCGGTCGCGGAACCGGCGGCGGACGGCTCGGTGACGCTGGACTTCAACCGCGCGACGAACCTCCCCTGCGCGTTCACGGACTTCGCGACGTGCCCGCTGCCGCCGGCCGGCAACCACCTGCCGTTCGCGGTGGAGGCGGGGGAGAAGATCCCGTACGAACGCGGTTAGTGGGCCACGTCGATGACGACGCGGTTGGGCCCGGTGAGCGTGAAGACGTTCACCGTGGTCCGCGACCGCACGCCGAGCCCGACGGAGAGGTGCCCCTCGAAGTCCCCGGTGACGGCGACGGCCATGACGTTGCTCAGGTTCCGCGTCCGGAACTTCTGCGCCCCGGTGTAGGTGGGGCTGCCGGCGGCATCGTGCGCGGCGGCGGGCGTCGCGGTGACGTCGACGAAGTACTGCCCGGTGAGCCAGACGACCTCCCCGCTCGGATCGGCGGTGAGCTCGTCGGTGAGCCGGTAGCTCACGGCGGGCGCCGGTCCCGCCGTCAGGTCGAGGACCACCCGGTCGAACGTGGGGTTGTTCCCGGTCCGGATGGTGGTCATGGCGGGAACGACGGGCGCGGCGGCTTGCGCGGGAGTGACGGCGATTCCGCATCCGGCGAGCAGCAGCGTGACGGCGGTGAGCGCGCGTCGCACGGGTCTGGACATGATGGGCCTCCTGGCGGGAGAGAACCGGTGGAAGTCCCAGCGCTGGGTTCGTGAGGGACGCCTGGTTCGTCCCGGGAGTTGCCCCGGCGTCCCTTATCGTTACCCGGCTGCTCCGAACGGGGCGGTCGCGACGCGGGGCGGTCCCCCGAATCCGCGCCGGAACCGCTATCCTCGTGCCGGGCAAGGCGCAGGCCCCACTCCGAGCCGCAGGCATCCACGCTGCTGGTGGCATCGAGGACAAGACGTCTCCGACTCAGCGCCCGGTTCGCCCGACCTCGTCCGAGGGGCGTGGAACCTCGCGGAGGACGTCGTGGGTGAAAACGCACGCAAGCCGCGGACGAACCGCGCGCGCCGTCGGCAGGCCAAGGAGTACCAGGCAGCACACGGCTGCTCCTACCTCGAAGCGCTCCGGAAGATGCCCCCGCGCAAGGTGACGGTTTCCGGCGATCGGCGCGCGCTGGCCCGGTTCATGCTGCGGGCCGTCCGCTGCGGCAATCCGCGGTGCGGCCTTCCCCTTTGGAGCGGCGGGAGCGGGAGCCTGCGTGCCATGGGGCAGCTCGCGCACATCCGGGCGCTCGCTCCCGGCGGAGTCCGGTACGACCCCGCCCGCTCACGGGACGTCCTCGAAAACCTGATCGTGTTGTGCAGCAACTGCCACTGGTGCATCGACCGGGACGAGGACGACTACCCGGCCGAGCTGCTGCAGACGTGGCAGCGGGCGCAGCTGGCCGACCTGCTCCGGGAGTCCGCGGGATGACCGTGTCGTGGCCGGCGGTGTCGCGCGCTTCCGAAGCGGTCCTGTTCTGCTCGGCGGCCGTCTACCTGGCGATGATCGTGTTCGCCGGGTCCGTCGCGATGCTCACCGCGAAGAAAGCCCGTCGTGAAGCGGCGATGGAGGTGCTCCGGATGCTCCTCCGGCGTCGCCACCGCTGAGGGGGCGCCGGGCGCGGCGCCCCCTCGGAAAGCTCACCAGCCGCGCTCTTGCCACTCCTTGAGCTTCGGCCGCTCCGCGCCCAGCGTCGAGTCGTCCCCGTGGCCCGGGTAGAACCACGTCTCGTCCGGCAGCTCGGCGAAGATCCGCGACGACACGTCCCCCAGGAGCGACGCGAAGTCCTCCGGCGACGTCGTCCGGCCCACCCCGCCGGGGAACAGCGAGTCCCCCGTGAACAGGTGCGGATGACCCGTGGGGTCGCGGTACAGCAGCGCGATCGACCCCGGTGTGTGGCCGCGCAGGTGGATCACCGACAGCGTGACCTCGCCCACCGTCACCGTGTCGCCGTGCTCCACGAGGAAGTCCGGGGGGACCGGCAACGGCGAGGCGTCCAGCGGGTGGGCCGCCGTGTTGGCCCCGTTCGCGCCGGCCACCGCGCCCAAAGCCTGCCAGTGGTCCTGGTGCTGGTGGGTCGTGACCACCGTGCGCAGCGCCGGCCGGTCGGGGCCGTGGCCGATCAGGTCCGAGATGCGCTCCGGGTCGTTCGCCGCGTCGACGAGCAGCGCCTCGTTCGACGACCGGCACACCAGCAGGTACGTGTTGTTGTCCATCGGGCCGACGGACAGCTTGGTGATGGTCAGCGCGTCCAGGGTGCGGCGGGCGGCGTCGCCGCCCGGGTCGACGTGCCCCGTGTAGGTCTCCACGATGTTCACCGTGCACACGGTAGTCGTTTCGCTCCAAGCGGTTCCACCCGCACAAGCGCGCGGCCGCCCCGCAACGTAGGCTCTTCGGAGCCCCTGCCAGCCGACCTCAGGACGATCTTGCCCCCCTCCCCGACGCCGCGCCGGATCAGCTGGGACCTCCTCCGGGTCGTCGCCGTCTTCGCGGTCATCCTCGGGCACGTCACCCACCAGGGCGCTCTCCTGCACCCGGAGCTCACGGGGTACCCCGTGCGGGTGACAGCGCAGTTCGGGGCCGCGATCCTGCTGGTGATCTCCGCTTTCTTCGTTTGCGCCGGCCTCCGCAAGGGCAACCCGGGCCGGTGGCTGTGGAACCGGGTCGCGCGGCTGGTGCCCGCCTACCTCGTCGCCGTCCTGGTGACCTACGTCGTGACGCGGTACGCCGCCATCTCCTTCAGCGGCCTGCCCTACCCGCCCGGCGTCACCGGGTTCCTGTTCGGCGTGCCGCAGGGGCCGCCGTCGAACCCGTCGCCGTGGTACATCCCGACCTGGCTGGACCTGGTCACCAACCTCGGCATGGTGCAGGAGTGGGGCGTCCGCTCGGGCACCTTCTACTACCTCGACGGCTCCTACTGGACGCTGCCCGTGCAGCTGCTGGCCTTCACCGGCGCGGCCCTGCTCTGGCCGCGGTCGTGGCGGACGCACCGGCTGACCGTCGCGCTGCTGTGGGCCCTGATCCTCGTCCCGCTCGCGCTCCGCTTCCTCGTCTTCCCGCCGGGAGCCGCGAGCCAGCTCACCGAAACCGTCTTCTACGGCCTGGGGCTGCACCGCCTGCACGTCTTCGCGATCGGCGTCGCGATCTGGCTGTGGTCGAAGGGGCGCCTCGCGCACTGGCACATCGCCCTCTTCGTGGCCGCCGCCGTCGCGGCGCAGGACCTGCAGGTGTTCCCGTTCCACGCGGCGCTGCCGCAGGACGCCGAGCGCTGGCCCTCCACGATCGGGTTCGCCGTGCTCCTGCTGCTCGTCTGCCTGGCCGCCCGCGGCCCGGACTGGCGCTTCCCCGGCCTCGCGCGGGTCGCCCCGGCCGTCACCTGGATCGCGGGCATCTCGTATGGTCTGTATCTGGTGCACCAGGAACTGGGTTACGTCCTGGCCCGCGCGCTCCTCGACCTCGGCCTCCCCGGCTGGTTCCGCCTCCCGCTGGTCCTGGCCGCCGTCGTCCTCGGCGGCTGGGCGGTCACCGCGTGGGTGGAGCGGCCGCTCCACCGGTGGCTCACCACCCGCCGGAAGCCGGAGAAACCGCAGGTCGAAGGCTCGGAACCAGTTTCTGTCGGTGGTGGCTCGTAGCATGGGAGCGGCCGCCCGTGCAGCCTCCTACCGGGCCGGCTACCGCAGCTGAGAATGACACTGAAGGGACCCTGGCGTGGCTGATCGCCTCGTTGTTCGCGGTGCCCGCGAGCACAACCTCCGCGGCGTGGATCTCGACCTGCCCCGCGACAGCCTGATCGTGTTCACCGGTCTCTCCGGGTCCGGCAAGTCGAGCCTCGCCTTCGACACCATCTTCGCCGAAGGGCAGCGCCGCTACGTCGAGTCGCTCTCGGCGTACGCGCGCCAGTTCCTCGGGCAGATGGACAAGCCGGACGTCGACTTCATCGAGGGCCTCTCGCCCGCGGTGTCGATCGACCAGAAGTCGACGTCGCGCAACCCGCGGTCGACCGTGGGCACGATCACCGAGGTCTACGACTACCTGCGCCTGCTCTACGCGCGCGCCGGCAAGGCGCACTGCCCCAAGTGCGGCGAGCCGATCAGCAAGCAGACCCCGCAGCAGATCGTCGACCAGGTGCTGGAGATGGACGAAGGCGTCCGCTTCCAGGTGCTCGCGCCGGTGGTGCGCGGGCGCAAGGGCGAGTACGTCGACCTGTTCGAGAACCTGCAGCAGCAGGGCTACGCGCGCGTGGTCGTCGACGGCACGGTGCACCCGCTCACCGATCCGCCGAAGCTGAAGAAGCAGGAGAAGCACCAGATCGGCGTGGTGATCGACCGGCTGAGCGTGAAGTCGAGCTCGCGCCAGCGGCTCACCGACTCGGTCGAGACGGCGCTGCGGCTGGCCGACGGCCTGGTCGAGCTGGAGTTCGTCGACCTGCCCGAGGGCGACCCGCACCGGATCCGCGGCTTCTCCGAGAACCTGGCCTGCCCCAACGGCCACCCCCTGGCGATCGAGGACCTCGAGCCGCGCTCGTTCTCCTTCAACTCGCCCTACGGCGCCTGCCCCGAGTGCACCGGCATCGGCATCCGGAAGGAGGTCGACCCGGAGCTCGTGGTCCCGGACGACGAGCTGTCCCTTGCCGAAGGCGCCATCGCGCCGTGGTCGGGCGGGCAGAGCGCGGACTACTTCATCCGGCTGCTCGAGTCGCTGTCGGAGACCATCGGCTTCCGGATGGACACGCCGTGGCGGCGGCTGCCGGCCCGCGCCCAGAAGGCGGTGCTGCACGGCGTCGACGAGCAGGTGCACGTCCGCTACAAGAACCGCTACGGCCGCCAGCGCTCGTACTACGCGAACTTCGAGGGCGTCATCCCGTTCCTCGAGCGGCGCCAGGAGCAGACCGAGTCCGAGTACATGCGCGAGCGGTACGAGGGCTACATGCGCGAGGTGCCGTGCCCGGCCTGCCAGGGCACCCGGCTCAAGCCGGAGATCCTCGCCGTCACGCTGCAGCACAAGACCCGCGGCGACATGTCGATCGCCGAGGTCTGCGCGCTGTCCATCGCGGAGGCGTCGCAGTTCCTCGACGAGCTGGAGCTGGGGCAGCGCGAGTCGATGATCGCCGGCGCGGTGCTCAAGGAGATCCAGGCCCGCCTGCGCTTCCTGCTCGACGTCGGCCTGACGTACCTCTCGCTCGACCGCGCGTCCGCCACACTTTCGGGTGGAGAAGCGCAGCGCATCCGGCTCGCGACGCAGATCGGCTCGGGTCTGGTGGGCGTGCTGTACGTGCTCGACGAGCCGTCGATCGGCCTGCACCAGCGCGACAACCACCGCCTGATCGAGACGCTGACCCGGCTGCGGAACCTGGGCAACACGCTGATCGTCGTGGAGCACGACGAGGACACCATCCGCTCGAGCGACTGGGTGGTCGACATCGGCCCGGGCGCCGGCGAGCACGGCGGCCACATCGTCCACAGTGGACCGTACAAGAAGCTGTTGAAGAGCAAGGAATCGCTCACCGGGCAGTACCTGTCGGGGCGGCGCAAGATCGAGGTGCCGGCGATCCGGCGGCCGATCGACAAGAAGCGGCAGCTGACCGTCGTCGGCGCGCGCGAGCACAACCTGCGCGGTCTCGACGTCTCGTTCCCGCTCGGCGCGCTGGTGTCGGTCACCGGCGTCTCGGGCTCGGGCAAGTCGACGCTCGTGAACGACATCCTCGCGACGGTGCTGGCGAACAAGCTCAACGGCGCCCGCCAGGTGCCGGGCCGCCACACCCGGGTCAACGGCCTGAACAACGTCGACAAGCTGGTGCGCGTCGACCAGTCGCCGATCGGGCGGACCCCGCGGTCCAACCCGGCCACCTACACCGGCGTCTGGGACCACGTCCGCAAGCTGTTCGCGGCGACGACCGAGGCGAAGGTCCGCGGCTACCAGCAGGGCCGGTTCTCGTTCAACGTCAAGGGCGGCCGCTGCGAAGCGTGCGCCGGCGACGGCACGATCAAGATCGAGATGAACTTCCTGCCGGACGTCTACGTCCCCTGCGAGGTCTGCAAGGGCGCCCGGTACAACCGGGAAACCCTCGAGGTGCACTACAAGGGCAAGACCGTCTCGGACGTGCTCGACATGCCCATCGAGGAGGCCGCGGAGTTCTTCGAGCCGATCAAGGCCATCCACCGCCACCTGCAGACGCTGGTGGACGTCGGCCTCGGCTACGTCCGGCTCGGGCAGCCCGCGCCGACGCTCTCGGGCGGTGAGGCCCAGCGCGTCAAGCTGGCCAGCGAGCTGCAGAAGCGCTCCACGGGCAAGACGGTGTACATCCTCGACGAGCCGACGACCGGTCTGCACTTCGAGGACATCAGCAAGCTCATCGGCGTGATCAACGGCCTGGTGGACAAGGGCAACACGGTGATCGTGATCGAGCACAACCTCGACGTGATCAAGACGTCCGACTGGATCATCGACATGGGCCCGGAGGGCGGCTCGGGCGGCGGCACGATCGTCGCCGAGGGCACGCCGGAGCACATCGCCGAGGTCGAGGAGAGCTACACGGGCGAGTTCCTGCGCCACGTCCTCACGGCGGAGTAGCGGCTCACCGCTCCTTCCCGGTGGTCTGGTGGACCACCGGGGAGAGCGGGCCGTAGTGCAGCGTCCGGAGCCGGAAGGCCGAGCCGGCTTCGCCCGGCAGCAAGGACAGCGCGCACGTCGTCGCGTCCGGGTCGGTCACCTCGACCGGGTCGAAGTCCGGCGCGCCCGGACGCCGGATCTCCAGCAGGTACCCGGCTTCGTCGCGCGTGCGGTCGGTCCACGTGAACGTCACCGTGTCGCCGGACGTCACCGTGCGCAGGTCGGCCGAGACCGGGCCCGTGAACGGCTGTTCGCGGTAGTAGAACGGCGTCTCGGGGATCAGGTCCGGGTGCCGGTAGCTCGTGGTGTGCGCCGGCAGGAACCGCAGCGTCGTCCACGGCCCGGCCGGGTCGTTCGCGTACTCGACGCGGTGGCCGTCGCCGTCGTCCGGCCACGTCAGCACGACGTCGGTCGGTGACGTCAGCGAAGCGGTGAACGAGGGCGGTGGCGCGGCAGCCGCGCATCCGGCGGCCAGCAGCGCCACCAGGAGAAGGGGTTTCACGGGCACGGCGGCTCCCGGGACGGACGGGGCGGCGGTGCGAACGTGATCAGCTTAGGAACCCCGCCCGCCCGGCGACAAGGTCGTGCCGATCACCGGAACCCACCAATCCGGCCGTGAACGGGCACCGAACCGCCCGAAATCCCGTGAACCGTTTCGCACGGGCCTCCGTGTACCCGGTGTCGAGGTCCGCCGGACGGCGGTGCCGCCCTCACCGAGGAGAGAAACGCCATGAACCGTTGCCGGACGGCCGTCCTCTGCGCCGCCGCGATCGCTGTCGTCGCCCCCTTGTCGGCCTGCGGCGACATGGCCTCCGGGGCCCAGAACCCGGAGCACGGCCAGCCCGGGCACGTGATGCTGGCCGCGACGACGGTCGACGGTGTCGGCGCGGTCGTGACCGACGCCAACGGCAAGACGCTCTACCGCTTCGACAAGGACATGGCCCAGCCGCCGACGTCCAACTGCAACGCCGAGTGCGCGACCACCTGGCCGCCCGCGCTCGCGGGGGAGGCCATGCCGATGCTGCAGGGCATCCAGCAGTCCCAGGTCGGCACGCTGACCCGCAAGGACGGTTCGAAGCAGCTCACGCTGGGCGGCTGGGCGCTCTACGAGTTCTCCGGCGACAAGGCCGCGGGGCAGGTGAACGGCCAGGGCGTCAACGGCGCCTGGTTCGCCGTCGCCCCGGACGGCGGAAAGATCACCGCGGCCCAGCCCGCGGCCGGTGGCTCCGGGTACTGAAACCGACGGATTTCCGGGCAGAACGAGGAAGGACGGGCAGCCGATGAACACCATGGTCGCGCTGCGCTCGACGCACGCACCGCCGGTGGCGCTGCGGGTTGCAGTACTGTCCTCGCCGACTCAGAACACCGTCGGGAGGACGAGGGTGGCGATCGGAGGCAGGCGGCCTAAGAAGGCCAAGGGCGAGGACCTGATTCGGCAGCTTTACGCCGAGCACGGGCGGAGCCTGCTGGCCTACGCGACGAGGCTGACCGGTGATCGGGCGGCAGCCGAGGACGTGGTCCAGGAAACGCTGGTCCGGGCGTGGAAGCACGCCGACGACCTGCAGAACGACGGGAAGGGCTCGGTGCGCGGCTGGTTGCTGACCGTCGCGCGCAACCTGGTCACCGACCGGGCACGTGCCCGGGCGGCCCGGCCACAGGAGGTGGCCGAACCGGCCGAAGGCGTGCCGACGCCGGCCGTCGAGCGCGATCACGCCCAGGGCGTGGTCGACTCGATGACGGTGCTCGGCGCGATGGACGGCCTTTCTAACGAGCACCGAGAGGTCCTGGTGGAGATCTACTACCGGGGACGGACGGTGGCCGAAGCGGCGAGAACACTCGGCGTCGCACCGGGTACCGTGAAATCAAGGTCTTACTACGCACTGAGAGCACTGAGAGCAGCGATGATTTCGAGCGGAACGGAGGTGGCGCGATGAACTCGGTGGACGAGAGCCACACGCAGCTCGGCGCGTACGCCCTCGGCGCGCTCGATCCCGCGGAGGCGGCCGACTTCGAGCGGCGCCACCTGCAGACCTGCGCGCAGTGCCGGTTCGACCTCAACGAGCTCGTGGCCCTGCGGGAGTCGCTCGACGAGGTCCCGCCGGAGGCGTTCCTTGACGGGCCGCCCGAGGGCGGGGACCTGCTGCTGCAGAAGACCCTGCGGCGGGTGCGCGAAGAAGAAGAGACCGTGGCGCCGGCCCGCTCGACGTCTCGGCGGGGCTTGGCCCTGGTCGCGGCGGCCGTGCTGGTCGTGGCCGCGCTCGGCGGCGGCATCCTGGTCGGGCGGCAGACCGGCGGCGGCAGCGAACCGCTCGCGATCCCCGCGCCCCCGACCGAAGTGCCCGGCACGAAGAGCGCCGAAGGCCGGGATCCGACGACCGGCGTGCAGCTGGCCGCGTCGGTGAGCCCCTTCCAGGGCTGGGTGCGGGTGAACGTCGCCGTGAAGGGCGTCAAGGCCGGCGAGCAGTGCCTGCTGCAGGTCGTGACCAAGGAAGGCCAGGCGGTCACGGCGGGCAGCTGGAAGGTGTCCGAGAAGTGGGAGAGCCAGGGCTTCTCGCTCGACGGGTCCGCCCTGGTGGCGCCCGACGACGTCAAGTCGGTCGACATCGTCACGGTGGACGGCCGGAAGCTGGTCTCGGCGCAGGTGTGAGGCCGTGACGGGCGCGCGCTACCGGTTCCGCAGCACGTGGCTGCTCCCCGGTACCGCGCCCGAGCGGGTGTTCGGCGTGGTCACCGACCTGGCCGGCTACCCGCGGTGGTGGTCGGACGTCCGCACGGTGCGCCGCGTGGACGACGACACCGCCGAGCTGGTCTGCCGGTCCCGGCTCCCCTTCCGCCTCGTGGTCCGGATGCACCGCGACCACCAGGACGAACGGGCGGGGGAGATGCGGGTCCGGTTGAGCGGCGACCTGGACGGGGTGCTGGCGGGAGCGGTCCGCGCGGCGGGCGCGGGCACGCTCCTGGAGATCACCCAGGACGTCCAGGCTCGCAAGGAGCTGCTGCGGCGGCTCGACGCGGTGGCCCGGCCGCTCTTCCGCGCGAACCACGCGCTGATGATGCGGCGGGGCCACCGTGGGCTGTCGGCCTACCTGGCCTGACCGGCGACGCGGACCTCCGGGTCCGCGGCGGGCCGCGGGTGGCGGGCCAGCACCAGACCGCCCAGGGCGGCCGCGGCGAGCAGGAAGCCCGCGCTGACGCCGTACGCCAGCCGGAACCCCGATGCCAGCGCCTCGCGGTGTTCCAGCGCACCGAGGCCCGCCGTGCGGGACGCGGCCACCGTCGCCAGCACGGCCGTGCCGATCGCGGCGCCGACCTGCTGGGTCGTGTTGATCAGGCCGGACGCCACCCCCGCGTCCCCGGCCGGGACGTCCGCCATCGCCAGTCCCATCAGCGTCGGGAGGGCCGCGCCGGCGCCCAGCCCCATCAGCAGCAGCGGCGGCAGCACGCCGGTGAAGTAGCTGCCGGACACCTGGGTGAGCGCCAGGAGACCGGCGATCACCAGGCCCAGCCCGGACAGCAGCACCGTCCGCGGCCCGAACCGCGCCGCCAGCCGGCCCGCCAGGCCCAGCGACGACGCCGCGATCACCAGTGGCACCGGCAGGAACGCGATCCCGGTCCGGAGCGCGTCGAGCCCCAGCACCTGCTGCAGGTACAGCGCCGTGACGAACTGGAAGCCCAGCATCCCGGCGACCATCAGCACCATCACCAGGTTCGCGCCGGTGACCGCGCGGATCCGGAACAGCCGCAGCGGCAGCAACGGGGTCCGCGCCTTCGCCTGCCGCACCACGAACGCGGCCAGCAGCACGGCCGCGGCGACCAGCGCGCCCCACGCGGACGACGAAATCCCGTACACGCCCAGCATCACCGCGGCGGTGACCAGGAGCGCGCCGAGGACGTCCAGGCCCGCCCGGAGCCCGGTGCCGCGGTCGGCCTCGACGACCCGTACCGCCAGCAGCAGCGCGGTCACGCCGATCGGGAGGTTGACGTAGAACGTCCAGTGCCAGCTCAGCGCCTGCGTCAGCGCGCCGCCCGCGATGAGCCCGATCGACGCGCCCGCGGCCTGCGTGAAGCTGTAGACGCCGATCGCCTTCGCGCGGGCTCGCGGTTCGGGGTACATCGTGACGATCATGCCGAGCACGACCGCCGCCGCCAGTGCGCCGCCGACGCCTTGGGCGAACCGCGCGACGACGAGCACACCGGCGCTTTCCGAGAGCCCGGCCACCAGGGACGCGGCGGTGAACAGCGTCAGCCCGCCGAGGAAGACGCGCCGGCGGCCGAGCAGGTCGCCGAGCCGGCCGGAGAGCAGCAGCAGGCCGCCGAAGGCGACCAGGTAGGCCGTGACGACCCAGGCGAGGCCGGCGGGCGTGAAACCCAGGTCGGCCTGGATCGTGGGCAGCGCCACCGCGACGATGCTGCTGTCCAGCACGACCATCAGCGACGCGGCGCACAGCACCGCGAGCGCGAGGCCGCGGGAGCGGGTGGGGTGGTTCTCGGCCACCGTGGTGTCGAATGGCACAGCAGGCCCTCCAGATGAGCGTTCCCCCTGGTCGGTGCCAGGGCACTTCTTGTAACAGTGCCCATCATGTGTGACCATGGGAGACCGCGTAAGGAGGCACTTTCATGTCCCAGGGGAACATCGGTGTACCCGTCCAGGTCACCGAGATCGACCCGGAGAAACTCGACGTCTGCACGGTGCTGGAGGTCATCAACCGGATCAGCGGCAAGTGGGCGATCGGCATCCTCCTGGAGGCCATCCGCGGGCCCGTGCGGTTCACCGAGCTGGAACGCGCGGTCGACGGGATCAGCCGCCGGATGCTGACCCTGACCCTGCGCAACCTCGAGCGCGACGGCCTGCTCAAGCGCACGGTCTACCCGACGGTCCCGCCGCGCGTGGAGTACGAGGCCACGGCGATGGCGAAGGAGCTCTACCAGTCGCTGAACGGCCTGCTCGGCTGGGCGGAGCGGCACCGCGACGACATCGCCGCGGCCCGCGTCGCCTACGACGCCGCCTGAAGAAGTGGAAACGGGCCGCTGCGCGAGGTCGGGGAGACTCGCACAGCGGCCCGTCGTGGCTCGTGCTCAGCGGGGGCAGTGAGCACGAACGAGGGGGATCAAACCGGGACCTTTTCGCTCTCCGGCTCGGGTTTCGCCCCGTGGGCGTCGTCGTCGAGCATCGTGGCTTCGTCGAAGGGTTCCTGCCCGGCGAAGACGCGTTGTGCCTTCTCCCGGTCGAACTCCTTCACCCAGTTTCCGATGAGGACGGTCGCGACGGCGTTGCCCGCGAAGTTGGTCAGTGCGCGGGCTTCCGACATGAACCGGTCGATGCCGAGGATGAAGCCGACGCCGTTGACCAGTTCCGGCCGGTGCGACTGCAGGCCGCTGGCCAGGGTCGCGATGCCCGAGCCGGACACGCCCGCGGCACCCTTCGACGCGATGATCATGAACACCAGCAGCCCGATCTGCGCGCCGAGCGAGAGGGGCTCGTCCTGCGCCGCGGCGATGAACAGCGTCGCCATGGTCAGGTAGATCGCGGTGCCGTCCAGGTTGAACGAGTACCCGGTCGGCACGGTGATGCCGACGACCGACTTGCCGACGCCGACGTGCTCCATCTTCGCGATCAGCCGCGGCAGCGCCGACTCCGACGACGACGTCGACAGGATCAGCAGGAACTCGCGGCCGAGGTAGCGCAGCAGGTGCCAGATGTTCACGCGGGCGCCGAGCCACAGCACGATCCCGAGGATCACGAACACGAACACCAGGCAGGTCGCGTAGAACCCGATCATGATCACCGCGAGGCTCTTCAACGCCGCCCAGCCGGTCGCGCCGACCACCGCCGCGATGGCGCCGAACGCGCCGATCGGGGCGGCCCACATGATCATCGCCAGGATCCGGAAGACCAGCTTCTGGAGGTGCTCGACGCCACGCAGGATCGGCGCGCCCTTCGGGCCCAGCTTCTGCAGCGCGAACCCGACGAGCAGCGCGACCAGCAGCGTCTGCAGGACCTCGCCTTCGGTGAAGGCGGACACGAGGGTCTTCGGGATGATGCCGAGCAGGAAGTCGACCGGGCCTTCGGCGCCGCCGGCGGACTTCTGGACGCTCTTCACGTCGGCCGGGTTGAGGTGCAGGCCGGTGCCGGGGTGCAGCAGGTTGCCGACGACGAGCCCGATCGCGAGGGCGAAGGTCGACATGACGATGAAGTAGACCAGGGCCATCACGCCGACCTTGCCGACCTTGGCCGCCTTCGCGACCGAGCCGACGCCGATGACGATGGTGCAGAAGATGATCGGCGTGATCATCATCTTGATCAGGTTGACGAATCCGTCGCCGAGGGGCTTGAGGCCCTTGGCGAAGCCCGGGAAGAGGAAGCCCACCAGGATCCCGAGCACGACCGCGACGATCACGGCCAGGTACAGGTAGTGGGTCTTGTCCCGCTTGCGCGGGGTCTCCTCCGTGGTCGGTGGGGTCGGCACCGTTGCCTCCAGCTCAGGGGTGTTCCAGGTTGCGGCACACTGTAGGCGCACTCCGGTGACCCGGCTCACTTGTGTTCATTGAGTTCGCGTGGCGATCTCACCGTCCCCTTCGGACACCGGAGCGCGCGTGTGCTGGTATGAGGAGGTGCCCCCGACGATGCGGTCCCGCTGGAGCCTCGCCCGTCAGCTGCTCGTGCTGCAGCTGGCGGTGCTCTGCGTGCTCGCGGGCGCCGGCATCACGTTCGCCTACCTCGACGCGTCCCGCGCGGTGAACGAGAACGCGCGCGACCAGGTCCGCGCGGTGGCTTCGGCGGTGGCGGACGCACCGACCGTCGTCACCGCGGCCGCCACGGCGAACCCGAGCGCGACGCTGCAGCCGTACGCGGTGCGGGTGCAGGCCGACACCGGCGTCGACTTCATCACGATCATGAGCCCGGCCGGGATCCGCTACACCCACCCGAACCCGGCCCTGATCGGCCAGCACTACATCGGGACGATCGAGCAGGCGCAGCACGGCCAGGAGCTGACCGAGACCTACACGGGCTCGCTCGGGCCGTCGGTGCGCACGGTCGTGCCGGTGTTCGGGCCGGGACAGCGGGTCGTCGCGCTCGTCGCGGTCGGGATCACCGTCGCGGCGATCTCCGCGGAACTGCGCGAACGGCTCTGGCCGCTGTTCGGCGTCGCGGGCGCGGTGCTGGTCGTCGGGGCGCTCGGCGGTTGGCTGATCAGCGCCCGGCTGCGGCGCCAGACCCGCGGGATCGCGCCGGACGAGCTGAGCAACCTCTTCGAGTACCACGAAGCCGTGCTGCATTCGGTGCGCGAGGGGGTGCTGCTCGTCGGGCGGGACGGGCGGATCGGGCTCTGCAACGACGGCGCACGCACCCTCCTCGGCCTGGAGGGCGACCCGGTGGGACGCGAACTGGCGTCGCTCGGCCTGCCGGAGGAGCTGGCGAAAGCGTTCACGTCGGCGGAAAACCGGGCCGAGGAACTGCACCTGACGGACGCGCGCGTGCTGCTCGTCAGCACGACCGCGGTCCGCTCGGGCGGCCGGTCGCAGGGCACCGTCGTCGTCCTGCGCGACCACACGGAACTGCAGACCCTGACCGGCGAGCTGACCACGGCCCGCGGCCTCGCGGAAGCGCTGCGGTCGCAGGCGCACGAGGCCGCGAACCGGTTGCACACCGTCGTTTCCCTGGTGGAGATCGGCAAGCCGGAGCAGGCCGTCGAGTTCGCGACCGCCGAGCTCGCGCTCGCCCAGGAGCTGACCGACCGCGTCGTCGGCGCGGTCGCCGAGCCGGTGCTCGCCGCGCTGCTGCTGGGCAAGGCCGCCGAAGCCAGCGAACGCGGGGTCGAGCTGACGATCACGCCGGACACGGTGATCGACGACGTGTCGCTCGGGGTCGCTTCGCGGGACCTCGTGACGATCCTCGGCAACCTGATCGACAACGGCATCGAGGCCGCCACCCGCGGCGGCGGCAAGCCGGCGGTGGTCGTGACCGCCCGCTCGGAGGCCGCCGCACTGCTGCTGCGCGTCGCCGACACCGGGCCGGGCGTCCCCGAGGATGCCGACGTCTTCCGCCGCGGCTGGTCGACGAAGGCCGGGGACGGCCACGGGCTCGGGCTGGCCCTGGTCGGGCAGGCGGTGCGCCGCTACGGCGGCACGGTCGACGTCGGACGGGACGGCGGCGCGGTGTTCACCGTGCGCCTGCCGCGGCAGGAGGCGGACCGGTGATCCGGGTGCTGGTGGTGGAGGACGAGCCGGTGGCCGCCGAGGCGCACCGGGTGTACGTCGAGCGCCTGCCGGGCTTTTCGGTCGCGGGCGTCGTGCATTCCGGCGGCGACGCGCTGCGGTTCTGCGAACGCGAGCCGGTCGACCTGGTGCTGCTGGACTTCTACCTGCCCGACACGCACGGCCTGGCGGTGTGCCGTTCGCTGCGCGCGGCCGGGCTGCCGATCGACGTCATCGCCGTGACGTCGGCGCGCGACCTGGGGCTGGTGAAGGCCGCGGTGTCGGTCGGGGTGGTGCAGTACCTGTTGAAGCCGTTCACGTTCGCCACCCTGCGCGAAAAGCTGGAACGCTACGCCGAGTTCCGGGAAGCGTCGGGCGAAGTCACCGGCCAGGCGGAGATCGACCGGGCCCTCGGCGCGTTGCGCACGACCGAGCAGCCGCCGTTGCCGAAGGGGATGAGCGTCCAGACCCTGGAGGCGATCACGGACGCGCTGTCGGGCGCCGCGGAAGGGCTTTCCGCCGGCGCGGCGGCGAGCGCGATCGGCGCGTCCCGCGTGACGGCCCGGCGGTACCTGGAGTACTTGGCGGACAACGGGATGGCCCACCGCGAGCCGCACTACGGCCAAGTCGGGCGGCCCGAGGTCTGGTACCGCCTGACCCGGGTCTGAGCTACAGCCGGGCGTTGAGCAGGTTCGCGATGCGGGTGTAGACCTCGGGTGCGAAGGGGCGCAGGACGAGCTCGCCCAGCCGGGTCTGGCCGTGGGACTTCTTCACGACCAGCAGCATGACGTCACCGTAGCCGCGGCCGTTGCCGGCCTCGTTGTCGTTCAGCTTGCAGGTGCGCGTGGTGCCGTCCACCCCCGCGACCGGTGCGGCCGGCCCGATGCAGGCCTTGGTCCAGTCCGCGAGCAGCGCCGAGAACTGCCGGGTGCCCGGGACGACGGTCACGAAGAGGTCGAGCAGCTGCCGTCCGCCGGTCCGGCTCGCGTAGTTGCAGTGGTAGGTCGTGGCGTCCCGGTCCTTGCTCGGTGCCTCTTCGACCGCGTAGGCGTCCAGGACGACTCCCATCGCGGCACTCGACTCGGTCACCCCGAGGAACGGGCACGCCGAGGCGACCTCGGCCGGCGACTGCGGTGGTGGCGGTTGCGGGGTGGTCGGCGGCTGCGAACCCGGCCCCGGGCCCAGCGGCGGCGCGTCGGACGCCGGCGCCGGCTTCGTCGACGAGACCGCCGTCGTCGTGGCCGGCGCGGCCGGTACCGGCGTCGAGCACGCGGTGAGCAGCGCCAGCGCGGCGGCGGCCACCAGGATTCCCCCTCGGTTCCCCATCTCGTGAGAATAGCCCGACTTCCGGCGGTTCCGGCCGCTTTTCCGGTGCGGTAGACCGGGGGCCATGCCGAACTGGGCCGGGCTCGCCGCCGCGTTGCTGATCGCCGCCGGAGCCGCCGCTCCCGCACAAGCCGCCGAACCCGCCGCGAGCGTCACCGCCGTCCAGGTGACCGGGCCCGTCACGCAGCGGTTCACCCTCGTCGTCCTCGGGGACGGCTACACCGCCGCCGAACAGCCGAAGTTCTTCGCCGACGTCCAGCGGCACGTGAACACGCTGTGGTCGCTCGAGCCGTTCAAGTCCTACCGCAGTTACTTCAACGTCTACGCCGTGTCGATCGCCTCGCCGGAATCCGGTGTGGACTGTGACCCCTCGCTCGACGCGCCGAAGAAGAACACCCCGCTGAACATGGGGTTCTGGGGCGGTTGCAACGCCCAGAGCGTGCAGCGGCTGCTGACCGTCGACGACGACGCCGCCCAGCGGTACGCCGACCTCGTGCCCGGCACGACCCGTGCGAACCGGCAGATCCTCGCCCTCGCCAACAGCGGCACCTACGGCGGTGCGGGCGGGACTTACGCGACGGCGTCGGGCGGGAACGCCCTGTCCGCCCTCATCTCGCCGCACGAGCTGGGCCATTCGCTCGGCGGCCTCGACGACGAGTACGACTACTACGCGCGCAACGTCCCGGGCGGTGCCTACGAAGGCGGCGAGCCCGGCTCGATCCACCACACCCTGCTCACCGAGCAGCAGATGCGCGACCAGCACGCGAAGTGGTGGCGCTGGCTGGGCGAGCCCAGTGAGTCCGGCGGCACGATCGGCCGCTTCGAAGGCGGGCTCTACACCCAGACCGGCGTCTGGCGGCCGAGCAGGCACTCGATGATGAAGACCCTCGGCTACGCCTTCGACCAGGTCGGCCGGGAACGGATGACGCAGCGGATCTCCGCGAAGGTCCCGCTGATCAGCGGCGGCACCCCGGCCGGGACGATCGGCGCCGACCGCGTCGTCTGGGTGCGCACGATGCACCCGGCCGGCCACCGCCTCGACCTCACGTGGACGCTCGACGGCGTCCCGCTGCGCGGCCGCGACGCGGTCGACCTGCGGCAGGCGCACGTCAGGCCCGGCACGCACACGCTGACCGCGAAGGTGGCCGATCCGACGCCGTTCGTGCGCGACCCGGCCGTCCGGCCGACGGCGACCCGGACGTGGACCGTCGACACCTCCGTCGGCACGCCGCCGGAGACCGGCCCCGCGGTCGTGGCGTCGACGCCCACGGCCCAGCCGGTCGGCGGCAAGGACGTCGTCTACGTCGAGACCGGGGAACCGACCGGGGCGATCCCGCAGGTTCACTGGGCGCTCGACGGGCGGCCGGCCGGGACCGGGCCCGACTTCGCCCTCCACGAGTCACGCGGCGCGCACACCCTCAGCGCGACGACCGGCGGCACGACCCTGACCTGGGCGGTCGACGCGGCGGGCCCGACGACGACGATCGAACTGCCCGCCGGGGACACCGTGTTCCGCGGCTCGTTCACGATGCGGCTGACCTCGCCCGACGGGATGCCCGAGTTCCGCGTGGACGGCGACGGCTGGCACAAGTACTACGGCTGGCCGACGGACCCGGGCGCGCCGTACCTGTTCACCGCGCGCGGCACGGAGATCGACGGCCTGGCGTACGGCAACCTCGGCCCGGACGGCCTGACCGTCTCGCCGTTCACCGAACGCAAGCCCGGGTACGGCCGGCACCGGATCGAGTACCGCTCGATCGACGCGGCCGGCAACGTCGGGCCGACGCGCTCGGTCACGGTGACGCTCCTGCCCGGTGGCTGATGGCAGGATCGCGGCATGGAACGCGTGCTCGGCATCGGTGGGTACTTCGTCCGCGCGGCGGACCCGGCGGCGCTCGGCGCCTGGTACCGGGACTGCCTCGGCCTCGACCTCGACCAGACCGGCGTGTGGCAGCAGGAAGCCGGCCCCACGGTCTTCGCGCCCTTCGAGGCCGAGACCGGCTACTTCGGGTCCCGCGACCAGCAGACGATGCTCAACTTCCGGGTCCGCGACCTGGACGCGATGCTCGCCCAGCTGCGCGAGAAGGGCGCCGACGTGGCCGATGACGTCCAGGAGATGGCCGGCATCGGCCGGTTCGGCTGGGTCACCGACCCCGAGGGCCGGCGCATCGAGCTCTGGCAGCCGGCCTAGCGGGGCCGCCCCGGCACGCCGGGCCGGGTCTGCCAGGGGTGCGGGCCGTCGAGCGGCCGGTACTCGACGCCGAGCGCGTCCAGCCGCGGCAGGTGGTGGTCCCGCAGCCGCGGCAGGAACTCGGCGTAGTCCCGCTCGCCGCCGCTCCACGCCACCTCCGCGAACGCCGACAGCCGCGGGAACGCCATGTAGTCCACCCGCCGGACGGTGTCCAGGTGCTCGCTCCACACCTGCGCCTGCACGCCCCGCAGGCGCGGCCCGGTCAGCGCCGGCTCGTAGGTGTAGACGTCCTCGAGGGTGTGGACCCAGCCGACCGGGACCGGCTCGCCGGGGTGGTCGGCCTGCCGGTGGTCGAGGTAGACGTACTGCTCGGGGCACATGACGACGTCGTGGCCGGCCTCGGCCGCGCGCAGGCCCGCCGCCTCGTTCTGCCAGGAGCCGATGACCATCGGCGGCAGGCCGGGGATGTCGAGGACCTCGTCCCAGCCCATCGGCGTCCGGCCGCGGGCCACCAGGTGCTCGGCGAGGAGCCGGACGAACTCGCGGTGCTCGTCGGTCGCGCCCGGCGTCTCGTCGCCGCCCAGCGCGATCACCGGCGAAGGGAAGACGTCGAGGAGGTGGTCGAACACCGTGCGGAAGAAGTCCAAAGTGGACTCCGACGGGTTCAGCAGGGAAGTGCTGATGCCCCAGGCAGTCCAGACTTCGTAGGCGTCCTCGGTGCCGAGCGCCGGGTAGGCCGCCAGCGCTGCGCGGGCGTGCCCGGGGATGTCGATCTCCGGCACCACGGTGATCGCGCGCGCCGACGCGTACGCGACGATCTCCCGCAGGTCGTCGCCGGTGTAGAAGCCGCCGTGCGGACGGCCGTCCTGGGCACCCCCGCTGCCCGCCATCGACGACGGCCGCCAGCCGCCCACGGACGTCAGCTTGGGGTACTCCGGGACTTCGAAACGCCAGCCCTGGTCGTCGGTGAGGTGCAGGTTCAGCACGTTCAGCTTGTGCGCGGCCAGCAGGTCGACGAACCGCAGCACCTCCGCCTTGGTCCGGAAGTGCCGGGCGACGTCGAGCAGGCAGCCGCGCCAGCCGAACCGCGGGTGGTCCTCGACGACGCCGCAGGGCACGGTGAGCCCGTCCTCGAGGGAAGCCGCGCGGAACGCGTCCGGGCCCACGAGCTGCCGCAGCGTCTGGCGGCCGTGGACCTCCCCGGCGGCGTCGCCGCAGTGCAGCACGATCCCGGCCGGGGAGATCTCCAGCCGGTAGCCCTCCGCGGGAAGAGTGGCCGCGCGAACGTCCACAGGGGACGGCCACGGGCACGAACCCGGCTGCGGCGTCACGGAAACCGGGCGGGGGAGCAGGGTGTCGAAAGCCATTTCAGCCCTTCACGGCGCCGGCCATACCGGACACCAGCCGTCGTTGCACGAGGACGAAGAACACGAGCACCGGAACGGTCATCAGCGTCGAGGACGCCATCACCGCGCCCCAGTCGGTGTCCTCCGGCTTGAAGAACACCAGGATCGCCTGCGGCAGCGTCTGGTTCTCGGTCTTGGAGATGATGAACGTCTTGGCGAACAGGAAGTCGTTCCAGGCGTGGATGAACGCGAGCACGCTCACCGCCACCAGCCCGGGCGCGACCAGCGGGAACAGGATCTGCCAGGTGAACCGCAGGCGGGACGCGCCGTCCAGCTTCGCGGCCTCTTCGAGTTCGACCGGCACGGCGGCGACGAACCCGCGCAGCATCCAGATCGCGAACGGCAGGCTGAACGCCAGGTGCACCAGCACCAGCGAGCCCAGCTCGTTGAGCCCGAACGCCGGCACGACGCCGCCGATCTGGCGCATCAGGAAGAACAGCGGGATGGTCAGCGCCTCCACCGGCACCATCTGGGCGACCAGGATCATCACCAGCAGCACGGTCCGGCCCTTGAACGAGAACCGCGTCAGCGCCACCGCCGCGAGGAACGACAGCAGCAGCGAGAGCACCACGACGACCAGCGCCACCACCAGGCTGTTCACGAAGAACCGCCCGAAGCCGGACACCGTGAGCACGCGCTCGAAGCTGTCGAGCGACGGGCTGAACGTCCACGGCTTGGGGTTCGCCGACTGGATCTCACCCGGTGGCTTGAACGCCGAGAGCAGCATCCAGTAGAGCGGGAACGCGACGATCCCGGCGATCACGACCGTGACGACTTCGGCGATCAGCCGGCCGGGGCGTTTCACAGCCACGCCGCGCTCCGGCGCTGGGACCGGACGTACAGCCCGGTGACCGACAGCAGCAACAGCGTCATGACGACTCCGATCGCCGAGCCGAGGCCGTACTCCTGCCCGGCGAAAGCCTGTTGGTACGCGTAGACGTTGAGGACCAGGTTGCGGCCGGCGACGCCGCCGCCGTTGGTCATCACGTAGATCTGGGTGAAGACCTTGAAGTCCCAGATGATCGACTGGACGGTCGCGATCATCAGCAGCGGCCGCACCATCGGCAGCACGATCGACCAGCTCGTGCGCCATACCGACGCGCCGTCGAGCGACGCGGCTTCGAGGACCTCGTCCGGGACGCCCTTGATCCCGGCGTACATCGTGACCAGCACGAACGGGAACGAGCACCAGATCACCTCGGCGGCGACGAGCCCGAACGCGCCGAGTGTGCCGAAGGTCCACGAGTGGTGCTCAAACGGCAGCCCGATGCCCGAGAGCACCTCGTTGACCAGGCCGAAGTCGGTGTCGAAGAGGAACAGCCAGACGTAGGAGCCCGCGATCGCCGGCGTCGACCACGCGCCCAGGGCGGCGAGGAACAGCAGCGTGCGGGGGAGCGAACGCACGCGCGAAGCCAGCACCGCGAGCCCGGTGCCGACGACGAGCGAGCCGACCACGCAGGCCGCGGCGAACCCGACCGTCTTGCCGAGCACGGTCCAGAACTGCACCTGGGACAGCAGGTCGGCGTAGTTCGCGAAGCCGAGGAACACCAGGGGAGCGTTGCCCGCGGCCTGCGGCTGGCCGTAGTCGTAGAACGAGATCAGGACCAGCTGGTAGATCGGGTAGGCCAGCAGCGCCGCGAGCAGGATGCCCGCCGGGGCCAGGTACAGCGCGGCGGCTCGGCCGTCCCCCGTCCGCCGCGGCCGCCGTGCGGGAGCCGTGACGGAGGGGGCTTCCTGGACGGTCACCACTAGCCGAAGGCCTTGTCCATCGCCGCGGCGGCGTCGGTCAGGGCCGCGGCCGGGTCCTTGCCGCCGGTGGCGATCTGCTGGACTGCCGTCGGCAGGACGTTCTGGCTGTCGATCTTCGACCACGCCGGCGTCGCCGGGACGAACTTCGTGCCCGCCTTGAGCGTGTCGACGAACGGCTTGAGAAACGGGTCGTTCGCCGCGAGCTTCTGCTGCACGCTGCTCAGCGTCGGCAGGTTGCCCATCGCGGTGTACATCTTCTCCTGGTACTTCGCGCCGCCGAGCAGCTCGATGAAGTCCGTGGCCAGGCTGCGGTGCTTGCTCGCGGTGAAGACGCCGAGCAGGTTGCCGCCGGCGAACGCGGGAGCGACGCTGCCCGCGGTCGTGCCCGGGATCGGGACGACGGCGTACTTGCCCTTCACCGCACCCTGCTCGACGGCCTTGCGGTTGAAGTCGCCGCCGATCGTCATCCCGGCCTTGCCGCCCGCGAACGCCGTGACGCTCTGCGTGCCGGTCAGGTTCGCGCACTGCGCGGGCGGGCAGATGTCGTCCTTGAGCAGGCTCGCGTACTGCGTCACGCCGGCCTTGGCCTTGTCCTCGGTCACGGCCGAGGTCCACTTGCCGCCGGTGTCGGTCGCCAGCTCGCCGCCATTGGCCCAGAGGAACGGCAGCATCGCGTAGGTGTACTTGCCGCCGACGGAGATGCCGTAGAGGTCCGGCTTCGCGGCGCGGATCCGCCGGGCCGTTTCGGTCAGCTCCGAGAGCGTCGCCGGTGGCTTGAGGCCGAGCTCGGTGAAGACGTCGGTGCGGTAGTACAACGCGCGGATCCCGGTGTACCAGGGCAGGCCGTAGGTCTTGCCGCCGGACTTCGCGGTGTCGACGACGGTCGGGATGAGGTCCTTGCCCTCGCGCCACGACGCGAGGTCGCCGGTGAGGTCGGCCAGCGCGCCGGTGGCGGCGTAGCTGGAGACGTCGGTGTTGCCGAACTCGGCGACGTCCGGCGCGTTGCCCGGGTCGTTGAAGGCGCCGGAGAACTTGTCCGCGCGGCCTTCGACCGGCACCCACTGGACGTCGACCTCGACGCCCTGGTGGGCCGCCTTGAACTCGGTGATGGCGTCCTTGACCGCGGCCTCCTTGGGCGCGCGGTTGGCCTCGTCGAACAGCCAGACGCGGATGGTGCCGGTCCGGTCGTCCCCGCCGGCGCCGGCGGGTGCGGACTGGGTGGGGGCGCAGCCGGCGAGCAGGGCCAGCCCGGCGATCACGGGCAGGGTGCGGCGCAGTCTCATGACGATCCTCCAGTGGGTGCCTGAACGGCGTCAGGCGAAGCAGACCGAGTTGACGTCGGGCACGGCGAGGCTGCCCGCGACGGCGCCGGGCAGGCCGGTGGCCGGGTCGCGGGGCAGCCAGGTGACAGTGCCGGATCGCTGGTTGGAGACGTAGAACCAGTTTTCGCCGGGGTCGAGGGCGACGTGCCGCGGCCAGTTGCCGCCACTGGACACAGTGGACACCAGCTGCAGCCGGTCGCCGGCGACGGAGAACGTCGCCAGGGTGTTGGGGCCGCGGACGGTGGCGTAGGCGAACTTCCCGTCCCTCGACAGGGTGATCTCGCCGGGGAACAGGTCCCCGGTGCTGCCCGGCGGCACCGCCGGGACGACGGAAAGCGCCTTCAGCCTCCCGGCGGCCGCGTCCCAGCTCGCGACCGTCACCTCCGGCCGCAGCTCCTGCAGGATGTAGGCGAACGAGCCGGTCTTGTCGAACGCGAGGTGCCGCGGCCCAGCACCGGCGGGCAGCTTCAGCTGCTGGTGCAGCGAAAGCTTCCCGGTGCCGACGTCGAGGGAGTAGACGTACACCGAGTCGGCGCCGAGGTCGACCGACAGCACCCAGCGGCCGGTCGGGTCGTTGACGACCTGGTGGGCGTGGGCCTGCCCGGAATCGGCGTGGTGCGTCACCAGGTCCGTGGCCATGCCGAGCTTGCCGCCGGCCTGGATCGGCAGCACGACGACGCTGCCCGAGCTGTAGTTCGCGGCCAGCACGTACTTCTGGCTCGAGTGCACGCTCAGGTGCGTCGGCGCGCCGCCTTTCGACGTCACCTTGTTGAGCGGCTTCGGGTTCGCCGCGTCGGCGATGTTCAGCGCCGAGACGAACCCGTTCGGGTCGCCTTCGTTGGTCACGTAAAGGGTTTTGCCGTCCGCGCTGCGGTCGAACCACGACGTGTCGGTGATCCCCGGCACCGTGCGCACCGGGTTCAGCGTGGCACCCGAGCGGCTGGAGACGTCGAGGCCGTGGCCGCTCGCCCCGCTGGTGTAACTGCCGATGTACACGGTTCCTCCGGCGATGCAGCCCTTCGAGGTGGTGGCCGCGGACGCGAGCTGCGGGCCGAAAACGGTGGCAGCGCTCGCGCCCGCGGCGGCGCCGAGGAACGTGCGACGGGAAAGTCCGGTCATCATTGTCTCCCAGTGCTTTCGAGGGCGGCGGAGTTCGGGTCGGCGGTTCACCCCAGTATGGTCTAGACCACGGCCATGAGCAATGCCGAAACCCCGAAACCGGACAGGGAAAGCACGGTTTCCAGCGCGGTCCAGGACTTCAGCGTCTGCAGGACGCTCATGTTGAAGTACCGCGAAACGATCCAGAAGCCACCGTCGTTGACGTGCGAGGCGATGATCGACCCGGCGGAAATCGCCATCACCAGCAAGGCCAGCTGCACCTGGGAATACCCGAGCTGCGCCACGGTCGGCGCGATGATCCCGCTCGTCGTCACGATGGCGACGGTCGCCGAGCCCTGCGCGATGCGCATGCCGCAACTGATGACGTACGCGGCGAGCAGCACCGGCAGCCCGGCGTCGTGCAGCGAGTCGGCCACGGCCTTGCCGATGCCGGTCGCGGAAAGCACCGCGCCGAAGAACGCGCCCGCGCCGACGACCAGCAGGATCATCGCCACCGGCCGCAGCGACTTCGCGGCCAGCTCGTTGAGGTCCTTGCCGGTGAACCCGCGGCGCAGGCCGAGCAGCCACGACGCGAGCAGCACCGCGATGGTGAGCGCGACGGCCGGCGTCCCGATGAACGCGGCGACGCCCGAGAGCGTGGAGTTCTTGGGCAGCCAGATGCTGCCGAACGTCCCGGCGAGGATGAGCACCAGCGGCACCGCGATGATCGAGCCGACCAGCGCCAGCGACGGCACGTCCGCTTCCTGTTCGCCCTCTTCCTCGGCGACGATCATGTCCTCGGGCACGGCGATGTCGATGCGCTTGCCGATCCAGGTCGCGTACAGCACGCCGCCGATGAGGAACGCGGGGACACCGCAGGCGAGGCCCATCAGGATGATCCAGCCGAGCTCGACGTGCAGCAGCCCGGCCGCGGCCACCGGACCCGGGTGCGGCGGCAGGAACGCGTGCGTGATCGACAGGCCCGCGATCAGGGGCATGGCGTAGAGCACCAGCGACCGGCCACCCTGGCGCGCCGCGACGTAGACCAGCGGTGCCAGCACGAAGATGCCGATGTCGAAGAACACCGGGATGCCGAAGATGAACCCGGCGATGCCCATCGCCAGCGGCGCCCGCTTCTCCCCGAACGCCTTCAGCAGCGCACCGGTCAGGACTTTCGCGCCACCCGAGCGTTCCAGGATCGACCCGAGTAACGTGCCGAGCCCGATGATCGCCGTGATGTGCCCGAGAATGCTGCCGAAGCCCTTTTCCAGCAACGAATCCGACGACTTCTGCGCGGTCCCGACGATCGTCCCGACCGGCAGGCCCGCGGCCAGCGCGGTGAGCAGGCCGACGACGATCAGCGCGATGAACGGCTCGACCTTGAGCTTGACGATCAACAGCAGCAGGACGGCGATCGAGACGGCGGCGAGCGTGAGCAGACCGCCCGTGGTGTGTTGCAGCCAGTGGATCATCGGGCTCTCCCGGGGTTGCGCAGGGACCGGCCGGCGAGGGCGCCGGTGGGACGGCCGTCGTCGAGCGCGGCGACGCCGTTGACGAAGACGTGGCTGATGCCCGCGGCGGGCTGCCGCGGGTCGTCGAAGGTGGCGGTGTCGGCGACCCGGTCCGGGTCGAACAGCACCAGGTCGGCGGCGTACCCGGCGCGGACCAGGCCACGGTCGGTCAGCCGCAGCCGCCGTGCGGCCCGCCCGGTGAGGTGGGCGACGCACTCGGCGAGGTCCAGCACGCCCAGTTCGCGGACGTACCGGGCGAGGTAGCGGGGGAACGTGCCCCAGGCGCGCGGGTGCGGCCGGGCGCCGACGAGCAGGCCGTCGCTGCCGCCGGTGTGCGTCCGGTGGCGCATGATCGCCTGGACGTTCTCCTCGTGCCCGACGTGCATCAGGCAGGACGTGCCGAGCTTTTCGTCGAGGAGGGTGTCGAAGTACAGCGTTGCCGGTTCGGTGCCCGCGGCGCGTGCCGACGCGGCCACGCTGTGCCCGACGAGGTGGGTGTTGTGCTCGTTGCGGACGCCGTTGATTTCGATGGCGTCCCAGTCGATCGGGACGCCGTGGGCGCCGTCCGAACCGGACTCCTCGATCGCTTCGCGGATCCGCTCGCGTTCGTCCACATCGGACAACCGGGCGAGGGTGGCGTCG
Organism: Amycolatopsis stemonae; assembly: GCF_054781455.1. Lineage (NCBI taxonomy): Bacteria > Bacillati > Actinomycetota > Actinomycetes > Pseudonocardiales > Pseudonocardiaceae > Amycolatopsis > Amycolatopsis stemonae. The sequence goes on along the minus strand of NZ_BAAGUJ010000007.1, from coordinate 27,101 downwards.
AGGCCGCCTTCGGAGGCCCAGCTCGGCAGGAGCGCCGAGAGGTAGGTCGCGCCCGGCAGGTACGGGTAGGTGTCGAGGCTGACGTCGCAGCCGTCGTCGAGCGCATCGTCCAGCAGCTTCAGCAGGTCGGGCGCTTTCCCCTTGTTCACCGAGAAGTTCATCGTCGCGTGCGCCAGGTGCAGCGGGCAGCCCGAGCGCCTGCTGACGTCGATCATCTCCGCAAACGCTTCCAGCGCACCCTTGCCGTAGCTGCGGTGGTGCGGGCTGTAGAACCCGCCGCCCTCGCCGACCACCCGGCACAGCTCGACCAGCTCACTCGTGCCGGCGTACATCCCGGGCGTGTAGGTGAGCCCGGACGACATCCCCATCGCGCCCTCGGCCAGGCCGGTCGCGACGAGTTCCTTCATCCGCGTTAGCTCGGCGTCCGTGGCCGGGCGGTCGTCGAAGCCGACGGCGAGCATCCGGACCGTGCCCTGCGGCACCAGGTAGGCCGCGTTGACGGCAACACCCCGGTCCAGGCGGTCGAGGTACTCGCCGACCGAGCGCCAGTTCCAGTCGAACCCGGCCGGGTCGTCGTTCCAGCCCGCGAGCTGCTGCCGCAGGGCCTCGAGAACGGTGTCGTCGACCGGCGCGTACGACAGGCCGTCCTGACCGAGCACCTCGGTCGTGACGCCCTGGGTGATCTTGGCCGCGTGGTCCGGGTTGGCCAGCAGCTGCAGGTCGGAGTGGGAGTGCATGTCGATGAACCCGGGCGCGAGCACCAGGCCGTCGGCATCGATCGTGCGTCGTCCGGTGAGCGAGCCGACCTCGGCGATCTTGCCGTCGCTGATCCCGACGTCGTGGCGGGCGAGTGGTTCGCCGGTGCCGTCGGCGACCAGCGCGTTCTTGACGACGACGTCCATCAGAACCACGTCCGGACCAGGTCGACGACGGTTTCGCCGTCGGCCGCGGTCACCGGCAGCAGCGACCACTTGTCGAACACCGTGCAGGGGTGCGACAGACCGAGCCGGATCCAGTCGCCGACCTCGACCGGCGACCCGGCGGGCAGGGTCAGGAACGCGTGCTGGTCGTTCATCTTCGCGACGACGTGGTCCTTCAGCGGCTCGGCGGGGCCGTCCGGTGTGCGCCGCAGCTGCGGCTCGGGCATGCCTTCGTCGAAGGACGCGTCACGCTTGCCGATCGTCAGCAGCGCGAGCTCGTCCGACGGCTTCGACGTCACCTGCGCCCAGGCGTGCAGGGCGGGCCGGAACGACGCGACGCCGTCGATGCGCGGGTGGTCGCCGAGCGGGGAGATCTCGCGGTAGAAGCCGTCGTCGTGGGTGACGTACGCGCCGCTGCGCAGCACCGGCAGCACGTCGAGCCCGGCCGGCCACGGCTTGGTCAGCTCGTTCGCGACCTGGTCGAAGTAGGCGCTTCCCCCGGCCGTGACGATGATCTGGCCGTCGAGGAGTCCCTTGTCCGCGAACGTGATCGCGAGGTCGCGCAGACCGTCCACATAGGAGCTGATCTTCGCGAGCGCGGCTTCGTCGGTGTCGTGCGAGAGCGCGCCCTCGTAACCGCCGGTGCCGCGCAGCCGCAGCACCGGGCTGGCGTGCACCGCCTCGGCGACGGCCAGCACGGTCTCGGTGTCGCGGACGCCGGTGCGGCCGCCGTCGGCACCCAGCTCCAGGAGGACGTCGACCGGGCGGCCGGCGTCGGCGAGCGCCTCGGTCATCAGCTCGACGCCGCGGACCGAGTCGACCCAGCAGACGAACTCGAAATCCGGGTCCGCGGCCAGTTCGGCGGCGAGCCACCGCAGGCCCGACGGGTCGAGGAACTGGTTGGCGAGCAGGATCCGCGAGACGCCGAACGCGCGGTAGATCCGCAGGTGGCCGGCGTTCGCGCAGGTCACGCCCCACGCGCCGTGTTCGATCTGGCGGGCGAACAGCTGCGGTGCCATGGTCGTCTTGCCGTGCGGGGCGAGCACGACACCGCGGGCGGCGCACCAGGCGGCCATCGTCCGCAGGTTGTGCTCGAGCGCTTCCTCGTCGAGGACCACGAAGGGCCCGAAGAACCCGTCCGTGAACAGGTTGAGCCGGCGATCCGCGGCTTCGGCGAGGGTGAGCCCGCTCAGCGCGGGGGCGGCCGAGCGGAAGCGCCAGTCGATCCGCTCCTGGCGGAGGGCGTCGAGCGCGGCGGGGTCCATCTGGCAAGGGTTCATCGGCGGCGACCTCGGTTGCGTATGTTGCAACGACTGTTGCGCATTTTGAGTGCAATAGGTGTAGCATCCGGGTCGCCACAGGTCAACGGGGTGACGGACGGGGGAGACGGAAAGTGACGAGCGGGCCCGAAGTGCTCTGTGTCGGCGAGACGATGGCGCTGTTCGTGCCCGCCGAACCCGGCCCGCCGGACGAGGTCAAGCGGTGGCTGCGCACGATCGGCGGCGCCGAATCGAACGTGGCCAGTCACCTGCCCGCGCTCGGCGTGCCGAGTGGCTGGGTGAGCGCGGTCGGCGACGACCCGTTCGGCCGCGCGGTGCTCCGCGAGATCGCCTCCCACGGCGTCGACGTCAGCGCGTGCTACACCGACCCGGCGCGCCCGACCGGGCTCTACATCAAGGAAAGCGGCGCCGGCGGCAGCCCGGTCCGCTACTACCGCGCCGGCTCGGCGGCGTCCGGCATGGGCCCCGCCCTGCTGGACCGGCTGACCCTCGACGGCGTCCGCGTGCTGCACCTGTCCGGGATCACGCCCGCGCTGTCGGACAGCTGCCTCGCGTTGGTGCGCGCGCTGCTGGAGATGCCCCGCGGTGACCGGCTGATCTCCTTCGACGTCAACCTGCGCCCCGCGCTCTGGGCCGGGCGCGACCCGCGCCTGCTGGCCGAACTGGCCGCGCGGGCGGACGTCGTCCTGACCGGCGACGACGAAGCCCAGCACGTCTGGGGGACCGGCGACCCGGCGGAGCTGCGGGCGCTGCTGCCCGAGCCGCGCACGCTGGTGGTCAAGCACGGTGAACGCGGCGCGACGCTGGTCGAAGGCGAGCCGCTGTTCGCGCCCGCGCTTCGCGTCGACGTCGTCGAGCCGGTCGGCGCCGGGGACGCGTTCGCCGCGGGCTTCCTCGCCGCGACGCTGCGGGGCGCGTCACCGCTCGAACGCCTGCGCCGGGGCCACCTCCAGGCCGCGGCGACCCTGCTGACCCACGACGACGTCGGGGTGCCGCTGCCGCGCCCGGTCGTGGATACCCTGCTGAAGGCCGGCCCGGACGAGTGGCGTTCCGCGCGGCTGACCGGGGAAGGGGTGCTCACGTGAGCCAGAGCCTGGACCGGGCCTTGACCCTGCTGAACTCGATCGCGAAGGACGCGCGCACGCTCGACGACCTCGCCGACGAGATCGGCGTGCACAAGTCGACGGTGCTGCGCCTGCTGCGCACCCTCGAGCAGCACCACTTCGTCCGCCGCGAGGGCACGCGGTACTACCGGCTCGGCAGCGCGATGTTCGACCTGGCAAACCAAGCCCTCGACTCGATCGACGTCCGGCGCAGCGCCCAGCCCGCGCTCGCCGCGCTCAACGCCCGCACCGGGCACACCGTGCACCTGGCCAGCTACGACGACGGCGAAGTCGTCTACATCGACAAGTACGAGGGCCGCCACTCGGTCCGGATGTACTCGCGCGTCGGCAAGCGCGCGCCGCTGCACTGCACGGCGGTCGGCAAGGTGCTCGTCGCGGCGATGCCGGCGGCGCGGCGTGAGGAGATCGCGCGGTCGATCCAGTACCCGGCGCTGACACCGAACACGATCACCTCCGCCGAGGCGTACCTCGCCGAGCTGGACCTGGTCGCCCAGCGCGGGTACGCCGTCGACAACGCCGAGCACGAGGACTTCATCCACTGCGTCGCGGCGCCGGTCCGCGGCGCGGACGGCGAAGTCCTGGCCGCCGCGTCGATGTCGGTGCCGAAGGTGCTGCTCGACTACGAAGGACTGCTGGCGCTGGTACCCGACCTGCGGGCCGCGACCACGGAAGCTTCCGTCCACAGTGGATGGACGGAGAACGGAAAGGGGCACTGATGAGCAAGACGGCAGTTTCCACCGAGAACGCGCCGAAGCCGCCGGCGAAGTTCTCGCAGGCCGTCCGCAAGGGAAACCTGCTGCAGGTCGCCGGCCAGGTCGCGTTCGACCCGGCCACGAACGCGATCGTCGGCGACGACGTGGTCGGCCAGACCCGGCAGACGTTCAAGAACATCGAAGCCGTGCTGGCGGAGGCGGGCTCGAGCCTGGCCGACGCGATCATGGTGCGGGTGTACCTGACCGACACGGCGCACTTCGCGCCGTTCAACGAGGTCTACGACGAGCTGATCGGCGACGCGCCGCACGCCGCCCGCACGACCGTCTACGTCGGCCTGCCGGGCGAGCTGCTCGTCGAGATCGACGTGCTCTGCGTGCTGGACTGAGGTCTTGCCCCGGGGCCGCGGCCCCGGGGCGCTCAGCCGAGCACGCTCGTGTAGCCGTTCAGCGCGGGCTGCCCGCCGAGGTGGGCGTAGAGGACGTTCGAGCCGCTGTCGATCTCGCCGTTCTTGACGAGGTCGATGAGTCCCGCCATCGACTTGCCCTCGTACACCGGGTCGGTGATCATCCCCTCCAGCCGTGCGCACGTCTCGATGGCGTCCACAGTAGACTTGTCGGGGATGCCGTAGGTCCCGGCGTGGTAGCGGTCGTCCAGCTCGACCTCCGGGATCTCCCCGGCGCCGATCAGCTCGGCGGTGGCGCGCGCGATGCGCGTGACCTGCGCGCGGGTCTCGTCCGGCTTGGCGGAAGCGTCGATGCCGAGGATCCGCCGGTTCTTGTGCCCGGCCACCCCGGCGACCATCCCGCCCTGGGTGCTGCCGGTGACCGAGCAGACGATCACGGTGTCGAAGAAGAGGCCGAGCTGCTCTTCCTGTTCTTCCAGTTCGACGATCCAGTTCGCGAAGCCGAGCCCGCCGAGCCGGTGGTCCGACGCGCCGGCCGGGATGGCGTACGGCTTCCCGCCGTCCGCTTCGATCTCCGCGACGGCGTCTTCCCAGGCCTGCTTGAACCCGATGCCGAAACCGGCTTCGACGAGCCGGACGTCCGCGCCGAGGATCCGCGACAGCTGGATGTTGCCGACCTTGTCGTAGAGCGGGTCGTGCCAGTCGACCCAGCTTTCCTGCACCAGCACCGCCTTCAGCCCGGCCCGCGCCGCGGCGGCCGCGACCTGCCGGGTGTGGTTGGACTGGACGCCGCCGATGGAGACGAGCGTGTCGGCCTTCCGTGCGAGCGCGTCGGCGACGAGGTACTCGAGCTTGCGCGTCTTGTTGCCGCCGAACGCGAGGCCGGAGTTGACGTCTTCGCGCTTGGCCCAGATCTTCGCGCCGCCGAGGTGCTCGGTGAGGCGGTCCAGCGGGTGCACCGGCGACGGGCCGAACAGCAGGGGATAGCGCGGGAAGCCGGCGAGGGTCATCGGTCCTCCAGGAGGTCGGTCCAGATGGTCGAGATCACGGAGACGGCGGTTTCGGTGTCGCGGGCTTCGAGGGCGTCGATGAGCCGGGTGTGGCGCGCCACCGAGTTCCAGGCGAGCGTCGAGCTGAAGCGCGCGTGCTCCAGCCGGCGCAGCAGGGGCGTGTAGCGGTCGAGGGTGGCGGCGACGGCGGCGTTGCCGGCCAGCCGGACGGGGATGTCGTGCAGCTCGTCGTCGGCGTTGACGGCGGCCTCGATGTCGCGGGCCTCGATGGCCTTCGCGAACCGGTCGTTGGCGGCTCGCATGGCGGCGACGTCGGCCGCCCGGATCTTCGCGGCGGCCTGCCGCACGGCGAACTCGTGCAGCACCCGGACGATCTCCCGCGCGTCGACGACGTCGGGCGACATCACCTCGGAGACCCGGGTGTAGCTCTGCGGCTTCGACTCGACGAGCCCGTCGTCGGCGAGCCGCCGCAGCGCCTCCCGCACCGGGGCCTTCGAGAGGCCGAGCTGCTCGGCGAGGTCGCCGTCGCGCAGCGGAGCGCCGGGTGGCAGCGACCCGTCGACGATGGCGTGCCGGATGCGGTCGTACGCCTCGTCGCGCAGCAATGGCCTGGTGACCTTCGAGAGACTCACATCTAACATGTTAGATGCCAGAGGTGAACTGCGGAAGACCTGATCCGGCGGCGGTGCTCCGGCTGTGGCTGTCGTGGGTGGTCAGCGCGGTCAAAACCGCCCTGACCACCCACGACGAGGTGCGGCAGACTCAGTAAACGGGGCCGGTGTACTTTTCCCCGGGGCCCTGGCCCGGCTCGTCCGGCACGGCCGAAGCCTCCCGGAAGGCCTTCTGGAGCGACTGCAGGCCGTCCCGCAACGGCCCGGCGTGCAGGCCCAGGTATTCCGCGGAGGCCGTCACGAGACCCGCCAGCGCGGTGATCAGGCGGCGGGCTTCGTCGAGGTCGCGGTGCGGGGACGTCGCCGGGTCGGCGTCGGCGAGACCGAGCCGTTCGGCGCCGGCCGACAGCAGCATCACCGCCGCGCGGCTGATCACCTCCACGCTGGGGATGTCCTCGAGGTGGCGGGGATCGGGGGAATACGGGGGCTGTTCGGAGGGTTGATCTGACACGTCTGGTACCCTTCCACGAGCGACCAGCTCCCGAGCGATCGGGGGCGGCAAGTGGAGCCCCGCTCCCACCCGCGTCACCCTCAAGGTGGCCGGGTCCGGTCTCGCCCGGACGCCAGTTCAGGGTGAAGTGTCCAGCCTCCGGGCCGGGCACGATCGGAAACAGAGTGGGCCCCGCGCACCGAACCGGTGTCGGGGCCTTCGCTATGTGGGCACCAGGTCGAAACGAGAAGAACAGCCCTCGGACCAAGGAGGCCCCATCAGCTCCGAGACACGCATCAACGAACGCATCCGGGTGCCGGAGGTCCGGCTCGTCGGACCGAACGGCGAACAGGTCGGCATCGTCCGGATCGAGGATGCGCTGCGGTTGGCTCAGGAGCAGGATCTCGACCTCGTCGAGGTCGCTCCCCAGGCGCGCCCGCCCGTGGCCCGGCTCATGGACTTCGGCAAGTTCAAGTACGAATCTGCCCAGAAGGCCCGCGAGTCCCGCCGCAACCAGCAGCTCACGGTCATCAAGGAACAGAAGCTGCGTCCGAAGATCGACCAGCACGACTACGAGACCAAGAAGGGTCACGTGTCGCGGTTCCTGGCGGCCGGCAACAAGGTCAAGGTCACGATCATGTTCCGTGGTCGCGAGCAGTCCCGGCCGGAGCTCGGTTTCCGGCTGCTGCAGAAGCTCGCCGACGACGTGACCGAGCTGGGCTTCGTCGAGTCGTCGCCCAAGCAGGACGGTCGCAACATGATCATGGTGCTGGCCCCGCACAAAAAGGTGAAGCCGAAGGCGAAGGCCGAGCAGGCCCCCGAGGCGTAAGCGCCGACCAGCACATGTCAGCGGCTCACCGGGTTTCCGGTGAGCCGCCGCACGAAAGAGGACACCAAATGCCGAAGATGAAGACCCACAGCGGGACGTCGAAGCGAGTCCGCGTCACGGGCACGGGCAAGCTGCGCCGCCAGAAGGCCGGCCGCCGCCACCTGATGGAGAAGAAGTCCAGCCGCCTCACCCGCCGTCTCGAGGGCACCACCGAGCTGGCGAAGACCGAGGTCGGCCGCGTCAAGCGCCTCCTCGGCCGCTGACCCCGCAGAACTTGCAGTAACCACCCGGGGCGTTCCCCCTCGCCCCCCGATATCGACAGGATGGACCCGTGGCACGCGTCAAGCGGGCGGTCAACGCCCAGAAGAAGCGTCGCGCAACTCTCGAACTGGCCAGCGGCTACCGCGGCCAGCGTTCGCGGCTGTACCGCAAGGCCAAGGAGCAGACGCTTCACTCGCTCAACTACGCCTACCGGGACCGCCGTGCCCGCAAGGGTGACTTCCGCCAGCTGTGGATCACCCGCATCAACGCGGCCGCCCGCGCCAACGGCGTGACCTACAACCGGTTCATCCAGGGCATCAAGGCCGCGGGTGTCGAGGTCGACCGCAAGATCCTCGCGGACCTCGCCGTCAACGACGCCGCCGCCTTCACCGCGCTGGCCGAGCTCGCCAAGGCCAACGTGAACACCGGCGAAAAGAAGTCGGCCTGACCGGCAGTTCTCCCCGGCCCGGGGCGGATCCGTTCACCGAGCGGACCCCCCGGGTCGTTGCTGCGCGCAAGCTGACGCGGCGCGCGGACCGCGACAAGACCGGCCGGTTCCTCGCCGAAGGGGCCAACGCCGTCGAGGCCGCGCTGGCGAACGGCACCGTGCACGAGCTGTTCGTCACCGAGCGCGCCGCCGCGCAGCACGCGGAACTGGTGGACGCGGCCCGCGCGGCCGGCGTCCCGGTCTCGCCGATCACCGACCGCGCGGCGAGCGGGCTGAGCGAAACCGTGACGCCGCAGGGCATCGTGGCCGTCTGCGCGCTGCTGGACCGTCCCCTCGAACTCGCCGTGGCACCGGGTGCCCGGCTCGTGGTCGTCCTGGTGGACGTCGCCGACCCCGGCAACGCGGGCACCGTGATCCGCGTCGCGGACGCTGCCGGCGCCGACGCCGTCGTCCTGGCGGGCGACACCGTCGACCCGCACAACGGCAAGTGCGTCCGCGCGGCCGCCGGCAGCCTCTTCCACCTGCCGATCGCCCGGGTCCGGGACGTCCCGGTCGCGCTGGACGCCTGTTCGGCGGCCGGCCTGCGCACGTTCGCCGCGCACGGCTACGCCGACGCCGAACTCGATCGGGTGGATCTCACCGAGCCGACCGCGTGGGTGTTCGGCAATGAGGCCCACGGCCTCCCCGCCGACGTCCTCGACCGCACGGACCTCGCCGTCCGGATCCCGCTGTACGGCAAGGCCGAAAGCCTCAACCTCGCCACGGCCGCGGCCGTCTGCGTGTACACGAGCGCGATGGCGGCGCGGCGCTGACCGGGCGGGCCCGCGCCCGCCCGCCGCGACCGCGCTGACCGTGCACCGGCACGGCCCGGGGCGAGCGGGGGCGCGCCGACCCGATCCCATAGACTTTTCTCGCCTTTGACCTTTCGCGCGCCGCGTGTCCGGCGGCGCGCGCACGACCAGTCCCAGCGGACGCCGAGGAGTTATGTCCGGAGCCAAGGAGAAGGAAGCCCAGGGCGCGGTGCTGGCCCCCGAGACGCTGCAGGAGGCGGTCAAGGCCGCCGAAGCCGCGTTCGCCGCCGCGACCGGGCTCGAAGCGCTGGCCGAGGTCAAGCCGGCTCATCTCGGCGACCACTCGCCGCTGATGCTGGCCCGCCGCGAGATCGGTGCCCTGCCCAAGCAGGAGAAGGCCGAGGCGGGCAAGCGCGTCAACGAGGCCCGCCAGGCGATCCAGTCGGCCTTCGACACCCGCCGCGCCGAGCTCCAGGTGGAGCGCGACGAGCGCGTGCTGCGCGAAGAGGCGGTCGACGTCACGCTCCCGTGGGACCGCGTCGCGCGCGGTGCCCGGCACCCGATCAGCACCCTCTCCGAGCGCGTCGCGGACGCGTTCGTCGCGATGGGCTACGAGGTCGCCGAGGGCCCGGAGCTCGAAGCCGAGTGGTTCAACTTCGACGCGCTGAACTTCGGCAAGGACCACCCGGCCCGCCAGCTGCAGGACACCTTCTACGTCGGCGAGGAGGACTCCGGCCTGGTGCTGCGGACGCACACCTCGCCGGTGCAGGCCCGCACGCTGCTGCACCGCGACCTGCCGGTGTACGTCGTCTGCCCGGGCCGCACGTACCGGACCGACGAGCTGGACTCGACGCACACCCCGGTGTTCACCCAGGTCGAAGGCCTCGCGGTGGACAAGGGCATCACCATGGCGCACCTCAAGGGCACCTTGGACGCCTTCGCCCGCGCGATGTTCGGCGAGAACTCCAAGACCCGCCTGCGCCCGCACTTCTTCCCGTTCACCGAGCCGTCCGCCGAGGTGGACGTCTGGTTCGAGGAGAAGAAGGGCGGCCCCGGCTGGGTCGAGTGGGGTGGCTGCGGCATGGTCAACCCGAACGTCCTGCGCGCCTGCGGCGTCGACCCCGACGTGTACTCGGGCTTCGCCTTCGGCATGGGCATCGAGCGCACCCTGCAGTTCCGCAACGGGATCCCGGACATGCGCGACATGGTGGAGGGCGACGTCCGCTTCACCCTTCCCTTCGGAACGGAGGCGTAGTGCGAGTCCCCGTCAGCTGGCTGACCGAGCACCTCGACATCGGCGAGGAGGTCACGCCGCAGGACCTGGCCGACGCCTTCGTGCGCATCGGCATCGAGGTCGACGACCTGAGCGAGCTCGGGCCGGTCACCGGTCCGCTGGTCGTCGGCCGGGTGGCCGAGATCGAGGAGCTCACCGAGTTCAAGAAGCCGATCCGGTTCTGCCGCGTCGACGTCGGCGAGGAAGCCGAAGAACCCGTCGTCGAGGAAGACGACGAAGACGAGGACGACGACGAAACCGGCGAGTTCGACGAGGGCCCGCACGGCATCAAGACCCGCGGCATCGTCTGCGGCGCGCGCAACTTCGCCGAGGGCGACCTGGTCGTCGTCGCGCTGCCCGGCGCGGTCCTGCCCGGCGACTTCACGATCGCTTCCCGCAAGACCTACGGCCGCGTCAGCGACGGCATGATCTGCTCGGCCCGCGAGCTCGGCCTCGGCGACGACCACGCCGGCATCCTCGTGCTGCCCTCCGGCACCGCGAGCCCCGGCGACGACGCCCGCGAGCTGCTCGGCCTCGACGACTCGGTGATCGAGTTGGCGCCGACCCCGGACCGCGGCTACGCCCTGTCCGTCCGCGGCCTCGCGCGCGAGCTGTCGAACGCGCTGGACGTCGCCTTCGGTGACCCGGCGATGCTGGAGGTCCCGGCGGCCGAGGGCGACGCGTGGCCGGTCCACGTCGAGGACCCGGAAGGCTGCCCGCGGTTCGTGCTGCGCCGGGTCACCGGCCTGGACGCGACCGCGCCGACCCCGTGGTGGATGCGGCGCCGGCTGATGCTGGCCGGCATCCGCTCGATCTCGCTGGCCGTCGACGTCACCAACTACGTGATGCTCGAGCTCGGGCACCCGCTGCACGCGTTCGCCACCAAGGCCATCCAGGGTGACCTGGTGGTGCGCCGGGCGAAGCCGGGCGAGAAGCTGACCACGCTGGACGACGTCGAGCGCACGCTCGACCCGGACGACGTGATCATCGCCGACGACAGCGGCGTCATCTCGCTCGCCGGCACGATGGGCGGTGCGAGCACCGAGATCACGGCGGAGAGCACCGACGTCCTGCTCGAGGCGGCGCACTGGAACCCGGCCGCGATCAGCCGCACCGCCCGGCGGCACAAGCTGTTCTCCGAGGCCGCCAAGCGGTTCGAGCGGTTCACCGACCCGCAGCTGTGCCCGGCGGCCGTCGAGCTGGCCGCCCGGCTGCTGCGCCAGTACGGCGACGCCGCCATCCAGCCCGGCCGCACCGACGAGGGCACGGTCGAGCCGAACCCGCCCGTCGTGATGCCGATCAACCTGCCGGACCGGATCGCGGGCGTGAACTACCAGCGCGGCGTGACCGTCCGCCGGCTCACCCAGATCGGCTGCAAGGTCTCGGTCGGCACGGGTGACGACGGCACCGGCCTGGTCACCGCGATCCCGCCGAGCTGGCGCGGCGACCTCAAGCAGCCCGCGGACCTCGTCGAAGAGGTGCTGCGGCTGGAGGGCTACGACAGCATCCCGTCGACACTGCCCGCCGCCCCGGCCGGCCGTGGCCTGACCGACACCCAGCGCCGCAGCCGCAGCGTGGCACGGGCCCTGGCGGAGGCCGGGTACGTCGAGGTGCGCCCGTTCCCGTTCGTCAGCGACGCGGTGTGGGACGCCTTCGGCCTGCCGGAGGACGACGTCCGCCGCAACGCGGTCGTGGTCCGCAACCCGCTGGAGGCCGACCGCAACCGGCTGGCGACAACGCTGCTGCCGGGCCTGCTGGACACGCTGCAGCGCAACGTGTCGCGCGGGATGAAGGACGTCTCGCTGTTCCACATCGGCCAGGTCGTGCTGCCGGCGCCGAACCCGCTGAAGGTGCCCGACCTCGGCGTCGACCACCGCCCGACCGACGAGGAGCTCGCGCTGCTCGAAGCGGCCGTGCCGCAGCAGCCGCTGCACGTCGCGGTGGTGCTGGGCGGCCAGCTGCGCCGCGCCGGCTGGTGGGGCCAGGGCGAGCCGGCGAACTGGGCCGACGCGGTGCAGGCGGCCCGGACGGTCGCCGCGGCCGCCGGCATCGAGCTGACGGTGCAGGCCGCGGACCTCCCGCCGTGGCACCCGGGCCGCTGCGCCCGGCTGCAGGTCGGCGACTGGCCGGTCGGCCACGCCGGCGAGCTGCACCCCAAGGTGGTCGAGGCCCTCGGCCTGCCGCCGCGGACGGTCGCGATGGAGCTGGACCTGGACGCGATCCCGCTGCCGGACTCCCGCCCGGCGCCGAGCGTCTCGAGCTACCCGCCGGTGCTGCTCGACGTCGCCCTGGTCGCGGCTTCGGAAGTGCCGTCGGCCGACCTGGCCGCGGTGCTGCGCGAAGGCGCGGGCGAGTTGCTGGAAGACATCACGCTGTTCGACGTGTACACGGGCGAGCAGGTCGGCGAGGGCAAGCGGTCCCTGGCGTACAAGCTGCGCTTCCGCGCCGCGGACCGCACGCTGACGGTCGACGAGGCCACCAAGGCCCGCGACGCCGCAGTGGCGGCGGCAGGCGAGCGCTTCGACGCAACCCTGCGCGCCTGACCACAGGACGCGACAAGGCCGAGGAGGGGCCGGAACCCCGGCCCCTCCCACCCGCGTCGACCCTCCAATCACGCGTGTCGACCCTCCACGCACGAGCCGACCGCGGATCACCCGATGTGCTTCAGCGCCTCCCGCCGCGAGAGTCCGGACAGTCCCGGGTGGTCGTCCACAAAGGACCGCACCCAGTCCGGCGATGTCTTCGCGTACTCCCGCAGGGCCCAGCCGATTCCCTTGCGCAGGAAGAACTCCGGTTCGGCGATCGCCGGCTCGATCGCGCGGACCAGCAGGTCCGTGTCCGTTTCCTCCTTGGCCCCGACCTGGCAGATGATCGCCGTGCGGCGGCGCCAGAGGTCGTGGTCCGCCGCCCAGCGCAGCATCAGCCGGGTGAGCTCGGGCCGGTGCGACCGCAGGATCGGGCCGATCCGGCGGATCGCCAGCTCGTCCACGTAGTCCCACCAAGCGCCGCTGACGATCATCTCCTCGTACATCGGGACCAGGTCCGGGTCCTGCCACCGCCGGTACGCCCGGTGCCCGGAAAGCGCGATGGCCGCGTAGCGCTCCTCCCGGAATTCGGCGGTGCGCCACAACTCCAGCACGGTCGCCGAATATTTCACCCGATCCGGCACTATATGGTCGGCGAGTACCCCCTTGAGGAACGCACTTCGCTCCGGTGAGGCCACCCCGCGGAACGGCATGGCGGACTTCATGTACGCCTGCATCGCGGTCGCCTTCACCGGGTCGGCCAGCTCGGCCAGCCCCGTGCGGATCGCCTTGACCAGCTGTTCGTCCGCGCTCATGCGTCCTCCCGTCGCCCTCGTGCGGTCCGGAGCGTACTGCCGGGCACCGACAGTTCCAGGGCTCGGCCGCGGCCGCAGGTCCCGACGAAAGACGGATGGCGGAAGTCGCGCCGGTCGGCGAGATTGTCGAAGGTTGCCGGTAGTTTCGCCGGAATCCGGCGAACTCTGTCGAATGCGGATGAAAAGGACGACTGTGAAGAGAATCGTTGCCGCCGTCGCCGCCGCGGGTCTCGCGGCCGGGCTGATGGCCGCCGCGCCCGCCGCTTCGGCGGATCCCGGGGTGCAGTTCACCCCCGCGCCGATCGCCTGGGGGCCGTGCACGTCGGCGAGCCTGAAGGCCGCCGGCGCCGAGTGCGGTTTCCTCGAGGTGCCGATGGACTACGCGAAGCCGGGCGGGGCGAAGGTCTCCGTCGCGGTGTCGCGGATCAAGCACAAGACCCCGCAGTCGCAGGGGATCATGCTGGTGAACCCGGGCGGCCCCGGCGGGTCCGGCCTCGGGCTCTCGGTGCTCGGCAAGTACGTGCCGAACCACGCGGGCGACAACTACGACTGGATCGGCTTCGACCCGCGGGGCGTCGGGTCCAGCAAGCCCGCGCTGACCTGCGACGGGAACTACTTCAGCTACAACCGGCCGGCCTACGTGCCGACGACGCCGCAGCTGGAGAAGACCTGGCTCGACCGTTCGAAGGGCTACGCCGAGGCCTGCAGGAAGAACGGCGAAATCCTCAACCACCTGAAGACGACCGACGTCGCGCAGGACATGGACAGCCTCCGCAAGGCGCTCGGCGAGAAGCAGATCAACTACTACGGCTTCTCCTACGGCACCTACCTCGGCCAGGTGTACAGCACGCTGTACCCGAAGAACGTCCGCCGGATGGTGCTCGACGGCAACGTCGACCCGCGGAAGGTCTGGTACCAGGCCAACCTCGACCAGGACGTCGCGTTCGACAAGAACATCAAGATCTACTTCGACTGGCTCGCGAAGTACGACAACGTCTACCACCTCGGCAAGACCGGTTCCGCCGTCGAGAAGCTGTGGTACGACACGCAGCGCAAGCTCGCCAAGAACCCGGCGGGCGGGGTGATCGGCGGCGACGAGTGGACCGACATCTTCCTGCAGGCCGGCTACTACGTCTTCGGCTGGGTCGACATGGCCAAGGCGTTCGACGGGTACGTGCACAAGGGTGACTGGCAGACGCTCAAGTCGCTCTACGACGACTCGAACCCGCCCGGCAACGACAACGGCTTCGCCGTGTACCTCGGCGTGCAGTGCACCGACGTGCAGTGGCCGACCAGCTGGAACAAGTGGCGCTTCGACAACTGGCTGACCTACGCCAAGGCCCCGTTCGAGACCTGGGGCAACGCCTGGTTCAACGCGCCGTGCGTGTTCTGGCCGGCGAAGGCGGGCAAGCCGGTGGACATCGACGGCCGCAAGGTGGCCGGCGCGCTGCTGATCAGCGAGGAGCTCGACGCCGCCACGCCGTACCCCGGCAGCCTCGAGGTCCGCAAGCGGTACCCGAACTCGAGCCTGATCAGCGCGCCGGGTGGCACGACGCACGCCGGCTCGCTGTCCGGGGTGTCCTGTGTGGACGACAAGATCGCCGACTACCTGGCCAACGGCACCCTGCCGAAGCGCCAGCCCGGCAACCACTCGGACGTCCAGTGCAGCCCGGTCCCGCCGCCGGTGCCCGACGGCGCCGCCGCGCAGAAGTCGGACAGCTCCGCGAAGGCCGCCCAGGAGAAGCAGAGCACGCTGGCCCAGCTGCTGCACTTCTGAGCGCAAGCTCCGCACGGTGCCCCGGTCCGGTTCGCCCGGACCGGGGCACCGTCTTGTCCGCCGGTGTCCCATCGTCGCCTCCCGATCACGTGGTGTGGTCGCCGGAGACGTTAGGGGAGGGGTCCGACAATTTCGGAGCGAAGTCGGCCGTGAGCAGCGCGTGGCCGAAAACTGTCGGGGGTGCGCGCTAGCTTCGCGGCATGTCGATCATCGAAGAGCGCCGGACCGAGGTCCGGGCGCAGGAGATCACCTACCAGATCGCGGTCGCCACCAGGACGGACGACGACCGCGCCGAACCGAACACCCGGGTGATGATCACCCTGGAAGCCGGTGGCCCCACGGGCGAACCGGTCGCCGAGGGCAGCCTGGACCTGGACGTCGCGGTGGCGTCCACGGTCGCCGACCTGGTCGCGGACGGGCTGCTGTCCGCGACCGGCGGGGGCCGGGCACCGCGGCGAAGATCCGCGGGCCGTCCTGCGCAGCAGGGCCGCCCGTGGAACGAGGAGATGGACGCCGAGCTGGAGAGCCGGTGGATCGCGGGCGAAAGCGTGGCGGACATCGCGGCGTACTTCGAACGCACTCCCGGCGGCATCCGCGCCCGGCTGCCCCGCGTGGGCTGCGACCCGGAGAACCCGGGCTGCTACCTCCCCGTGCCGCCGAGCCGGCGCGTGGACCTGGACGAAGGCGAGCCCACCTGAGCACGGCGGGCCGGTCCACGAAGGACCGGCCCGCCGCCTCATGCCCGGCAACGTCCAGGGAGGAAGAACCGTGCCCCATCACCGATCACGTTCGCGCGCCGGAAGCCGCCGCGGCGGCCCGGTCCGCGAGCACCTGCAGGTGCTCGACCAGTTCCGGCGGTTCCTCGACCGTGAACGCGCACCCCAGGCCCAGCAACCGGAACGCGAGCCAGTCCAGGGTGTCCGGGTGACTGCGCCACCGGCAGCGGCCGTCCGCCAGTTCGGTCAGCTCGCCGGCGGCCGCGCCGAGCCGGGGTGCGACCCGCGACGCCGGTTCCGCCACCACGGCCACCGCCCGGTACGTCGGCACGAGGTCGTAGAGCCGTTCGACGACGTAGGCCGCCAGGTCCGTCGCCGGCGGCTTGCGCTGGGCCGCGCGGCTGCCGGTCGCCTGGGCGTCGCGGACCCGGTCGGCCCGGAAGACGCGCCAGTCCGCACGGTCGAGGTCGTAGGCCACCAGGTACCAGCGGCGGCCGGCCGCGACCAGCCGGAGCGGCTCGGCCCGGCGCCGCGTCTCGCTGCCGTCGTTCGCGCGGTAGCGGAAGCGGACGGTCTCGTGGTTGGTGATCGCGCCGGCGAACACCGTCAGCTGGGCGGGGTCGACGGCCGGTCCCGCGGCCGGCACGGCGACCGTCGCCGTGCCGATCGTGCCCACCCGGCGGCGCAGCCGCGCCGGCAGGACCTGCTCCAGCTTGGCCAGCGCCCGCACGGACGCTTCCTCGATCCCGGCGACGGTCTGCCCGGCGGCGGTCCGCAGTCCCACGGCGATCGCGACGGCTTCGTCGTCCTCGAGGACCAGTGGTGGCATCGCCGTGCCGGCCACCAGCCGGTACCCGCCCGCGACACCGCGGCTGGCCTCCACCGGGTAGCCGAGGTCGCGCAGCCGGTCGACGTCGCGGCGGATCGTGCGCGGGCTGACGCCGAGCCGGTCGGCCAGCTCGCTGCCCGGCCACTCGCGCGGCGTCTGGAGCAGCGAAAGCAGGCCGAGCAGCCGCGCCGGGGTGTCCGTCATCGGCCCAGCATCCCAAGGTGGCGGGCACCACTTCCCGGTAATCCCGTTTGTTTAGCCTTGCAAGGGCGTGCATAATCATGCGTATGACGGTGAACATCGCGGTGGCCGGAGCCAGCGGATACGCGGGCGGTGAGCTGCTGCGTCTGCTCCTGACCCATCCCGAGGTCGAGATCGGCGCCCTCACGGCCGCCAGCAGCGCGGGTACGAAGCTCGGCGTCCACCAGCCCCACCTCGTCCCCCTCGCCGACCGCGTCCTGGCCGAGACGACGCCGGAGACCCTCGCCGGCCACGACGTCGTGTTCCTCGCGCTGCCCCACGGGCACTCCGCGGAGATCGCGGCGCAGCTCGGCCCGGACGTCCTGGTCGTCGACATGGGCGCCGACCACCGCCTGGCCGACCCGGCCGACTGGCAGCGCTGGTACGGCGGTGGCCACGCCGGCCAGTGGCCGTACGGCCTGCCCGAGCTGCCCGGTGCCCGCGAGAAGCTGACCGGCACCAAGCGCGTCGCCGTGCCCGGCTGCTTCCCGACCGGCGGGTCCCTGGCCCTGGCGCCGGCGTTCGCCGCCGGCCTGGTCGAGCCGGACGTCACGGTCGTCGCGGTCACCGGCACCTCCGGCGCCGGCAAGAGCCTGAAACCGAATCTGCTCGGCTCCGAGGTGATGGGCTCGGCGAGTGCGTACGGCGTCGGCGGCGCCCACCGCCACACCCCCGAGTTCGCGCAGAACCTCTCGGCCGTCGCGGGGGAGAAGGTCACCGTGTCCTTCACCCCGGTGCTCGCGCCGATGCCCCGCGGCATTCTCACCACGGCGAGCGCGCCGCTGAAGGACGACGTCGACGAGGCCGCCGCCCGCGCGGCCTACGAAAAGGCCTACGACGCCGAGCCGTTCGTCCAGCTGCTGCCCGCGGGCGCCTGGCCGGCCACCTCGGCGACGCTCGGCTCGAACAACGTCCAGCTGCAGGTCACGGTCGACGCCGACGCCCGGCGCCTGGTCGTCGTCGCGGCGATCGACAACCTCACCAAGGGCACCGCCGGCGGTGCCGTCCAGTCGATGAACCTGGCTCTCGGCTTCCCCGAGACCACCGGCCTTTCCACCGTAGGAGTCGCACCGTGACCGTCACCGGCCCCCAGGGCTTCCGCGCCGCCGGCGTCGCCGCCGGGATCAAGGCCTCCGGCGCCCTCGACCTCACGCTGGTCGTCAACGACGGCCCGCTCGACGTCGCGGCCGGCGTGTTCACCCGCAACGTCATCAAGGCCGCGCCGGTGCTGTGGTCCCAAGAGGTGCTCAAGCAGCAGCGGCTGAAGGCCGTCGTGCTGAACTCGGGCGGTGCCAACGCGGCCACCGGCCCCGGTGGCTTCCAGGACACCCACGCCACCGCCGAAAAGGTCGCCGACGTCCTGCAGGCGGGCGCGATCGAGGTCGCCGTCTGCTCCACCGGCCTGATCGGCGAGCGGCTGCCGATGGACGCGGTGCTGTCCGGAGTGGACACCGCGTTCAAGGCCCTCGACGCGAGCGCCGAGGCGAGCCTGAACGCCGCCACGGGCGTGATGACGACGGACACCAAGCCGAAGCAGGCCTTCGCGAAGCACGACGCCGGCTGGAGTGTCGGCGGCTTCGCCAAGGGCGCGGGCATGCTCGCGCCGAACCTTGCGACCATGCTCTCGGTGCTCACCACCGACGCCGTGGTGGACAGGGAAACCCTCGACCGCGCCCTGCGCGCGGCCACCCACGTCACCTTCGACCGGCTCGACGTCGACGGCGGCACGTCCACCAACGACACCGTCCTGGTCCTGGCTTCCGGCGCGAGTGGCGTCGAACCCACCGAGGCCGAGCTCACCGAGCTGCTCACCAAAGTCAGCCTCGACCTGGTCCTGCAGCTGCGCGCGGACTCCGAAGGCGCGACGAAGGACGTCGACATCACCGTCCAGGGCGCCGAATCCGAAGCCGACGCGATCGCCGTCGCCCGCACGATCGCGGAGGACAACCTGGTCAAGACGGCGCTGTTCGGCTCCGACCCCAACTGGGGCCGGATCGCGATGGCGCTCGGCCGGGTCCCGGCCCGCATCGACCCGGAGACGGTGTCGATCGCGATCAACGGCGTCACCCTGTTCGCGCAGGGCGTGCCCGGCGCCGACCGGTCCGAGGCGGACCTCACCGGCCGGAGCATCGAGATCGTCGTCGACCTCGGGGTCGGCGGCGCGGCGGCCACGATCTACACCACCGACCTTTCCCACGGTTACGTCGAAGAGAACAGCGCGTACTCCTCATGATGGGTTCGGATGCCTTGATCTCCGCGGACGAAAGACTGGCGACGGCGGCCGAAAAGGCGGGGGTGCTCATCGAGGCGCTGCCGTGGCTGCAGCGGTTCCACGGCGCCACGGTGGTGGTCAAGTACGGCGGCAACGCGATGATCGACGACGGGCTGAAGGCGGCCTTCGCCGAAGACATGGTGTTCCTCCGGCTGGCCGGTCTGCGCCCGGTCGTCGTGCACGGCGGCGGCCCGCAGATCACCGCGATGCTCAAGCGCCTCGGCGTCGAAGGCGAGTTCAAGGGCGGCCTGCGCGTCACCACACCGGAGACGATGGACATCGTCCGGATGGTGCTCACCGGCCAGGTCAGCCGCGAGCTCGTCGGGCTGATCAACGCCCACGGCCCGTACGCGGTCGGCATCTCCGGTGAGGACGCCCGGTTGTTCACCGCCGAGCGCAAACAGGCCACTGTGGACGGTGAGCAGGTCGACATCGGGCTCGTCGGCGAGGTCGCCGAGGTCAACCCGGACGCGGTCCTTGACATCGTCAACGCCGGGCGCATCCCGGTCGTGTCCACGGTCGCCCCGGACGTCGAGGGCGTCGTGCACAACGTCAACGCCGACACGGCCGCGGGCGCGCTGGCGGCCGCGCTGGGCGCGGAGAAGCTCGTCGTGCTCACCGACGTCGAAGGGCTGTACGCGAACTGGCCCGACCGCTCCTCGCTGATCGACCGCATCCGCGTCGACCACCTCGAGCCGATGCTGCCCACCCTGGCCAGCGGCATGATCCCGAAGATGGAGGCGTGCGTGCGCGCCATCCGCGGCGGCGTGCGCCGGGCGCACGTGATCGACGGCCGCCTCGCCCACTCGGTGCTGCTGGAGGTCTTCACCTCGCGCGGCATCGGCACCATGGTCTTCCCCGAAACGGAGCTCCCGTGACCGACCTCAAGTCCAATGCAGACGGCCGGCAGCACTGGCAGTCCGCCCTCATGGACAACTACGGCACCCCGGCGCTGACGCTCGTGCGCGGCGAGGGCGCGAAGGTGTGGGACGCCGACGGCAAGGAGTACGTCGACCTGGTCGGCGGCATCGCCGTCAACGCGCTGGGCCACGCCCACCCGGCCGTCGTCGAGGCCGTCACCGCGCAGATCAGGCAGCTCGGCCACACGTCGAACCTGTACGTCAACCCGGTGGCCGTCGAGCTCGCCGAGGCGCTGCTCGACGTCGCCGGCCTCACCGGCAACGGCAAGGTGCTGTTCGTCAACTCCGGCGCCGAGGCCAACGAAGCCGCCCTGAAGATCAGCCGGCTGACCGGGCGCACCAAGGTGATCGCCGCCGAGGGCGCGTTCCACGGCCGGACCATGGGCTCGCTGACGCTCACCGGCCAGCCCGGCAAGCGCGATCCCTTCAAGCCGCTGGTCCCCGGCGTCGAGCACGTACCGTTCGGGGACGTCGCGGCGCTGAAAGCGGCCGTCGACACCGAGACCGCGGCCGTCTTCCTGGAGCCGGTGCTCGGGGAGGCGGGCGTCATCCCGGCGCCCGACGGCTACCTGCAGGCCGCCCGCGAGATCACCAAGGCCACCGGCACGCTGCTCGTGCTCGACGAGGTGCAGACCGGCCTCGGCCGCCTCGGCACCTGGTTCGGCTACCAGCAGGCGGGCATCGTCCCGGACGTCATCACCCTGGCCAAGGGGCTCGGCGGCGGGCTGCCACTGGGCGCGGTGATCGGCGTCGGCGCGGCCGGCGATCTGCTCAAGCCCGGCCAGCACGGGACGACCTTCGGCGGCAACCCGGTGTGCTGCGCGGCCGGCCTGGCCGTGCTGAAGACCATCGCCGCGGACGGTCTCCTCGACCACGTTTCGGCGCTGGGCAAGGACATCGCGACGGGCGTCGAAGCGCTCGGCCACCCGCTCGTCGCCGGGGTGCGCGGCGCCGGCCTGCTGCTCGGCATCGCCCTGCGCGAACCCGTCTCGGCCGCGGTGGCCAAGGCCGCGCAGGACGCCGGTTACCTCGTCAACCCGGTCGCGCCGGACGCCATCCGGCTCGCGCCCCCGCTCGTGCTCGACGGCGACCAGGCCGCCGGCTTCCTCGCCGCCCTCCCGAACGCGCTCGACTCCACCACGAAGGACTCCGACTGATGCTCCGCCACTTCCTCCGCGACGACGACGTCAGTCCCGCCGAGCAGAAAGCCATCCTCGACCTCGCCGACGGGCTCAAGGCCGACCCGCTCGGCACCAAGACGCTCGCCGGCAAGTCGGTCACGGCGATCTTCGAGAAGAACTCGACCCGGACCCGGTTCTCGTTCGAGGTCGGCATCAGCCAGCTCGGCGGGCACCCGGTGATCGTCGACGGCCGCTCGATGCAGCTCGGCCGTGAAGAGACGATCGAGGACACTTCGCGGGTGCTGTCGCGGTACGTCGACGGGATCGTGTGGCGGACCTTCGCGCAGAAGCGCATCGAAGCGATGGCCTCGGCCGCCTCGATCCCGGTGGTCAACGCGCTCACCGACGAGTTCCACCCGTGCCAGGTGCTCACCGACCTGATGACGATCCGCGAGCGCAAGGGCAAGCTCGAGGGCCTCACCCTCGTCTACCTCGGTGACGGCGCCAACAACATGGCGCACTCGCTGCTGCTCGGCGGCGTCACGGCCGGGATGCACGTCCGGGTCGTCTCGCCGGTCGGCTTCCAGCCGGACCAGGGCGTGATGCTGGACGCGAAGAAGCGGGCGAGCGAGACCGGCGGCAGCGCGACCGTCTACACCGACCCGTACGCGGCGGTCGACGGCGCGGACGTGCTGGTCACCGACACGTGGACGTCGATGGGGCAGGAGAACGACGGGCTCGACCGGGTCGGCCCGTTCCGGGCGCTGCAGGTCAACGCCGAGCTGCTGAAGAAGGCCGCGGACGACGCGATCGTGCTGCACTGCCTGCCGGCGCACCGCGGCTGGGAGATCACCGACGAGGTGCTCGACGGCCCGGCCAGCGCGGTGTGGGACGAGGCGGAGAACCGGCTCCACGCCCAGAAGGCGCTGCTCGTCTGGCTGTTCGAAGAGAGCCGGCGATGACCAGCAGCCGGGTGGGGCGCCAGGCGCGGATCACCGAGCTGGTGTCCACTATGACCATCCGCAGCCAGACCGAGCTGGCCAAGCTCCTGGCCGCGGAGGGCATCGAGGTCACCCAGGCGACGCTCTCGCGCGACCTCGACGAGCTCGGCGCGGTCAAGCTGCGCGGGCCGGACTCGGGTGCGCCGGTCTACGTCATCCCGGAGGACGGCAGCCCGGTCCGCGGCGTGCAGGGCGGCACGTCCCGGCTTTCGCGGCTGCTGGCCGAGCTGATGGTCTCGGCCGACTCGTCGGGCAACCTGATGGTGCTGCGGACCCCGCCGGGGGCCGCGCAGTTCCTGGCCAGCGCCATCGACCGGGCGGCACTGGAAGAGGTCGTCGGCTCGATCGCGGGCGACGACACGGTCGCCGTGATCGCGCGCGAACCCCTGTCCGGCAAGGAACTCGCCGAGCGCTTCGCCGCGCTCGCCCAACGATCGGCAGACGAAGGAACACCATGATCGGCGACATCTTCCCGGCGGAGGGGGAGTTCCTCGCACCGGACGAAGTCGTGATCACCTTCGACCACGGCGTCCCGGTGGCGATCGACGGCGAAACCGTCTCGGTCGCCGAAGCGCGCCGGATGCTGAGCGCGCGGGGCGAGGCGCAGCGGATTGGCCGCGGCGAAGCGTGCGCCGCACTCGAACGGCGGGCCGGCCGCGGATGCGCCAAGCTGACCGACGCCGCGTCGGGCGAAATCCGGCTGGTCCTCCACGACGGCCGGATCACGGTCGCTTGAACAACCCAACGAACACCGAGGAGAAGCGAGAACAGTGAGCGGGAACGAGCAGCCGGTGCAGCTGTGGGGCGGCCGGTTCGCCAGCGGTCCGGCGGAGGCCATGGCCGCGCTGAGCGCGTCGACGCACTTCGACTGGCGCCTGGCGCCCTACGACATCGCCGGTTCGCGCGCGCACGCCCGCGTGCTGCGCAAGGCGGGTCTGCTCACCGACGACGAGCTCACCGGCATGCTGACCGCGCTCGACGCGCTGGCCCAGGACGTCGCGTCGGGGGCGTTCACCCCGACGATCGCCGACGAGGACGTGCACACGGCCCTCGAGCGCGGTCTGCTCGAGCGGGCCGGCACCGAGCTCGGCGGCAAGCTGCGCGCCGGCCGCTCGCGCAACGACCAAGTGGCCACGCTCTTCCGGATGTGGCTGCGCGACGCCGCCCGCCGCGTCGTCGCCGGCGTACTCGACGTCGTCGACGCGCTCGTGCTCCAGGCGAAGCAGCACCCGGAGGCGATCCTGCCCGGTCGCACCCACCTCCAGCACGCCCAGCCGGTGCTGCTCGCGCACCACCTGATGGCCCACGGCCAGGCGCTGCTGCGCGACGTCTCGCGGCTGCAGGACTGGGACGCCCGCACGGCGGAATCGCCGTACGGCTCGGGCGCGCTCGCGGGCTCGTCGCTGGGTCTCGACCCCGAGGCCGTCGCCGAGGAGCTGGGCTTCGCGACCAGCGTCGAAAACTCGATCGACGGCACGGCTTCGCGCGACTTCGTCGCCGAGTTCGCCTTCGCCGTCGCGATGCTCTCGGTGAACCTGTCGCGGATCGCCGAAGAGGTGGTCATCTGGAACACCGCCGAGTTCGGCTACGTGACGCTGGACGACGCGTGGGCCACCGGCAGCTCGATCATGCCGCAGAAGAAGAACCCGGACGTCGCCGAGCTGACCCGCGGCAAGGCGGGCCGGCTGATCGGCAACCTCACCGGCCTGCTCGCCACCCTGAAGGCGCAGCCGCTGGCCTACAACCGGGATCTGCAGGAAGACAAGGAGCCGGTGTTCGACTCGGTCGAGCAGCTGGAGCTCCTGTTCCCGGCGATCGCGGGCATGCTCGCCACGCTGACGTTCCACACCGACCGCCTCGCCGAACTGGCCCCGGCCGGGTTCACGCTGGCCACCGACATCGCGGAGTGGCTGGTGCGCCAGGGCGTGCCGTTCCGCGTCGCGCACGAAGCGGCGGGGGAGAGCGTCCGCGTCGCCGAGTCCCGCGGTGTCGGTCTGGACGAGCTGACCGACGAGGAGTTCGAGAAGATCAACCCGGCGCTCACGCCGGAGGTCCGCGCCGTCCTCACGGTCGAAGGCTCGGTGAAGTCGCGCAACGCCCGCGGCGGCACGGCCCCCGAGCGCGTGGCCGAGCAGCGCGCGCGGCTCGAGGAGCGCGTCACCGCGGCCCGGCAGTGGCTGAACTGAGCCGGTGGTTACGCTCGGTCCGGTAGACGGGGCGAGGGGAGATCGTGTGAGCGACCGGCTGTTCACCCGTGAAGAGCTGGCGCTCGACCCGGTCGACCTCGCCCACCTGCTGCTCGGCTCGGTCCTCGAGGCGGACGGACCCGACGGCACCGTCGGCGTCCGGCTCGTCGAGGTCGAGGCCTACCGCGGCGAGGACGACCCGGCGTCGCACTGCTACCGCGGGCAGACCCCGCGCAACGCCGTCATGTGGGGTCCGGCGGGTCACCTGTACGTGTACTTCGTCTACGGGATGCACTTCTGCGCGAACATCGTCGGCTCCCACGACGGCGTGGCCGGCGCGGTGCTGCTGCGGGCCGGCGAGGTCGTCACCGGCCTCGACGTCGTCCGCAAGCGGCGCCCGAACGCGCGGGGGACCGGCGAGCTGGCCAAGGGGCCGGCGATCCTGACGTCGGTGCTGCGCATCGACCGCGAGCAGAACGGCGTCGACCTGACCGACCCGGCGTCCTCGGTCCGGCTGCGCGTCGGCGAACGCGTCCCCGCCGAGTCGATCCGATCCGGGCCCCGCGTCGGCGTCGCGATGGCGATGGACACGCCGTGGCGGTTCTGGGTCGACGGCTCGCCCGCGGTGTCCACCTACCGCCGCGGCGGGAAGCGCCGGGTTCGACCCGCCGTTTAGTCGGTTGACCAGGTGCGGGAGGATCTACAGGCGTGAGCGAACACATCCTCGACGAGCTGTCCTGGCGCGGCCTCATCGCGCAGTCCACCGACATCGACGCCCTCCGGCGCGAGCTCGACCAGGGTCCTGTGACGCTCTATTGCGGGTTCGACCCCACCGCGCCCAGCCTGCACGCCGGCAACCTCGTCCCGCTGCTCATGCTCAAGCGCTTCCAGCGGGCCGGGCACCGGCCGATCGTGCTGGCGGGCGGCGCGACCGGGATGATCGGCGACCCCCGGGACACCGGTGAGCGCACGCTGAACACCCTTGACGTCGTCGCCGAATGGGCCGGGCGCATCCGCGGCCAGCTCGAACGGTTCGTCGACTTCGACGACTCGGAGACCGGCGCGATCGTCGAAAACAACCTCAACTGGACCGGGCAGCAGACCGCGCTGGAGTTCCTGCGCGACGTCGGGAAGCACTTCTCGATCAACGTCATGCTCAACCGCGAGACGGTCAAGCGACGGCTCGAGGGCGACGGCATGTCGTACACCGAGTTCAGCTACCTGCTGCTGCAGTCGCAGGACTACCAGCAGCTCTACCGGCAGTACGGCTGCAGGCTGCAGGTCGGCGGGTCCGACCAGTGGGGCAACCTCGTCGGCGGCGTCGACCTGATCCGCCGGACCGAGGGCGCGGCCGTGCACGCACTGACCGCGCCGCTGGTCACCGACGCCGAAGGCCGGAAGTTCGGCAAGTCCACCGGCGGCGGGAACCTCTGGCTCGACCCGGAGATGACCTCGCCGTACGCCTGGTACCAGTACTTCGTGAACGTGGGCGACGCCGACGTCATCCGCTACCTGCGGATGTTCACGTTCCTGACCCAGGAGGAGATCGCCTCGCTGGAGGAGGACACGAAGGAACGTCCCCACCTGCGGGCCGCGCAGAAGCGGCTGGCGGAGGAGTTCACCGTTCTGGTGCACGGTGAGGAGCAGACCCGGCAGGTGATCAACGCCAGCCAGGCGCTGTTCGGCCGCGGCGAGCTCGGTGAGCTGGACGAGCGCACCCTCGACGCGGCGATGGCCGAGGTGCCGAACGGCAAGGTCGACGCGACGGGCGAGGCGACGATCGTCGACCTGCTGCTCGCCGGCGGCCTGGTGGACAGCAAGGGCGCGGCGCGGCGCACGATCAAGGAGGGCGGCGCGTACGTGAATAACGTGAAGGTCGCCGACGAGGAGTGGAAGCCGTCCGCCGAGGACGCGCTGCACGGCAAGTGGCTGGTGGTCCGCCGGGGCCGCCGCAACGTCGCCGGCGTCGCACTTGGCGGCTGACCGGCCCGGTGGCCCGGAACAGGGCCCTGACCTGCTGAAACGCGGTTAAGGGACCCCCCTGTTTCGGGCCCTCTCGGGGGGTGTAAAGTTCTCCAAGTCGCCAGGGAGACCAGGCGGCCGCCGGGACACGAACCAAGCTCTCGCGGATCGCGATTGAGTGGGTGTCCCACCAAAAACTGCTAGGAATAACTCGCTTCGAGTAAGGCCGCTTGACGGCGGTGCGACTCGGGGTGTGTTGCTTGAGAACTCAACAGTGTGCTAGTGAACTAAGCCAGTAGAGCTTATGTATTGAACCTCGTATGAGGTTCCTTTGAGAGCATTGAATTGCCTCGGTTGAATTCGAAGACATTGTTGGAGAGTTTGATCCTGGCTCAGGACGAACGCTGGCGGCGTGCTTAACACATGCAAGTCGAACGCTGAACCCACTTCGGTGGGGGATGAGTGGCGAACGGGTGAGTAACACGTGGGTAATCTGCCCTGCACTCTGGGATAAGCCTTGGAAACGGGGTCTAATACCGGATATCACAGCTCCTCGCATGGGGGGTTGTTGAAAGTTCTGGCG